>SKMK01000037.1:7500-50796 GCA_007121075.1 Syntrophomonadaceae bacterium
AGCTTAATTACAGGGAAAGGCAGCCTTTAATATATATTAATATTCGTATCGATTTATAATTATATGACAATATTATAAAATAATAATTATTAAACACCACAAAACTTTTCCCGTACAAAAAAAGTGCATGGAGAACCATGCACATCACCTGGGGGTATTCAAATTGCTTATAATCTTTTAATCCTGCATTTCCTTAAGCATATTTACAATCCGGACGTGGTAGGTGGATGAAGGAGCCCATTTACCGCTTAAGTCTTCGATTTTTTCCACCGTGCCGGCCCAGGAGAGACGGGCCACAACATGGTAGCGGCCGTGGGGTTCACCGATCGGCTCCAGCCCGACGTAGGCGCTCATGTGGTTGAAGTGAGCCCTGACCCCGTCTTCGGGGGTATCGAACTGCTCGTGATCTTCAGGTTCATCACCGCTTGCGGCGGCGGTTTTGATCCCGGCCCAGTTGTTGTACTCAGGCGGCACCTGGCCTCCGAAACGCCCGTAACCGGTTTCATAGGCCGACTGGGCATAAAGCACTTCCGGACGGATCCCGCTTTTTTCACCGTACTCCCAGTAAAGGGAAACAATATCTATAAATCTCTGGTGGGCGTTCTTGCTTTTGGCCCACTTAATGGCATTGGCTTCGGTAATTTTAGCCGCATCCTCAATCAAGGTAAATAAAGCATCGAGATCTTCTTCAGACTCGCTCTCGGGTTCCGGATCCGGTTTTGGTTCCTCTTCCGGTTCCGGGTTTTGATCCGGTTCAGGGTTATTGTCCTGTTCCTGTTTGTTTTCATCCCTTTTATCCTCGCCATTTTCTCCGTCCAGGGCTTTTTCTTCGCGCACTATTGAACCGGTGGCAATTGAAACCATCAAGAGTCGTTCCGGCATTTTTGCCTGGAGGGCTTTACCGTTCTGCAAATACTGTTCTAAGTTAAAACTGCCGCTGTTTTTCAGGGCTATGGCATACTGATCGAGGAGGTCCGAATAGTCGATATAGCCGCTGCCGTTGGTGTAGAGGGCTACAGGAGTTTTGGCAGTATAGTCATCGTAAAGACCGTCTGACTGGCCCAGGATTTTTTTGGCATAGGAATCAAGCAGTTCACTGTAGCAGTACTGGTGATAGTAGCCCTCGTCGCTGCGGGCTACGAAACCATCCACGGCGGCAAAAGCATTGGAACTAAATATGATAATTAAAAGAAAGACCATGAGGAGGAGGTAAACTTTTCTTTGCCAGTCATGAAAAACACTGGGTAAGACGACTGCCTGAAGGGTTGCGGTAAAAAGCGGTTTCGAACTAAAGTTCTGCACTAAAAAGTCCCCCTTTTGAGGGACCGACAAAGGAAGAAAAAATAAAAACCAGCTTCGGCGGTCAGGCTGTCGTAGCTCATCAGGGGAGCTTTAGACCCTTGACTTTGCGTCCCTGCCTTTCGACAGGTTTGCCTTTGTCGGTCAGGTTTGATTCAACCGTTCCAGTTATTCAGTTGCAAGTTCCAAGCTTTCTGTTCGCCTATATAATAAAGTATTCCGACTGTTTTGTCAATCTAAAGGAACAAATCTTTACTCCCGTTCAGCTCCTGTTAGTAACAAGGCAGAGCTAAAACTAAACGCAGCCTGGTTATTAGAACACTAGCCCCCGCCCACGTAGGGCAGAATTGCAATCCGGTCGCCGTCACTAACCTGGTGATCTAAAGAGACCAGCTTATCGTTTACTGCAAACTCGGCATTCACCAATTTTTCATCGTTGATCAGGCTGTAGTTAAGCTTATCTTCCCATTCCCTGGAAAGATGGAAGGCCAGGTCCTGCAGTTTGATCGACTCAGCTTCCAGTTCCAGTTCGTGATCTTCAGGCCGGCCCGAGTTAGTATAGGGGGGGAATAATTTAATGTATAGTTTCATCATAAGCACTTGATTCGGCAAAAAAATATTTTTACCTGCCGCTGGAGGGAAATTAAAAGGGAAAATAAGCGCTGACTTTCAGATCTACAAACAAATTACTGCGACGGGTTAACCCTGACTGCCGGTAATTGCCTTAAAGCCGGAGATGATATCGAGCAGTTCTTCGGTGATGGCTGCCTGGCGCTCGTGCTGGTAGGCAGTTTTAAGTTCGCCGAGGCGTTCGTTGATATTTTTTTCGGCGGCCTGCATGGCTGCCAGGCGGCTGGTGTTTTCAGCAGCCAGGGACAGGGCGCAGGCCCGGTAGAGTGAAACAAAAAAATACTGGCGCAGAAGGGCCGACAGGAGCTGCCCGGAAGGCATGGTAAAGGTGGGCAGAGAGCGGGATTCCCATTTCAGCCTGGTTTCCTTAAGCCCGGCCAGGTCCACCGGCAGCAGGATTTCAGTCTCCGGGCTAAAACCCGCTTTCAGGGGGCGGTTGTAAAAAAGAAGCACCCGTTCCAGGCCTTCTGCAGTGCGGCGGCGGTCGATCGTTTCAAGAAGGAGCTGGATAAAGGGGGTAATAGCGCTGATAGAGGTGGGCATGTTGAAGCTCTCCGGCATATCAACTGCGGCGGCATTCAGCCTGCTGAGGGCCTGCTCTCCGATTCCGACAAAGAGCTTAGGGGCATTTTCAAGGCTGCCCCATTTGGGCGGGCCTCCGCTTTCCAGGGCATGAGAAACAATCTGTTCGTTGAACCGCCCGGCCAGGCCATGGTCGGATCCAAAGACCAGCATCATCACCGGGCGGCGCGGATCAGGAGCCGGCGCGGTTACGGTTTCCGAAGGTGAGGAAAGGGCCACCGACAGTCCCAGCTCGACGGTGTGGTAGTAGTCATCCAGAGATTCGGCGGCCTTTTCATACTGGCGCACGCTGGTGGCGGCCAGGGCCTTCATCGTCCTGACGATGGAAGAAAGGTCTTCACCGCTGGCAATTTGTTTTTGCAAGGTTTCCAGGGTTGAGCTCAAATCCGCTATTTTCCTTTCTATTACTTTATCCCTACATTATTACCTATACTTCCCCCGAGGGGGTTTCTTCTTCCTCATCTGCCAGCTCTAAAGCTTCCCGGGCCTTCTTCACGATGGCCGCCTGGTCTTCTTCCGACAGCAGCTCGCCTGCTTCAATTTTCTGGCAGATTTCGGGTAGCCCGGAGGTCACCGCTTCCCGTACTTTCTTCTCCGCTGCGGGGATCTTTTCCACATCCAGCCGGTCATACAACCCTTCCGTAACCGCCAGCAAGGCGGCAATCTGCTCAGGGATAGTCAGCGGCCGCAGCTCGGGCTGGGTCAGCACCTTGCGGACCCGGCGGCCCCGTTCAATAGTCTGGCGGGTCTTGTCGTCAAGGCGGGTCCCGAAGCGGGCAAACATCTCCAGCTCTTCAAACTGGGCATAGGAGAGACGCAGGTCTCCGGTTACAGCCCGGTAAGCCGGCAGCTGGGTTTTTCCGCCCACCCTTGAAACCGATCGGCCCACGTCGATAGCCGGCAGGTGGTTGCGCTGGAACAGGTTGGGAGAAAGATATATCTGCCCGTCGGTAATGGAGATCAGGTTGGTCGGGATGTAGGCCGAAATGTTCTGGGCCTGGGTTTCGATGATCGGCAGGGCGGTAAGCGACCCGCCGCCGTGTTCTTCGCGCAGGTGGGTGGAACGCTCCAGCAGCCTGGAGTGGATGTAAAATATATCGCCGGGGTAGGCTTCGCGGCCGGGGGGGCGTTCCAGCAGCAGGGACAGCTCCCGGTAGCTGCGGGCATGAAGGGTCAGATCGTCGTAAACAATCAGCACGTCGCGACCCTGTTCCATGTAATATTCGGCGATGGTGGTGGCAGCATAAGGGGCGATAAAGCGCAGGCCCGGCGGACCGTCACCTGAAGCGACCACCACGGTGGTATATTCCATGGCCCCATAACTGCGCAGCTGGGCGGTAAACTTGGCCACATCGGCCCCCTGCTGGCCGATGGAACAGTAAACACAGGTTACATTTTTATCGGCCTGGTTGATGATTGTATCCAGGGCAATGGCAGTTTTTCCGATCTGGCGGTCGCCTAAAATCAGCTCCCGCTGGCCCCGGCCGACCGGGATCAGGGCATCGACCACCTTCAAACCGGTCTGGAGAGGTTCAGTTACCGGAGAGCGGGCCATGATCGGCGGCGCTTCTCGTTCGATGGGCCTTCTTTCCACGAAACTGACCGCCCCCCGGTTGTCTAAAGGATGAGCCGAGGCATCGATAACCCGGCCGAGCAGGCCGTCGCCGACGGGGATGTCGACCACCCGGCCGGTGCGGCGGACGCGGTCGCCGGAGACCACTTTTTCAGAGGAGCCAAGCATGATTACGCCCACCTGGTCCGGGTCGAGGTTAAATGCAATACCGGTGATCCCTCCGGAAAACTCAACCAGCTCATCGGCGCCCACCCCGGCCAAACCGGAAACGCGGGCGATGCCGCTGCCGGTGGAAATGACGGTCCCGCTTTCTTCCACCTTCGGATCGGCGGCCGTTTCCTGCAGAACTTTTTCAACAGCCCGGTCGGCGCCTTCCATAGCCCCGCGCAGGGTGTCGAGCAGGGAATTCCGGCCGGGTTCAGGCCTGCTCATCGCCGGACACCCCCTCTTCCCCGGAATCTTTGTCTTCCAGGGGGTTTTTCTGCTCAAGTTCTTTTAGCACCTGCTCTTCCACCCCTTCAAGGTAACTGTCCATGTTCCAGGCTACCCGGTATCCGCCGGCATCAAGCTCCAGGCCGCAGATCAGGTTCTCGTCGGCAACGGTAGCCAGGTTGATCTCCCCGTCCAATTCTGGGACCAGCTGCTCCAGGATTTCTTTTAACTCTTCACCTCTCGCAGACGTAGTTTCAAAGGCTGTGCGCAGAGTCAGCTTATTCCCGCTTTTTTCCAGAGCTTTTTCAAGTTCACTGCGGTCCCGGTCGGGCAGGTGGGACAGTTTTTTCAAAAACAGCTCCCAGGTCATCTCTTCCAGGCGGGCATCGGCCAGATCCTGCAGGCAGCGGCGGGCCACGGCGCAGGCCTGGTGGCCGATGCGGCGGCGCAGTTCGCTGACAAAAGTTTCCTTTTCCCGTTCAAAGGCTTCATGCCACCTGAGCCTGGTTTCATCCACTTCCTGCCGGGCCTGGTCGAGCAGTTCCCGCTTTTCTTTTTCCGCAGCCGTTTGGGCCTGCTCCAGGATCTCTTCTTCCTGCTCTTCCAGCTCTTCTTTTTTGCGGCGGTAAGCCTGCGATTCCTGCTCGGCCTCTTTTTTCTTGACCTCGGCGTCTTCCTCGCGCTGCACGATCTTCTGCTCCCGCTCGTCCATGGCCCGGATCACCGGGCCGTAGAGAAAGCGGCGCAGTAAAAAGACCAGGATCATAAAATTGATGATCTGAAAAATAATTGTATACCAGTCAATAATCATAGGCCTTCTCCTTACCTCCCTGGCTTTTGCTCGCTCTCCCCTGTAAAGATCTCTTTTTTATTTAAGGAAGAAAATAGTCCCAGAAGGGGTTGGCAAAAATCAGGATCATGGTTACTACGAAACAGTAGATCGCCGTCGATTCGATCATGGCCAGGCCGACAAAGAGGGTCCTGGTGATGGTGTTGGCCTCGTCAGGCTGCTGGGCGATCGAACTGAGGGCCTGCGAAACGGCACGCCCCTGGCCGAGGGCCGGCCCGATCGAGCCGAAGGCGATGGTCAGCCCGGCCGTGGCGATGGAAATTACGCCTACCAAAACTAATGAATCCATGTTACTTCTCTCCTTTTTTCTCTATTTCCTCACGTGCCCTGCTGGCCGAGGCAATATAAACCATGGCCAGGATGGCGAATATATAGGCCTGGATCAGGCCGGTCAGCAGGCCCAGGGCCTGCATGATAACCGGGAATATGAGCGGGGTGATGGTCAGCAGGATGGCGACGATTATGGTGCCGCTCATCATGTTGCCGTAGAGGCGGACGGCCAGGGCCAGGGTCCGGCTCAGCTCGCCGATCAGGTTGAACGGCAGCATGAAAAAGGTGGGCTGTATATACTGCCGCAGGTAATTGAGCACCCCCTGGCTGGCAATGCCGAACACGGGCACCGCTATAAAGACGCAGATGGCCAGGGCAGCGGTGGTGGACAGCGAACTGGTTGGCGGCACGTAGCCGGGAACAATGGCCAGCACATTGGATACGGCGATAAATATGAACAGGGTCCCCACAAAGGGCAGGTAGGGGCCCGGATCCTGGCGGCTCACCTCCCGGATCTGGCTCTTGATCCCGGTGATCAACACCTCGAGGAGGTTCTGCCAGCGGGAAAGCTTCCCTTCGCTGGACAGGCGCCTGGTCACCAGCCAGGATCCAAAGGTCAGCAGGAAAATGACCAGCCAGGTATAGGCGATGGTGGAATTAATCTTAAACCAGTCCCACTGAAACAGGACAATTTCGTCGGGATTAATCGTCACCTGCCGTTAAACCTCCTTCCTGCCTTAAGTGCGGTTTCAACCGCCAGGCAAAAGCACTTAATATTACAACCTCGGCCCTGATCATGCTCAAAACCGGCCCTCTCGCTGTTCCGGTTTGTACCTGTGGATTAAGACGGCCCGGGCCAGCAGGAAGCCGGCCATGGCGGCCAGCAGGTACTGCCAGCCGGCGGTCAAAAGCAGGTATAACCCGGCTAAAAGTGCGGCAGTGCGGACCAGAAAGCTGGCGATTAATAGCGGGGCGGGCCTGGTGTTGCCGGTTATCCTCTGCACGGTCCACCAGAGGCCACCGAAAAAGACCAGCCCGAGCAAAAAGCCGGCCGGGGCGGCCAGGGCAATATAGAACCAGTTCAAAGTATCTGCGCCTCCCTCGTTGCTACAACCTCAAGTTCCTGCCGCCTTCAACCCTCGTCATCTTCTTGATCATCTTCGGGGCGGCTTTCCCGGTTGACCCAGTACCAGGCATTCAGGCAGCCCACGATCAGCCCGATAAAGAGCAGGGTCAGGGTCCAGGAATAAGGACCGGGCCAGGTGCGGTCAATCCACATCCCCAGGAGCACCCCGATCAGGGTGGTAATGGCAATAGTCCAGCCGACCATGCCGAACATGCCCAGGCCGAACCAGACGCTGCGGTCTTTGGTGCGCCTGGCCTTGATCCGCCGCTTTGCCTTTTTGCCCACGGTGCCAGGCAGGTTATTGCCGTCCCTATCTTTTGTTTTCCTGTCTTTTCCTCCGCCTGAACCTGCCATCAGCGCTCTCCTCCCAGGCGGGTAAACCGCCGCAGGGTATCGGCTTCCAGACGGGACATCACCGTCCGGGCTTTCTTTTCGCTTTCGCCGAGTACTTTCAGCTCGTTTTCAACTGTCTCCTGCAGGTAAGCAAGGTCTTCACCGGGCACAGCCCGGGCAGTAGAAACATAAACCTGCCCCCCCTGTTTAACCACAATGCCATCGTCGACAGCCAGGTAGCGCTCTTCACCGGCCGGGGTCAGGTAAGAAAAAATGCCGGGGACCAGGGCGGCCACGAAATCGATATGGCGGGGAAGCATGGTGAAATAGCCGTTTTGCGCCTCCGCGGTGACCTTTTCCACCTCTTCTTCCAGGAGCACCCCGGCCGGCAGCAGTATTTTAAGGTGCAAAGCCCGGCACCTCCAGTTCAAACAGGCTGTCTGCAAACATGTTTTTCCTTTCACCCGTTAAGTTTATCTCGCTCACCTTTCGCTTTCCGGGCCTTCCGGCTCCAAGGCATCCGGTTCATTTGAAGCGGTGTCAGGATTAGCGGCTTCTTCTTCCTGATCGCTGCCCTGATCACCGCCGCTTTTCGCTTTAAGGTCGCCGACTTTGCCGAGCATATAGAGATCCGATTCGCTGCGCTCTGCAAACTCGTCGTTTAAAATCCGTTCGCACCCCTCCAGTGTATCTTCCAGGCTGACCACCCGCCCGGTGTAGCCGGTAAACTGTTCGGTGGTCACAAAAGGCTGGGTCAGAAACCGTTCCAGCCGCCGGGCCCGGTTTACCACCCGCCGGTCTTCCTGGGATAACTCCTCCAGGCCGAGCATGGCGATAATATCCTTCAGTTCCTCGTATTCGGCGAGGGTGCGCCGCACTTCCTGGGCCACCAGGTAGTGCCTTTCGCCAACCACAAGGGGAGTTAACATCTTGGACCAGGACTGAAGGGGATCGACCGCCGGGTACAGCCCTTCGCTGGCCCTCTTTCGGGATAAAATGATCGATGCCGAGAGGTGGGCGAAGGTGTGGGTGGCCGAAGGATCGGTAAAGTCGTCGGCCGGAACATAAACGGCCTGGATCGAAGTAATCGCCCCGGTAGCCGTATTGGAAATCCGTTCCTGCAGTTCGGCAATTTCCGTGGACAGGGTGGGCTGGTAGCCGACCCGGGAGGGCATCTTGCCGAGCAGGCCTGACACTTCGGCGCCGGCCTGGACGAAACGGAATATATTGTCTATTAAAAGCAGTACATCCTGCCTGGCGTCGTCGCGGAAATATTCGGCCATGGTCAGGGCCGAATGGCCGACCAGGTAACGGGCGCCCGGTGGTTCGTTCATCTGGCCAAAGATCATGACCGTATTTTCAAGCACCCCCGCTTCCTGGATATCCCGGTAGAGTTCCTCGGCTTCGCGGGAGCGTTCCCCGATGCCGCAGAAAATGCTCACTCCTTCATATTTACCCACGGTATTGTTGATCAATTCGGTGATCAGGACCGTTTTACCCACGCCGGCCCCGCCGAAAAGGCCGGCTTTGCCTCCCCGCTCCAGGGGCGTTAAAAGGTCTATGGCCTTGATGCCGGTCTCAAAAATTTCGGATTTGGTGACCCGTTTTGAGATCGGGGCCGGCGGACGGTGGATGCCCCGCCATTCTGCTTCTTCCAGGAGCTCCTGTTCATCGATGGTTTCGCCGAAGACATTAAACATACGCCCAAGGACCTGCCTGCCCACCGGAACCTCGATCATGGTCCCGGTGTCGGTTACCGGATCGCCGCGCCTCAGACCACCGGTCGGGGATAGGGCAATCCCGCGGGCGATGCCCCCGTCGTGGTGGGAAACCACCTCGATTACCACCCTGCCCTCCGGGCCGGCTTTAAGCTGGTTGTAGAGCGGGGGCAGGGCGGTGGTAAAATGGGCATCAACCACACTGCCGCGCACGGCCGCGACAGTCCCCCGGTTTCCGGCCCGTTCCTCGGATCCCGCTTTTTCAAGGCCGGTTCGAACCGCTTGATTTTCTTCCATATTATTAGTGTTCGGAATTTCTTTCATTCTATAATTACTCCTGCTTCGTAATCACTTCTGCCCGGTTCGAAAAGTTTTATAGGAATGTATTGCCAGTTAAAACGAGCTTAAGCGGATAATTCCCGGATTTAAAAATAACAGGAAACGATCCTCGCGTAAAGCTGCTCCTTAACAAATATGCAGATCTGCCTTTTCCCTGTGCCTTATTCTTGACCGGTTTACTCTGCGCATTGATTTAAGCCTTTCTACATATTAGCTAAAAAAAGCCGGATTCCTTTTTGGGAGGAAAAATAATCCAATAATTTTTTTAAAAAAAATATTGAAATAACTATTGACAAGCCCGCAGGCCCGTGCTATTATAATTTTACCAGGTTCCGAGAGACTGAAAGGTGAACCGGGTCCGGTTGGAAGGGATAAACCGGTAGAAGAAAAAGGCGTAAGCTTGGATCGGAAGCCGGAAGTGTCCAGAAAAACCGGGCAGCTGCAAGGAACGGTAGCTGAAAGGTAAAGAAAGGGTCATACCGGACTTTACCGGGAAGCGTCGGAAAACCGCAGCGCAGGATCTGCAAGAACTGGCCGGAGGCCGCAAGAAGTTATTCGTAGGGATAACGGAAACGGCCGCAGAAGGTCGGGGAAGTAGATTCCGCAGGTAAACCGCAGGTCTGTTGGAACCTGGTTTTTATATGTACTTTTTGTTTCAGGCAACTGTTTTCAATGCCCCCCCCCTTTGCCATCCTGAAATTCGTATTACCATTTTCATCCACCAGACCGATAAATTAAACCTCACGAATTTTTAAGCTGGAATTTTAGGGGTGGTCAAACTGGGCAATGAACTGCAGGTTGCGGTACTTTTCGTTGTAATCCAGGCCGTAGCCGACCACGAAGACGTTGGGGATATCGAAGCCCTTGTATTCCACGGGCACCTCCACGATCCTCCGCGCTTCCACATTGATCAGGGTACATACTTTGAGGCTGGCCGGGTTCCTCGACTTGAGGTTGCGCAGCAGGTAGCCGAGGCTCAGGCCGGTGTCGACAATGTCTTCAACCACCAGGACGTGCTTGTCGGTTATGCTCAGGTCAAGGTCCTTGGTAATGCGCACCACGCCGGTCGAGTCGGCCTGTTCGCTGTAATGGGAGATGCTGATGAAATCGATGGCAAAAGGAATATGCATCCGGCGGGTCAGATCGACCAGAAAGTAAATACTGCCCCGGAGCACCCCGACCAGGATCAACTCGAGGCCGGCGTAATCGGCAGAAATTTTTTTGCCCAGCTCGCCAATTTTTTCTTCCAGCTGCTCCTGGGTAAACAAAATTTTTAACTGGTCATCACCGTACTGCTTCTTATCGCTCAACTGTCGTCCTCTTCTCCTTCATCCTGGTCGATGCTGTGCTTTTTAAGAAGGCTTTCAAAACCTTTCTTATCGATCAGGCGGACGTTGATCTCCGGGTAAAGTTCTTTCATCCGCCGGATCTTGCGGTTTTTCTTCCAGGCCTGGCGGGGTTTCTGGGTGGTTAACTCGATATAGAGATCCTGGTCGGGCAGGTGAAAATCGGGGGAAAAAGCTTCGACCACGTTGCCCTCGCTGTCCCATTCCAGGAAGAAAGTCCTCGGCTCATACTGCCATCGGATCCGGTAAAAGTCTAGCATATGGGCAAATTCTTCTTCGCTGGGATGCATGAACTGCTCCGCCTCCGCTTCAGCCGGCGGGGTAAACACCCTCTCTTCCATTTCGCCCGGAGGCGGGCCGTCTTTTACTTCACGCGGTTCGGCATGAATGCGGTAGGCGGCAATAATCAGATCCGCAGCATCTTCAAGACCCATTTTCTCCGTGTTCAAGGCCAAATCGTAGAGGCGCAGGTTGTTCCAGTTGGCGTTAAACACCTGCCTGAAATAACGTGTCTTTTCCCGGTCCTGCTCCTTAACCAGCTTGACCGCCGTTTCCGAGGCCAGGTTATAAGCGTTCATCACCCGCCGGACCCTTTCTGTAAACTGGGCAATAACCCTGACATGCAGGGCCGGGGGGTAATCGTGGAACAGGATCGTGCCGCCGCGCCCCAGGATAACCAGGTTGTTGCGGATGGCCAGGTCATATATAAAATCGTGCATTGTTTCGATATACTGCCGTTCCCCGCTGTTACTTCCTACACTTTCGCCCAGGCCTTCTTTTTCCGGCGACGGGATCTCGGTCCCGTGCTCAGCCAAGCCCCTGACAATCGTCTCCTTGTTGACTAAAAGAAACCCCGTTTTTTCGGCTACAAAACGGGCGATAGTTTCGCCCCCGCTGCCAAACTCACGCGAGATGGTGATGATGCCCAATAACAGACCCCCCGGATTATCTTATTTCAGAAATCCGCTGATAATCGCCTCTTCGGCTTCTTCTTCTGTCAGCCCCAGGGACATCAGTTTAATCAACTGCTCCCCGGTAATCTTGCTCTTTAATTCTGAATACTGTTCGTTTAAAATATTCGACAGTGCCTACTTGATTCCTCCTCTCCCTTCCGGCCCAGATCCGGGGGCTGAAAAAATTTTAAAAAATGTAGTGCTTGTGCACGCAAAACCTATTGACAAACCGGTTCCTCACCTCTATAATTTTATGTAGTAACAGTGACTACATTAGGGCGTGATGGTCATGAAAAAGAACTACATCGGTATCAGGGAAGCCAGAATTAATTTAAGCAAGTTAATCAGGGATGTCCGTGACGGGATGGAAATCATCATCACCGACAGGGGAACCCCGGTAGCCAAGCTGATTCCCGCCCAGGGGCAGATTTTGTCGCTGGAGGAAAGGATTAAAAATTACGAAAGCTGCGGGTTGATTGAATCGTGCCCGGAAAGAAAAACGATCGAGACCACTCCGGTTGAACTGCCCCGGGAGGCTGTGCAGCGCTACATCCGGGAGGAACGAGACGATGAATGACCAGCTGGCTGTAATATACTGGGATTCGACGGCCATGCTGTCGTACCTGTTCAAAGACAAGTACAGCGACATAGCGCTGGAGAAATCCCGGCAAAAAGGGGTTCACCTGCTGACAACGCTGACCATTGCGGAAGTATTCACCGTAATCAGCCGCATCCAGAGGGAACAGGTGGTGCCGGATTTACTGGCCCGCTCGCTCTTTGATATGCTTGAACACGGGCCCTGGAGCAGGCTTAACATCGTTCCGGACACCATGTCGCTCCGGGAACTGGCCGTAAAATGGCCCCTCAGGGGAACCAGCCTGTGGCACCTGGCCACGGCCAAAACCCTGCAGAAAGAATTTCCCGAGCTGATGATCCTGACTTTTGACTGGGAACTGGCCCAGGCATCAAAGGGTGAAGAATTAAAGCTGTGTGTCACTGTGTAAAGTTTTGGCTGATCGGCGATGCTAATAAATCGCATGTAATAAACAAAACCGAAAGGGGACAATAAAATGAAGATGTGGCGTTGTGAGGTGTGCGGCTACCTCCATGAAGGGGAAGAACCCCCCGATGTGTGTCCCAAGTGCGGCGCACCAAAAGAAAAGTTTGAACTGCTCGATGAGGAAGAAGCGGAAATGATGCGCGACGCCCTGGCTACCAGGGAGAAGTATGTCGAGATTTACAGTCACCTGGAAGAGATTAGCAAACTGGCCCAGGAAGGGATCGACTTAAATCTTGATGAAGGCTGTAATGAGATTTTCGGCCAGACCAAGAAAGATATCGAGGACATCCACAACAAGATCAAAGAAGAGCTGGCCGGACATGCCAGTGAATGCATCTGGGTCAAAGTGGCCAGCGATGGAATCATGGAATAAGGGCTGCCGGATAGTATTTTTTAAACCGGCCCTTTGAACAATTAAACAGCCCGGCCAAACGCAGCACCTTAAAACAGCCGGCCGGGCCGTAATAAACAGAGCTATAAAATAAATTTTTAGACATAAAAGCTTGGGGCAGGCCAAAAGACGACCTGATTTTATGAACGGCCGCCCCTGGGATCGCTGGATCCATTAACTAATAATAAAAGAGAAATGAGGTGAAGCATTATGGGTAAAGCGATAGGTATTGACCTTGGAACTACATTTTCCGCAGTAGCGGCAATTGAAGGCGGCAAATCCGAAATTATCACCAATGCGGAGGGATCAAGGACTACTCCATCGGTTGTCGCATTTAAAAAGGATTCCGGAGAGAGGTTGATCGGGCAGGTAGCCCGCAGACAGGCTGCCCTGAACCCGGAAAGGACCCTCTTTTCGGTGAAACGATTTATTGGACGAAAGTACGATGAAGTCGTGGCTGAACGCAAGAATGTTCCGTACCAGGTAGTGTCCGGACCGAACAACGCTGTGCGTTTTCAGGTTGACGACAAGCAGTATTCTCCGGAAGAAATATCGGCCCTGGTACTAAGGAAACTGGTCGACGATGCTTCCGCGCACCTGGGCGAAAAGATCACCGATGCCGTCATTACGGTACCGGCTTACTTTAATGACGCCCAGCGCCAGGCCACCAAGGACGCCGGTAAGATCGCCGGGTTGAACGTGCACCGGATCATTAACGAACCGACTGCCGCATCGATGGCCTACGGGCTGGACAAGAAATCGAACGAAACGATCCTGGTTTTTGACCTGGGCGGCGGCACATTCGACGTATCGATCCTGGAAGTCGGCGAAGGTGTATTCGAAGTTAAATCCACTCACGGTGACACCCACCTGGGCGGCGACAACTTCGACAAGGTAATCGTCGACCACCTGGCGGACGAATTCAAACGGGACCAGGGAATTGATCTGCGCGAGGACAGGCAGGCCCTACAGCGCTTAATCGAGGCGGCAGAAAAGGCCAAGATTGAACTGTCTTCAACCATGGAAACTTCGATCAGCGTGCCTTTCATCACCGCTGATTCCAGCGGGCCGAAGCACCTCGACACCAAGCTTACCAGGGCCAAGTTCGAGGATCTGACCCACCACCTGGTTGAACGCAGCCGTCAACCAATCAAGGATGCTTTAAACGACGCCAAGCTAACTGAAAAAGACATCGACGAAATCATCCTGGTCGGTGGCTCAACCCGTATTCCGGCAGTGCAGAAGCTGGTTAAAGAGATGATCGGCAAGGACCCGAACCAGAGCGTTAATCCCGACGAAGTTGTCGCCGTGGGCGCGGCCATCCAGGCCGGAGTACTGGGTGGAGAAATGGACGATGTGGTCCTGCTCGACGTTACTCCGCTGTCTTTAGGTGTTGAAACCCTGGGCGGCGTAATGACGAAAATAATCGAACGCAATACAACTATACCAACCCGGCACAGCGAAGTCTTCTCGACTGCTGAAGACAACCAGCCGGCCGTTGATATCCATGTCCTGCAGGGTGAGCGGGAGTTGGCCAAGGATAACCGTTCTCTCGGCCAGTTTAAGCTGGAAGGCATTCCACCCGCCCCGCGCGGCGTTCCGCAGATCGAGGTTACCTTTGATATCGACGCCAATGGCATCTTAAACGTCAGCGCGAAGGATAAGGGAACAGGAAAAGAACAGTCGATCACGATCAGCGGTTCGACCAACCTGGACCAGGGTGAAATCGAAAGAATGGTCAACGAAGCGGAACAATACAGCGAAGAAGACAAAAAACGCCGCCAGGAAGTCGAAGAAAGAAACGAAGCGGACAGCCTTGCCTACCAGGTTGAACGTCAGCTGAATGAGTTTGGCGAGAGCCTGGAAACCGAAGAAAAAGGCAAGATTGAACAGCTGGTCAACGACCTGAAAGAAGCAGTCAAAAACAATGAACCGATCGACAAAGTCCGTAACCTGAAAAACGATCTGCAGCAGGCGGCTCACACCCTGTCGGAAAAAGCGTACCAGAAAACAGCTTCCGGCGGCGATGAGCAGGCCGGTTCGCAGCAAACACAGGACACCGGGGGCAGCGACGAAGATGTCGTCGATGCCGATTACGAGGAACAATAAACCGTTAACCTCTAACGGTAACCGGCCCAGGACTGGGGAGGCGGCTCTACTCCTTTAGAGGGAGTGGCCCTTCCCCGCCTGGCCGAATTATGGAGGTATGATTTATGAAAAAAAACAGACACAATAAAAATGACCAGGCTGAAAAAGCGGAAGATATGAACAACAACCAGGAAATTCATAACAACAAACCGGAACAACAACCCCGAAAGGAAGAGGGGGTTGATGACATAGATACCCGGGACGAGGAGATTAATACCCTGCGCAGGGAGCTGGAAGATGAAAAGCAGCGCCACCTGCGCACCCGGGCCGAATTTGAGAATTTCCGCAAACGGATGGAACGCGAAGCAGAATTGAAGCGGATCCACGCCAAGAAAGAAATTTTGCAGGATCTGCTTACCTTTTTAGATTATTTCGACCAGGCCAAAAAACAGGTCAAAGACCCCGCCGCAGCCGAGGGTATAGAAATTATGACCCGGCAGTTTTACGATCTACTTTGTAAACACGGGGTCAGGCCGGTCGAATGCCTGGGCCAACCATTTGACCCCGAAGAACAGGAAGGCATCGGTTACCTGGAAACCGGAGATTACGAAGAAGGCTGTGTATGTGAAGAAATCAGCCCCGGTTACAAGTTCGGCGACCTTTTGCTTAAACCGGCCCGGGTCATGGTAGCCAGGAACCCGGAAGGCGGCAGGGACGGCGAAGAAACAGGAACCGATGAATAAACTGATCAAAATGACAACAATAAATAGTCAAGAGCAAACGCCCGGGGCCCGCCCCAGCCGGGTGTTAGGATAAAAGATCCTGATTGATCCGGTTTATCCCATAAAAAGTTTAAGCCCCGGGCGGTAATTTGCTGCAGGTGGAGGAATTTGTATGGCTGTAAAATTTCAAGACTACTATGAAATCCTGGGCGTGGACCGTAACGCCTCGGAAAAAGAGATAAAAAGCGCATACCGGAAGCTGGCCCGTAAATGGCACCCGGACCTGCATCCGCCCGGCGAGAAAGAAAAGGCCGAAGAGCAATTTAAAAAAATCAACGAGGCCTACGAGGTCTTAAAAGACCCGGAAAAGAGAAAGCGTTATGACCAGCTGGGCAGCGACTGGAAACACGGGCAGGATTTCTCTGGGTCCCAGCAGGGCCACCCCGACATGGGAGGAGTCCGTTTCTACACTTCCGGCGATTTCAGCGGTGGTGGCTTTGAAGATATTTTTGAAGGCGGGTTCAGCGACTTTTTCAGGACGTTTTTCGGTGAGGGAGCAGCCTCCGGGACTGCCGGTACTGCGGGAAGGACCGGCCGGTCCGGATTTTCCGGCCGGAGCGCCGGCCGCCGCGGTCCGGTGCGCGGTGAGGACGTAGAAAGCGAGATCGAGCTGTCCCTGGAAGAAGCCTACCAGGGCGGGACCAAGTCGATCCGGGTCAGCGGTAGTGCCGTATGTTCCAACTGCGGCGGTAGCGGAACCGCCGGCCGGGGTTTTTGTGCACAGTGCGGTGGAACCGGTGCCATCCCGGAAGAGAAAACCCTGGAAGTGCGTGTGCCGGCCGGGGTTAAAGAAGGAAGCCGCATCCGCCTGAAAGGACAGGGAGGGGCCGGCCTTGGTGGAGGCTCAAAAGGGGATCTATACCTGAAGGTCCGCCTGCGGCCGCATCCTGTTTTCAGGCTTAAAGGCGACAACATCGAAACCGATGCCGTTATCCGCCCCGACCAGGCCATTTTCGGGGACAAAATACCGGTCCAGACCCTGGACGGAAAAGTAACCTTAACGGTTCCCCCGAACAGCCGTAGGGACAGCAAGCTGCGTCTGCGCGGCAAGGGATTTCCCAGGAAAGACAAAGGCCGCGGAGACCAGTACGTCCGGCTGGTTATCGACACGCCTTCCGATCTGAGTGAAGAAGAAAAAAACCTTTATAAACAGCTCTATGAGCTGCGGAAAGGCGGGGAGTGATTAGAATGAAATTGATTCGCATCCACTCCCATACCGATGTTGGAGAAAAAGTGACGGAATTCAGGATGGAATACCATCCCGATATCCTGGATCTTTACGAGGAACTGGGCATAATCAAGATTGAAGAAAATACCATCCACTATGAAGACCTGCGCCGGCTAAAAAAAATGCTCCGGCTAAAAAGAAGCATCGGCGTTAATACCATCGGCGCAGCCGTTATCGTGGATTTACTGGAAAAAATGGAAAATATGCAGGACGAAATTGAACGCCTGCGAAAAAAAGTAGGTGATTAAATATGGATCTAGAACGTTTAACCAATAAATCAAGAGAAGCGCTGTCCACCGCCCAGGAAGTGGCCGTCAACCGCGGGCACCAGGTGGTAGGACCCAAGCATCTGCTGTTAGCCCTCCTCGAACAGGAGGAAGGCCTGACCGGCAGGTTTCTAGAGCACGCGGAAATAGACCCTGCCACCCTGAAAAAAGGCCTGGAAGATCTGCTGGAAAAAATCCCCAAGGTGTCCGGCTATGAGGGCACCCTGCAAATGAGTTCTTCCCTGGCCCGCGTATTATCGAAGGCCGAGCAGGAAGCCAAACAGCTTAAGGACGAATACGTCAGCGTGGAACACCTGCTGCTGGCCCTGGCCGAAGAAAGTGAAGACGACTTAAAGAAACTGCTGGGCCAGTTCAACCTGAACCGCGACAAACTGCTAAACTCATTCAGGGCCGTGCGCGGGGCCCAGCGAGTAACCAGCGATAATCCGGAAGAAACTTACGAGGCCCTGCTTCGTTACGGCCGGGATTTGACCGAGCTTGCTTCGCAGGGCAAGCTGGATCCGGTCATCGGCCGGGACGATGAAATTCGCCGGGTGATGGAAATCCTGTCCAGGAGGACCAAGAACAATCCGGTCCTGATCGGTGACCCCGGGGTCGGCAAAACGGCCATCGCCGAGGGATTGGCTCGCCGGATTGTTGCCGGAGACGTCCCGGAAGGGCTGAAAAATAAAAAAGTAATTACCCTGGACATGGGTTCGCTGGTATCCGGCGCCAAGTACCGCGGCGAATTTGAAGAAAGGCTGAAAGCGGTTCTTAAAGAGGTGCAGGAAGCAGAGGGGAAAATCATCCTCTTTATCGACGAACTGCACACGGTGGTCGGCGCCGGCGCAGCCGAAGGCGGCATGGACGCCAGCAACCTGCTCAAGCCGATGCTTGCCCGTGGTGAACTGCAATGCATCGGGGCAACCACAATTGGCGAGTACCGCAAGCATATCGAGAAAGATGCCGCCCTGGAACGGCGCTTCCAGCAAGTCCAGATCAACCAGCCCTCGGTGGAAGACACCGTTTCAATCCTGCGCGGGCTGAAGGAGCGCTACGAAGTGCACCACGGGGTACGCATCCAGGACAGCGCCCTGGTCGCGGCCGCAGTTCTATCAGACCGCTATATTAGCGACCGTTTCCTGCCCGACAAGGCGATTGACCTGGTGGACGAAGCAGCGGCCCACCTGCGTACCCAGATTGACAGCATGCCGGCCGCCCTGGACGAAATTACCCGCCGGGTAATGCAGCTTGAAATCGAAGAAGCGGCCCTGGGCAAGGAAAAAGACCCTGCTTCCCAGGAACGCCTGGAAAAACTGCGGGAAGAACTGGCCGATCTGCGCAGCCAGGCAGATGCCATGAAGGCGCAGTGGCAGACCGAGAAACAGTCCATTGCCAGGGTGCGTTCCCTGAAGCGGGAGATTGACGAAACCCGTACCGAGATTGAAAAAGCGGAAAGGGAATACGACCTGAACCGGGCCGCCGAGCTGAAATACGGCCGTCTTAACGAGCTGGAAAAGCGCCTGCAGTCGGAAGAAGAGCACCTGGCCAAAAAGCAGAAAGAAAATATGCTGCTGAACGAAGAAGTAAGCGAAACGGAAATTGCCCAGGTGGTCAACCGCTGGACCGGTATCCCGGTCAGCCGCCTGCTTGAGGGTGAACGTGAAAAATTAGTCCGCCTGGAAGATATCCTCCATGAGCGGGTAATCGGCCAGGACGAAGCGGTCCGGGCCGTCGCCGATGCCGTGTTGAGAGCCCGCAGCGGGATCAAGGACCCCAACCGCCCGGTGGGCAGTTTTATATTTCTAGGTCCGACCGGGGTCGGTAAAACCGAGCTGGCCCGAACCCTGGCCGAGGCACTGTTCGACGATGAACGCAACATGATCCGCCTTGATATGTCCGAGTACATGGAAAAACACACCGTGGCCCGCCTGATCGGTGCACCGCCGGGTTACGTGGGCTACGAAGAGGGCGGACAGCTGACCGAGGCCGTCAGGCGCAAACCCTACAGCGTGATCCTGTTCGACGAAGTGGAAAAAGCCCACAACGACGTCTTCAATGCCATGCTGCAGATATTGGATGACGGGCGCCTGACCGACGGAAAAGGAAGAACTATTGACTTCAGGAACACGATCCTGATTATGACTTCCAATATTGGCAGCCAGGAGATCCTTTCTTTCCACGAGCAGGGAGGCGACTATGACCAGATGCGGAGCGCCGTTTTAGGGATGCTCCGCAAACACTTCCGCCCGGAATTTTTAAACCGGGTTGACGAAACCATCGTCTTCCGGGCCCTGGAAAAAGACCAGGTCCACAAGATCGCGGAGCTGCTGCTCAAACGGCTGTCCGGGCGGTTGTCGGATACAGCCGACCTGGAGCTGGAATGGGAAGAAGATGTTATCTCTTACCTGGCTGAGAAAGGATACGACCCCGCCTTTGGAGCCCGGCCGCTGAAGCGGGTAATCCAGAACGAAGTGGAAACCCCGCTGTCCCGCCGGATCATAGCCGGCGACGTCAGCACCGAAAGCCCGATTAAAATCACCAGGGGCACTGACGGCCTCGAGTTTGAGCAGGCGCCAAAGCCTGAAGGCGAAGAAAAAGAAACCGAAGAGGTCGAAAGCTAAATCTTTCGGACCGTTCTTAATATGAACTGGACCAAGGGGCAGCCGGTTATACAAACCAGGTGTACCGATCCTGCTATCCAGAAATTTCCTCCACCCTGGCGGTAAATTCTTTGCCCGCTTTATAGGCTTCCTTCAAGGCACCCGGGTCTTCCAGGATGGCCCCTTTTTCGTCGTAGCCGCGGAAAACAAGGCTGCCGGCAAACTGGTGGTTTATGTTATGAAAGAAGACCTTGACGATCTCGATCGCATTTTCACAATACCGTTTGCGTTTCAGGGCCCCGACACAGATAAAAAAGCCCTGGCGCTTCTCTTCGTCGGTGACAAAGGGAGCATCCAGAGTATACTTGGCATGATACCAGCACTGGAAGCGGTCGATCAGCATTTTCAGCTGGGCGTTCAGGGAACCGAAGGTAACCGGGCTGGCAATGACCAGGGCATCGGAATTAATCACTTTAGGATAGATCTCCTGCATGTCATCTTTCAGGATGCAGCGCCCATCTTTGGCGCAGGCGTCGCAGGCCTGGCAGGGCCGGAAATCGAGCTTGTTAATATAGACCATTTCCACGGTCCAACCCTTCTCCTCCGCACCGCGGCAGAATTCTTTCAAAAGAGTCTCGCTGTTTCCATTCCGGCGGGGGCTGGAAGCAAGGGCAAGCAAAGTTTTCACCGGTAATCACATCCTTTTGATATTCAGGTTGCGTTGGGGTTATCTAATAATATATTGCTTAATCCTTTTTAGTAGGTTACCATATAAGCAGCAAAATAGGAATACAAACATTTCCGGTAAAGGAAAGTGGTGGCTATGGACAACCAGTACGGTGGACGCAACAGGCAGCCCAAGAAAAAGTCAGCAGCCCGCGTGGTCATTTTTTTATTTCTACTGGCAGTAATTACAGCTCTTGGCGTTTTTAGCCTGGGCCAGTACATGGCTGTCCAGTCCCTTCAAAGCAGCCTGCAATCGCTTGAAGAAAAGCTGGACCAGGTGGAAAAAGAAAAAAACAGGCTTGAAGAGCAGTACGACCAGCTCCGGGAAGAAAACGAAGAACTGCGCGAAGAAAACAAGATGCTGCGCTCTGAAACCATTATCGAACACGGCAACCGGGACACCAACAAGGTCG
This sequence comes from Syntrophomonadaceae bacterium, assembly GCA_007121075.1. Lineage (GTDB taxonomy): Bacteria > Bacillota > Dethiobacteria > DTU022 > DTU022 > B1SED10-74M. Next base: position 28,509 of record SKMK01000037.1, read on the forward strand.
CCATTACCATCGACGACGGGGGAAGCGAAGCGGTAAATAACCGCGTCCTGGATTACCTGAAAGAGTATGAGGTCCGGGCCACCCTGTTTCCCACGGGTCAAAACGTAGAAAGCTACCCTGAAACCTGGAGAAGGGCCGTTGAAGAGGGACACGAACTGGGCAACCACACCTACAGCCATCCATATCTGACCAGCTTGTCCGAAGAACAGGTCCGGGAAGAGTTGAGGGGCTGGCGGGAAGCAGTTGAAAAAGCCGTCGGCGGCAGCTTTCACTCCCCGTTTTTCCGCCCGCCTTACGGGGACGGTTTTTATTCCGGGCAGGCCAACCACCGGGAGCGCCTGCAGCCGATCGTAGCCGAAAAAGGGATGTTTCCGATCATGTGGGACGTGGAACTGGTATATGCCCTGCGCAATGAAGCTTACAACGCGGCCCGGATCACCGAGCATGTCCTGCAAAACGCCCGGGGCGGCAGCATCGTGCTTCTCCATTTTACCGAGGCCGATATAGAAGCCCTGCCCCGGATTATCACCGGCCTGCGCGAACGCGGGCTTGAGCCCTGTTCCCTGCGCGAACTGCTCCTTGCCGAACCGCAGACTTAAACCATAAAGTGAAGATTTTAAATTGCCCGCCTCCAGGGTCAAAGCCAGCCCGGTTAAACAAGCCCGATCGATAACATATTTTCACTGCAGTGTTAATATCACGACGAATGCTCATAAAAATACCCGGGCCCTATAAAACGGCTTCGGGTTTTTTTACCTGCTTTAAGTTGCTTATTTTCTGACCTGGATTCCGGAAATACCGGGTAACGTTAAGTTGCTGTGCGGAATTAACAATAATTTAACCGTCGGCTTCTTCATCCCTCAGGGCATCTTCGACCGCCTTTAGCAGGACCAGGCTGCTGGTGGTCGCCCCGGAAACCACATCTACCTTCAGGCACTGCTGGGTGATGACCCGGTCCAGGACTGCCTCGGCTTCTTCTCCGTTGCTGTGGGCATGCCTGAGCAGATCTATCCTGACAATTTGTTGATCTTCAACCCGGACTGCCACGTTGGCCCTGGTCATAAACGCATCAGCAGAGCCGTAATAAGTCCCGTCCGGAATGCGACTGATGTCGATGTCTTTAAAGTCAGCCGGAGCAATCCTGATCGTTTCCGGGGCCAGGACCATACCCACCAGTACGGTAAAAAACACGACGGCCGTCGATAAAACAAGAAATGTAAGCAGCGGCTTTTTAGGTGTCACAATTGTTTCACCCCTGACAATCGATTTTATCAACAGCTGTGTATTATTGGTATTGACCACCGTCTGATTTGAATAGCTTATTTTTAATTATACAACAATTTGTCCTTAAAGAAAAGATACCTTTAAAATCCGCTCCATTTTTTAGGGCTCATATCAGTGAAGGCAGGAAGGTAGCCAGCGCGGGGAAAATAATCAGCAAGGCCAGGGCCATTACAATGGCAAACAAGAAGGGCCAAATGCCCCGGAATATTTTTTCCAGGGGCACATCGCCGGCCACCCCTTTAATGATATAAACGTTCATTCCCACCGGCGGTGTAATTACACCCATAGCCACAACCATGACGATTATCACTCCAAACCAGATTGGATCGTAGCCGAGCACATCCACAGCCACCGGCAGAAAGATCGGGATCGTCAAAAGGATCAGGGCCAGGGCATCGATAAAACAGCCCAGGATAAGGTAAATAACCAGGATCAGGGCTATCACGACAAAAGAGGGCAAGGCCAGATCTGTTGCCCACTCAGCCATGGCAAAAGGGATGCGGCTGATGGCAATAAATCGGCCGAAAACTACTGCCGAGCCCACCAGGAGCATAATCATGGCCGTGGTCCGGGTCGTATCTGAGAGGGAACGCATAATTATAGCCGGATTTACCCTTTTCTTAAGCGCCGTTACAAGGAACACGCCGGCCACACCAACCGCTCCGGCTTCAGTCGGCATAAACCATCCTGCAAAAAGGCCCCCCAGGGAAATGGTAAACACAACTATCACTTCAAGCAGTCCGCCTCCCAGGGCCATGTAGCGTGCACGACAGCCCGACCTGGGACCGGACGGGCCCAGGAAAGGATCTTTCCTGGCCATGATATAAATCACCAGCATGTACAAGGACATCAGCAGGATCCCGGGAATGATCCCGGCTAAAAACAGCCGTCCAACCGATTGCTCGGCTGCGATCCCGTAGACAATGAAGATCACGCTGGGGGGGATCAAAACCCCAAGAGCTCCGCCTGCCGCCACGCTGGCCGTTGACAGCGAAATGTCATAATTATATTTGCGCATTTCCGGAAGGGCGATTGCCCCAATTGTAGCCGCCGTAGCGGTGTTGGAGCCGCAGACAGCCCCAAAAAGGGCGCAGGTGGCCTGGGTGGCAATGGCCAACCCGCCCGGCAGGTGCCCCACCATCTTGTAAGCCAAATCATAGAGACGGGTCCCCATTCCGGCGTGGAAAGCCAGGAATCCCATCAGGATAAACATGGGGATCACACTTAGAGAATATCTGGAAAAGGTGGAAAACAACTCCGAGGAGACCATGGAAAGGGCGGCCGACGTAGAGGTCAGATAGCTAAACCCGGCAAAGCCGACCATGGCCATGGCATAGGCAATGGGCATCCTCAGTGCAATTAACAGGAAAAAGCAGCAGATCCCGATCACCCCGATCACGGTGGGGTTCATTGCCTTTCACCCCCCGTGAATTGCTTGATTAAATTTAATAATACCGCCAGGGCCAGCACAAAAAACCCGAAAGCGACCATATAAACAAAGGGATAGAAAATCATCTGCGTGGTCGGAGATACTTCGCCGGTTTCTGCAATTGTAGCCCCGTAAAGATAAAGGTTATAGGCAACCACGATCAAAAAGGCTACAGCCGGAATATTGACGACCAGGTCGATAACTTTTTGCATACCCGCAGGCAGCTTTTCCACAATAAGCCCCAGGGCAATATGGCCCTTTTCCAGGCCACAGCGGGCCAGGGCCAGCCCCACAACCGCGGCGGTAAAAAAACCGACCATTTCATAGGTCCCGAGGATCGATTGGTTAAGCAGGGCCCGGCCCAAAATATTGGCCACCACCAGCGCTGCGGTGGCGGCCAGGATAATTCCGGCTAAATAATCAAGTCCACGGCTCAATCCAGTGACAACTGCTTCCAGTGTTCGCACAGGTAATCATCCTTTTTCAGCTGGTCAGCGTAAATTACTGGTATTCTTCGGCCAGATTCCTGACCGTCTCTAAAATTACCGCTCCATCATGGCCTAGTTCATTCATTTTAGTCACAAAGTCTTCCTGGATCGGGATAACCCTTTCGATCCACAGCTCTGTTTCCGCATTGTCCAGTTCGATTATTTCCTGGCCGGTTTCTTCAACCGCCCATTCTAAAGCTTCCTCATTCTGGGCATCCCACAGGCCGGCGGCAGCTTCTTCAAAAAAACGCTCATTAACTTCCAGGAAAAGATCCTGAATTTCAGACGGCAGGCCGTCCCATTTTTCCTGGTTCATGGTTACAAAGAATACGGCATTGTACAAAAATGGGGTCCGGGTTAAGTAATCGGTAACCTCAGCGTGCCTCCACCCTTTGAGGACCTCGACCGGGGCCAGGTTGCCGTCAACCAGGCCGCGCTGGATGGCCTCGTAGGCATCGGGCTGAGGCATCGCTTCAGGGGTTGCCCCCAGCAAAGGCAAAGTGTCGGCGCTCAGGCCGGCGGCCCTTATCTTCATGCCCTGCAAATCCTCCAGGTTTCGAACCGGCGAGGTAGTAAACAGATCGCCCGGACCTGTTGCCAAAACAAACATCAGCTCGGTATCCTGCACCTCAACGGGCTGGAGCTCTTTTATCCCTTCCCAGGCCACTTTGCTGGCCGTGTAAGAATCTTTATAAACAATCCCGGGCAGTTCAAACGCTTCCAGGATGGGGAAACGGCCGCGGGTATAAAAAAAAGCGGAAAGGCCGATATCTGCCGTCCCGGCCACTACCCCGCTGTAGGTATCATTCGCCTCAAGCAGGGTTTCTCCCGGGTAACTGGTGATCTCAATCCGCCCTCCACTGGCTTCATTCAGTTCTTCAGCCCACCCCTGCACCAAGTCAACCTCGGCAGGGTGACCGGCGGGGAAGAAGTGAGCCAGGGTAAAATCAAAACTTCGATCGTCATTTTCTACTGCTTCAACATCAGTTGTTTCATCATCTCCTACATCTTCTGCATCACCGGCGTCACAGCCGGCCCCCAGCACCAACAACAGGGCCAGGGAAAGGAACAGCACTAGCTTTTTCATTTTTTCCCTCCTTCAAGTTAATCATTGGCCAACGGCAAGGGCAAAAAGAAATACTCCGGTTGGAGTATTTTCGGATAAAAATATGCCGGTCAAAGACCGGCATAAGTACTGTACCAACCCTGCCGTTCTACCATGCTACAGTTAAAGATTTCGCTATGGCTGTAAAAAATCCTTCCAAACGGCAGGTTCCACGATAATTTTTTTTAAAAGGTCAGGATGGCATCGGCATCCAGGGCCAGGTCGTTCAGGGTGGCCGCCCCGGCTACCGTTGCCTCTTCGATCAGATCTTCCGGCTTGATTTCGCCCCCAAAAAGCTGCATGCTCTGCTGGCAGGCCATGATTTTGATGCCCTGCTGCGCAGTTTGGCTGATGACTTCACGCAGGGTGGGGAATTCACCTATTTTCACTTTTTCGGCTTCTCCTTTGACCAGGTTTTTCAAACCGAGCCCCAGATAATAAACTGTCGGTTCCACGTCCATTGTTTTGGCCGTCTGGGCCAGGATTAACGGGGAATAAAGCCTCTCCGGGGTATCGGTCCCGCTGGTCTGTACGTAAAGAATTTTGCTTTTTCCGGCCATCTTACTCAACCTCCTCGCTTTTTTTTAAGATAAAATAGTGGTATTCATCGCCGTCACGATCGACCTTGACCAGGGTATGCCCGGCCCGCTTGGCCCAGCGGGGGATATCTTCCGCTGAGGCCGGATCGTCGGCAATCAGTTCCAGCAAGTTATTAGGTTCCAGTTGATCTATCTCCTCCCTTGCCCGCATCACGGGGACGGGGCAGAAAAGTCCTACGCAGTCAACCTGGTGGATTTTCAGCCTTCCGTCATTGTTGCAGGTAAAAGTTACTTCGCCCGGGTCGGGACAGATAGGCTCATCGCAGAAAGGACAGCTGCAGGGGCCCCGCTCCGGTCTGTCATTCAGGTTGTTTTCACTCATTGCTTAACCTCCCCCTGTTTTTCCATGTAATCCCGGATCGCCTTACGAAGGGCGTCCGCTCCCAGGTTGGAACAGTGCATCTTATTGGGAGGCAGGCCGCCGAGCTCTTCAGCTACCTGCTTGTTGGTTATCTGCAAGGCTTCTTCCAGGGTTTTACCTTTGGCCATTTCCGAAACCATGCTGGATACGGCTATGGCCGCCCCGCAGCCGAAGGTAAAGTACTTCACATCTTCAATTCGGTTATCTTTAACCTTGATTGTAAATTTCATCATATCGCCGCAAACCGGGTTACCTTCTTCGCCGACCCCATCGGGATCTTCAATTTCGCCGATGTTGCGAGGGTTGGTGAAATGTTCCATAACCTTTTCACTGTACATTGGCATTATCCTTCCCCTCCTTCAGGTACTGGTGGTAAAGCGGTGACATTTTTCTAAGCAGTTCGGCCACCTGGGCCAGCTGCTCGGTGATATAAGGGATATCTTCCTCCCTGCTTTCTCGCCCTGGAGCCAGCAGCAGCGAACCCTGGGCCAGTTCGGGAGGCACACCAATAGCTTCCAATACATGAGAAGATTTCAGGGCCTGCGAGGTGCAGGATGAACCGCTTGAAACATAAATCCCGGCCATGTTAAGGCGCATCAGCAAGGCTTCTCCTTCAACAAACTCCACAGAAACATTCAGATTCCGGGGCAGGCGGTTGTCCGGATGCCCGTTAAGGTGCAGATGAGGAATTTCTTTGAAAAGGGCTTCTTTAAGCTGGTTCCTGAATGAAGCCACTTTTTCGGTCCGTTCGGCCAGCGATTGATGGGCCAGGCGGGCTGCTTCGCCCAGGCCCACGATGGCAGGAACATTTTCCGTGCCGGCCCGCAGGCCCTTTTCCTGGATCCCGCCTTCGATCAGCGGGCGAAGGCGTATTCCTTTGCGCACGAACAGGGCTCCTGAGCCTTTCGGCCCGTAGAACTGGTCCCCGGCCAGGCTCAGCATGTCCACACCGGTTTTTTCAACATCAATTGGGATCCAGCCGGCAGCCGCCGCCGCGTCGGTATGGAAAGGAATTCCTTTTTCATGCGCCAGGGCGGCCAGCTTTTCGATCGGCTGGATGGTTCCTATTTCCGGATTGGCCACCTGGATCGAGATAAGGATGGTCTGGTCGGTTATGGCTTCTTCCAGCTGATCAGGATCCACCAGCCCGTAGCCGTCAACCGGAAGCCTTACAATGTCGTAACCTTCTTTTTCCAGGCTTTTCAACTGGTTCAGGATCGAAAAATGCTCGATTGCGGAAGTTATAATCCGGTTGCCTTTCTTTTTGCCTGCTGCGATTATTCCTTTTAGGGCCAGGTTATTTGCTTCCGAAGCCGAAGCGGTAAAAATGATCTGATCTTTGCCCGGTATTTCTGCGCCGATTAACCGGCCTACTTTTTCCCTCGCTTCTTCCAGAGCCTCCCGCGGCTTTTCGCCCAGGGTATGGCCGCTTGAAGGATTGCCGTAATGTTCCCTGAAATAGGGAATCATTGCTTCCAAAACTGCTTCATCAACCGGTGCTGCCGCTGTATAATCGAGATTAATAGTTTTCATAATAACATCCCTTCCCTTTGCCGAAGCAATACTTTTTACTAAAACAAAAATCATTCCAGATTTATAGTAATGTCCTTGACTTACTCCGGCTATAACTATATAATTCCTATTAGGATCATAGACTATTTAGCCGGGTTTGTCAACACGCACAGCAACTTTGCTTCCGTAAGAAAACAACAATTCCGATAAAGGAAATATGAAGATATCCGTAGAATTGGGTTCTACGCCCTGTGCGTATCCATAAATTAAATTATAAAGAAAAAGGAGCGATCGATCATGAAAACAAAAGAAAACCTGATGGAAGCATTTGCCGGTGAATCGCAGGCCAACCGCAAATACCTGGCCTTCGCCAAAAAAGCCGAAAAGGATGGCTTTAAAAATGTAGGCAGGATTTTCCAGGCTATTGCCGAGGCGGAAACCGTGCATGCCTTGAAACACTTTGAAATTGCCGAAAAAGTAGGAGGCACCCTGGATAACCTCGGGGCGGCGGCCGAAGGGGAACACCACGAATTCACCAAAATGTACCCCGAATTTATCGAAGCGGCAAAGCAGGAAGGCCAGGACAAGGCCCTGCAGTCATTCGAGTACGCCAATGCGGCAGAAAAAGTCCACGGCGGCATTTTTAATGACCTTAAAGAAAAAGTAGCCGCCGGTTCCGATGCGGATGACAAGGCTGTTTACCTCTGCCCGGTTTGCGGGTGGGTTGGCATGGATCCGGCCCCGGACGAGTGCCCGATCTGCAACACGGCTAAAAAAGCATTCAAACAATTTTAATCAATTACCGGGACCGGTTTACACCGGTTCAACAAAGTCGGCAAAAATAGTGGAGTGCAGGAGGTAGGTCCGGTTATACTTGACGGCTAGCCCGTAAAAGTAACGGACCAGGGCGGGAAGATTTTCAGGCTGCCGGGTTAAGTAGATTTCCTTTTCCGGCCCTGAAGCTTCCCGTTTAAAGTATCCCCAGAGGTGATCGACCGTATTGGAAAGGGCCGATTCGGTAACCGGCTTTTCCATGATTGCAGCGATCATTTCAATCAACTCCCCGGCTTCCTGCAGGGAACAGTTTTTCATGGACCGCAGGTAGGACTGGACTTCCTTGTAATGATTGTAGCCGCGGGCCATCACGGAGTATTTATGGTGGGCCCAGTACTCGTAACCGCTTTTCGGCAGGGGAATTCTCCCCGTGCGGCCTGTTTCCCGGTTTTTTTGCCGCAGGATTTCTATCTGCCCGACCGGTGGATCCACATAACGGTCCGGCCTCGCCTGCCCCGGAAGCAGTACTGGTAAATGGGCTGGACCGCAGGGACTCTTGTGATTAAAATCCCTCAGCACCATTTCCAGGGTAGTTAAATCATGGATCCATTTAAGCCCGACCGGACACCCCTGCCAGCGCAAAGTTTCAGGATGGTTGAAGTAGCCTTTTTTAGTCCCTGTTATGATACTGTAAAGGGCATGTATTTCAGCGTGCTGGCCAAGCAGGCTCTGCCGGGACAGGTAGCCGGGATGGATATCCCAAACGCGCACATTGAAACCTCCTTCTCTCATTAGAAACCGGAATAATCAAAGCGGCCCCAAACGGTATCAGTTAAATATCACTGATCCCATTTAGAGCTTGAATTTTATTTTAACATACGATCAGGCATCGGCCCCGGTTTTGACACTCCTTTATGCCGGATAAATTTGCCGGGCGGCAACCGCTTTTTGATAAAAAACACAAACCATAGCTGTTTCAAATTGTTTGACTGATTTCCACCGATAAGCTATTATTTTAAAAAAGGCCCGAGGAGGAATAATAATGCAAAGCTACATGTGTGAACTCTGTGATTACACCTACGTTCCGAAAAACGGAGATCCCGAAAACGGCATCGCGCCCGGTACCGCCTTTGAAGATCTACCCGGTACCTGGAAGTGCCCGATATGCGGCGCCGACAAGGACGAATTCCAGGCCGTGCCAGATACGGCTTAAATTTCCCAAAGAGCTGCTGCTGTTTTACGATCTTAAAAACCGTAATGCCGCTATATACCGGTGTACAGCCGGTGTCGAAAGGTTTGTCATCATAATATCAAAGCCGGCCGGTTCAGGCTTATTACTTCTGAACCGGCCGGCTTTTGTCGCAGCCTGGCAATTTTTATCTAGACTGTTAGTTGTATCGCCTGCTGCCTGCCAAAGTGTAACCTACTTTTACTGGATCTCTTTAACTACCGGACCGCCAAAAATCCAAATTCCAAACCAGTCGATTGAAAAAGCTTTATCCATCATCTCGTTGCGGACGTAAAAAGTGATGCCGTCTATTTCTTCCTTATAGAAGTTTTCTTCCATTTCAGGTTTGCCTGCTTTCACGGCAGGGGTTACAAAACTTCCCCCTCACCCGCCCCGGCAAGCTAAATAAACGGTATAAGGCTTGGAATTGTCCTTCATTTTTTCCCTGGCCTTGTCTGATATCTTAAGTTTTGCCATTTCAATCACCCCTATTTAGGAATCACTCTTATTATAACATAAGTATGCCTATATAGTTGCCTCTTTTTAGAAGGAGTACTCAGCGGACCCATCGAAATGTTAATAAACCGCTTAAACTGGAGGTTCCCATGAAAATTATTGCCGCCCCCGATAAATTTAAAGGAAGCATGAGCGCAACCGAAGCGGCGAAGCAGATCGAAAAAGGGATAAAAAGCGTTCTTCCCTGGGCAGAGGTACACCGGTTTCCCCTTTCAGACGGTGGAGAAGGCCTGGTCGAATCTCTAACTGGCAAACCGGGGAGTTCCCTCCAAACCATAACTGTAACCGGGCCCCTGGGCCGGCCAGTGGAGGCTGTTTTCGGTTTAATTGACGACGGCAGAACCGGGGTCATTGAAATGGCTGCCGCTTCCGGCCTGTCCCTGGTTCCGGAGGGAAAACGGGATCCCTCTATCACCACTACCCGCGGAACCGGTGAATTGATCCGTGCCGCACTGGACCGGGGATGCAGGAAGTTGATCGTCGGAATTGGAGGCAGCGCCACCAGTGACGGGGGAGCAGGGGTGGCCGAAGCCCTGGGCGCACAGTTCCTGGACCGGAAGGGACGCCTCCTGGGCAGAGGAGGCGCCGAACTGGAACGTCTTGAAAAAATCGATATTTCCGGGCTTGATCCCCGTCTGGATGAAGTCGAAGTCCTTGTGGCCTGCGATGTTGATAATCCCCTGACCGGCCCTAAAGGAGCCGCTTATGTCTACGCCCCTCAGAAAGGGGCAGATCCGGGCATGGTTGAAAAACTGGACCGGGCCCTTGTAAACTACGCCCGGGTTATAAAAAAAGACTTCGGGATGGAAGTCGATCATATCCCCGGGGCAGGCGCAGCAGGAGGCCTGGGGGCGGGGTTAATCGCTTTTTTAAGAGCACGGCTGTCGTCAGGTATCGAGCTGGTTCTCGAGGCCCTGGAAATAGAACAGTATCTGGCGGGCTGCAGCCTGCTGATTACCGGCGAAGGCAAACTGGACACCCAGTCCGCTTACGGAAAAGCTCCGGTGGGCATCGCCCGCAAAGCCAGGCAATGCAAGATCCCGGTTCTCGCCCTGGCGGGGGACCTGGAAGGCGAATTGGGAGTTTTTCACCGGGAGGGAATCACCGCCTGCTTCGCCATTGCCGATGGGCCCTTGAGCATCCAGGACTCCATCGAGCGGGGGCCTGAATTGCTGGAAGCAAAAACGGCCGAGCTGATCCGAATTTGGATAACAGCCCGGTCCGCTGAACAATAACCAGTTGCTGACGTTATTCTATTCCTCTTCTTCGCCGTTTTCTTCCTCGTCCTCTTCAGGGAGATCCTCTATGGTGAAGTGCCGTTCACCATCCACTTCTATCCCGTAGAGCTCAAGGACTGTTTCTCCTTCCAGGTCAATGGCCATTACATCATAAGTATCAGGTTCGGCAAAGAAAAACTTGCTAATCCCGGCGGCAATAACCTCATCTCCAAGCCAGTCTTCGCCCCAGTCTTCACTTTCGCTCGGTGAAATATACAAAAAGGCGATATCCACTTCTGTGTCGTTGGTAACCAGGATCGGTTCTCTGTCTTCCCCGCCGATTTCCATGCTGAAGTCTTCGCTTATGTTCCTGGCCGCAGGGAGCACGTAGTATTCATATGTCATCGGAATAATGGTGTATTCCCCTTCGGGCAGGACAAACGACACCGTTTCACCGGGCTCAATCACTTCATCATCCAGTAAATCCTCGCCCCATTCATCCAGGTCGGGTCCATAAAAAAGGACGTATGAAACAATTACCTCTTCGGTCATGTTGACCACATCGATGGTAATTTCATTCTCATTGCCGGGGTCAAGATCGTTGTTCCCGCAGCCGAAGATCAATACCAGGATGGAAATGCAGATCAAAACCGCTATTATTTTCTTGACCATAAACAACCTCCGTTAATTTTCGTCACAGTTGAATACCTTAAGACCGCAACTTTGAATTGGTATTAATAATGGTCCCTTTAGGTTGGTTCATTAACGGGATCATCCTTGCCTTTGTCATTTTACCACACTCACTTGATTATTCAAGGTAAATAATTGGCCCCGGCAAGCATAAGCACCCGATTTCCCCCCAGGTCAAGGCTAAAACAAAGGTGTTCCGAAAAATGGGGCACAAATGATATAATATGAGAGCTTTGATTACGAAGTTTTCAAGGGCGGTCCCGACCCGAACCTTTACCGCTTACCGCATGTTTAAATATATAAACTTAACCGGGAGCTGATCTCATTTGAGCAGCAATCGCAATCCAAACCGAAACCTGGCAGCTGAAGCAGCCCGCCTTCCGGGCCGCAGTGACTCAGCTTCTTTCGCCCTTTATAACGGCACCGTCTACACTCCCTGGGAAATGTTTTACGGGGGGGTGGCTGTCGTGGGGGATAAAATTGACCGGGTCTTTTCCGGTGATCTCCCGGAAAATCTGGCCCGGGACGGGGGCGAGCTGCTTGACTGCCGCGGCGGCCTGATCCTGCCCGGCTTTGTCGACCTGCACCTGCACGGCTCCAGGGGCTTTGACTTTACCCTGGCCTCAACAGATGAAATAATCCGGTCTGTTTCATACCATACCACAACAGGCGGAGCAACCACCCTTATGCCCACCCTGGTTTCAGCCCCCCTTAACCGGATCAAGGAGGCAGCTGAAAGAATCAGGCAGGCCCGGGCAAAAATAGGGGCACCCCACCTGGCAGGAGTACACCTGGAGGGGCCTTTTTTTAATCCCTGGTACAAGGGCGCCCACACGGAAGCATACTTGAAAAATCCGGAGCCGGACCTGATCGAAGATCTGATTTCTTCCCTGGGGGATATTCTGGGCATGGTAACCCTGTCTCCCGAGCTCCCCCATGCCCTCGAAGCCATTACCCGCCTGGACAGGGAGGGTATTGTGGCTGCCGCCGGGCACAGTGGGGCTACCCTGGAAGAGATCGAGAAAGCCGCCTCCTGCGGGCTCCGCCATGTCGTTCACACTTACTCGGCCATGCGCCGGTTTCACCACCGTTCCCCTGGTATCCTGGGCGCCGCTTTAACCCTGGACAGCCTCAGCGCCGAAATTATAGCCGACGGCGTCCACACCCACCCGGCGGCGGTTAAACTTTTTTTCCGGGCCAAACCTCCGGATAAGACAGTTTTGGCTACCGACGCCCTGGCCGTATGCGGGCTGCCGGACCGCGAATGCCTGCTCGGCGACAAAAAAATAATCAATAAAGGAGGGCAAGCATTCCTGGAAGACGGCACCCTGGCCGGAAGCATCCTGACCATGAACATGGCCCTGGCCGGAGCGGTGGAAATGTCGGGCTTAAGCCTTGAGAAGGTGCTGCCGGCGGCAACTATTAATCCGGCCCGGGTCATGGGCCTGGACAAAATAAAAGGATCCCTGGAAGCTGGAAAGGATGCCGATATAACTGTAATCGACGAACACTACAATGTGCTTTTAACCATATGCAGGGGCCGGCCATATTTAATACGAGGCTAAAACCCGTCACACAGCGACACTGTTTTTCCGCATCCCGGCCCGACAACCCCCGCCTCAATGATCTTCTGGATCAACGAAAAACTTTTAAACATATTTGAGCACTGGGCAAGTCATGGATCTGAAAAAATCCCGCCCAAAGGCGGGAAGCTTATACTTTAAGTACTCGGTTTTTCTATATCTCTGCCGGTCCCGGCAGTAAAATTTTAATCCAAAACCGGGACAGTGTCTTCATCTCCGGTGGCCACAAATTCAACCGGAAGGTCGGTTTCTTCCACCACGGCCAGATCGTAGGGATAGGTTATTGCCTGGGTGACCATTTCATCTTCACCCGGCTCGGTAAATTCAACAGTTACAACCAGTGTTTCTTCCTGTTTCTTAATCTCCTCAATTTCCACTACATAACCGCCGGTCGGCTTTTCGCCGTAGGTGATCAGGATATAAAGCAGGCCGTCATGAACACGGGCCCTGCCTCCAAATTGATCCCTGGAACTTTCAATCCAGGCTTTGATTTCTTTCGGCAATTCCTCATCTTCGATATCCACCGGAGTCACCACCTCAACAGTTTCTTCTGCTTCACCACAACCATAGGCAAAAAGCAAGACTGTTACCAACAAGAACATCAACAATGTCTTTTTAAACATCTGGTTGCCTCCCTTCATTTATTCTACCGCGTATTGAATTTTCTCTCTGGTATTAAGACAACTGCAAAGAAATTAAGTTTCAGTTTTCTTGTCCTTAATTTTATAGAATTTCCACCAGGATTAAACAATGGAGATGACAGCATTGTCCTCCGCGCTTTTTATTTTTGACGCGAATACCAATTCCACAGATGCCGGGCTTCTTCAATATCGATATCGGCAACCTGGAACGCTTTGCCGGACGGCGATGAGAGAACCCAGGCCCGGGCAGTCCTGAGGTCCCTCCAACGCTGAAAAGGATTGGCGCTAACCTGGAAAGCCTGAATACAATTACGAAGCATCAAAACCCGGAAACGGTTCACGAATCGAAACTTCATAGTCATTTGCTTGTCGTCCAGGAACGTAGCTCCGGCCCGGTAACGGCTGTAACCCCAAAAAAGGGCCAGGATGAGTAGAGAGATAGAAAGCCAGCCGTAAGGGATCCACTGCAGGGGGACGATTATTAAAAGCAGCGGTGCGGCGGCCCTGAACATGTAGCGGCGCAGGGCCCTACCGGGCAGGGGCACGAAGGTGTCAGGCAGGCGGTATTCGGGCAAAATCCGGGCCAAAAAATGACTGAGTTCATCGGTGCGGAGCAGGGGAAAAAGCAAAGTAATATAATTTTGTTCACGTGATCCTCCTCCCGCCACCTCGGCAACCAGGGCACATCTGCCGAATGGTTGACGCAAAATCCCTTCATGCACAACTAAAGCCTGCAGGCGGTTTAAGTTGAGGGTCAGTTGTTTTTGCTCAATCAGCCCCCAGGTAACCTGGAGGCGATCCTGGCGGCGTTGAAGCGTAAAGTTGGCATACTGGACCATAAAAGCCAGCGAAGAAATCAGCCAGGACAAGAAAAGCAAGACCAGCACTACCAGCACCACCGTACCGGCGGCGGTAGAAGTAACCCGGTCCAGCAGGTGTTCCCAGAATGCATCGGGGATAAAAGGCAGAGCCTGGGAAAAAATGAGGCCGGTCACTGAAAAAAGGACGAAAAAACCGCCGGAGGTAGCGCCGGCTATAAACAGTTCCGGGATGGTAATCCTGTAAGTCGCTTCAGCTTGATTATCCTCTCCTGCCCTTGTTTGTTCACCGGGCTTCAGGGCAGTATCGATTAACGCTTTTAAGCCGGCCCGGGGAGCAGTTTCTTTTTCCTCACGCACCACTCCTTCATCACCTATCTCCCCTGCAGCTTTTTCAGCATTTTCTTCAGGGGCAAGATCATTTTCCACCGCCGGGCCTTCCAGGCTTTCCTTGATATTGTACGCTTCCTCAAGGGTAACGGCCGTGAGGCTCAGTTCAGATTCCGATCCGCCTCCTGCAGTTTCAACCTGGAGGCTGGCCAGGCCGAGCAATCGCTGGAAAATGCCCCGGCGGATATTTACTGTCTGGACCCGTTCCCGTTTGATAGAGCGTTCTTTTTTAAAAATAACACCCGACTTGATGTGCAGATAGCCGGCCTCATAGCGGTAAGTATAAAAGGCCCAGCTTAACACCTGCAGGGGCAGGATCACCACCAGGAGTGCCACGGCGGAGCCGGCCAGGATTAACAAATTCCGGGCCAGGTTTCCATCACCCGGGTTCTGAAGCAAAACCAGGACTATCGGGGCCAGAAAAATGAGCAGGCTTTTTAATGATGCCAGGGGGATCATCAGCGGATGCTGTCTTTTTTGATCATACATCTTCATCACTCACCCGGGCCAGAGCCGATATTTCACCGCGCAGTTCGGCAGCCCGCTCCCTGGAAAGCGCCGGTATCCGGTGCTCGGAAGCGGCGGTGGAAATCTTCAAGGTGGCCAAACCAAACAAGCGCATAATCGGGCCGTGCTCGGTATCGACATGCTGGACCCTGATCATGGGGATCAGAGTCCGGCGGATGATAAAAACCCCGTGGCGGATATCGATCTCATCGTCGCGGATCTCGTAGCGCCAAAAATGAAGTTTGATCCGGGGGACAATTACCGCATCCCACAGAGTATACAAAACAACCAGTCCGACTGCCAGCCAGCCATAAACAGCGGGCAGATCCCAAAATAACGGAGCTACGGTCAGGTACAGCACCGGGAAAATCATTAAAATTAAACCCCAGATCAACCCGCTAAAAAACCAGGCTTTCAAGGCCCGCCTGTCCAGGCGTTCTTTTGGTTCAGCTTCTATCATATTCACTTCCCTATCCACTTCCCCGCCGGGTATAATCAAGGCCGTTTTGGGCAGCCCCTGCAAAAGCTGCCGCAAGCGCCTCCAGGTGTGAAACCGGATTTTCCCGGTATAAGGCATTTACGGCCGTTTATAACCCCAAACCTTTTCCCATGTTAGCACTAGCCGGAAGGCCAGGCAACCCTGTTCAGCTTGTTTGCCGGGGGCTTCCATGTTAGAATCCAATACAAGACCGGTTTTTAGCCGTTACCCGGACAGGGAACGGCCGGTTAACCAAACAAACCAGGAGCTGCTTAAAAATATACAAACCGGGGTGAGCAACATGGGCATTATTTCCTGGCTGCTGGTCGGAATCATCGCCGGGTGGCTGGCCGGCGCCCTTTTTAATATCCACCAGCCGATAACCGGTTTCAACCTGGGCACGATCGTCGTCGCCTTCCTTGGTGCAGTTATAGTGCTTTACATTGCCAGGCTGGCCAAGATTTAAAAGCGGGTGAAAAGATGGTAGAAAAGAAAAAACATCCCTTTGCCCAGGGCCAGGTTGTTGACCTTGAAATCACCGACCTAAACCACCGCGGCGAAGGGGTGGGCAAAAAGAACAACTTTACCCTGTTTGTCCCGCAGGCCCTGCCCGGGGAATCAGTACGGGCAGAAATAAGCGTTGTCCGTAAAAACTTTGCCATAGCAGAGCTGGTTTCCCTCCACAAGCCATCACCACACCGGGCAGATCCGCCCTGCTCATATTACCCGGACTGCGGGGGCTGCCAGATCCAGCACCTTTCCTATGAAAAACAGCTGGAATGGAAAAAAGAGCGGGTTAAAGAAGCCCTGCGGCGTATTGCCGGTACGGAACCAACCGTAAAACCGGTCCTCGGAATGCGGACCCCCTGGCGCTACCGCAATAAAGCCCAGATTCACATCGGGATGGCCGGCGAACAGGTCACAGCCGGGTTTTACCAACAGCAAAGCCACCAGATTATCGATATTACAGACTGCCTGACCCAGCACTCCCGCAATTGCGAAATGATCAATGCCATCCGGCGGGCAGCCGGAGAATATATAAATTACGAAGCCGGGTCCGCCACCGGTGACCCCCTGCCCGTCAACAGGGCCGGCATCCGTTCTTCTTTTACCACCGGTAAGAGCCTGATCACGTTAATTGGCCCTGCTGCCGGAGAAAGCTTTGACTTTAAACCACTTGATCCCTCTCCCCTGAAAAGCAAGCTGGACAAGCTGGTTGAATTGATTAACAGGGAAAAAGAACACCCTCCATCCGGAATCGTCTTTTATCAGCCGGGCAAAAAAGACGGACACCACTTTACCCTTTATGGAGAGCCATACCTTGAAGAAAAAATCACCCCCTTTCACTACCGCATTTCCCCCCGCTCTTTTTTCCAGGTTAATCCCGAACAGGCAGAAATACTGTACGAGCAGGCCGCCTTCTTATCAGGAAAACCTGCGACCGCCTACGATCTCTACTGCGGCACGGGAAACTTCTCCCTATATTTAAGCCGGGCGGCAGAAGAAGTGATCGGAGTTGACTCGGACAGTTCGGCCATCAAAGATGCCAGGGAAAATGCCTCCCTGAACAAAGCCAGCAATATCCGGTTTATAAATGCCCGAGCCGAGGAAATTCCGGATTTACTGCTGGAAGGAAAAGATCCAAAAACAGTGTTTCTCAACCCGCCCCGACAGGGCTGCGCCCAGGGCTTGCTGGAAGCGGTTGTCCGGGCTAAACCGGTTCGCATCGTCTATATTTCCTGCGATCCGGCCACCCTGGCCCGCGATATTACCCGCCTGCAGCAAAGCAATTACGCGGTGAACACAGTCCAACCGGTGGATATGTTTCCCCACACCAGCCACGTGGAAAGCATAGCTCTGGTGGAAAAAAGATAAAGTTGCTTTAATTTATCTTTTCGAGTAGATTAACAGTATCTCATTCCATTTTTTAGCGATAGCCGGGCGGCAGCAGCTTCTGAACCGCGGCAGCTTAACACATATTTCAACTAATCAGGGGAACATATAATGTTATCATCCGGAAAATATTGAACAGGGAGGTTTTAAAATGCCCTCAATAAAGAATGGCGCCGATGTAATTATTGTCGGTTCCGGTTTTGCCGGGCTGGCCGCAGCTATTGAAGCCGCCGAAGCGGGCGCTTCTGTAATGGTCCTGGAAAAAATGAGAGCAGTGGGCGGCAATTCCACAATCAGCGACGGTTGTATGGCCGCACCGGGAACAGAGGAGCAAATTGCAGCCGGAATAGAAGATTCGCCAGAGTTGATGTATGAAGACATGATCAAAGCAGGCGAAGGTTTGAATTATCCGGAACTGGTCAGGACGGTAACCGGGGGAGCAAAAAAAGCCTTCTTGTGGTCGAAAGAATACCTGGGAGTTGAATATCTCGACCGAATCGATTTGTTCGGCGGCCATTCGGTGGCCCGCTGTTATACCTCAAAATCTGTTTCCGGTTCGGATCTGGTGAAAAAACAGCTTGCCCGGCTTAAAGACTTGAAAGTTCCTGTTTATACGAGTGTTTATGTAAATCAATTTCTTGCCGATTCCAGGAGCTTTATCGGCGGGGTAAAAATAAATGAAGATTATCAATACAAAACGGAAACCGCAGGGTTTGAAAAGGAACTGCTCGCTTCCCAGGCCGTAATCGTCGCCTCGGGCGGATTTGGAAGCGATATTTTTTTTCGCCGGGCCCAGGATCCCCGCCTTGATAACTCTATTTCAAGCACCACTAAACCTTACTCGACCGCTGAAATAATCAAGGAATGCCTGGCCATTGGCGCCAACCCGGTCCAACTGTCCAGAATTCAACTTTTCCCCTGGACTTCTCCAGAGGAAAAAGGGTTCGGCGCCGGCCCCGGCTTCAGCGACTATGTTGTTCTTCCTTATGGTCTGATCATTGATCCGAAATCAGGTAACCGCTTTATAAATGAATTGAGCAACCGCAAAGAAACTGCCGAAGCTTTTCTCAAACTGGGGCACCCGGTAATCGGGATTGCCGATGAAAAAGGTGTTCTATCCGCCAATTGGGATCTCTCTCGCGCTTTAAACAAAGGAATAGTCAGGGCCTTTTCTTCCCTTGAAGACCTGGCCAGGCATTATGATATTGATATCCAAAGCCTGAAAAACAGCGTGGACAGGTTTAACGACATGATCGAAAAAGGACGGGACGATGATTTTAACAAACCACTGCTTAAAGGGTCTTCTCCTGTCATCAACCCGCCCTTTTATGCCATAAAGATGTGGCCGAAAGTACACTACACCATGGGCGGCATTCAAATTGATGTTTCCGGCCGGGTTATTGACCGCAATCAGCGGCCAATTAAGGGACTTTTCGCCGCCGGCGAAGTTACCGGAGGCATTCACGGGGCTTGCAGGCTTGGCAGCTGCGCCATCACCGAGTGCCTGGTCATGGGCCGTATTGCAGGTAAAAATGCAGCCGGAGCTAAATAGCAATACGGGAATGGAAGAAACTAGTTCTCCATTCCCGTATTTATAAAAAAACGCCCCCAAATTTTATTTTCGCCGGGGCAGCAGACGGCCGGCTAAAAGGGCAGTGACCGGAACTGCTGCGATCAGGCCGATACTACCGGCCACACCGCGAACAAACTCGGTGGCAATCAGGTCCATGTTAATAATTTTCAACCAGTCCATTTCATAACCCATCACCAGCAGCAACATCGGGGTGGCGGCCCCGACATAAGCCATGATCAGGGTATTGGCCATAGTCCCCATTATATCACGGCCCACGTTGAGTGAACCCCTGAAGAGGTCACGTCCCGAAATATCAGGGCTGGCCTGCTTGATTTCCGCCGCCGCCGACGCTACCGACATCCCGATATCGGTAATTGCCCCCAATGAGCCGATAATAATACCTGCAAACAGGAGACCTCTAAAATCAATGGTCTGATCCAGGAAGTAAAGCATCTGAGCTTCATGGGTGCCGAAACCGGTCAACCGGGCAATACTTCCCGCCCAGAAAGCCATCAGGCCGGCGACGATTACCCCGCTGATTGTGCCCAATATGGCCACCAGCGATTTTAAATTAAGGCCCCCGATCACAAACAGGGTAAAGGTGATGGCCATTGAGGCCATGATTACCGCCAGCGGGATCGGGCTGTAGCCGAGGAGAAGCAGGGGCAGCAGGAACTGGAAAACGAGAAAGATGGTCACCCCCAGGGTTAGAAGGGTCTTTAACCCCTTCATCCGTCCGACCAGGAGCAGAACCAGGGCAAAAACGCCCAGCAGGTAATAGACCCCGCGGTCGCGGGCCAGATCCTGCACATGTACCTGCTCAAAGCTGCCTTCCTCGCCCAGGGCGACCACAATTACTTCCTGCCCCTCTTCCAGGACGAAATCATAAACCGGGTCTCCCTCAAAAAAGGTGTTCAAAATTTCGAGCTCTTTGCCCTCAAAAGGACCGCTGGTTAGTTCCACGACCACTTCCTGCTCTATCACCGTATAATAATCATGTTGATCTTCCCGGGCCTCCTCCACTTTCAGTACCCGGGCCCGGTAATAGTGCTCTTCATGATCGGGATCATTTTCCAGCGGCATATCATCAGCAGGATCTTCCAGGAAAGGCTCGTCTGCCGGAATATCTCCCGCCGATAGATCGTCATTCAGCAAATCTTCCTCGAGGGGATCATCTTCGGATAAAGCTCCGGCCGGCAGGGCCAGGGAGAAGATCATAATCATGGCCAGGATAAAGATTTTCAGCATTGGCAACCTCCTGTCAGCTAAACATTAACCCATGCCGGCTGTGTTAGTAATTGCCTCCGACAGGGTAGGATGAACATGGATCATATCCTGGAGATCATAGGCCGTAGCCCCAAACCTTATCGCCGCAATCAGCTCGTGGATCAACTCGCCCGCTTCCGGCCCGATCATAAAAGTCCCCAGGATTTTACCGTCTGTTTGGTTAACGATCATCTTGATAAAACCATCATATTTTTCCATCGCCCGGGCTCTGCCCTGGAAGCGGAAGGGAAAGTGGTGGTTCTTAACCTCATAACCTGCTTTCCCGGCCGCCTCTTCATCCATGCCAACCCCGGCAATTTCCGGATCGGTAAAGATGGCGAAGGGAATCAGCCTGTCGCCCCGGTCAATATCTTCACCTTTTGTGAAGTGGCGGGCAAGCAGGGCAGCATCGTGCGCGGCCCTGTGGGTAAACATCATACCCCCGATTAAGTCACCAACTGCACAGACTCCTTCGGCACCGGTTCTAAAAGCACGGTCAACTTTAATATAGCCGAGCTGATCGGTGGCTATCCCGGCCTTATCCAGATCAAGCCAGTCACTGTTGGGCTGTCTCCCGGTTGCCACCAGGATCTGTTCGGCGGTATAGCTGACGGGGGCCTCGCCCCATTCGTCGGCAGCCGTTACCATCCCCTCCTCCCTGTTAATGGAAGTGATGTTGGTATCGGTTGCCACTCTGACCCCTTCTTCTTCCAGCAGCTTTTGTATTTCTGCCGATATTTCCGGATCAAGGTTGGGTGCAAGACGGTCACACCGCTGCAGGATGGTTACTTCCACGCCCAGGCGGGCAAAAAGCTGAGAAAATTCAAGACCAATAATCCCCCCGCCCAAAATCAGCATGCTCGCCGGAAGTTCTTTCATTTCCATCACGGAAGTGGAGTTCAGGTAGTCCACCTGATCGAGTCCGGGGACGGGTGGTACTGCCGTGCGAGATCCGGAAGCCAGAACAATCT
This sequence comes from Syntrophomonadaceae bacterium, assembly GCA_007121075.1. Lineage (GTDB taxonomy): Bacteria > Bacillota > Dethiobacteria > DTU022 > DTU022 > B1SED10-74M. The sequence continues at coordinate 49,832 of SKMK01000037.1, forward strand.
TCGCGGCAGTCAGGGTTTCCCCGTTTACCTCAATACTTTTAGGCCCGCTGAATGCCGCCCGTCCTTCATAGAGCGTAATATTTTCGTCTCTTTCCACGTTCTTATAGCCGCGGCCACGAATCTTGCCCACCAGCTCGTCCTTGCGCCTGACCATTTCCGGCCAGTCCGCTTTCGGGGATTCTGCCACCACCCCCAGCTTATGGGCATCCCGGACGGTCTGCATAACCCTGGCCGAGCTGATCAGCGTTTTGGACGGGATACAGCCTCTGTTGATACAGGTCCCACCCAGGTGCTCCGATTCCACAACAGCAACTTTCCACCCCTGTTCAGCTAACGGGTAAGTCAGGTTCATACCGGCGGTTCCCCCGCCGATGACGATCAGGTCAAATTCTTTCATGTCGCTCCTCCTTCTTTCTATTCTTGTCCCGGCAGCGATTTGGCTTCGCTTGATCTTAAAACGGTTTTCCAGGCTTTAACGCGGGCCGGTTATGTTTATTAGTTCCCTATGAAAAGCTGGGTATAGTAGTGCCGGCCGTCGCTCCTTACATAAATGCCCACTCCGACCTGCTGGTAACTTCGGCCCAGGATATTTCTCCTGTGCCCCGGTGAATTCATCAGATTGTTATGGGCAGATCTGACGCTGCCGTTTGAGTTCCAGGCAATATTTTCAGCCGCCGCCCGGTATCTGACGCCATGTCTCCTGAGCAAAGATGTAAAACTGCCGTAGGTCGGCGAATTATGACTGAAATAATTGTTGACGGCCATATCCTTGCTCTTGGCCCGGGCAGCAGCAGTAAGGCTGCTGTTTACGCGCAGGGCGGGCAGGCCGGCATTGCTCCTGGCCTGGTTAATATAGTTGACCATTTCCTGTTCCTTGCCGGCGGCTGTGGTCCCTGTCGAAGGGGCGGGAGTACTGTCCTGGGCAGCGGTAGAAGGTTCTGGTTCCGGTTCCGGCTCAGGCTCGG
>SKMK01000039.1 GCA_007121075.1 Syntrophomonadaceae bacterium
GTGTAGCTCAGCCGGTTAGAGCGCCAGGTTGTGGCCCTGGAGGCCGTGGGTTCGAGTCCCATCACTCACCCCATTGCTGGGGCGTGGCCAAGCGGCAAGGCACGGGATTTTGGTTCCCGCACTCGCAGGTTCGAATCCTGCCGCCCCAGCCATTTTTATTCCCTTTTCCCCAGCTTCAGGCAGTTATTACCACCCCGGTAGCGAAACAACCTATTCCTGCATGTTAATAACTATGGTTCATAACCCATTACCCGCTAAAAAAACCGCCCCGGCTGTAACACAGGTCATTTTAAAAATCACCTTTCAGGTGCTCAGACAAAGCTGCTGCATTGTTTACATATAATCAATACCGCCACCGCGGCCCTTCCCGGGTGTCTTCCACCACCACCCCGGACTGCTGCAGCAGATCCCGGATCTGATCTGCTTCCGGCCAGCTCTTTTCCCGGCGGTAGTGCTCTCTGAGGTCAAGGAGTTTTTCAACCAGGGCTTCAAATTTACGGGGAAGATCGGTCACGACCCTGTTCATTCCGGCTCCAGCCAGGACAATCATTTCCCGGTAAATTTCCCGGCCCTGGGAAATAAATTCCGGGTTCTCCAGGTCCAGCTGGGCCTGCCAGAGTATCCTGTCCGCCTCGAGCAGCTGGGTGGTTACTGCAGCCGGGTCATTTTCTTCCAGGGCCCGGTGGAAAGCATCCTCTATACCGTGCATCCGGTTCCAAAACGAACTTTCTTCCCCACCTGCTTCACCCGTTGAAGAGCTTTTGGATAAAGTTTCTTTAACACCTTCACCGTTATTATCCCCGCTTTCGGCAGCGGTAAAGTCAAAAAGCTGTTCAAAACTGAACTGATCAGGGGCAGAAAAAACCTGTTCTGTGCCGCTGCGCCTGATCGTTACCCGGCCGATGCCCTGCACCGAAGCCAGGCGGGTAGAAAAATCCAAAATGCAGGCCGTATGTTCGTCAATGCCCAGAATCGTAGCGCCCGGAATAAGCTGCTCCTCAAGAGCCCGGAAACGTTTTTCTCCCATATAGCAAAAGCGGGTATCATGGTTGCCCCCTTCGGCATTGTTCCAGTGGGGAATCACAACCAGCTCCAGGCCCAGGTGGCCTAAAATATTCAGGCCCTCTACCCAGTGCAGTTGTTCGCCCACCTTGTATATCTCGTATACGGGCAGCGTATGGCTGCCGGCTGTAAGCGCAGCGGCGCTGGCAACCACCAGGCATCCTCCCCTTGTCACCATGGCGCTGAGCAGGGTAGGAATCGGAGTTTCTTTTAGCTGACGCACAGCGTAAGTGGGACTGCCGGGTCCCAGGAGCACGAAGCCCGCTTCGTTCAAAAGCTGGTATGTCCGCTCAGCTTCGGCGGCAGTTACAGTTTCAGAGGATTTAAATGAAGCAACCTCCATCGGTTGGAGAACCTGCTGCTCAAAAAAGTGCACTGCACGGCGGGCAAGCAGGTCGACATTTTCCTGGAACCCCGCCGGAGTATCAAGAAAAAGCGCTTTCCTTCCGGATTCAACCCGGGACAGGAGCATCTTGTGAGTTTCGACCATGGTCCCGGAAAGTTCACCGGAACCAACCAGGGCAACGGTTCCACGGATCATATAAACCACTCTTCCAGGGCAGTTAAACAACCCTCCATATATTCACAAATCGTCCTTGCCTTAACAACACCAGGTCCCACAAACAGGGCAGTCAGTCGCTCTTTATATTTAATTCGCCCTCTCCATTATATACTCAAACCCCAGGTTGATAAATTTGCCCCCATTTAAACCAGTTTTTTAACCCGGCCACCATTAAAATATTTCCAGATCCCTCTTTTTACTTTTAGGCATCGCCGCACATTTTACCTTTCAGCGAAGGCTTGAAACTTTCCAAATCCATACCATGAAATCAGCATTTCAATCCTGGGCACTGTCGCTGAACTCTCCTTCAGCCCAGCCCAGGGATCGTTCTACTGCCTTCTGCCATTTCCGGTAAAGGGCGTCTCTGGCCGCTTCACTCATACCCGGTTCAAATACGGCGTTCTGCCGCCATCCAGCAGCCAGTTCATCCTGGTTGCTCCAAAAGCCAGAGGCCAACCCGGCCAGGTAAGCGGCGCCCAAAGCCGTGGTATCAAAAGTGGCCGTCCGGCGTACGGTAGTGTTTGTCAAATCAGCCTGGAACCGGAGCAAAAGATCCATGACGCTTGCGCCGCCGTCCACCCGCAGTTCCTGCAGGGGCAGCCCCGCTTCCCGGTACATAATCTCAAGGACATCCCTGGTCTGGTAAGCCATTGCCTCAATCACAGCCCTGGCCAGGTGAGCTCCGCTGGTCCCGCCGGTAATCCCAATCATTAGTCCGCGGGCGTAAGGATCCCAGTAAGGCGCACCCAGCCCCACAAAAGCGGGCACAAAATAGACTCCTCCGTTATCATCAACCTGTTTAGCAAGCCCTTCCAGCTCGGACGATTGACCGATCAACCCCAGGCCGTCCCGAAGCCACTGCACGGCGGCGCCGGTGATAAAAATGCTCCCCTCCAGGGCATATTCGATCCGGTTATTTATGCCCCAGGCTACGGTAGTCAAAAGGCCCTGCTCCGATAAAACAGGCTTATCACCAATGTTCATCAGCAGGAAGGAACCGGTCCCGTAGGTGTTTTTGCTCATTCCAGGTTTGTAGCAGGCCTGCCCGAACAGGGCCGCCTGCTGGTCTCCGGCCATTCCGCCTACCGGTATGCTTAAACCCATGAATGAGTCCGGGTCGGTGCGGCCATACTGATAACTGCTTGGTAAAGTTTGCGGTAAAATCCCCGGTGGAACCTTAAACAGTTCCATCAGCTCCGGGTCCCAGCGCAGGTTATGGATATCAAACAGCAGCGTCCTGGAGGCATTGGAATAATCGGTAGCAAATACCCTGCCGCCGGTTAAGCGGTAGAGGAGGTAACTGTCAATTGTTCCGCAGGCCAAGCTTCCCTTTTCAGCAGCTTCGGCCACCACAGACAGATTTTCCAGGGCCCAGCGCAGCTTGGTCCCTGAAAAGTAAGGGTCAAGCAGAAGCCCGGTTTTTTGACGCACCATCTCTTCATATCCTTCTTCCTTAAGGAGGCGGCACATTTCAGAAGTCCGGCGGCACTGCCAGACGATCGCCTTTTCCAGCGGCTTGCCGCTCTCCCGGTCCCAAAAAACAATGGTTTCTCTCTGGTTTGCGATCCCAATGGCCGAAAGCTCACCCGCACCGGCTCCCGCTTCCTTTAAAACCCTAGCGACGGTATCTACAACATTATTCCATATTTCTTCTGCATCATGTTCAACCCAGCCCGCCCTGGGGTAATACTGCTTATGTTCGAGGTTGGCCTGGCCCACAGAAACCCCATTTTTATCCCACAAAACTGCAGTTGTACCCGTAGTTCCCTGGTCGATAGACAAAACGTATGTACTTATTTTTCTCGCCTCCCGCCTGTACCGGGTAAAAATTGAATTTATTACAGCTTAAACAGCGTCAAAATACATAATTTCGCCGGCCATTTCCTTTTTCAGCCTGCCTTCAACTTCAAGATAACGCAGGTGGGCCAGGGCCTCACCGGTGGCAAACCACTTCTGCATCAAGGGATAATCGTCCCACCCTTCGGCCACCAGGTCCCAGGTCATATGAGAAGCTGTTTCGAAGGCGTGGCAGGGGCCATGCCGCTGAACAATAGCCAGCACCTCGTCCAGGCGCTGGCGGTGGTGGGCCTTTAATTCCCTGATTCTTTTGCTGTGGTCCTTGAGCAAACGGCGGTGTCCGGGCAAAACCAGCTCAACTCTCATTTGATCCACCCTGTCCAGGCTTTTAAAATACTCACCCAGGGGATTAGCCTCGATCTGCCAGGTAGAAATGTTAGGAGTGATATCGCCGAGAATGTGATCCCCTGAAAAAAGCCAGCCCAGGTTGGGGTCATAGAGACAGGTATGCCCGCGGGTATGACCCGGTGTCGTGACGCAGTGCAGCTCATACCGGCCATACTTCAGCACATCCCCGTCCCTGACCATGGTATAATCAACTTCGTTTTTAGGGCTGTAGCGTTGCCCGGGGTGGTCATCTATGGCACTGTAAACTTCTTCTGCCGGAAAACCGTGCTGAGCGGATAACGAACATACCAGCTGCCACAGGTTTTCGTAACTGAGGATCTCGGCATCCGGTTCGTTGAAATAGGCTGTAGCATCTTCCTGCAGCAGCACATCAACCAGGCCGATATGATCGGTGTGCAGGTGAGTTACAAAGAAATCCGTCCTGGCCAGGTCGATTTCCAGGCTTTCCACGGCCTCCATCATGGCCTCACGGCATTCTTCCCGGTTCATGCCGGTATCGATAATCAAATTTCGCTCATCACCGATGATAAAATATGAATTAGTCGCTTTCAGGGGATTGCGGGGAAGTGGAACTTCGGTCCGGAATATATCAGGTTTAATCTGTTCAATGTTCGTTTCTGTCATTTTAATTGTTCACGCCCCTTTGCTGTGTTCTAGTATTTCGGGATCAAAAGCCGGGAACCCTTTTTTACCACCCCGGTCAGGCAAATAGATATTTTTCCATAACCTAGCCTTTCTCCGCTGTGTTATAATGTACTGGAATACGGTTGAAAGTTATCCATTGACTCAAGGAGGATGACATCTTGACCAGGACAAAAAAAATCTTGTTGTTAATGGTTGTCGTGTGTCTAAGCGTGATCTTGATCGGCTGTTCTCCGCAAACTGGTGAAGAACCGGAAGAAGCAGAACCGGAAGAAAAAATAGAAGCTACTGAAGCGGACGAAGATGAAGAAAATGATGAAGACGAAAAAGATAAAGTTCTAAAAAACGAAGATAAGAATAACGGGCTGGGATCTGACTCTACCTTTGAACACGATGTTGACATCAAAACTGATGGCGAAATCAAGGAAGGCGAAGGCGATGAATGGTGGAAAGAAGAAGGCAATAACGGTGATGAGTGGTGGAAAAACGATTAACTAAGGGAATGGTCCATGCTTCCCGACTGGAAGCCGTTCAGGTCCAGTGTTATGTAAGTAAAACCAAGAGCCCGGAATTTCTTAATTATTTCTTCATTCCGCTCCTGCATTAAATCAAAACTATTCCGGTCTACTTCGATCCGGGCCAGGGCTCCATGACAGCGGACCCGCAAATTATTCACAACTCCAACCTGCCGCAGGAATTTTTCTGCGGCAGCTATTTTATCCAACTTTTCCGGGTTTAGCTCTTCCCCGTAAGGGAAACGTGAAGCAAGACAGGCAGCTGAAGGCTTATTCCAGGTGGAAAGCCCCGCCTGTTTCGACAAATACCTGATCTCTTCTTTGCCCAGTCCCGCCTCAAGGAGAGGGCTGGACACGTTCAGTTCTCTAAGCGCTCGCAGGCCCGGGCGGTATTCTCCCGTATCGTCGGCGTTGGAACCGTCCATTACACCCTCGCAGCAGTTTTCTTTAGCCAACCGTAGAAGCTCCCCGTAAATCCTTTTCTTGCAGATATAGCAGCGCTCCGGGCTGTTGCTTCTCAGCTCAGGATCCGACAACAGGTTTATTTCAAGAAGCCTGTGGTCCACATTCAAGCTTTCTGCCGCTTTCTTCGCCGTTTTAGCCTCCCCGGTGATCGTCAGCTCCGAAGCAACTGTAAAAGCCATTACCCGGTCAGCCCCGAGTACTTCGGCCGCTTTAAACAGCAGGTAGGTGCTGTCCACCCCGCCGGAAAAAGCAACCGCGGCGGATTCATATTTCCTGAGCCTTTGTTCCAAGGCCTGTTCTTTTGCCAGGGTTTCTTCCGGTGTCACCCGGGGTTGTTCACCTTTCATCCCTAAACCCCTTTTTATGCTTATTTTACCGGGTATTATAACACATGCAGGTTCTAATTTGAAATGCAAAGCTATAAACACAACTTGACTTACATGTAAAAATTTGTTATAATTTTTAGCAAATTATAAGCCCTTTCAAAGTTAAAATTAAACAAGGTGGTTAACCATATTTGAAACATCTTTTACGAACCCACATCCTGCTCATCATCCTTCTGCTGTTTCTTTCAGCTGGCTTGCCCGAAGCCAGCACAGTAGCCGGGGCCCCGGTTGAGGCTTTCACAGAAAAAAACGCTTCAGACGCGTTAAGCCTGGTTGATTGCCGTAACAAGTCAGACAAGCCCGCGCCTGCCCGAAAGGTCATGCAGATTATTAACAATAAAATCCACGTTTGGAATGAACATATCGATCCCGCCAACCAAACAAAATGCCTTTACCTGATTGAACCTTATAAAAAAGCCCTGCAGGCCTGCGAGGCAGCCGAACTTCTGGCTTTATCCCGGCAATGGGAACAGCAGGCCTTTTCCCCGGCACCTGGAAACCATACCGGATCTGCCGGGAAACGGGCAGAGCATATTGCCGGGAAACCCATGGTTTACTCCGGTACCACCACCCTCGAAAACGGCGACAGCCTGATCCTGCAACAGGAGGAAATCGAAGACGACCGCACTCCTGTAGATAACAAATATGCACTCACCTACCCCTATAACAATATTGGTTTTTTAAACGTGGATTTCCCAAACAGCTTCATGCGCAGCACCGCCTTCCTGATCGGGCCCAATCTGGCCCTGACCAACGCCCATAACATATATTCACCAGAGCTGGGCGGGTGGTACAACAGGATTGAATTTTCTGCCGCCCAGTATGAAACTGAATGGCCGAATACTATAAAACCCTACTCAACCAAAAATCCAGTACACGTAGAAACAAATGATAAGTTTTACCAGTATGAAAATGATGAGGACAGGGATATGGCTGTAAAATATGATTATGCCGCCCTTTTCTTTGAAGAACCGTACAGCGAAATAACAACTTTCATGCCCATAGAATTTAACAATATTCCGGATCAGGTCCTGGTCACCGGCTATCCGGGATATGTACGGGACAAAAAAACCAACGGCCTCTGGAAATCTGAAGGCAGCCTGATCGACTACAATGAATACTGCCTCTACTATGACGCCTATACTACCGGGGGAAACAGCGGCAGCCCGGTGTCTGTATACCGGCCGGAAGCAGGCACGTACCGGTTGGTGGCCATCCATGCCTTCGCCTCACCCGGTTATTTCAGCGGAGGACCACACTTCAATATCAAGAACCAGCCCATTATTGAAAAATGGCTTAAGACAGCTTCCGATCATATAACTAACGAAGTTACTTCCATTAGCCTCAACAAAAGCAGCCTGCTATTGCAAAAAGGCAAACAAGAAGCCCTGGTGGTAACAACCACTCCGGATCACCTGACCGATCTTAAATTAACCTGGGTTAGCTCCAGGCCACACGTGGCCGGGGTTACCGCCGACGGGATCATAACCGCCTTGCAAGAAGGTGAAACAGTCATCACCGTAAGCGCCGAAGACGGAAAACTGGAAGCAGGCTGTACGGTGAAAGTGGAGCCGTCGGCTGAAGAAAATACCGGCGTGGAAGTAAACGAATCCGGACTGGGCGACCTTAATGACGACCAGGTTATAAACGTATTAGATGTGATCATGGTGTTGCAGCACGTCCTCGAAATCAACAGCCTCGATCAGGAAACGTCGCTAAAAGCGGATGTAAACCAGGACGGCAGAATCGATGTCCTTGATGCCACCTTGATGATGCAATATGCCCTGGGTTTAATTGATTCCTTTTAAGTTCCCCCGAAAGCTTTTAAGTGCCTCCCCCATTTTTGGATTTATCAAATAAATACCTGTTTGTTAATTAATGCATTAAATTTTTATGAGCTTGCTTACCCTGGCAAAAAGGATCTATGATTATAACAAACCGGTTTAAAAGGAGTGAAAAAATGGTTTTCGGCAAAAAGAAAGGCGGCAAAATAGTCAGCCAGGACAATGATGGGAAAGCAACGCTGGAATTTCCCAGCGGATCAAAATACAGCGGTGAATTAAAGAACGGCATGGCTGACGGGTACGGCACCATGTATTTCGCCGACGGCCGCCAGTTGACCGGCACCTTTGAAAAGGGGAAACCCCACGGGAAAAAAATAGTCCTGACCTTTCCGGACGGCCGCCAGTTTACCGGGGATTACACCCATGGCAAAAGGCACGGCTTCGGCGAGATGACCTTTCCCGACGGCAAAAAATATGAAGGAGAATGGGAAAATGACCTGCCACACGGAGAAGGTACCATGACCCATCCAAACGGCACGGTAGAACAGGGGACCTGGATCAGGGGCAATATAATTGATCCTTCCGCCCGGGAGGAGGGCGGAGGCGGCCTGAGCAGGATCCTGGCCCTGCTGGTTATCCTGGTTATTGCCGGGGTAATGATCTTCATCTTCTGGTAATATGTTGGCATCTTTATTCAGACTGAATGTCATACTCGTCAGCCATCTGGTGCAATTGCTGATTGAATCGCTCCAGTTGCCGCGAGCCCTGCTCTAACATCTGGCTGACTTCTTCTACCATTTCTTCATCCTGCTGTTCCAAGGCTTTCTTAAAAGTAACGAAACCCCATCATGGCTTTAATCACGAAATTGGGCAAAAAGAAAACCACTAAGAAAGTGGTTTCCCGTGAATTTTTATGATGGTGCGCCTGGGAGGATTTGAACCCCCGACTAACGGATTAGAAGTCCGCTGCTCTATCCCCTGAGCTACAGGCGCATTCACAGCAATAATAACTTATAAACATCATAAAATCAAGCACTTTCAGGCGTTCAGGCGCTATAAGTTTGCCAGCCAGCGTATAATAGGTTAATATATAAGTTAACCCTGCTTCAACTTTAAACAATCCGGCCGGCCTTTTGATATGATCCAAAAGGCGGATTGTTTGACCATTTAATGCTGTATTTACAATTACTAATCGTATTTTAATCCAAACTATAATCAAACAACAGAAGGCAGAGTTTACGGGCTTAACTTGAAATAAATTACAGCTATTGTGGCAGACTAAGTGGCGATCAAAACCAGAAGGGAGCTCAACAACATGTCAGACAACCTGACCTACAAAATTTTGAAAGATCACCTGGCAGACGGGAAACTGGAAAAAGGCTCAGAAATAGGCCTGCGGATAGATCAAACCTTGACCCAGGACGCCACCGGGACCATGGCCTATTTACAGTTGGAGGCACTGGGAATTGACAGGGTAAAGACCGATCTGTCGGTCAGTTATGTGGATCACAATACCCTGCAGACCGGCTTTGAAAATGCGGACGACCACCGCTACCTCCAGTCAGTTTCAGCAAAGTACGGAGTATGGTTTTCAAGGCCCGGTAACGGTATCTGCCACCAGGTTCACCTGGAGCGGTTCGGCAAACCAGGAAAAACCTTGCTGGGCGCTGACAGCCATACTCCTACCGCTGGAGGGCTGGGTATGCTTGGCATTGGAGCAGGCGGCCTGGATGTTGCTGTAGCCATGGCCGGAAGTTCCTTTTACCTGACGGCGCCGGAAGTATTGAAAATTAATTTAACCGGCCAGTTGTCCCCCTGGGTCGGGGCAAAAGATATCATCCTGGAGGTACTGCGTAGACTTTCGGTCAAAGGCGGAGTAGGTAAAATTATTGAATACGGCGGCCCGGGAGTTAAAAGCCTCACAGTACCTGAAAGAGCTACAATTACCAACATGGGGGCTGAACTGGGGGCTACCAGTTCGCTGTTTCCCAGCGATGAAATTACTAAAAGCTTCCTTGAGGCCCAGAAGAGAAAAGATGCCTGGAAACCGCTTGAAGCTGATCCCGGCGCTGAATACGACCATGAAATCACCATTGAACTAAGTGAACTTGAACCACTGGTGGCAGTCCCGCACAGCCCCGATGCCGTCAAACCAATCCGGGAGGTTGGAGACGTGCCGGTTGACCAGGTCGCAGTTGGCAGCTGCACCAACGGCTCATACCGGGACCTGAAGGTGGTGGCTGAAATACTTAAAAATAAAACGACCCATCCCCGGGTAAGTCTTGTTGTCGCTCCCGGCTCCCGTCAGACAAGCATTGCTCTGGCCAGAGAAAGCGTGCTGGAAACTTTGCTGGCTTCAGGAGCCAGACTTCTTGAAGCGGCCTGCGGGCCCTGCATTGGCATGGGCCAGGCCCCGCCATCGGAAGGTGTATCGGTACGGACTTTTAACCGCAATTTTGCCGGAAGGAGCGGGACTGCAGATGCCGGGGTTTACCTGACTGGACCGGCAGCGGCTGCCGCTGCCGCTTTAAAGGGGGCCCTGGTTGATCCCCGAGAACTGGGTGATTATCCGGATTTGCCGGAGCTTACCACCCCTGCAGTCGACGACGGGATGCTGATTGAGCCTCCTGCCGATGGAAGCCAGGTAGAAATAATCCGGGGCCCGAACATTAAACCTCTAAGCTTGAATGAACCTTTACCGCAAACGATAACAGCGGGAATCCTGATCGTTGTTGAGGACAATATCACCACCGACCATATACTGCCCGGAGGATCCAAAGTATTACCGCTTCGCTCAAATGTGGAGGCCCTAAGTGAATATGTCTTTTCTGCTCTTGATCCGGACTTTACAGACCGGGCCCGGCAGTATGGAAGCGGTTTGATAGTAGGCGGCGAAAATTACGGCCAGGGATCAAGCCGTGAACATGCCGCCCTGGTCCCGATGTTTTTGGGAGTAAAAGCGGTCCTGGCCCGCTCGTTTGCCCGGATCCACCGGGCCAACCTGGTTAACTTCGGGATCCTGCCCCTGGTATTTAGGGATTCTGGAGATTATAAAAAGCTATCAGTCGGCGATGAACTGGTTATTGAAAACGCCCCCGGGCAGCTGGACAACGAGGTAATATACCTGGAAAGAAAGGCCGACGGGGCCAAAATTGCCGCCCGGCACCACCTGACGCCCAGGCAGGTTGAAATAATCAAGGCCGGAGGGCTCCTGAACCACGCCGGGAAGATGCTCTAAACATAACTGTTTACCAGGCACCATTTGGTGCCCATGATATAAAAAGATTTGAAAGGGGATTGATATATAATGAAACTTTTTCAGGATGCTTTAAAAAATAATCTGCCGATCCTGGTTGATACAACCTTAAGAGACGGCGAACAAACTGCCGGCGTGGTTTTTTCCAACCAGGAGAAATTGCGGATCGGCAAAATGCTAAACAACCTCGGCATCCACCAGATCGAAGCCGGGGTGCCGGTCATGGGCGGCAATGAAAAAGATATTATTAAGGAGCTGGTTTCTTATAAGCTGCAGTCGAGTATTATGGCCTGGAACCGGGTTAACATCGAAGACATCAAGCATTCCATCGACTGCGGGGTTGATGCGGTGGCCATATCTGTTTCCACCTCGGACACCCACATCAATCATAAGCTGAAAACTTCCCGGGAATGGGTCTTAGAAAATATGATCAGGGCAGTAGAATACGCCAAAAAGCATGACCTCTATATTTCCGTCAATGCCGAGGATGCCTCGCGGACCGGCATGGATTTCCTGGTTAAATTTGCCCTGGAAGCCAAAGCAGCAGGGGCCGACCGGCTTCGCTACTGCGACACGATCGGGGTCCTGGAACCGCTCAAAACTTATGATATTGTCAGTTCCTTGATCGATAAGACGGGGATGGACATTGAAATGCACACCCATAATGATTTCGGAATGGCCACGGCTAATGCCCTGGCCGGGTTTAAAGCAGGAGCCAGGTTTATCGGGGTCACCGTAAACGGGCTGGGTGAAAGGGCCGGCAATGCCGCCCTTGAAGAAGTAGCCATGGCCCTGAAGCACCTCTTCGATGTAGATCTCGATGTCAATACCAGGGATTTCCGGACCCTTTGCGATTACGTGGCCCGCGCATCCGGACGCCAGATTAACCCGGCCAAACCGATCGTCGGCTCCAACACCTTTGCCCACGAATCGGGCATCCATGCCGATGGGGTCCTCAAAGATCCTTCAACCTACGAAATATTCAGCCCCGAGGAGGTGGGCATGGAAAGACAGATCGTGATCGGTAAATATTCCGGCTCAAAGGCCATTAAAATGAAATTTGTCGAGTACGGAATTGATCTTTCCGATGAAGAAGCGGCCGATCTGCGTGATGCCGTCCGAAAGATGACCGTGGATTTAAAACGATCCCTTTTTGACAAAGAATTGATGTACATCTACGAAGATTACCTGTATGAAAAGAGGCGCGGGGTACTAAAATAAAAGATAGGAATACGAGTTGAGTAAAAAAATCGTGGTATCCTTTCCTTAACCCAGGAATCTGTATACCACGATTTTCAATATCATTAGGTGTTTTTTATGCTGCCGGCCCGGGGTCAGTTTTTTAACAGATCAATCAGTGCTTTGGTCATTTCTTTTGTGCCGGCCGATCCTCCCAGATCGGGAGTAACATGCTTGCCTTCTTTAATCAGGGCTGTAAGAGCGGCCTCAATGCGCCGGGCCGCTTCCTTTTCATTAATATGCTCAAGCATTAAAGCAGAAGCCATAATCATTGCTCCCGGATTGGCCTGGTTCTTCCCGGCATATTTGGGAGCGCTGCCATGAACCGGTTCAAAGATCGCTCCATTTTCTCCAATATTGGCCCCTGGAACAAGGCCGAGCCCGCCGACGAGGCCGGCACATAAATCAGATAATATATCGCCGTAAAGATTGGGCATAACCATGACATCATACTGCTGCGGTTTAAGCACCAGCTGCATGGCCATGTTGTCTACAATCCGATCTTCAAATTCAATTTGAGGGTATTCTTTAGCCACTTCCCTGGCAACATCAAGAAACAACCCGTCCGACAACTTCATAATATTAGCCTTATGGACAGCAGTAACTTTTTTTCTTCCTTTATCCCGGGCATAATCAAAAGCAAAGCGGACAATCCTTTCAGAAGCATAACGGGAAATTATTTTTATACTTTCTGAAATGGTATCGGTGACCATGTGTTCAATCCCTGAATAAAGGTCTTCCGTGTTTTCACGGACTACAACTAAATCAACATCCTGATAAGGAAGGTCAAGGCCGGGAAACGATTTGGCCGGACGAAGATTGGCAAACAGATCGAACTTCATTCTCAGTTCAACATTGATGCTGCGGATTCCAGACCCCACCGGGGTAGTTAAGGGGGCTTTCAAACCCACTTTAGTTTTATTAAGCGAACTAATAACCTGATCAGGCAGGGGAGTATTGTACTTTTCTACCGCATTTACTCCGGCTTCCACTTCATCCCATTTAATACTTACGCCCGCTGCATCAATCACGGCAAGTGCAGCTTCAGCAATTTCCGGACCGATTCCATCGCCCCTGATTAAAGTAACAGTATGCATTAATTACCTCCTGGTTTAATGTATAGTTTACCGAACTTCTTCTTCCCTCAAAAACCTCCATTCCACCTGGTCCCAGATAAAAACGGCCCGGATCGACCATTCACTGAACGGGGGACCAAATTTAACGGTAACAAACTCCTCGTCCTTCGAATCTACCTTGTAAACAATAACGTTGTCTTCGCTCAAATCATAGCGATCGTAAAATTTTTCCGGGTCCTGGGCTTCATCAACATGGAGCAGGATCACCTTTGGATCATCAACCCTGCCAATAAGCCAGTTTAAAAGGGCGGCTTCAAGCTGATCGTAATCGGGCTGATCTTCCCCGTTCGGCTCTGGCTCTTCAACCTCCTCCTCTTCAGGGTCGGGCTCTGGCTCCTCTTCTTCCGGCTCTTCTAGAACATCATCCGGTTCATCTTCCGGTATTTCCAGCTCCGGCGGTTCTGTTTCCTCTTCCTCGCCCACTGCTCCAAACCAATCGGTAAGGACAAAAACACCTGCAGCGATGATCCCCAGGGCCAGCATCATAACCACTCCCGGCACAAAACAGCCTGCTTTGCTCCTGGGCCGGTAGTCCAGCTCGGCAAATTCATCTTCTTCCATACCTCTGCTGCCACCACCATGACCACCGTGATCTTCTCCTTCATCAGCGCCGGTATCATTTCCAAAACTGGCCCCTCCAGGCCTGCTCAGCTCACCGTCACAAAACCGGCAGTAATGATCATTGGGACGGTTTTCTTTGCCACAAAACGGGCAATTAATTTTTTCAAACATGGCTTGACCCCCACCCCGGGGCAGTTATTGCCCGGGAAATCTTTATACCGGGTAAGATTTAATTCACCCGCTTTAGCGCTTTTCCTGCCTATACAAGAGCCCGTAAAATTATTTTTTACTAAATATATCGACCTGCCGGTGCATTCATTAACTAGATTATAGCAAATATTTCTGTGAGGTGCGGACCCGGCTGGTCATGCCCTACTCCACCCGGCCTACCGGCAGGATCATTAACGGCGCCCCGCCGGTTTCAAGTATTTCTGCAGTTTCGGTGTCATCAAAAGCACCTATGGCTACGGTTCCCAGATCCAGTGCTTCAGACATCAGGTAAATATTCTG
The DNA here is from genome assembly GCA_007121075.1 of Syntrophomonadaceae bacterium. Taxonomy (GTDB): domain Bacteria; phylum Bacillota; class Dethiobacteria; order DTU022; family DTU022; genus B1SED10-74M. The sequence continues at coordinate 14,324 of SKMK01000039.1, forward strand.
CGACGCATGGCCGGCATCCATATGGACATATCTTTCTCCCCGATCACCATAGCGCCCGGTAGTGCGCTCGTAGTAGCCAACCAGGACCAGGTTCACCGGCGCCTCCGCTATGTAAGCCTGATCCAGGGCGGAAGCGGCCAGGATATCTCTCCTGTCACCTTCAGCCACCGGCACCAGGACATGGTCCGCATGATCGTACCGGTAAACACCGGCCCTTAAATCATCCGTATCCGGCCCCGCCACCAGGTAGACATCAAGCGGGTAGATACCGCCGGCAGAGGCAGCGGTCCGTGTAGCCCCGCTTACCCCGTCTATTCCTACGCCGCCAGCCGCCCAGAGCAGGTTTCCGATCTCTTCCTGGTCCAGCCCTTCCGGTGAATAACTACGCCTTGATCTGCGCTCGTACAGGGCTTTAGAAACAGTCTTTTGATCCACTCCCGGCTCTGGCAGTTCAATTTCCTGTTCGTAAAAAGCGTTGTTATGGTTAAAATCGTTATCTTCCGGATCGTTCACCTCTTCATTGTTCACAGGATCACCGGGCGCGCACCCGCCTGAAACCACAAGCAGCCCGGTTGTCAGCGTTGCGGCCAGGAAAAAGAATATAAACTTACGCATCTTAACCCTCCTCGTAAAGCTGATTCCTGCTTTCCCGGAGTCCGGCAGTGTGGCTTTTCTTCGTGGTATCTTTGATTTTTTCCTTCCTTATTAATAAATGAATCATCCCAAAAACTGCCTGTTTCCGCCTTAAAATAAGCTCATTCGTCAATTTTTAGACGAAATCACGGCTTTGTGCTATACTTATAAACATGTCATGGCTGCCCAATTTCTTCTCGGGTGACCAAAATCAAATAAGGACGTGATCTTTATCTGTGGTATAGCAGGAATTTGGAATCACCTTGATCAAACCGGCATTCGGTCCATGCTTGACGAAATGGTCCACCGCGGCCCCGACGCCGCCGGGGAGAAAGTTTTTAAGAGTGTTCCGGGCATGTTTGGACACCGCCGGTTGAGCATTATGGACCCCGAGGGTGGCAACCAGCCCATCAACAACGAAAACCTATCCATGTCCATCATCGCCAACGGTGAAATATATAATTTCCCCGAGCTCCACCGGTCCCTGGCCGAAAGCCACACCTTCAAGACCAAAAGCGATACCGAGACCGTCCTCCACCTGTTTGAAGATCTGGGGCCCAACCTGGTGGACAAACTGAAAGGTATGTACGCCTTTGCCATTGCCGACGGCCGCAACCTTTTTGTCGCAAGAGACCCGGTCGGTATCAAGCCCCTTTACTACGCCGAAGGCGATGACGGTTTTTATTTTGCCTCCGAGTTGAAACCCCTTGCCAAACTGCCTGGCAAAGTTCAGGAATTCCCTCCCGGCACCTATTATCACTCCGGCACAGGGTTCAATACCTTTTATTCAGTCCCGGAAGTGGCCACCAGCCGCGAACCGGTCGACGTGTTAACCAGGAAACTGAGAACCACTTTAGAAAAAGTCGTCGATTCGCACCTGATGAGCGATGTGCCCCTGGGGGTTTTCTTATCGGGCGGCCTGGACAGCAGCATCACCACCGCCCTTTCCAGAAAAATCATCGGCAGGCCGATCCATTCTTTCTCGGTCGGGATCGAAGGCTGTCCGGACCTGGAATCGGCCCGGATGTTATCACGCTACCTCGATACCATCCACCACGAGTACCTGATCACAGTTGATGAAGTGATGGCCAAACTGCCTGAAATTATCTATTACCTGGAATCCTTCGACCAGGACCTGGTCAGAAGCGCCATTCCCACCTACTTCACCGCCCGCCTGGCCAAAGAACACGTCAAGGTGGTTTTAAGCGGCGAAGGAGCAGACGAGCTGTTTGCCGGCTACGGCTACTACAAGGACTACAACGGCAACGACCGGGTCTTACAATCCGAACTGAGGCGCTCCGTGTCGACCCTGCACAATATTAACCTGCAAAGGGTAGACCGGCTGACCATGGCCCATTCCATTGAAGCAAGGGTGCCCTTCCTGGACAAGGAAGCAATCGAGGTGGGCCTGAGCATCCCGGCAGAATACAAGCTGCGCGGCAACCCGCCCATCGAAAAATGGATCCTGCGCAGAGCCGTGGAAGACCTGCTGCCTGATCAAATAACCTGGCGTAAAAAAGAACAGTTCGACGAGGGAAGCGGTATCATCGATTTTATCGAGCAGTCGATTGCTGAAAAATTCAGCCTCAAAGACGCTCGCAAGCACCGGGAAAAGCACCCTGAAATACGGTTCCGTTCCCACGAAGAATGCTACTACCACAAGCTGTTCTCCGAAGTGTTCGAGCGCCCGGACGTAATCATGGACAACATGGGCCGCTGGGCGGAACGGCCCGATTACCAGTAACCATACATTCAGGATATGAAAAAGCCGGGGGCCGTGCTCAACAGCACCGCGCCCCGGCTTTTTTAATCCCCGCATTATTACTGCAGCTGCTTTAAAACATGCTCCCGCAGCTCCCTGTAAGCCAGGGCCCCGGTAGTGTGGCCCTTGTTTATTTCTTCAACCGCCAGGTCACCGTATGAAGTTTTCTGCCGCTCATGGCAAATAAGCCGGTCGTGGACGGCCAGCAAAGGAAAAACATTGCTGTTGTCTTTAGAAGCAAAACCGGACTCGAAATTAAGCACTTCTTTAATTGCTTCCGGGTTTTCCCTGGCCTTCAGATCAGTGGCCATACTGTACACTGAATTCAGGTAGGCATCATCCATGGCCAGTCCCGCCAGAAGCGGGGTATAAACATCGGCGCTATTAAAGAAAATATGGTGCAGGTTGGTGATAAAGCCGCCCAGGCTGGTCCCGGCCACCAGCACTTTTCCCGCCCCGGCCTGCCGGTTGTACTGCACCAGCTCTTCAATCAAAGTCACAGAGACCGCCAGCATAGCCGCCACATTGTTCAAGGTCCTGATTCCGTTTTGAAAATCTTTCATGTTCCGGTGAAAAGGAGCCCTGACCAAAAACAGGTTGGCCTCAATTTTTTCCTTCCGGTAGGGGAAAATGCGCTTAAACCCGTAATCAAAAGGAGTTTCAGCAGCGCCATGGTGATAGATCACAGCCGGATATTCCGTCCCGAGCCACTGGGCCAGCCGAAAAGCCGGGTTCAAATCTCCCGCCAGTGTAGCTGCTTTAAGCTCGTAATCCCCTACCCCTTCAATCTCAGGCATCTCAATCCTAACATTCCTTAAATGCTCCTCCAGGGGAGGTGATTCAAACCCTTCCCTGAAGTACTTAGGCATAAATTTTGCCCCGATACCCACCGCCAGCCGGTCTATTACCCCGTGAATGCTCATTCAATCCATCCTTTTTTGGTTTATTTGTCTCCACTATAAGAACTGCTTAAGGTCTGCAGTTCTCCTTTTTGCCCCTACTGCCCCCGGTCCACCGGAAATTCGTCAATCAGGCCCAGTGCTTTTTGCATGATCATAGTCACATCATGAATGTCAACTTTACCATCGCCGTTAACATCGCTCCTGCCAAACTGATCATCGCCTAAAGCCTCCAGGTCCAGCACAAATCGCATCACCCTTACGACATCATTTACATCCACCAGGCCGTTACCGGTAACATCACCGTAGACAATAACCGGTTTGTTACCACTTTGAAAAGAGTTGTAATCGGACCAGGCGCCGTAGCCGCCCGTATTCTCCGCCCGCACCCGCCATTTAAATTCAGTGCCATCGTCCGGAAACCCTTCTAAGCGAACGGAGGTGGTATTGCCCGGTTCTGGCTCTTTGAAAATGCTGTTATCAAGAGCAACCCTGACCTGCAGCTGATATGAATCAGCCCTTTCCGCTTTTTCCCAGCTGAAATCAACCGTGTCCCCTTCCACAACCACGTTGTTAGATGGCGATACAGCTACCGTTTTAGAAGGCGGATCAGGTTCAGCCGGTTCAGGCGACGGCGACGGTTCCACCGGGTCAGTTTCTTTTTCTTCAAAGTTAGCCTTTAAGCTTGAGTCGGAGCTGATCGTAAAATTGTACTCATTGTCAGTCGAAACCACAGCTCCATCTTCAGTCCATCTGACAAACTCAAACCCTTCGTTTGCCGATGCCGTGACAGTAGCCTCGGTCCCTTCTTCATAGCTGCCGGCACCGGTCACTTCTCCGCCATCTGCAGGCTTTGCTTCCACGGTAAGGTTATATTCTTTTACTTCTTCTTCGCTGCTTTCCTCCTCATCCTCTCCGTTATCATCACCCGGCTCTTCCTCATCGCCATTTTCGCTTCCATCTTCCCCGCTGTCTTCATCTCCGGGGTCTTCTTCATCGCCATCTTCACTTCCGCCATCACCGTTATCTTTGTCTCCGGAATCATCTTCGCCCTCTTCATTGTCACCATTTCCGGATTCATCTTCGCCGTCGCCACTTTCTTCCTTATCTTCCTCTGTTATAGATATCGCCAAAGTACCTGACCACTCCGATTCAACTTCGGGGTTGTCTTTACACCTTGCCTGGGCCCGGACCTCATAGACTCCTTCTGTATCCCAGGATTTTATCCGTTCCGTATTCAAACTCCAGCACGACCTGTTGCCGTCGCCCCAGTCAAACCGGAACTCAACATCATGTCCGGCCTCACAGGAAGATCCTCCCGTCCTGTAGCTGTACCCGGTATCAACATCACCGTCTTCAGGCCCCTCCGGCCTGTCCGGCGTATCAAGGCTGCATGACGGCTCTCCTAAAACACTAAAAGCCTTGATGCAAACATTCCAGGAATTATTTACCTCGGTAGCATCAATCCAGTCGGCACCATCCCGGCTCAGGAAGCTTTCCCCGGGACTGGCCGTGGCATTACTGCTGAAATTATTGAGCACTCGCTCGATGGGCATATGGGCATCATTGCCGCCGGGGGCGCTGTACTTAACAACCACGGAAAACTTCTCCCCGGCCTGCAAAGACACAGCATTGTTAAGTTCAATAGTGTGGTAACCGGCCCTGGTGATCGTACCGCTCTGGGTCAGTTTCAAATCACCGCTGACCGGGTTGTTGCCGTCAACCCCGGTATATACCTTTATCTCATACCCGCTGTGAGGGAAAAACATATAGGTGCTGACCGCCCTCAGGCTCTCACCTGCAAGGGCAGTAAATATATTGGCGCCGTAGATGCTGCTATAACCCTGGATACCGGTATTGCTGATCCAGCCCAGGTAATCATACTCGTAAACATGATCAAAGCTATTCGTATCTTCACTGTTATGAAAAGCGGTCAGGTAAGCCAGGGCGTGGGTATCGTAATAGGAGAGGTAAAAATAACCGTTCTCGCCCCACCACGTGCCCCAGCTGTTTTTCATGATCCAGGCTCCGTCGCCCGGAGGGGTATGTTTAAAATTATTTCTGCTGTAATTGTCATCCCAGCCGGCCAGGGTCACGGCATGGTTCAAAGATTCAAATCCGTTAAAGTAATAGGCGCTGGTGGAGTTGTTAAAAAAATTGTCGTCCCACCGCATCGCCGTGAAAATGGCCCCGTCATCCATCAGGGCCTGTTTAACCGTGGTGGCATCACGGGCTATAAAATCAACCTGCTGGACATATTCAACCGCATCCAGCCCTTCTGTAGGTGTTGACCCGTAGGGATCGTCTTCTTCAAGGACGGGTCCGTTCCAGCGGGCCAGGTAGGCCATAGCCATAAACTGGTTGCCACCGCTCGGCCCGGTGTCAAACCCGTGCAGGTGCATCATGTTGTTCTCAGAAAAATTGTAGGTAGTTTCCGGTTTAAGAAAAGATTCCAGGGATCCGTAGGCTCCAAAAGCCCAGCAGCTTCCATACGGGCTCTGATCACGAACCCCGGTGATCCGCCCCGTATCACGCAAGTCAAAAGAAGACGGCAGGGTAAAAAAGTGGAATGCCGCCGGCCCTTCATCCACGGCCGGTTCTATTGGCGGTGGAATAAACCCCGTCTTGCGGCTATCTTCGCGAAACAACGATGTCCCATCTTCCGGTTCATCACTTTCAATATATTCCTCGAAAGCCGGGTTGAGCGGAAAAACAGTAAATTCTCCCGTTTCAGCAGCCGGCCCACCGTATACCCACCCCACCAGCGCAGAGCTTAATACCAGGGCCAGGGAAAAACAAATAACAAATAAGGACAGCTTCCATCTGCTAATTAATATCTTGATGCACCTCACGATCTACAGTTAACAGTGCCCTTTAATCCATTTACCCGGGGTAGCTGTAATCAGTTACTAAAGAAAAAGGATCAGTCCCTTTACCATCAGCATTCGCTGGAAAAAAAATAACCAGCAGGATAAAAGCAATAATTAGGAGCACAATATAAAGCACCCTGGTCATATTTTTATTCAAAACACCATCCCCTTTATAAATAAACTTTATTTATTATTCTTACAGCCCTCCACTAAGAGGGCACACTTATCCTTATCATTATTATCGGCACCGGTTTAAAAAGCTTAAGGTTTTTTTAAGAAGCACGCGAATTAATTTCGCGTGCTTCTCAGGGCGATATTTAAAACTTATCTGTTATTCACCTTTAATCCGGGACCGCTTTGCTACTTAATGATCACGGTCCTGTCACCATCATCATCTTCCTGCATTGCGTAGATGGTAATGTTATCTGCAATCTCCATTTCAAAATCAACCGACCATTCCCCGGTCA
>SKMK01000082.1 GCA_007121075.1 Syntrophomonadaceae bacterium
GCTCTTTCGTGCTTTCGCCCCGACTGTTAACCCCGCTCTGGTTCGTCACCAGGCCCACCGCTCTGCCCGCAACCAACCCGCGCTCATCAGAAAGCAAAACTTCACTGCCCAGGCTGAAATCCTTTTCAGGGTCTTGATCCAGTTCTTCTCCTGAATCATCTTCAGCAAGATCTTCATCTGGAATATCTGCCGTATCATCGGGAGCAATCCCCACCCGTACGGCCAGGAAGGCCAAAAGCACAATAATAATTACAAGAACAAGCAGTATTCTGCGCATGGTTACACCTCTATAGATCAAGAATAACCCGTTTCTACACAAACCCTTCAGGCAGTACTATTTCCCGGGCAATACTACCTGAAGTCAATCAGCATTTTTAAAAAATCTCCTGACTTGCACAACTCAAAAGCCTTTAGAGCCTGTTCAAACTTGTATCTGCCCGATATCATTGGCCTGACATCGATCGCCTTTTCCTCCAGGGCCCTTAAAGCAGGGGCAAAAGGCCCGCATCTGGATCCCACTGCCGTTATTTCGTTCACCACCAGCTGGGTTAAACTCAGCTCCGCCTTGCCGGAGGTAGTGCTTTTCAACACAATTTTTCCCCGCGGCTTGACCAGTGCGCAGGCAAGTTCAAAACCATCAAGGCTACCCGTAGCTTCAACCACCAGGTCGTAGTTTTTCTCATAAGCCTCTTTCTGTGCAAACAAATTCTCCAGCAGAATTGTTTTTACCTTCTGATCAGACGCAACAGCCAGTTTTTGCGAATGTTTTCCCACCAAATTCACATCGGCCCGGGTCAGATTCAAAACCAGGGCGGATAAAATTCCCAGTCTGCCGTCGCCAAGCACGGCCACCCGGTCAGAAGGTTTGAGGCAGACCTGCTCCATTATTTCAAAAGCCGCCGCCAGGGGTTCGGTAAAAATAGCTTCTTCATCGGTTGCCTCATCAGGGACCGGGTACAGATTTTCCAGGGGCACGGCCACGTATTCAGCCATACAACCTTCCCTGCCGGCAATACCGATAACAGTTCGATTTAGGCAGTGATTCTTTATCCCATGCCGGCAGTATTCACACCAGCTGCAACCGCAGTTTATCTCGGCAACCACCCTTGTTCCAACCGGCACCAGACTGCCTTCCGGCCGGTTTCCTGCAGGTGATTTTGCTTTTACTGCTTCGACCACCCCGCAAAATTCATGCCCTATAACTCCCTCAAAACCCCTGTATCCTTTAATAATTTCCAGATCCGTCCCGCAGACCCCGGCCATGTTGACCCGGACCAGAGCTTCTCCCTGCTTTAAAGATGGCTCCGGGTAATCATCAACCAGCCGAAGACCATTCTTAAATAAGACTGCTTTCATAACGGGATATACCTCCTGTATGCGGGTAGGGGCCTATTTCCGAAGCATTATGGATATTGTAACTCTTTATCAGAAAAACCGGTAGCCCTTTAATTACTGCCTCGAGTTTTATCTTGATATTCCCTGGTAAACCCAACTACCTGAACCGGCTTAATTTGGCAAAGAGCGGCACATACCTTAAAGTGGTTCGCCCTCCACAATCAACCGGCGCCTTATTGCGATCGAGAGAAGCAGTCTGAACCAGCCGAGGGCATATTCGGAAGGGTTAAAATTATACCTGTATAAAAAGGCAGTTTTCAATGGCAGGTCAGCCAGCGACGGCTCCAGAATTTTAGGCTCTCCTTTTTTACCTGAATAGCACATGTCCTGGTAGTGTACTGTCATCGCTTCATATTCTTCAGCCAGGCCGGGAATCTCCTCTTTAAGCTGGGCTGTTATCCGCCCGGGAGTTTCCCCCGGTTCCGGCAGGTGCTTAAATGCAGCCCTGACTTTTACTACCCGGGCATAGAGATCTCCGGGATGATTGACCCGGGATAATTTAATATATGAGAAAGTTAAAATGCCGGCAGTCAGGCCGGCAAACAGGATCAGCCCGACATAAAAAGAGATTAACCAGCCTTTTGTTTCATCACCCGGAACTGCCACGGCCGCAGCGTCCTCTTCTCCTCGATCGGCTTCTTCCGTCTCCACCTCACTTCTGCCTGCTGGGACCCTATACGGTCCGGTAGGTTCAAAAGCTACCCATCCATATTTCGGGAGGAAAACTTCCACCCAGGCATGGGCATTGCTCTTCCTGACCTCCATGCTCCGGGGCACCTGCTGAGTGATAGGATCTTCCGGGTGAAACCGGGTCAATTCTTCCTCCGTATAAAAGCTGGCCCGGTAACCTTCAACATAACGGGCCGGTACTTCGTTTAATCTCAGTAGTATAACCATAGCCGTAGCATAGTAGGAGCAGTAACCTTCCTGCAGTTCGAACAAGAAGTGATCTACAAAATCAACTCCCTGTGGCGGTTCCGGGGTATTCCTGGTATAGGGGATCATCCTTAAATACTTTTCAATCAGTTCCGCTTTTTCTGTTTCACTGCCGGCTTCAGAGGTAATATTCAGAGCCAGTTCCTCGACCCTTTCCGGCAGATCATCCGGGACCTGCAGGAAAGGAAGCAGTTTCCCTGCCCCTTTCTCAAGTTCCGTTTGCTTTTCCAGGTCTTCCAAATCAATTGAGGTAATCGCTTTTCCGGATAAATAGTACTGCCCTGCAAATTCCAGTCGGAAAGCTTCGATATTGCCAAAAGAATCCACGGTATAGGGCCCTTCTTCCGGGTTGTCTGCCGCGTATTTTTTTATTTCGATGGCCGTGGTAGGGAAAAGGCCAAACAGGTCCCCTTCCGGTTCAAGGTAGGAAACCCGCATTTTTAAATCGCTTTCATAAACTTGAACATGTTCGAAAGCGGAATCGAGATCGGCTGCCGGTTCCGCTGCCCGCTTTTCCCATGAATGGCCAGTATAATAGTCCATGGCTCGCCCGCGAAGGTACAACGACGATGGCAGGGTCCCTTCCAAAAGCTCAATAGTTATAACCCTTTCATGGGATTCAGTCAGGCCGCCTCCGAGTTCACTTCCGGGAGCATACCCTGTTCGCCGATCTCGGGCATCTCTTGCAAACCCGATATCTTCTCCGTCCGGATCATAACTTTCTCCAGCATGAGGGTCGGTGAAAACCCTTAAAACTTCCGGTACATCGAGACGATCAATGTCCCGGGGCATGATTAACACCAGGAGAGCAGACAGCACTGCCAGAACTAAAATACCCGCCTTGTACCATCTGCGATCTAAACTGCTTTGATTGCGGATATAAAGGAAAGAAGCGGTCGGAAAAGCCAGGGTAAGAAATACGAACAGTCCCTGTTCTGCATCCGGAAAACGATAATACCACATCAAGGTATAGGCCGCCAGGCCGAGAATAATGGTGGGAGCTATATTTCTTCCTTTTGAGATCATTAGAAATTGGAAATAGACCAGCAGGAAAACTCCGAGAGAAGTAGCAGTCCATGCCAGCAGCAGACCGGCCGGGTATGGATCTTGGAACCACTGCTGCAGCTCTCCTGCCAGCCGGGTTGCAAAAACAAGCGGCCCTAACTCGAACAGCTCGAACCCGTGCACCAGCAAAGCCCAGATTGCTACCCCTGAAAGCAGCTTGATCCCGATTATTTTAGGCCGGGCCACAGTAAAAACTGCCAGCAGTCCGGCAGCTACCCACAGGCCCCAGTGCGGGGCATGTTCCTCATACCTGTTTGCGGAAAACATCATGTAAACCGCCATGGTAATCAGCAGCCATACTTCCAGGCCCCACAACCTTTTTAAAGCCATGATGTCTCCACCCGCCTTGCTGAGACCCGGTTATTCTTAAACACCAGCTGCCAGAGGTAAAATTGGCTCAGGGCTTTGACGTATTCAAGGTTCAGGTGCTCATCGGTAACCATAAGCGAAATCATTTGTCCGGGTTTCCTGATATAGTCGAGCCCGGCCAGGTAACGTAAATCCAGGTTGGGCAAAATCCATACAAGCCGGTCAGTTGTCGCCCAGCGATTATGATAGACGTGTTCAAGAAGCGTTCCTAGGCAATTCGATTTCAGGTCCGAAAAAAGTTTCCTGATCAGGAAAAACTGCTTTTCTCCCTTGGCCGGGGGCAGGTAACGCGGCCTGTCATCGTAACTTAAAAATCCTACCTGGAAATTTTTTAAGAGCAGGTGCGTTGCCAGCGACATTACCTTCTCCAGGGCCAGGTCTTGTTCAAAAACTGAGGAGTAATAGTCCCGGCAAAACTCCAGACCGATCACCAGCTTGGCCTGGCTGGTAACATCCGGGCGTCTGACATATATTCCTCCCTGCCTGGCTGAGACCTTCCAGTTTATCAACTTAAAAGGATCGCCCGGTATAAAAGGCCTCAAATCATAGCTTTCAGTATGATCAAGCTGATTGAAGGGGTTGTAAAAAATATTTCTCCTGGCTCCGTAAGGCTCGACACTTTCAACATGATACTGGCCTGCAAAGGGGATCATGCGGGGATAAACGACAATGTTTCTGCCGCCGGCAAAACTTTTCTCCACAGCAAGAGCGCCAAAAAGGGTTTGCAGACGGACCCGGAACGGCCCGATAGAATGTGAACCTCTCCTGAGGCACTTTAACTTATAATTAACCTTCCACGAACCCAGGGGGAAATTATCATCAAATTCAATTTTATCTTCATTGTTCCGCTGCGGCAGCACCTGTCCGAGGTTGTATAGCTCGGACCTGCTGTCAAAGCTTTTTTCGTCCAACCCTTCTATAAAAAACTCGCTGTGCGGAAGAGGCAATAAAGAATCGTTAATAACCCTTATGTTCAGCTTAATATATTCATTCCTGGACGTTTGCATTGGCTCGATATCCAGGATAAAATCAATTCTACTAGATATATGAAGAATCCAGGCCAGTGAACATAAAGTCCAGAGTAAAAAGAACCAAAAAGCGATCCATAAAATTGGCACCCCGGTAAAAAGAGCCAATCCAAAAAGCACCATTAACCAAACCCAGTAATATTTTTGGGCTAACTTAAGCTGCGTGTTACTTACCTCCATTTATCTTTCACCGATATTCCCGGGCACCCGGACCCGGTTTAGAATCTCATCTAAAACTGACTCATTATTTGCCTCTTCAAAAAATACAGCCTGGTTTAAAATAATCCTGTGTCCGAAAACAGGTAAAAACAATTCCTGGACGTCATCCGGTAATACATAATCTCTGTTCTGAGTATAGGCCCATGCTTTAGCGCACCTTATTAAATGCAGGCTGCCACGGGGGCTGATCCCGAGAGCAATTTTTTCGTGGTTTCTCGTTGCGGAAACAAGACTGGTGGTGTAATCCAGTATACTATCGCTGATATAAATCTGTCCGGTTTCTCTCTGAATTTCGAGCAGCTCTTTGGAATCCAGAACCTGTTCAACCCGCTCGAGGAGATCTTCTCCGGGTGTGTCTCTCAAAAGGGCTATTTCGCTTTCAACCGGCGGATAGCCAAGGGAAAGGCGCATCATAAAGCGGTCCAGCTGGGACTCCGGCAGCGGAAATGTGCCCTCGTATTCGCGGGGGTTCTGGGTGGCAATAACCATAAAAGGCTCATCCAGTTTGAAGGTTATACCATCGGCGGTAACTTGTTTTTCCTGCATTGCTTCCAGCAGGGCGGATTGAGTCTTCGGTGAAGTGCGGTTAATTTCATCGGCTAAAAGAATCTGGGTGAAAACCGGCCCTTTTTTAAAAGACCATTCTCCGGTTTTATGGTTAAAGATAGATACACCGCTGATGTCCGAAGGCAAAAGGTCAGGGGTACACTGAATACGGCTAAAAACACAGCCAGAAGCCCGGGCCAGGGCTTTTACCAGCGTAGTCTTTCCAACTCCCGGCACATCTTCAAAGAGGATGTGGCCTCCCGCAGACAAACCGGTGACCAGCTGTTTAATGACTTTCTCCTTTCCCAGAATCGCCCGGGAAAGAGCAGCTATAAGGCGGTTAATCTTTTGCTCTCCGGAAATGAAAGCTCATCTCCTTTGCTAAATTTTTCTATTTCCACCCAACGTAGAGATCATGATTGAGATTGACCTGCTATATTTCTATTTTCAGCGAGTGATCTTATTGTAGCAAAAGCAAACAAAAGTTTAAAGCTGCGCCAACCTCCCTTTTTTATAGATCTCTTCCAGGATTGAACGTTCCCGGACTTTTCCAATCAGCAGATGTAACTCTTCAACCGGGCCGTTTCAGGAATCAAAAACCGGAATCTTTAGGAGCATCCGGAACAAGGTTAACCGGAAAGAAAGTATTAATGTACCATAAAAAAAGGAGGGAATAGACAAAAAACCGGGACAGAGGTTTTCCTTCATAATCGGTAAAAACGAATTCAAGGGCTTTAAAATAAGCGCTCCGGGACTGGTACTTACGCCACCGTTTTAATATCTTCAGAACATCATTATCAATTAAGTATTCTTTTTCCATCCTGCTTGCTTTACGCCTGACGTTAAGCCGTCCGGAAAGCAGGTTAACATCCTGCCACCTGAGCCCTATAATTTCTGCAGTACTCAAACCTATTTCAAACATGATCAGGAGCATGATCAGATTCCTGATCCGGTTAAAATACTTCTTGGAAGGCCTCCCAGACAGGCCGTTGTTTTCTTTTGAAGAATCAAAGCCGGGAAATTTCATCTACCGCACCTTCGTTCCTTTTGCTCAGGGAATTGCAGGGTGGTTGTTTGATCGGGCAAGCGAAGGATTGCCCAATTCAGGGCTGCATAAAGACAATTAGCTCATTGGCGATCGTTAGTCCTGTTCAGCCCTGGATATGATCTCGTCCTGGACTTCCCTGCTCAGGGTGACAAAATAATCGCTGTAGCCGGCCACCCGCACCAACAGGGACCGGTGTTTTTCAGGGTTCTTCTGGGCTTCAAGCAAAGTTTCGCGAGAAATGACATTGAACTGGAGGTGGTGGCCGCCCAGGTCAAAATATGTTTTGATCAGGGCGCTAAATTTATTCAGGTTTTCCCTGCCCCTTAAAGCCCTGGGGTTGAACTTCATGTTTACCAGGGTCCCGGCACAGGAAGCGTGATCGATCCTGGCCAGGGAATTGATCACCGCCGTGGGACCTTGCCGGTCCATACCCTGGACGGGGGATATCCCCTCTGAAAGCGGGGCTCCGGCACTGCGGCCATCAACCGAAGCACCGGTCAGGTCGCCAAAAAAGATGTGGGTGGTGGTCGGGATCATGTTAGCCGCATAGCTGGCGCCTTCTTGATTTTTAAGCTTTGAAAGGGAGTTTCGAAACTCTCGGACCAGCCGGGCAGCCAGCAGGTCTGTTTCTTCGATGTCATTACCATACCGGGGAGTCTTGTTCAAAAGCATCGCTTTGAGCACTTCACAACTCTTGAAATTGGCTTTTAAAGCTTCCAGGAGTTCGTCAAAGCCGATCTTTTTTTCCATAAAAACCAGGTTCGAAAGGACCGATAGGGAATCGGTCACCGTCCCGGTTCCCACCCCGCACATCATTGGCAGGTTGTAACGGGCCCCGCCCCGGTGAAAATCCCGGCCCTTTTTGATGCAGTCATCCATGACCAGGGAAGTAAACACTACCGGGCAGTGCTCGGCAAAGGCTACCCGGGCCACCTGGTCATAGGTGTGTTTCAGGTTAACGGCATTTTCGATTTGTTCTCTCAGGGCCTTCCAGATATCTTCCATGCTTTCGAAGCGGTATTCCCGTTCAGAGCCGTATTTTTTATCCGTGGTCATACTCCGGCCGCCGTTTAAAGCCAGTTCCAGGCACTTGGCCAGGTTGACATATCCCGATGAAGCCATGTGATCACAGCCCTGGGCTGCCGGCTCGACACAACCGTTTATGCCCCCGGTTCTGGCATCAACCAGGGATTTGCCCTTGTCAAGCAGGCTGATCACCTTTTCATCATCGTTGAAAACAGCTGGCATCCCCGTTCCCAGGGCAATCACTTCCGCAGCCCTTAGCAGGAAATCCTGGCTGCTCTGCCTGCTAATTAGCACTGAAAGCTGGGGCTGAGGCAGTTGCAGCTCGCCCAGGGCATCCAGGCACATGAAGGAAAGCTCGTTAGTGCCGTCCTTTCCTTCAGCAGTCAAACCGCCGATGTTTAAGTTCTGGAAATCGACATAAGTATTGCTGCCTTTGGCCGTGCCGCCTTCTTTTACCACAGTGAGCTCGTTAAACTTGATCCACAGGGCATAAAGCAGTTCCCGGGCCCACTCCCGGTCAATTGTCCCTGAATCCAGGTCCCGCTTTAGATAGGGGTAGATGTACTGGCAAAACCGGCCCGGTGAAATGGCGTACGAATTGCTTTCCAGGTTTAAAACCAGGTGGACAAACCAGAACGATTGCAGGGCTTCATGAAAACTTTCTGCCGGGTATTCGGGCACCCGGCGGCATACCCGGGCAATCTCGGAGAGCTCTTTTTTCCTGTTTGCATCTCCGCAATTTACCGCCTCTTTTTCGGCCAGCTCGGCATGGCGCCGGGCATATAAAGTGGCCGCATCGGCCGCCTTCAGCGAAGCTTCGTAAAAAGACTTCTTCTCCAGGTAATCCCAGCTGTTACGATCGAGCCTGGCCAGGGAGGCTTCTATTTCCGTTTTAATCCCGCTAAAACCTGAACGCAGCACTTTTTCATAATTAACCGTAATATGGCCGATGCTGCGGTTCAGGTAATAGTGGAAAAGGAGCCCTTCTTCGTCCATGGCCTCTAAACACTCTTTGGGAGCAGCTTCTACGATCCGGTCGTAAACAGCTTTCCCCCGCCAGTAGGGCAGGATATCTTTTTTGATTGCTGCTTTAGTTTCACCGGAAACATAAAAAGGGGTTTCGTCCCGCTCATAGAGGGTGTCCAACTCCTCTTCTATCCAGCGGGTATTAAATTCCGGGTACAGGGGCGACCCCTTCGGGGTGGGAGCCTTGGAACCGATGATCAGCTCACCCTCCCGGATTAAAATTGTTCCTTTCCGCAAGATCCTGTTAAGGGCCTCTGCCCTCCGCAGGGCAGGGTGCTCGCCCTCTGTATCCCGGTAGGCCTGTGTCACCAGCAGGGCCCTTTCTGCGTAAACCTGTGGATCGCTATCCAGGAACATATCTTTCAAGTGCTCAAGCCGATCAGAAAGCATTTATAATCCTCCTTGTCACCGGGCTTTCTACCAGGCGGTCAAGCCGCCATCCACCATAAGGATATGCCCGGTGATAAACGATGAAGCATCTGAAGCAAGCAGCATTATCGCCCCGAACAGCTCATGGGGTTTGCTGACCCGGTTCATGGGGATGGCCCTGGTTATCTCCCGGTAATTTTCCGGGTCGTTTAAAATATCCCGGGTCATCTCCGTTTCCACGTAGGTGGGCGCCACGGCATTGACATGCACGTTGTAGGGAGCCCACTCCACGGCCAAAGCCTTGGTCAACATCACGATCCCGCCCTTGCTGGCACAGTAGGCAGCCCGGCCTGGATACCCGACGAAAGCCTTGTCGGAAGCTATGCTAATGATTTTCCCGGAACCAGTTTCGACCATTTTTTGACCCACCGCCTGGGAGCATAAAAAAGTGCCCTTCAAATTGATATCAATGGTCTCATCCCACTGTTCTTCCGAAAGTTCGGTTGCCGGAGCCCGATAAATTACCCCGGCGTTGTTAATTAAGACATCAACCCGGCCAAACTCTTCCCAGGCCTTGTCCGCAAAAGCTTTCACGCTTTCCCTGTCAGTGACATCGACTTCAAGCGGCAGGGCCCTGCCGCCTTCTTTCTTGATCTCTTCAGCTACACGGTGCAGCTGATCCAGGCTCCGGCTGCCCAGGACCAGGTTGGCTCCCGCTTTTGAAAAAGCCAGGGCAATTTCTTTGCCCAGCCCTCTGCTGCTGCCGGTAACAACCACCGTTTTATCTTTAAAGTTAAAGTTACCCTCTTTACAGGTCATTATACTCCCCCCTGTTACGGTTTAAAATGCCGCCATGTTGTATTGAAATTGATTCGCCCAGCAAAGCTCAAAAACCTTCTTATACCGGTCCCCTTGTTAATTGCGCTTAAAGTAATTTTGCCTGTTTAGATAAAGCATTGCCACCAGGCCTAAAAATATAACCACAAGCACCAGGGCGGCTGAAGGAACCAGTGCGGATGAGGCCAGGTTGATTGTTCCCAGGGTAAAAAAAACCAGGCTGGAACCGATTTTTAATTTGTCCAGGGAGATAATGTCACGCAAGCGCACGCCCAGGTAAATCCCAAGGGCATCGGCTAAAAGCATACCGGCCATTACCCCGGCCAGGGTCAACAGGGGTTCCTTGTAGGTGGCGGCATATACCGCTGAAGCAATTTGGGTTTTATCGCCCATTTCAGCCAGCGTGAACAAAGAAACCAGGGTCAAAAAAGAACCCAGGTTTTCTTTAACCGCGACCGGCTCTGTCCCGTTCCTTTTTTCCAGCAGGGTCCAGACTCCAAAACCAAGAAAAACCAGGCCGGAGATGATCCTGACAACATCCATGTTCAACAGCTCGCCAAAGAACGTCCCAATATAGATGGCCGCGCCGTTGTTGGCCAGGGTGGCGACAAATACAGCCCCCAGGATGGCCCGGGCCCGGTAACAGCTGGCCAGGCAAAAAGCCATGACCTGGGACTTGTCGCCCATTTCGGCTAAAAAAATCATTACAAATGCTCCAAACAAAATGGCCATGTCAATATGCCCCGATCCTTTTGTTTTTAAGCTTTTCATTTTTACAGGACGCCGGTACGAAAAAGCGAGACTTTAACACGGCCTGAACCCGCGTTAAAAGTCTCGCCAGTTGACTGTACTCAACCCAATCAACGGTGGAACCAGGCTTGCTGCGAAGCCAGGATGTTGATTCCACCTGCACCCGGGGGGTGATGGCTACTCCCCTTTAACCTGCAGTAATAATCATAATGGTCACAACCATAATTTGCAACCTGTTTACCAGTAAATATATAGTAAAGTAAAGCGGCTTGTCAAATAACGGAGGCCTCTCAAACAACCGCTTAAATAATTATCTGCTCTATCCGGACAGGTCTTTAATAACCCTGGTTAATACATTCACTCCTGTTTCGACATCTTCCCACGAGGTCCATTCCCGGGGCGAATGACTGATCCCGTTTGCACTCTGCACAAAGATCATGGCCGTTTTAACCTTCCCGGCCAGGTTCTGGGCATCATGGGCGGCGCCGCTACTCATTTTTCTGGCTTCCAGGCCCAGTTCCCGGACCGCCCGCTCGATGGCCTCGATCACTTCTCCTGAACACAGGCAGGGCGGCTTGTCAACCAAAACCTGCGCCTTTGCCTTCATGCCCGGCACCCGGCTCACTTCGGCCACTTTATCAGTTACCGCCGCCTTGAAAACATCAATATTGCCCTGGTTAACATCCCTGATGTCAATTCCCAGCTCAACCCGGCCGGGGATGATGTTGGTAGCCGAAGGATGGACTTCAAGCCTGCCCACCGTGGCCACAAACGAGCCATTTGTTTTCTCGGCCATATCCAGGGCCTTCTCATGAACGAAGGAAACAATTTCTGCCGCTTTAACCAGTGCATCTTTTCTCATTTTCATCGGCGTGGTCCCGGCATGGTTTTCTTCGCCTTCGATCACCACCCTCAGCCAGTACAAGCCGGTTATGCTTTCCACAATGCCGACCGGAATTCCCTCTGTATCAAGCACGGGGCCCTGCTCGGGGTGCAGTTCCACAAAGTATTCCACCCCGCCTAAGTCCATTAAAAACTCCCCCCGGTAATCGCCGAGCACATTTTTCAGCAGCTCCCCGTCGCTGTTTGCCAGATTCAACACCTCATCGTAACTGATAGCGCCGGTTAATACTTCACTACCAATCAGGCCCCTCTCGAAAGCGGAACCTTCTTCACCGACAAACACAGCCACTTCAATGGGGCGGCTGTGCTCGAACCCCTCCTCATTTATAACGCGAACTGCTTCCAGGGCCCCGATCACGCCAAGCGGCCCGTCAAACTGACCCCCGTTTTTAACCGAATCAAGATGTGAACCGGACATTACCGCTTTCCTGCCGGGGTCTGTACCCTCTTTGCGGCCGAAGATATTACCGGCCCGGTCGAAACGGATCTCAAGGCCTGCTTCTTCCATCGTTTCCACCAGGTAATCTTTGGAGGCTTTACTAAGCTCATTGCCCTCCAGTCGCCAGAGCCCTTTATCCGTATCAAGCTGTTCATAACTTTCAACCCTGGCTCCATCTTTCCGGCCCAGGCTGCCCAGTTCTATTAGATTTTCTTTAACTCTGCTCAAAGGCATTTCTCTCACCGCTTTTCTGTTACAGTAGTTTCTCTTCGCCTGCTGATATCAAAGCCCTACAAAAAAATAAAATAGTATTTTAATTAAATATCACAGCCTCGAGTTGATCGGCAACTTTCATTAACCAATAGTTATTATAAATCGGCTCGTAATCATCACAAATAAATTGTATTACAGGTGCAAATTACGCCTGCTAAAAATGGCGATTCCGGCGCTGAACAGCACCAGGGCAATACCGGCAAAGATCAAGCAAACCTGGAGCACAGGTTCTTCCCCGGATACGATTTGATGGGGATTAAACTGGGAATAAATAGTAAGATATTGCAGCCAGTCATAGTTTCCACCAATATTTCTGAGCATGTTGATCACGAAGAAAAAGACCGGCACCCCGCCCCCAAAAGCAATTGAATATTTAACTTCACTAAACAGGCAGGAAAAGAAAAAGCAAATCGAACTTACCGCTATGGTCATCAAAATTGTTACCAGGTTCAGGCTCAAGAAGATAGGGATGTCCATTTCACCGGGGAACATGGCCTCTGCTACAGCAACCCCTGCTGCCGAGGTCAGGCCGAGCAGAAAGGCTACGCTTAATACCAAATACACTGCCTGGGTAAAGGCAATTTTTACCCTGCTGTTCGGTGTGGTCAGAAGATAAGCCATGGAGCCCCGGTCCACATGGGCCGCTACCAGGCGGTTGGCTAAAATGATACAATAGATCATGGGAAACATCAAAACCAGGAATCCGTAAAAATAAAGGGCGATGAAGCTTGCCATATCGGTAACCGGGGCGTCAAACCCAAAGGCATCAAGCATCCCCTGGGGCAGGGTTTCATACATTTCGATTATGGCCTCGATATCGTCCGGATCGAACATAGAGATCATAATCGACATATACATCAGCAAAATGGCGAGAAAAATGACAAAAATGGCCCAGTTCGATTTTGCGGTAGCTTTAAATAAAGGTGGATTCACTCTAGAGCCGCCTCCCGCCCGTAATATTTCATAAATACCTGTTCCAGGGTCTGGTTAACCACATCAAGGCCAAGCACTTCGCATTCAGCCAGGGCCTGGATAAACTGGTCATAGTTGCCAGAAACAAAAACCTCCACCGTATGTTTATTAACCCTTCCCAGTTCCAGGCCGGCCGCCCTCAGGTATTCCAAATCTGAAGGCGATCCCAGGGTTACCAGGTAGGCTTTACGCTGCGAAGATTTCAAGGAATGCACATCCTGCACGGCAACCAGCCGACCCTCCCGGATGATCCCGGCCCGGTCACAGGTGCGGTAGGTTTCTTCGAAGTTATGGGAAGACATCAAGATTGTCTTGCCCCGTTCCCGTTCTTCCCGGATCAGTTCAACAAAAACATTTTGCATCAGGGGATCAAGGCCGCTGGTGGGCTCATCAAGTATATATATCCCCGGATCGTGCATAAAAGCAGTCACCAACCCCATCTTCTGCTTCGTGCCCTTGGACATGCGACGGATTTTTGGGGAGGGATCCAGTTCAAAACGCTCCAGCAAAGCATTACGGCGCACCTTTTTACATCCGCCGCGCATAGCAGTAAGCAAATTTAAAAACTGGGTTCCGGTCATTTCTTCAAAAAATGCCATTTCCCCGGGCAGGTACCCGAGCTGCTTCTGGATCTTAGACGCATCTTTCCAGCAGTCCAATCCGGCCACGCTGCACCCGCCCCGGTCCGGTTTGACAAATCCCAGCAGGTTCCTGATCGTTGTAGTCTTACCGGCCCCGTTTGGCCCGAGAAAACCGAAAACTTCGCCGTTATCAACAGCAAAATCAAGATCAAAAACTCCGTTGCCCCTCTTATACATGAAAGTAAGCTTATTGGCGCTGATTACTTCCCTTTTCTTTTGACGGATCAAATAAGGGCTACTTTCTTCGTCTTCCCCCAGCAGCTTTACCAGGCTTCCCTTTTCCCATAACCCGGTTAACACAGTCCCTTTAGGCATGTAATATTTGCCGTAACCGTGTCTCTTGCCCCGGTAAAGCTCTCCTTCATAAATCGCTCCATCCGGGAAACTGATCCTGCCCCTGCCATGGGGTTTGCCCTCTTTCCATTCGCCCTCGTAATTGGTGCCGCTGGGCAAAATGAGCATCCCCTGACCGTGCGGCAGATCGCCCTTTAATTCCCCTCTGTACCTGCCGCCTACCCAGGGGATACTGCTTCTTGGATGGTATCTTTTCTCTCCGCCCATTTTGGATCATTGTCTCCTTAAGCTTGAACTCTAATTAATACTCAAGGGTCCCGGTCCAAAACCGTAAATATTGTGCTTCTTTTTTATATTAGCACTTTTATTGATTATACACTACCAATTTAAATCTTTTCACCTTAATGGCGATATTTTCGAAAACCCTGTTTTACCAGATAGATTCTGCTTGCCAGGAACTGCCGCCGGCTTTCCAAAAGGAACAGCTCCTGCCCAGATGATGATATAATGAATATATAGCCGATGGGTGAAAAAAATGATCTGTATGTTATTATATACACAAGTAAAAAAGGATCTGTAAAAACGGTGGTGATACTATGTTCTATGATGAGCGTAATGATCATAATGAGGAATATTCCAGTTCAGAAGATCCGGAACAACAGGACCAACCCGATTCTTCCGGCCAGTATAAAGAAGTGCAATCTCCGGACTGGGTAGAAGAACTGGATGGTGACATGAAAGGGCCCAAACCTAAAAAAAGGATGAGCCGACTGAAAAAAGTGCTCCTCACCATAACCGGCCTGCTAATTTTAGGCCTGGCCGGGGCCGGCACATATGCTTATACCATCTATACCGACGTCCAGGAGCCGCAGCGCATTCTTCTTGACGAAGTTTCATTCGAAAAGGAGTACGACGTCACCGACGCCTTCCCCGAGCATACTGTTAATATTGCCCTGCTTGGTTTTGACCGGGGGTGGGACCGGGAATGGAGGCACGGCGAGTACCTCTTCCGCCCGGACATGCTGGCTGTTTTCTCGATCAACTTTGAAACGGAAGAAGTATCTGTTGTCCGCATCCCCCGAGATTCCTATGTGCCTATTTACAGCATGGGCGGAATGCATGACAAGATCAACCACTCTTTCTTTTACGGTTACTACTACGGCAGCAGTGACGATCGCGAAGCTGATGGGATCGAGTTTACCTTGAATACGTTAAGCAAAGCCCTCGGTGACATCCCTCTGCACTACTACGTCTCGGTGGACATGTATTCGGTGATCGCCCTGGTAGATGCCGTGGGCGGGATTTATTTTGAAGTGGAAGAAACCCTCTATGACCGGCACTGGAATGTTGGTGAGGTCCTGGTGCCCGAAGGGCCACAAGTTATGGACGGGGAAACCTATCTCCGCTACCTCCAGTACCGGGATCCCGAGACCGGCCAGGATGAAGGACGTATGGACCGGCAGATGGAACTGATGCAGGAAACTTTCCTTTACCTGAGAGAAGAAGGCAAAATAACCGACCTCCCCGCCACTTATCGGATCTACAAAGATTACGTGGAAACCGATCTAACCTATACCCAGATTGCCTCTCTGGCCTATTTTGGCAGAGACCTGGATATGGAAAACGAAAGCATCCACTTTTACACTCTCCCCGGCAGCGGCCAATCAAAAGATGGCATATATTACCAGGTCCTCGATCAAGAAGAACGGGTCAACATTATCAAAGAAGCCTTCGGGGTGGACGTTGATCCCTGGCCACCGATAGTACTGGAAGACAGCCCGGAATACATAGAAGAACAGGAACGCAAGCGTAAGGAAGAAGAAAGGGAAAAAGGCCGTGACGAGGAAGAAATAAATGCCGACGATAATGAAGAGGCGGAAGAAGCTGAAGACATTGAAGCAGGCCTGGATGAAGATGATGATCAAGACGGCAACGAGGAAAACAACCGGGATTAAGCGGCTGCTTTAGGATGCCTGGACCGTTTCAATTTCTGTCCCGAGATAATGTTTCTTTTTCAACTTGTAAATTTTGCCCCTGCATTAGGTACTATCGCCGCTCCAGCCGATTACGGCCAAAAACTGATCGTGGAAATTGCCGTTTGAAACGGCAATCCCGCCGCTGCTCAAATCAAGTTCCTTTCCTTCCTGGTCTGTGCAGCGCCCGCCGGCTTCTTCCAGGATCAGCATCCCGGCCGCAAAATCCCACACCGAAAGGGTATATTCAAAATAGGCATCGAAGCGGCCGCAGGCCACCCAGCACAAATCAAGAGAGGCCGTACCGAAGCGGCGGATGCCATGGATATTGGCCTCAAATAGCTTCTCAATGCTGTGCAGGGTTTTACGCATGATCAGGCCGCGGTCATAATAAAACCCCGTGGCAACAACAGCCTCCTTCAAAGATCGGGCCCGTGAAGCACCAATCTGCTTTCCGTTCAAATAAGCCCCTTTACCACGCACAGCTGTAAACATCTCGTCCCGCCCCGGGTCAAACACAACTCCGGCTTCCACCCGGCCGGAGCGAGCAAAGGCGATGGAAATGCTGAAGTGGGGAATATTATGCGCATAGTTGTTGGTTCCATCTAAAGGGTCGATGATCCACTGCTCAGGTGCCCTGCTTTTTACCTCCAGATCCTGTTCCTCGGCAATTATGCTCTGGTCCGGAAAATGAGTTCCGATCATCTCAATAATTGTCTCCTGCGCCGCCAGATCGGCTTCTGTAACCAGGTTGTTGACACCCTTTTCTGAAATGGAAGCCCTGCCCTGTTGATCCATAATTAACCGGCCTGCCCGACGGGCCGCTTCCTGCGCTACCTCGAGTTGTTTCTCTGAATAAAATCCCATTGAATAATCAGCCGCTTTCTTTTTTCATAGTTTCCGCTGCTTTTATTCTACCATAAACAGGATCAGGTCAATAAAGCAACCAAAATTCCCCTCAGAATGGAAATAATTACCTGGTATAGAATTTTGATATTGTACGGACTAAGAGATAAATGAGGCCACCGTAGGAGGGTAGCGAAAGCTATAGAATTAAAAAGTTAATATGTATTGTTGCCGGCTGATTTTTATGCCCTTGGGCCAGACGGTGTCGGGTTGGGCTATTTTATAGATGAACTGGGTACAGGGAATAAAGCAGTTTACCACGGGGGTGAAGGTGCAGGATCCCTGGGGATGGCCTCTTCGTTATTATCACCCTGAACTTGCAACCCGCAGCTGAAGAACTGGAGGAAGAAGAAGTTATAGCAGTTCTTACTTTTTCTATTGATAAGTGATTTATAGGAGCATAATTAGCCGGGCATAGCACCCCAGCCAGTACCGAATTGATAGTAAACCTTGCCATCCCGTGTAAAGTTTTGCCTGCTAATAATAGCAACTGCTACTTTTTTTTAAGAAAATCCCAGAACCCTTTCTTTGGTGGGAACTCAGTATCATCCTGTTCCTCTGGACTGCCCTGTTCTTTCTGCTGTTTTCTCAGCTCTTCTTCCAACTTTTCCTTTTCGGCCTGTAATTCAGCCTGTTCCCTGGAAGCAGTCTCTTCACGTTCTTTTCTCTGCCTCCCCAGCTCTTCTTCTAATTTATTTTTTTCAGCTTCAAGCTCTTTTCTAGCTTTCTCAGCAGCATTTTCGCGTTCCTTCTGAAGCCTGGCCAACTCTTCTTCCAACTTTTTATTTTCGCTTTCCAAATATTTAATTCGCTGCTGTAACTCCTTTTTCAGGGCACGCTCGCTGCCTGATTTCAAATAGTTATGGATACTGCGATAGATGTTAAAAAACACCATAATCAGCACTCCAGCGAGAGCAGAACCCAGCATCACTGTAAATAATGTTAGCTCCACCTGGCCAAAGAGATAATCAACAATGACAATTTCCTGGTTAGCCACAGCCACCGCAACGACAGCAATGGCTAAAAGAACCATTAATACTATAAACACTATTCTCACTCTAGTTCCCCCTTCCCCCGTTTTACTATTGAACTAAAACTGTCAAGTTTGTATAAGTAAATGTATCAAAGCTGCCTCGCTGCTGTAAACATTGGCATGATAATATATATCTTTAATTCCACAACAAACTTAAAATACCTTTATATTATATAGCTTTCACTGAACAAATCCCCGTGGGATCGGGCAGAATTTTATAAACCACCAGGTTTTGTTATAATTGGACGATGAAATAAGGAGAGTGAAATCAATGAGAGAATACTCTATGCAAGAAAACTCAAAGATGGAAGAATTTAATGTTTTTGAGGCGGTTAAAGAACGGACCTCAGTGCGCAGTTATTCCAGCCGCCCGGTAGTGGAATCACATCGCCGTGACCTTGAATACTACATGGCAAACGCGGGAACCGGCCCCTTTGGCACAAAACCGCGCTTTAAAATGCTCGATCTGGAGCCACTGGATAAAAAAGAACTGCGGGGCCTTGGCAAATACGGCTTCATTAAGGACACCCGCCTTTATATCTTGGGTGCGGTAAAAGACGCACCCGGCGCCTTAGAAGACCTGGGCTACTGTATGGAAAAGATTATCCTCAAGGCGACCAGCCTCAACCTGGGTACCTGCTGGCTTGGAGGTACTTTTAAGCGGGCGGCTTAAAACAACAAAAAATTTGTTATAGCCATCCTTAATGACCACCAGCCGCCAAATTCAGGTTCAAGCACCAGGTCAACAAAGGACTTTTTGGGCCGTCTGGTATCCCTGGCCAAATAGTTGACGCTGTTACTGGCCCCCGCAGAGATCCCGGCAACATAATCGAAATAGAGGCTGTTTTCGAGCAGGGTATGGGCGAAACCCGAGGTGTAGCTGGCCCTCATCCCGCCACCTTCAAAAATTAATGCCGTATCAGTTATATTGTTTTCCAGCTTCATAAATTAGTTCCTTCGTTAGACCTTGCTTAGTTTGGAATGCAAATATACAAGGCTGCCTGGACGTCGACATTAATGACTTTGACATCTAAGAAGCACTCCTTCAGTTCAAAAATGCAGTCTTCCATCTCGGTTTCAGCATTTCTGATAAAGCGGAAATAGTCTCCTCTTTCCAGCCATTCGACAAATGAAATCAGTGGCGAACGGTTTTGGTTATAGTCGTAAATGATGACTTTGGAGGCGGTTACCCTGCTCATTTCGGCATACATCTTTTGTCTCTCATGGGGCTGCAGGCCGTGGGCAACATAAGAAGATATGGAAGCATCAAAGGACTTATTCTCAAAGGGCAGTCCCTCAAGAACATTTGCCTTTAGGAAACGGACGGCCTGGTTTTCAGGTCTTTTCATGGCAAAATTCAGCATTTTTTCCGCCGGGTCGATGCCCGTAACCTTCAACCCCTTTTCACTTAAAACCGAACACAGGGCCCCGGTTCCGCAGCCGACATCGAGAATCGTTTTGAAGCTTTTCAGATCAAGCTCACTTTCCAGGTCTTCCAGAGCTTCTGCGTATTTTTTTCTTTGATAGTTGAAGAATAACCCATAGATCGGAGCTATAGTATTAAACAACAACTCACTGCCTCTTGTTTTCAACTCAACCACCCCAGAGGTTAAACCAACTTATTCTCAAAACTTCTCAGGCTAACTTTATCTGCTTTAAGTTTCGCTTATACCAGATAATAATCCTTGAATTTTTCAGGCCTGACTCCTTTCTAAGCTATAGCATTTCCACCTATGGTGTCTTACTGTGGTTGATGGACCAGCCTTTTTTTGGTTTCCATGGCGTTCTTCTGGGTAATAATCTAGGCACATTCTTTTTATACTCTATATAATCTTCGCCAAACACTTTTTCAAGGTGAGGTTCTTCTCTCTTAATAAAATAGATGTATTGTACAAGTGTAAAATAAGTAAACCACACAAGCAGAGGAATGGAACCAAATATTAAAACTTGCCCCATCAAAATTAAAACTACACCACTAATCATGGGATTACGTGTATACCTGTATGGTCCATCAACTACCAATTTTTTGGGTGGATCCCATGGCGCCAAAGTACCTTTCCCCTTTTTTGCAAATTGTAAAATCGATAATATTAAAAGCATTAGCCCTGCGCCCAGTAATAAAAGTCCCGCTAAAAGTATTAAAAAAAAGAATGGTTCAGCTATGCCCCATCCCCAATTATATTGTAAAAAATATAACAGTAATGTAGGCACGATTACCGTTACATTAAATGGCAAAACTAATATAGAGATAATATGTGATAGTAATGATGTTTGCTTATTATTTTCCAACTTAGAGGCCTCCTTTTTACAAATCAACACAGGACGTTACATTGGCTCAAAAAAAGCCGAACGCTAAAGTGAAGTTTGGTATGGTTTAATTTGACTATACCCTATTAGTATATAAATTGAAAATAAGAGGTGCAAGCTGATATGAAACGACTTCATCTTAAAATTTATGGCAAAGTCCAGGGAGTCTATTTTAGATCTTTTACACGGGACAAGGCCTGTGAATTAGGGTTGTCCGGCTGGGTTAAAAAC
>SKMK01000079.1 GCA_007121075.1 Syntrophomonadaceae bacterium
CCACCTCCGCTTCTCCGACGATGATCCGGCCTGAGACCGGTTCGGCCGGTTTAATTTCGTCGGGAGATATGATCAGGTCTTCAAACTCAAGCGATGTTTCGCCTTCGTTTAAAAGCTCAAACTCGACCGTGCAAATTACTCCTTCATCTGCAGTGTCGGCAGCGGCGGTAACCCACATAAACATCATCTGGCCTTCGCCGTATTCCCGGTTTACCATGTGCATGCCGCTGGCAGCTTCTGTTACCAGTTCGCCTGATTCCGACGCTACCGGTTTGACCAGGACGGGATCGAAGTTAAGTATAAACTGCCCGCCTTCTGAACCGGCGGCATTTTCAGCGCTGATGGTCACAGTTACCTTTTCGCCGCTGACTTCTTTTTCTTCACTGGCAAAAAGCTTTATCCCCTCTGCAGCCTGGACAGTTCCGGCTACCAGAAGGAGAAGTAAAGTTATCGCCAGCAGGGTTTTTAAAAACCCTGCTTCCCTTTTCATGGTCATAGTTGTCACAAACCTCTTACCCGGGATAGTTGTTATTCCAGTTTTTGCTGTATTTATTTCCGTTAATCCAGTTATGATGGGTGCGGCGGCGATTTTTAAATCACCGCCGCATCAATTCCAGTTCTGTTTAACTTGCCGCTTACCTCGAGGCCGGGCGGCTGCGCTTCACAAAGAAAAACAGTCCAGCCAGGACAATCATCAACCCCAGAGGCAGCAGATAACTTATACCACCGGTCGGAGGAGTCGGCACCAGGCCTTCCAGTTCCTTGATCCGGTTCTCGGATGCTCTCAACCTCTCCAGGTAGGTAAAGTCATCATCTTCAGCACCGTGCTCGGTCTTGGCCTTGTCGACCAGGGCCCTTGCAGCCACAACATCGGGCTTGTCATCAAGGGTCAGGATATCGACCGAGGGAAGAGCTAAGATGGCATCGTCTGCAGCCTTGATTGCTTGAAGCTTGGCTATTTTTTCTTCGGCGTCTTCGAGTTTCTGGAGGTCCTCGAAATCATCGTCTTCGGCACCGAGTTCCTTGGCTGCATTCACCAGGGTCCGGGCATCCACCACATCATCTGTATCGGCAAGGGTAATGTCATCAGGGTCGGGCAGATCGGCAATGGCCTGATTGGCGGCATCAATTGCATCCTGAAGTTCATCTACTTCTTCGAATTCGATGCTTCCGGGGGCAGGATCGGCCACATCCACATCATCAGGCGAAATGACGATATTGCTGAAGGTAAGGTCGGTCTCTCCTTCATCAAGAACCTCAAAGGTTATGTAGCCAACCGTTCCGGAATCATCGGTTGCCCCTGCGGCGGTAACCCAAACTACTCTTAACTCGCCATCAGCCAGGTCAAGGTTGTAGTCAAACAGGTTGCCCGAAATGTCAGGGACAAAGCCGCCCCTGGTGGCAGACACCGGTTCTACAATATCCGCATCGAAGGAAAGGTCAAACTGACCCCCTTCAGTCTCAAGCGCGTTTTCAATACTGATTGTAACCGTCACTTCATCGCCAATATCGCCCTTTTCACTGCTGGCACTGAGCTTTACGCCGTCGGTGGCGAAAGCAGCCTGGGAAAATAACAGTAATAGCGATACACACATTACTAAAGTAATCAACAGTGTCTTTCTTTTTTTAAGCAATTTCATTAGATTTACACCCCTTTATTATTCAAAGTATCTAAAACTAAATTAATCAGGTAAAAAGTCTACCCTCCTTTAACTCGGTAATAAACCAGTGCGATATTCTATTTAAGCCTCATTATCCTGATCCGAACAGCTTAACTGCTTTTGTTTAAAAACGGTTCTTACGTTTACCTAAAAACAGCAGGCCTGCGCCCGTCAAAAGGAGACCGGATACGATGGTTGTGGTTATGGCCCCGGTCGGCGGCAGCGGATCCGGGTCTGGATCCGGGTCTGGATCCGGCGCCGGATCTGGATCTGGCTCCACAACATCATCAAGCCTGTCTTCTGCGTCAACTAAAGCCTGGTAACGCCAGCACAGATCCAGGCGGGTAGCGCCGTAATCCTCCATGGCAATATCGGTCAAGCGGCGCGCTTCTTCAATGATTGGCCTGTGTTCTTCGGTGATTTGGGCTGGTGGGGGGATTTTGTCGATGGCGTCCCTGGCAGCCTGAACGGCTTCAGATTTTTCCTTCTGCCATTCCGCTGCTTCGAGCCTGTCTAGATCGTCGAAATCAGCCCTTTCAGCGCCGTAATCTGCCATGGCTGTATCAACCAAAGCCCGTGCTTCAGTGATACTTTCTTCAATAACCGGATCTAAATACCGAAAACTTTTCGGGACCCGGCGAATGGCTCGATCGGCGGCCTCAATGGCTGCCTCTTTATCAGCATCCGCTGATGTCAGTTCAACTTCGGATTCATTAGTGGCATAAACTGTCTGGGTTCCAAATGCCAAAACCGTTAAGCCGACCAATAATACGATAAAGAGAAATCCGTACCTGGCTAACTTGCTCATAATTCTTCTCTCCCTTTTAAAAATAAGTTCATGCGCTTTTATCTCTCTCTAAAGAACGCTTTCAGTGCGCATGCTCCTGCCCGTCTTTTTCGCCCTGCTTCACCTCCATCTCGTAAGATATCGGTATCTAGTTTATAATACACTTAACATAATAAATAAAGACACTTTTTCCTATTTTACCACACTTAGCCGTTAACTTATTCAAGATTTTTGTAAAATATCCTTCTTTTTCGTGTAAAATTTTATCTAATCTGGTTCTTCTTATAAGTTAGTTTATACCCTAAATCCTAATAAATCAAGCAAACTTGTTATTTTATTTTAAAATTATCAACCTTCCTTTTTCTAAAATTGGCATATGTTACCGGGATAAGACGTTATTTACCTGTGTTTCCTAAAATAAGCTTCCAGCCCCCGGAAAAGCGCTTCGGCCGATCCGGCCCGGGCTTCCGGTTTGCGGAGCAATTCCTCTTCTTCCTTATTGGTCAAAAAGGCAAGCTCAACCAGGGCCGAAGGCATTTCTGTTTCCTTGATCACATAGAAGCTCCTGGTTTTTACACCCCGGTCCCGCAGTTCCAGTTCCGCTATCAATTCACGCTGGAGCTGCTGGGCCAGGTACTTGGAAACATCGCTGTTATCACTCTGAGAGCAGTAAAAAGTTTCTGTTCCGTTGGAGTCGGGATCGGAAAAGGCGTTGGCGTGGATGCTGACAAAAACATCCGCCTTGGAGTCGTTAGCCACTTCCACCCTGACCCTGTTGCTCGTAGACTGGTCGCCTTCGCGGGTCATGACCACGGCAGCCCCGGCATCTTCGAGCAATTTTTTCAACCTTTTCCCTACATCAAGGGTAACTTCTTTCTCCAGGAGGCCGGTAGCCCCGATCGCGCCTGTATCAACTCCGCCGTGACCCGGATCAACTACCACCTTCTTGCCCTTGAAAGGGTTCTTAGTTAAATCAATTGCCCTGACATAGTCTCCGTGCACCCAGCCTTCTTTACCATTCGGGGTGATCACTTCCAGCCATTTGCCGTCACTGCCGACTACTTCGAGCACTGTCCCCCGGACCAGGCGATCCAAAATGTCATGGTCGGTGCTGGGACCGCTGCGCAGGTGGAGGACGGTGACCTCAGAGACGTCAACTGCAACATATTCTGCCTCGGAAAGATCATCATCTGTTTCAGGCCCCGATTGATCCGGGTCTTTTTCCTCGCTTCTTTTTTCAATTTCAGTATTTATAATCTGGTCCACCAGTTTCAAAATATAGAGGTGGTAATTTTCACCCGAAGTCCATTTACCGCTCAGATCATCAACATTGATTACTGTGCCGGCCCATGATTGTTCAGCAACAACCTGGTAGCGGCCGTGGGGTTCACCAATCGGCTCTAAGCCCAGGTAAGCGATCATATGGTTGAAATGGGCCCTGACCCCTTCCCTGGGAGAGTCAAATTGTTCATGACCGTCTGCATCGGCGCCCTTGGCATCTTTTTTCAAGATCCCGGCCCAGTTGTTGTACTCGGGCGGCACGCCGTTTGAGTAATGCCCAAAGTCGGTCGAATAAGCGGCCTGGGCGTAAAGCACTTCCGGGCGGATGCCCGTTTTTTCGGCGTAAAACCAGTACTCGGGGGCGATATCAATCAGCCTCTGGTGGGCATCATTATTTTTCGCCCACTTCTGGGCCTGCTCCACGGTTGCCCCGGCTGCGCCCACGATGGGCGTCTTGTTCCGGGGCGGATTAAAGTCGGGAGGCGGATTGTCAGGTTCAGTGGAGGAATCTTCAGGTGTTGTAGTTATGGAATCATATTCCACTCCCCCGTCGTTAAGCCGGGCTAACTTAATCTCGGAAGGGATATCGGCCTTTTTGGCCGCACCGCTTTCTGTATAACTGTTCAGGTCAAATTTTTCGCCCAGGGCCACAGCTTCTGCAAAACGGTCCAAAACATCCTTATAGCAGAGGTAGCCGTTTGTACTGTCTTTAAGGGCGTAAACTTCTTTAGCAGCATAATCATCATAGAGCCCGCCCGGTTCGCCCAGGATTTTAAGGGCATAAGAATCGAGCAGATCGTCGTACGGGTACTTGTAATAGGTACCGTCATCATCCCGGGCCACAAAACCGGTCACCGCCGCCATTACCGGCGTCGCCGCCAGGGCCAGGATCGCTACCGCCAGGATTAGCGCTATACCTGTAATTTTATATTTGTTTAACACCGGCACACCTCCGGTAGTCAGGCTTCAGCTTCTTTGATGATTATGTTTTAACCGGTCTCTAGTCTCTGCTTTTTTACTGGCCAGGAACAACTTTAATTTTTGCTTCCAGCTCGCTTATTTCTGCTTCTTTGTCGACCAGGCCGTAAAACTGTTTTACTTCTTCAAGGTAGTTCAACTTTTCATCTCCAAGAAAAACCTGGTAGTGTTCAGGCTGCTCGGTATTTAAGCTGACATAAAGCAGGTTCTTACCCTGGGTCAGGATTTCGTCACTTTCAGAGGGGCTCATAATCTCAAGTGTAAAACCGGGAGGCGAGTCATTTTCATCCCCGGCCTCTTTCGGTTCAGGTTCTGGTTCGGATTCTGTTTCTTCCTGCTCCGGTTCAGGCTCCGGTTCGCCGGTGTCTTCAGCAGGAGTGGAGCTTGGTTCCGGGTCTGGTTTCGGCTCGGGCTCCGGTTCGGGGACCTGGCTTGATGCCACTTCCCCGGGAACATACTCCGGGTCGCCGTGTTCCCTTAAGGCATAAAGCATATCGGGGGTAGAAATTTCATGCCCGTCGATCATGATACTCACGGCCTGGAGAAATTCAATGTCTAAGGGGATCTGCTCCATGGTCGAGCCCGGCGCATTGACCAGGACTTTTTCAATTTCGCCTCTGCCTTCCACCGTCACCGCTTCATTCAGTTCAAGGAGGTGGATGGTCACATCGTCGTAAAGGCTGAAAACATTGTTCAAGGCGCCCCCGGCAACAATCAGCTCCTGGAAGCTTGATTCTTCGATCAGATCAAAAAAGCCCGCTTCTGCCGTAACCTCGACCCGGTTAAAGTGGCCTTCCAGCTCTGAAGTGCCCGAAGCTGCAATAACGGCCTGGTTAACCGTGCCCCGGCCAAACAGGTAAGCGGAACCGTCTAACTGCAGGTTTTCAATATAGATGCCGTCAGGGTAGGAAATGGTGGAATCACTTGCGGTATTGGCCACGGTGAGGTGGTTTAAAAGTTCGCTCTCAATCTCTACATTGGCTTCCCGAACCAGGACCAGGACTGCGTCGAATTCGCCGGCCAGCTCCACCTTTTCTTCGGTCATAACCTGGACGGTTTTGACCCCAATCCCGTTTTCGGAGAGGTTTTCCACCAGGCGGGCGCTGGTTTCCAGGTCCACGCTTTCAGCAACCGTTTTCCCTGAAAAAACCAGCCTGACCCTGCCGTCCGGCCGGTTGACCTTGACTTCATCAAGGATGCAGTCGCGCATGAAAACGGACTTCAAACCGCCGCCCCGGACCAGGACCGACCCGTCGACTGTAACATTTATCAAATCGACATTGCCGTCGCCGATATCTTCAGCAAGGTAGAGGTTTCCTTTTATATGAGTGTTTTCCAATCTTTCATCGGGAGAGTCAATGGTGTAGTCGCCGTCAATGATCTTCATCCCGTCCGCATCGGTTTCTTCCACCATGCTGGCAGTAAACAAGCCGCGCATGGAGGAAGCAAATCCAAAGCTGTCGGTGAAGAAAACCACAGCGGAAGCAATAACCAAAGCGAGGGCTATTGAGGCAATAATTGGCAACAGGCCAATTTTACGTTTGCGCCTTTTACGGCGCCACGCAGATCTTCCCATTTTTTATACCTTTTCCTCCCTGGTGCTGTGAGTATCTAAAAAATAAGATACAAATAAACCCGTTTCGTCAACCAAGCTGCCTTAGCCAGTTTTCAAATGGCCTTAGACCCTTGGCTTTGCGCCCCCTACCTTTCGGCGGGGTTGCCCTTATCGCTCAGGCTAACAAATTATGTCTATGTTGTTAACACAGCACAAATATTTCTAATTTTACATAATAATATTACCAGCTGTTTTATTTTTTGTCAACAATTATTAATATATTTTGTCACAAAAAGTAAA
>SKMK01000062.1 GCA_007121075.1 Syntrophomonadaceae bacterium
CTCTTTCTTTGAATAATTCAGCTTTATCACCTGGCTTTTCTGGAGATGGTACTCGTAGGTCAAAAAAGCTATAATTTGCTGGCGGATGCTCTTATGGGAAATGGTCCTGATCTTATCGGCCAGGATTAACATCCTGTCGGAGATGGTCCTCAGCAGGGCCACCATGAAATCAAGGTTGCTACGGCCCAGTTCGATAATCATTTCTTTGGGCAGGCGTAAAATCACCGTATCCGCATCTGAAACCACTGTCATCGGATATATGTTATTGTTCGAAAATACGAGATGGGCACCAATAATGTCGGGAGCTGAAAAAACATTTATGGTCAGTACATTGCCTTCTTCATCGATTTTTTGCACGGCCACTTTTCCTTCCAGGATAATATCCATGGCGTTACAAACTTCATTTTGCAAATGAATAATCTGTTCTTTGCCGTAAATTTTTATCTCATAGCTTGATGAATCGAACACGCTCTTTAGCTCTTCCCTGGAAAAACCTTCGAAAAGGCTCAGGCCGGCCAGGGCATCAAGATATTGATAAATTTTAATCATAACCACCCCTATTAGTAATAAATTAGTTACATCGGTAACTTTTTTATGTTTCAGTTCAGAGTATACTCTAGGCAAACATAAAGAGAAAGGGTGTTTGAAACCATGAAAAATAAGCTTCAACTGGCAGTCCAGGTGATCTTCCTGATCCTGTTCCTGATCCTGGTGGGGACCGGCCGGGTTCAGTTGTGGATGGGCCTGTTCCTCCTGGGAGTAGTCCTGGCCCTGCTGCTGGCAAGAATATACTGCGGCTGGATCTGCCCGATTAATACCGTGATGAACGCAGTGACCTGGATCAAGAAAAAGCTGGGCATAAAAGGCCAAAAAACACCGCAGGCGCTTACCAGACCCTGGTTTCGCTACCTGGTTTTTGCCTTGTTCGTAGCCACTTTCGCCACCAGTATGATCACCGGGCAGAAGATCCCGGTCCTGCCGGCATTATTTACCATTGGGGTTATTTTGACCTTCTTTTTTCCGGAAGAACTGTGGCACCGCTACCTGTGCCCGTACGGAACGATCCTGACCCTGCCGGCAACAACGGCTAAATACACTATGAACGTAGACCAGGAAAACTGCACCATCTGCGCGATATGTAAAAAAGTATGCCCGGCAGATGCAGTGGAAGTAAACGACAAGCAGTACACGATCAACAAAAAAGACTGCCTGGTATGCCTCGATTGCTCAAAAAGCTGTAAAGAAGGCGCTATCAGCTACAGTTAGAGTATTGGTTACCAGGCTTAGTTAATAATTTGTGCCCGGGAGGTGTAATGCCATGCAGGTAATAAACCTTGAAGATTTAAAAGAATTTTCCGCCTCGGACTTGATCAAAAAAGAGCTGGCGGTAACCGCCAATTTCAAGCTGCTCCTGATCTGCTTCGAGGCTGGTCAGGAAGTCCCGCCCTGTGTAATGGAACGAAGCACCGCTTTTTATATTGTTGAAGGGAAGGGGAAAGTCCTCGCCTCCGATGAAGAATATGCCGTTACCAGCGGGGCCATAGTTATAATCGGGCCCGATCTGGCCAGGCAGATCAAAGCTGAAAGCCGCCTGGTTGTCCTGGCCATGCAATATGAATAGCGCGCAAAGGGTTAAAAGTAAGGGATCTGAATGACCACCATTATAATAATTTACACATTTCTGGCCATCTGCCTGGTTCTATCCATATGGAAAAGCAGGGCCAAAACTGTCCAGACTTTTAAGATGGGAGCAAAAGCCCTCGGGAATATGGCTCCAAGCCTGCTGGCCATTGTCGGCATAGTGGGGCTGATCCTGGGTATTCTTCCGACTGAGACGATCTCGCGACTGGTCGGCGCCGAAGCCGGGATAACTGCCACTGCAGCCGCTGCAATCCTGGGAGCTGTGACCCTCATCCCCGCCCTGGTCTCTTTTCCCCTGGCCGGCTCCCTCTTTAATTCCGGGGCCACAGTGACCACCGTAGCTGTTTTTAGCACCTCCCTGGTCATGGTCGGTACTGTTACCGCACCCCTGGAAATAAGCCCCTGGGGAAAAAGAAGATTAAGATTATATTTACCGTGTTGATTTCAAATAATTCTACCGCATCATGGACCAGCAATAAAACCCGGTTTTTTTCCAGTTTGGAGTTAACAAGGATATGTCTCTTCTTTATTGAAGTAGTTCTTAAAAGGAACTACCACCCGGGGGGATTAAAGGTATTAAGCCCGCCTATAAAAATTTTTCAGATCTTGTGTCCGGCCAAAAACCTGGTTCAGTACCCGTAGCAATTTTCGGTGCCCCCACCTGGTATCCAAAACTGCTCGGTTACAACGCCTATGAATATTTCACCAGTAAAGAAGCAAAATTGCATGCCATGGCCCGGTAGCAGGAAGATTTTGCAGATGCCCTGTTGATCCCGGGCATCTGGCCTGATCGTATCGGCATCCGGAGAGTTTGCCGACAAAACTCCCAGGGAAAAGGTCAGGGCCATGATTGAAGCATCCCTTTGACTGATTAGAGCTTATCATGTAAACTAGAAAAAGAGCGGAAACTTGAGCATAGTAAAGTTTTCGTTTTGTTTTAAGAGCAGGCAAGGAGGTAATTTCAGGATGAACAACAGCTGCAGCCAGGAGGTCAGCGATAAAATAGAAGGCCGGAATTTTAAAAAGTTCGGTCTGGACATGAACCCGATCGTTTTTTTTGTCAGCGGTGCTTTTATTCTGGCCGTTTGCCTTTATGCGCTCCTGAACCTGGAGCAGGCTTACGACTTTGCCATCCTGATCCAGGAAATCATCGCCCGCCAGCTGGACTGGGTATTCATTTTATCCAGCAATTTTATCGTTATTGTCTGCATTTTCCTGGCGCTGTCCAGGCTGGGTAATGTGCGTATCGGCGGTGTAAATTGCGAAAAAGAGTTCAGTAATTTCGCCTGGTATTCGATGTTAATATCAGCCGGCATGGGCATCGGTCTTATGTTCTGGGCAGTGGGCGAACCTCTGACCCACTTTGTCGAAGAGCCGCCCATTTTTACCCATTCCGATGCTTCTTTCACGGCCATGGCTACCACTTTTTATCACTGGGGCCTGCACCCCTGGGGCATATACGCCCTGATGGCCCTGGCCCTGGCCTTTTTCGCCTACAACCGCAACATGCCCCTATCCCTGCGCTCAGTATTTTACTTTTTATTCAAAGATAAAATTTACGGGGTCGTGGGTGACATCATCGACACTTTTGCGGTCCTGTCCGTGCTTTTCGGCCTGGCTGCCTCGCTCGGCCTCGGGGTCCAGCAGATCAACAGCGGCCTTGATTACCTCTTGGGAATCGGCATAGATGTATGGATCCAGGTGGTTTTAATTGCTTTAATCACCATGGTGGCAATAGTCTCGATCATCCTGGGCATTCACAAAGGGATCAAAACCCTGGCCATGGTAAATATGTACCTGGCCTTTGTCTTTATGATGGCCGTGTTCATCCTGGGGCCAAGTGCCTACATCATCCGCCTCTTTTCGAACTCCCTGGGGGTATATTTTGGCAGCCTGGTCCAGTATTCTTCCTTCCTCCCCGTAAATGGCAGCGAGTGGCAGGCCACCTGGACCATCCCCTTCCTGGCCTGGTGGATCGCCTGGTGCCCCTTCGTGGGAATGTTTATCGCCAGGATCTCGATCGGACGGACGGTCAGGGAATTAATCATCGGGGTTCTGCTGGTCCCTTCCCTACTGTCC
The DNA here is from genome assembly GCA_007121075.1 of Syntrophomonadaceae bacterium. Lineage (GTDB taxonomy): Bacteria > Bacillota > Dethiobacteria > DTU022 > DTU022 > B1SED10-74M. The sequence goes on from SKMK01000062.1 coordinate 3,721, forward strand.
TTTTTCTGGCTGACAACCTTCGGCGGCGCGGCGATTTATATCAACCAGATTTACGACGGGGCCCTTTTCGAAGTGGTGAGGGACAATCTGCCGATAGCATTATTCGAGCTGATCACCTTTTTAAACATTCCCCTGGCTGCGGATGTGCTGCGGGTCGTAATCTATATAGTAGCCACCGCCCTGGTCGTTAACTACTTTATTACCTCTTCAGACTCCGGCTCCCTGGTGGTGGATAAGATTGCATCCGGCGGAAAGATTGAATCCCCGGTAGTACAGCGGGTTTTCTGGGCCGTAATGGAAGGTTTGCTGGCCGCCACTTTCCTTTTAATCGGGGGTGACAGAGCCCTGGAAGTGTTAAGATCGGCGGTAACCAGCGCCGGCCTGCCCCTGGCGATCATCCTGGTCTTAATGACCTTTTCCCTGGTCCGGGGTATCGAAGCGGCCCATACCAGGCAGATGAAGATCAGGGATACCCAAAAAATCGAAAGAATACTTAAAAAGAAACTGGACCAAAAATACGGTGAGGGTGATCAAGAACAGTGATCGACCGGGCCGCATTGACCGCTATACCCGGCTTCGCTCTCTTAAATCTCGAAAAAGGGAATTATATTTGAGGGTGGAATACTATTAAAAAAGAAATGGAGGTTAGAACGCCATGGAAGCTATGGAAAATATAAAAAGCAGGCGGAGTTACCGCGCTTTTAAACCTGACCCCATCCCCGGGGAAGTAATGCAGGAGGTAATTGAGGCGGCAAGTAACAGCCCCGCCTACATGAGCACCCAGCCCTGGGAAGTGGCGGTGGTTACCGGCAAAAAGAAAGATCAGTTATCCGACAAACTGCTGGAGCTGGCCAAAACGAATGCCCCTGCCACTCCCGACCTGCTCCCGCCCCCTCCCTGGCCGCCTGAACTGGATGAGCGAAAACATGAACACGGCACCCGCAGGCTGAAAACCCTGGGCATCGAAAGGGAAGACAAGGAAGGCCGGGAAGCATTGCGCCTGATGAATTTTGAATTTTACGGGGCTCCCTGTGCAGTTTTCCTTTACTTGGACGGCTCGCTGGGAGAATGGTCGATTTTTGACATGGGCCTTTTCACCCAAACCCTGCTGCTGGCCGCCCACGCCCGGGGAATCGGCAGTGTTATCCAGGCCTCGGTTACTGATTATGCCCCGGAAATCAAGGATTTTCTCGGCATCGAAGCCCATAAAAAGCTGCTGGTCTGCATTCCAATGGGCTACCCGGACCCGGATGCCCTGATAAACAGCTACCGCAGCATCAAGAAGAAGCCTGAAGAATTTGTGACCTGGTGCGAGTAGGACTGATGCGAGGAAGAAAAGTATTTAACAACTCAAGATCAGCACAGGGGGACAAAGAAAATCTTTGCCCCCTGTTTAAATCCTGAAAACATAATCAAACTGCCTCGTTACAAAACTGCCCACAGGTAGGGCTGCACTTTCTGCTTACCGATCTTCCTTAAAACACCAAAACTTTATCAGCTTCTTCTGTCAGGGTGGCTATTTCAACCATAGAGCTTTTTTCGGCTCCCGCTACCAGCATTTCTTCGCTCAGACCCCGAGCGTTCAGGCAACTGGTTCAGAGCTTAACTTTACCTTTTTTGGCCATGACCGCTTTTAACATCCGCTCGATGTTGTAAAAGCCCTGCGGGGTATCCTGCCCCTTGATGGCATTGACCACCCCGTCCCCCATCAAGCCAAGGGTTATGTCCGCCTGGGTTTCTTTTTGCAGATTCATAGCCAGCCTGAGAGCATTATATGAACGCTCCGACCCGTACGGCCCGTCATTGATCATAAGCAGGTATTGCATTTACTCTTACCCCCCTTTAGATTTAAAGGTTATGCCTTTAGTTATAGTTTTTCTCCGGCCGCATTAATGTTCAAAGCCCTGCTGGCCAAGTATTACACACCGCAACTGGAATAACAGCAGGCCGGAAAAGTGAAGGAAGGCAGCCTCCAAATAACCATCTTACTTACTTATGAGACAAATAATTAATTATATAGGAGGCAAAACTGGAAAAGTCATCCAAACGGTTATTCAATATATCGACTACCCTGTTCATGTCCATTTTTGCATATTCGTGAACCAGCAGATTTCTTAATCCGGCCATTCCTTTAATTTCATGGGCATATTCTTCAGGGATTACTTCCAAACGGGCCAGTTCCAGGAATACATCCTCATATTCCTGAACCGTCGCTCCTTCAGCGGCTAGAATATGGCTCCCGATATCAAGGACGACCTGAATTGACAATTGCAGACCATGCTGAACAACCCAGGCCTTTTCGAGATCCTTTTCCAATTCGGTGGCCGTTACCCCCTGGTGTTTTTTTAGCTGTGAGAGGTAGCGATGCAGTTCTTGCAGTTTTAGTTCTACCATTTCTTTTTCAAGCATTAACTGCCACCCCCAAATTTGCCTTCAGCCAGGCGCTTATGGAGATAATAGCTCTGAACCCTTAAAAGCGGTTTCAAGTCAAGATATTTTTTCATAGTGTGCTCGTGGAAATATCTCCGCTCATCCTCGGATACACAATATATTAAGGTGCCGTTTTTCAAAACCTGGAACTTTAACACAGTTGACGCCTCATTTAAAATAACCAGGTCCACTTTACCTTTTAGAACATTCTGTAAATCCACCAGGAGTTCACTTTTGTAGCCATACCCGTTAACTTGAGTGATCTGTGAGGGGTCGAGGTAGACAGCAATATCTATATCACTAAGCCTGCTGGCGCTTTCTTTGGCTACAGAGCCGAAAAGGTAAGCAAATAGGACTTCCTTCCGTTTAGAAATAAATGGAAGCAGTTTCGACTTGACCTGTTCTTTCCTGATAGCAGTCATTTCTTTATTCCCCTGTACTAATTTTTTTTAGTATATCAAATAATTACCAGCCCTTCAAACGTTGATAAGTCAATCTTACATGGTTTTCAAATTAATTGGAAAACGTGAATCGAATTTTACACGAAACATGGGAGACGATCAGGCCCTTATATTTCTATTTTTGCTAACATTCTTATTCATTATATTCTTAGGAGCCTGAAAAAAAGCTGAAAAAAAATAAAGAAGAAATCTTGACTTGATTTCAATATAGCGTTATAATATCGGTATTCGATATCGTATTACGATATATTGAGGTGGTAATCATGGAAAACCGGATTTTACGAAAGCTTTTTTTGGGATTTATCCAGGTCCATATTCTCTATCATGCCAGCAAAGGGCCGGTTTACGGTGTTTACATGATCGAAGAATTGAAACGCCACGGCTATGAGGTCAGCGCCGGAACAATTTACCCCATCCTGCACAGCATGGTTGACGAAGGCCTGCTGTCGGTGGAAAAGAAAATTGTCAACGGCAAGTTAAGAAAATATTCCACCATCACTCCCAAAGGAGAAAAAGTTCTGGATGAGGCACGAGAAAAGGCTGAAGAACTGGTCCGGGAATTAAGGGAAGAATAATTGACAAACCGGGATGAGGATCGCCAACCCAAAACAGGGGGCTCCAAAACTATAAACCAGGAATCGGGAGAGGATCGCATGTTTACCTTGAAAAATGTCCAGTTCAAAGATGTTTTGAATGTCGAAGAGCTGACCATAGAAGCAAATAAGATCACCTGCATCGTGGGAGAAAGCGGCAGCGGCAAAACCACTTTTTTGAAACTGCTCAACCACCTGATCAATTACGAGAGCGGCCTGATCGAATACAAGAGCACCGACCTGAAAGAACTTGATACCGTCGAGTTGAGGAGGGAAGTAATCTTACTGCCCCAGGTGCCGGTAATTTTCCCTGGAACCGTAAGGGAGAACCTGCTGATCGGCTTGCAGTTTTCAAAAAAAGAACCCCCACAAGATCAACAGCTCCTTGAGGAAATGCACCGGATGAACCTTTTTAAAAGGCTTGACGATAATACCGACACCTTTTCGGGTGGAGAAAAACAGCGCCTTGCCCTGGCCAGGGTCCTGCTGATGGACCCCGAAGTCCTGCTGTTGGATGAACCAACCTCGGCTTTGGATGACAATACCGTGGATATAGTACTCGGCCATGTGATTGACTATATCAGGGAAAATCAAAAAACCCTGGTCATGGTCACTCACTCCAGGCAGCTGGCCCAGATGATGGGAGAAAAAATTATCACCCTGGATAACGGCCTGGTTACAGGGGTTGAGGAGGTGGCCCTGAGATGAATGAAATTGTAGAGATCGGTCCGTGGCGCCTGGTATCAGCCTATGTGTTCCTGATTATCCTCCTGGTGCTGGTTAACAGGCTGGGCATAAAAAAGGAAAAAGAAATCTTTATTTCCGCCCTGCGCATGACTGTGCAGCTAATCGCCGTCGGCTATATCCTGCTCTACATTTTCGAGCAGCAGCATGCGGCCGTGACCCTGCTGATCCTTTTGGTGATGCAGTTTTTTGCTATCCGCAACATCTATGCCCGGGTTAAGGTGCCGATCAAGAAAAAACTGCGCCAGGTGATTATTCTTTCCATGCTCACCGGTTCCGGGGTTACTATCTTCTACTTTTTACTGCTGGTGATTAATATTGAACCCTGGTATGAGCCGCGTTACTTCATCCCCATTGGCGGCATGATCATCGGCAATTCCATGACCGGCATCTCCCTCGGGGTTGAACGGTTGATAGGGGAAATGAAATCTAAAAAAGACCAGATTGAAGGGGCTCTCATGCTCGGGGCCACACCCCGCGACGCCACGGCTATGATCGTAAAAGATACTTTTACCGCGGCGATCATGCCGGCCATTAACACCATGGTCGGGATGGGGATCGTTTTTTTGCCGGGTATGATGACCGGCCAGATTTTAGCCGGCCTTTCGCCTCTGATTGCCATCGAGTACCAGATCGCGATCATGCTCGGCATCCTGGGAAGCGTGACTATCACAGTCTTCATGCTGACCAGGCTCGGTTACACGGTCTTCTTTAACCGGTGGAGCCAGCTCGAAGAAAACGATCTTTAACAGTGACAACCGGACCGCCTTTACAGGCGCTTCTCGACTGCTCGCTTTTCGCTGCAGAAGCAGGCTTGATTAAGGGAATTTGATTGAAATAATTCGAAGGGAAGTATTAGGGATCGCGACAAGCCCTACTTAACCACTACTTCCACTTCTTTCACCTGCCTGTCGATGATCCGGAAGGCCCGTAAAACAGGCTTTTTGGCATCGGCAAAAGAAGCAATCAGGTAGTAGGCATCCGGGTAATAGCTCTGCTTCAGGTCCGTTTCCGATGGATAGGCCGGTGAAGCCGGGTGAGAATGGAAAATGCCCCAGATTTCGTGGCCCTGCTCTTCTATGTCCATGATAATCCGGTATAAATCATGGGGATCAATATGGTAACGGGTGGTGCTCTGGAGCTCATTGCGGGCCGGGTAAAATTGAAGCGCTCCCCGGTCAGCGCTGCCGGAGATTACCCCGCAGGCCTCATAGGGCAACTCTTTCCGGGCGTGCTGCAGCAGCTGTTCTTTTAAATCTTTGGTAATCTCAACTGTCTTGTTTTCCATTTCCGCCACCCTGAGGCAAATGTAGCCCCGCTCTTCTTCAGACTTGTGCTTTCCAGTCTATTTTACCAGGGCCTGCCTATTCCTGCCTTCAGTTTAACCGGCATTTATCCTCATTCCGGAACCATATACCGGAGTTCGTTATCTCTAAAAAAAACAATGGCTATGGCAATAGCAAACATTTCCCCTCAACAGTCGTCCCACCAGCCTCAGTCCACCATGCTCAGGTAACGATCCATACCGTCAGGCAAAATGGTTACCACCACCCCGGCATAGCGATCCACGGCCTTTAAAGCTGCCGCCACCGCCGCCCCGGAAGAGGGGCCTGCGCTCAACCCTTCTTTCCTGGCCATAAGGCGGGCATGATCAAAGGCCTCTTCATCATCAACGGTGACCACTTCATCAATCAAACCTTTATCCAGGATCCCCGGTAAAAACCCGGCTCCCAGCCCGTGAATGCGGTGGCTGCCGGACCTGCCCCCGCTTAACACCGGGGAAGTGGCCGGCTCCACGGCGACGATTTGCAGAGAGGGGTTCTTTTCTTTTAAGTACCTGCCGGCCCCGGTCAGGGTCCCTCCCGTCCCCACGCCCAGCACCAGGACATCCACTTTCCCGCCGGCCTGCCGCCATATCTCCGGGCCGGTAGTTCTGTAGTGCGCTTCCGGGTTGGCCGGGCTTTCAAACTGGCGGACCCATATCCCGCCTTCTTCTTCCAGCCGGCCGGCCAGCCAGACTGCTCCGCTCATCCCTTCGATTGCGGGGGTCAGGCGCACCTCCGCCCCAAACCATTTAAACAGGCGCATCCGCTCATCGCTCATATCTTCCGGCATGGCCAGGATCAGGCGGTAGCCCCTGGCGGCACAGACCACGGCCAGGCCGATGCCGGTGTTGCCGCTGGTGGCCTCCACCACAGTGTCGCCCTGGTTGAGCTCTCCCTTTTTCTCCGCGGCCAGGATCATGGCCAGGGCGATCCGGTCCTTTATGCTGCCGCCCGGGTTGGCTCCTTCAACTTTTGCCAGCAGCCGCCCTTTTCCTGCAGAAGGCCCAATCCTGTCCAGAGATACCATGGGGGTATCGCCCACCAGCTCCAGGACTCCGGCTTTGTTGCTTATCATTTTTTCTCCTTGCTGGCAGTTTTAACCGGCAGGCGGTGGTTGACCCAGGCAATAATTCCGCCTTCCAGGTTGTAAGTTTCATTAAACCCGGCTTCCCGCAGGGCTTTTACCGCCCGCCCGCTCCTCTCTCCGATCTGGCAGACAAAAACTGCCGGCCTGGTATAGTCAATCTCTTCCAGCCGCCCGGACAGTTCACCCAGGGGAATCAGGCTGGAGCCTTCCAGGTGTTGTTTTTCATATTCCCGTGGCTCCCGGACATCAATAACCTGGGCGCTTGCTTCGATCATCTTCAGCGCCTCCTCCGGGCTTATATCATAGGCATACTTGTCCTTATCTTCCTCTTCTTCTCCGCCCGGGGCGGGAACTCCGCAGAATTCCTCGTAATCGATCAGCTCCGTGATGGTCGGGTTTTCCCCGCACACCGGGCAATCTTCCCGCTTCTGCCACTCGAATGTATAGTGATCGTCCACCAGGGCATCATAAATATACAGCTTGTTGATCAAATTCTCTCCTATGCCCAGGATTATTTTTATGGCTTGCATGACCTGCAGGGTGCCCATCTGCCCGGCCAGGGCCCCGATGATCCCCGCTTCCGCGCAGCTGGGCACACTGCCCGGAGGCGGTGGCGAGGGGAACAGGCAGCGGTAGCAGCCTTTCCCGGGGTAAAACACGGTGGCCTGTCCTTCAAAACGCAGGATCGCAGCATCAACCAGTGGTTTACCCAGCATCACACAGGCATCGTTTAACAGGTAGCGGGTGGGAAAGTTATCGCACCCGTTAACAACGACATCATATTCTTTAAGGATGGGTAAGGCATTTTCGGAACTCAAAATCACCGGATGGGTTTCAACCCGCACATCCGGGTTCAGCTTCTCAATCCGTTCTTTTGCCGAATCCGTTTTTAACTGCCCCAATCCTGCTTCGTCGTGCAGGATCTGCCTCTGCAGGTTGGATCGCTCCACCCGGTCGCCGTCAATAAAACCAATCGTCCCGATTCCGGCAGCAGCCAGATAAAGGCCCGCCGGGGAGCCAAGCCCCCCTGCGCCCACGATCAGGACTTTTGAATCAAGCAGTTTTCTCTGCCCTTTCACACCCACTTCAGAAAGCCGGGTGTGGCGGGAATAGCGCTCCATCTGCTCCTTGCTTAAAAGAGGGGCCCCTTCCCGGCCGGGCTCTGAAGGGCCCCGGGCAGAACCGCCGGCCATGGCGGGAACCAGGGCCACCTCGTCTCCTTCTTTGAGGGCGGTATCAACGCCCTCCAGGGTATGTGCTTCCGCCCCGTTAACGTAAATATTGAGGTGGGAAGCCGGTTTTCCATTTTCATATACCCTTTCTTTCAGGTCCGGATACTGGTCCGTAATCGCTTCCAGCATCTGTCTAACAGTGCCGGCTTCAATATTGAGCCTCGATTTGTTGCCTGTAAATTCGCGAAAAGGCGTCGGAATATATATGCTAACTTTTGGTGCCATAAGTCAACCTCCTTTCTGCCCAGCAGCCGCTGTTTCAGCCGGCGCCGGGCCCTTGCCAGTCAATACCCGGGTTCTACCCCCACCGGCCGAGTCAGGACCGTTTAAGATAAATGCGGTAAAGGCCGGGTGAAGGCTCATCTATGCCCAGGACTTCTGCCAGTTTCTTTTCTTTAACTGCATCCGGCACGGTATGGGTGGAAATGGTGTGGTCGGTTACCTCCACCAGAATTTCCCCCGGGCTCATTTTTAACAGCTCTTTCTGGACCGCTATAACCGGGTAAGGGCAAACTTCCCCGGTCACATCGAGCTCCCGGTCCGGATCAATTTCTTCCAGACTCACTTCAGTTTCCACTTCTTTGGCGCTGCCAAGGCCGGACAGCGCTTCCCGGGCCCGGCCAAAATCAGGATTCGTCTTCCTGTGGTCAGTCATAATTCTCCCTCCCTGTTTTCATATTCATTAAATTACCCGCTAATTTACAATCATCCATCATCAGGTGGTAATCAAAAATCAATTCTCCATTATTCCTCGACTGCAAACCACCAAACCGGTTCAGAAATTAGCTACCCGACTTCTGGCCGGCCTCTTTCAGGCCCGCTTCCTGCTCCAGGCGCTTCATCTGCTTCTGCAGGTTCCTCTGGGCCACAACATATCCGAGGTAAACGCCAAGGGCGATGCCGGCCGAAGCTATAAAAGAGTGAACCGATAAGGCGGGGATCCCGCTGATGATATTCCCGATATTGCAACCGGGCGCCATGCGGGAACCAAGACCCATAATTGCCCCGCCCAGAATCGCATTAGGGACCCTGTTCAAACGGGGCCTGCGAAAACGCCAGGTGCCGCTTAAGAACGAAGATATGCCGGCGCCGACGATGATCAGAAGGATCAGCCACTCGCCCGGGCCCAAAATCGCACCCGGGTAAGCGGCAAACATAATGCTGAGATAAGGATTTTCGAGCACGGCAGCTTCACCGACCACCCGGCTCCAGATAACCCCGGCGATGCGGGTCCCCGGTCCGGTAATGCCCCAGATACTCCACCACAAAAACTGCAGGGTCACCGTCAGGCCGACCAGGATTCCAACCAGCCTGGCATCCCAGCTTTTCCAGCGCAGGGGGTTTCCGGACAGTTCTTTCCTCCCGCCTTGATCCTGCCTGCTTCCTTCAGCGGTAGAAGCGCCTCCGGCTTGCCTAAAAAACAGCCGGTAAACCAGGTAGGCCAAAAGCAGGAAGGCCCCAGCAGAAACCGCCTCCGGCGGGATGTAATTATAAAGGGTAATGGGGCCGCTTACTGCCAGCGGTTCGAAATAGTAGGGAACAAAGAAAGGTTCATGCAGGACCGCATAAAAAAGGTACCCAACTTTCATACCCAGGAATACCAGCCAGAAGTAAGCGTAACCCATACCGCAGCGGTACAGGGTCCCGCTGGCACAGGCCCCGGCCACGTACATGCCAACTCCAAACACAATTCCCCCGATCAGCGCCGATCCGCCTACCGGAGGAAGCCACAACCTGTCCAGCGGCGCCAGCCCGGCCGCCAGGATCAGCGACCAGCCAAAAAGAATAACCACAACCGCCAGAATGACTCCCTGCAAAACCCGGTTGTGCTTAAAGGCAAACCAGTCCCTGAATGCGGAAACAAAGCAGAAATCTCCTTTTTGCAGGAGGATTCCGTATACCAGCCCGAAACCTGCTCCAATAAGCAGCAGGTTATCTATTCCCTCCAAGAAGTCCACCCCCTGATAATATGATACCACTCCTATAGACTTAATATATTATAACTGCCAAAATTAATTCCGTCAAGTGGCGATCAAAAGAAAACTGTGGGTCACCTGCAGTTCTGTCTTTAATAAGCTTCTGACAGTGACCACTACGGTTTTCGTATTCTCCGACTGCCTTCTCATTAAACTGGTTTTGGCTTTCGGTAAGTGCCCTTGACAACATACCCCCTGGGGGGTAAAATTTGTTTAAAAGGTTGCTGCTAAAAGTTTAGAATGCCTCCAGGTATGAAAACACATATCCACACCTTGTAATCAATATCCGACCCGGCAGGAGGCAAAATAAGAGGAGAATGATTGTGACTAATAAGAACGTGACTGGGGATGAATTTAACAACGACGAATTATGTCATCAGAGGGAGCACGGGAGCTACCAGGAGGATAAAAAAAAGATTCTTGACGGCTTAAGCCGGGTGGAAGGGCAAATCAGAGGAGTACACCGGATGGTTGATGAAGAACGGTATTGTGTCGATGTTCTGAATCAGATCGCTGCTGCCAGAATGGCCCTGGCCCGCCTGGCCATGTTGATCCTGGAAGATCATACCAAGGGGTGTGTTAGCACAGCTATAGTGGAAAAAGAGAATGCGGAAAACACCATAGAAGAACTTATGGACGTGATTAAAAGGCTCTTGTAGATTTGCTGATTATTCCTCACCTTCTATAGTTTTTCAGCTTCGATCTTGTAAGGATATTGGATGAACAGGAATATTTGGCGCATATTTTCAAAAAACCGGGGCGAAAACAACCCCGGTTTTTATTAACACCCTTGTGGTTAACGCTATATCCGTGTAATGTCTCAATAATGCTTCCAACTAGTGAATATAGTTTTTCTACAATCAATGGCAGGATAGGTTTTCCCCTTTGAATTCCTCGGCATTGGATTCTGCAAGGCGGTAGAGGAAACGCTGCCAAAAATTCCTGCCGATATACTTCTCCGGATCCTGGCTGAATTTATCACGGCAATTTTCACAGCAAAATTCGTAACTTTTATCTTTATAGGTATAGCTTGTTTTCACCCGGTCAGGTCTTAACACACTCTTGCATACAGGATCATAATACATGATTTGGCCCCCTTTCCTTTATCTGTCCGCTGTGGTTTTCTTCAAATCTTGTTATCCGGATAAAGTTCCCTCATATCCGGAATCCTTGATTACCTGAAGCAGGTTTTCCTCATTTATTTCAGAGGGGTCATATTCTATATAGGCTTTTTCTGCAGAAAGATCTACTCGCGCCGTATTGACTCCCCTGCTCTGTTGTAAGGCGTTTTCGATACGCTGAACACAATGATTACAGCTCATCCCTGAGATTTTAATGGTTACATCTTCCTGCTTATTAGCTGGTCCAACCATACTTCTCGACCTCCCTTTAAATTTAAACACTGCTAATATACCCTCTATGGGTATATTATATCAAACCCCTTCACTAAATGCAACCCGGAAACTAATGATTTAATCCTTATATAACTGTCACTTTTAACCAACGTAATCCGGTTTTATTTTTGCCCTTTTAAGAAGGGTCGAATTTAACACAACGCTTATCGAGCTGGTTGCCATGGCGGCGGCGCCGATCATCGGGTGCAGCAGGCCAAAAAAGGCCGCCGGGATGGCGATGGCATTGTAGAACCAGGCCCAGAAGTAGTTTTGTTTGATCTTGTCGAAGGTGGCGCCGGACAGCTTGATTGCTGAAATTACCGCGCTCAGCTCACCAGAAACCAGGGTAATTTCTGCCGCTTCAATGGCAATATCGGTGCCGGTTCCGATCGCGATCCCAACATTGGCCTGTTTCAGGGCCGGAGCATCGTTGATACCGTCTCCGACCATTGCCACGGTGCCAAACTCTTCCTGCAGTTTCTTAATTTCATCCACTTTCCCGTCGGGCATAACCTCAGCTAAAACCCTGCTCATACCGACCTTACGGGCAATAGCATTTGCAGTTCGCTCATTATCACCGGTTATCATCGCTGTTCTGAACCCCATTTTCTCCAATTCGGCAATGGCTTGCACCGAATCTTCCTTCAGGGTATCGGCAACGGCAACTATACCGGCTATTTCACCATCTATGGCAACGAGTATTGCTGTTTTTCCTTCATCTTCGAGTTTTACCATGTCATCTGTATATTTCTCGCAGGCTATACCGTTGGCTTCCATCAACTTGCTGCTTCCGACCAGAACCTTTCTGCCGTTTACAACTCCCTCAACACCCATGCCGGTTACAGATGAAAATTCGTCCACCTTATACAAGGTGAGACCTTCGGCTTTGGCTTTTTCGACTATGGCCGCGCCGAGGGGGTGCTCCGATGCAGCTTCGAGGCTTCCACCGTATAACAGCACATCGGCCTCTTTGTTATCCCCGAAAGCAATAATATCAGTAGTTTCCGGTTTGCCCTTGGTAATGGTTCCGGTTTTATCGAAGGCGATGATCTTAACATTCTTGATCGTCTGGATCGCCTCGCCTTTTCTGATCAAAATGCCGTTTTCTGCACCCAGGCCGCCGCCGACCATAATAGCCGTGGGAGTGGCCAGACCAAGCGCACAGGGGCAGGAGATGACCAAAACTGCAATGGTCGCCAGGACCGCCAGTGAAAACAGCGGTAAGCCGACATTGCTCCAGGGGAAACTAAAGAATTCCACGATGGGGATAAAAAACCCGGGAAAGAGCATCCAGGAAACAAAAGCACTGAGCGCAATTAAAATAACCGCTGGAACAAAATAACCGGTAACTTTATCTGCAAATTCCTGGATTGGAACTTTGGAGCCCTGGCTCTCTTCCACCATTTTAATTACCTGCGACAGGAAAGTATCTTTGCCTACCCTGGTAGCTTTTACCTGCAGCACGCCCTGCTTGTTGATCGTGGAACCGATAACTTCATCGCCGACTGCTCTTTCCACCGGCAGCGATTCACCGGTTGCCATTGATTCATCCACACTGCTTTTCCCCTCGATAACAACACCGTCTGTCGGTATTTTTTCACCGGGACGGACGATCATAACCTGGCCTGCTGATAATTCTTCGACCGGGATATCAACTTCTTCCCCGTCGATTATGACCCTTGCTTTCTTTGCTCCCATTTCCAGCAGTTTTTTTATCGCCTGGGAAGCCTTACCCTTAGCCTTCGCTTCAAGAAACCTTCCCACCAGGTGCAGGGTTATGATGGCTGATGCCATCTCAACAAAAGATGTAATCGGAATCCATATCACCAGGAGGTTGAGCAGGTAAGGGATCAGGGAACCCATAGATACAAGAGTATCCATGTTGGGACTCAAATTTTTAACCGACTTAAAGCTGCCGACATGTGTCTCCCAGCCGGCAATAAAGATTGCCGGGATAGCGAGGACAAAAATAATCGGCAAATAGTAAGGAATCTCTACCAGAAACATATGAATCATCATCAGGATCATAATCGGGGTGGCAAATGCAACAGCTATCCACATCCGCCGGGCAGCATGAGCCATTTTCTCCATCTCAAGGTCTTTTTCTTCAGCTCGTTCTAGTTCATAAATTTCATAACCGCTATCCCGCACGACTTTTTTCAAGCCGGCCGGAGTAATTATTTCTGGATTATATTTAACGGTGACCTTCTCAGCGGTAAAGTTAACACTGGCTTCTGCAACACCTTCTTCAGCGTTCAAATTCGTTTCAATCCTTTGGGCGCAGCTGCTGCAGGTCATTCCGGAAATATTGAAACTGATGGTTGTCAAATCGTTCTCAGCCAGTTCTCCCCGGTATCCGGTCTTATTAATTACCTCGAGCAATTTTTCCTCGCCTGTCACGGCAGGATCATATTCAATATATGCTTTTTCCATTGCAAAATTTACCTGCGCAGACAGCACACCTTCAGCCTTTTGCAGAGCCTTTTCGATCCTGCCGGCGCAGGCGGTGCAGGTCATTCCAGTTAAATTAATGACCGCTTTTGCGGTATTAACTTCATCTTTTGGGTTATTCACCGGGTCATACCTCCTTTTGCATCTATTTCTCAGTATACCCCTACTGGGTATATTTTAACAGCTATTAAGACCCGTTGCAACATTTTTCTTTTTCCAGGCCTTTGAGATGAAGGTCGGTGGGTCGGCTTCCGATTGAACATCCTCCAGGTAGGGCCATCCTGGCTCTCCCAAAACGAACCAACAGAGGCCCGAGCATCAGGAATGACGCCCTCAGCTGGTTAATCTTTTATCGAGCAAACAGGATTATAAAAAACCCAGGTACTTATTGAAATAGTACAGAATTTTATACCCAGAAATCTATCAGCATAATTCCCATTTAAAATTGATCGCCTTTGCATTTTTCAGTGCATGGTTAACCCAGAGATATAACAACAGCCAAAAGATTCATTAAACAGTTGCAACAGGCATATTGATTATGAACCGATTCCTTCCAAGTGGTTCTGCTGCATCCTCGCTGACCCTCCAGCGTTTAGTAAGCCTGAACCCCTGTATTTTCTCTTCCCTTACGTATTTTGCAGCGGTTAAAGGGTGTACTTTTAGGATCTGGGCAATTTCTTCAATGGTATAAACTCTGTTAAGGAAGAAAGCGCAGCACAGAAGAATCTGCACGGTGGTCCAGAACCTGATCACCCTGGCCGCAAAGCTTGTACATCATGCCCGGTGCTACAAACTTGCTTTTGGACTAACAACCACAGTCCATGGTTTGTTACCTTCAAGCAGATATATTATTGCCTGAAGCGAAGTGCCAGGGAAAACATTGGTAATATGGACAGACCCAAAAAGCCAAGGGATAAGTATGTCCTGACGATATGGTTTTGTCGTAGAGCGTAGTGCTAAGCTTATGCTGAAATGTTTTTAAACCATTTTGACTGCTATATTTTGTAATTGCTTTTATTTGACAATTAAATACTGGGCAAAAACAATGTTTTGAATGTCAATCACGGATTCAGGGTTAGATTAAACAACCGTTTTAAGCTGTGCTCTTTTTTAGCTCCGTTCCTGGAAGCGGTAATTGAAATCATTCCACATTAATGAGATGGAAGGGAAGAATCTATTTGCTTGTTTCATATACTCCCGGTATTCATCCTCAAAATTTAATACCATATCCTTTTCTTCCTTTATGGCTAACCGGTAATATACCATCAGCAGTACCGGTGCCATTATTAGGGTAATAATAGTAGGCCATTGGATTAAGAAAGCCAGGATCATCATGATAAAACCGGTGTATTGTGGATGTCTTACATAACGGTATATCCCATCGGTTACCAGGTTATCGCTGTTTTGGTGAATTTTTCTCCAGGCCGCCCCTATAATTACAAAAGCAGATATTAACATAATGTCTGAACCCGGATGCACTAGCAGGGATATTACCGGGGATTCAAAAAACACTGCCAGTAAATGTCCGCTTTCATGGGCAAAGGGATCAACTACGGGATAATTTTTGCCCAACCAGGAGGTCAAAAGGTAAATGGTTAAAGGAAAGCCGTACATTTCCGTAAACAAGGCCACCAAAAAGGCGCCTATGGCACCCATATTTTTCCAGTCAATGGAGGTGCGGGGTTTATAAACTAGACTCAACACAAACATAATAAAAATAACGTTACCTATAACTAAAGGCCACAGACCATAACCAAATTCTCCGTTGTGCAAGATGTTTAATCACTCCTTCTATATTCCAAACATATCCCTATTTTTTCACTGTATTGCTGAGATGATCATGACCCCCGGAAACCAGGTAGGTCCCTTGGGCTTCCTTCAGATTCCACCTCACGGTGGACGCCCTTGCCCTCAACTAATGATTCCCACTGCCAGGTTTATAGCGGATTTCCACCTACAGGTTAACGCCAATGCCGGGCGTACTAAAAGTCCCGGGAGCAGGAGCTCCCGGGTAGCTGAAAAGATAATTTTCCTTATTTATAAGGATGTTTACATTACCTTCTCTTTCGCGAGTCGGTTTCTCATCTCCTATCCCTATCTTCCCCGTGACAGTATTCGTACATCCCTTTTAGCTCTTCTTCAGACCAATTGGGGTGATGTTCTTGCATCGTAGGGAGCATACGATCAAAGCTGAATGCTCCGTTACCTCCATGGGCCAGAACTGTGGTGCCCGATATTATAAGTACTGCCAATACCGTCATCAGCAAAATTAGCTTCTTCAAATTTCACACTCCTTTCTTTTAAGTTGAAGTAGTAGAACTCCAACTAGAATTATTGTATTATACCCCTATAGGGTATCTTATATGCATTATACACTCTTTTTTCTATAGAATCAATAGGTAAATAATTCTCAGGGTGTTGACAACCCGCCCCAGAGTGATAACATCGAAGTATAAAAGCAATTAAAGCCCTGGCTTTAGGGAGGTGTGTGGCATGAAGAAAACCACGCTTGCTTTCATTATTGTGGCACTGGCTCTCCTTCTGGGTCTGGCTACCTATACGACAGTTGCGATATTCTGGGCAGGAGGCGGGGTGTTTTGCCCCTTTTGTCCCCCCGGTCAGCAGCGCTTCCAGGATAACAGGGGAAGGATGATGGGCCCCGGGATGATGGGCCATATGGACGTCAACATTAATAGCGAATATGACTTTTTAGTTCATATGATCCCCCATCACGAGGAAGCAGTTTACACCGCAGGTATCCTGAAGGAAAATACTGAACGTGAAGAAATGGAAAATTTTGCTGATGAGATTATTAGAACCCAAAGTGAAGAAATAGAGA
>SKMK01000078.1 GCA_007121075.1 Syntrophomonadaceae bacterium
CTAGGAGGATTATATCAGGGTTTGGATTAATCAGGCTTTTGTAGATAAGTGGCTTGACTTTTCAACTCAATCGAAGTACTATTAATCATGCTTAAAGAGTGCTATTTATAATGTTATTGAAAGGATGGTGTATTGCTATGAGCAATATAATTACGGCAAATGAATTGAAAACCAAAGGAGTATCTGCCATTGATATGGTAGTGGAAGAATCTGAAGAAGCTGTTGTCACTGTAAGGGGAAAGAGCACTTATGTGGTACTCCCGATCGAAAAATACAATTACTACCGGGAATGTGAACTGGAAGCAGCGATTAATGAAACCCGAAAGGAGCTTGAACAGGGCAAATATGTTGCTGAAACAGTAGATGAGCATATCAAGAGGATAACCGATGCCTAAAATTATCTATACCGATAGTTACAATAAAAAAGCGGCTGCTTTTCTAAAAAAACACCCGGATTTACTAAGTCAATATGAAAAAACATTAAAGCTTATGGAGCTTAACCCCGGACATCCCTCATTGAAACTTCATAAACTAAAAGGTAAACACGCTGATCTTTATGCAGTTTCCATCAACATTAATTATCGAATCAGCCTATTATTTTTCCTCCAGGATGATACAATCGTACCGGTTAACGTCGGTTCGCACGATGAAATATATTAATTTGTTAGCTGTCTCGGGGCTCTCTTTGTAGCTTACATCAACCGTGATCACTCCTGCAGCATGTTCTTCGTTGCCGGTCTCATCTATAATCCTCAGGTCCGCGCGGGGTCGAACTGGGTCCCGGCGTTGTCTTTTAACTCCTGCACCGCTTCTTCCCCGGGCGCGGCCCTATTGCAGGGGCGCTTGTGGTCTCATCGCTAGATAAACATCGACGATAGCCAAACCGCCAAACCTTCTATTTCTCCTCGCCCATAGCAATATATCGTTGCGGGAAGGCAAATATGGCCCCGTACCCACCCGTGCATTCCGCTGGCAAATTGACAGAAATCAGAAGGCTTGCTTTTCTACTGGGGATTTACACCCCTGTTTTTTTGCTGCAAAACAAGCAAGCCCGGCCCAATAAGCATGCCTTCAGCCGGATTTATTACGTATAAAGGGTGCCTGGCCGGTATTTAAGGTTTGCCAGTGCGCCGGTCGCTAGAGCAATGCTGCCACCTCAAGCTTTTTCCAGGATCATTTTTTCCAGCACTCCCGCCAATACCAGGCAGGCATCATGGGCCTGCCGGACGGCTGCGATCAATCCTGGAGTTTTCCATGGATGAGTCAAAAGGTATCCGGCCAGGCGAGGCCTCGAGAGAAAACCATCTTCTTTCATGAATATTTCGTATTGAAGGGGCATGGTGTCATTCAGTTCGTCGCTGATAACCCGCACCGCTGCGTGGGCCAATCCTTTTTCCTTCGCCACCCGCGCCAGCGCTGCGCTCTCCATGTCAACAGCAAAAGCACCTGTTTCCTGCCCCACCCGTTTTCTAAGTTCTGCTCCGGAGATCACCTGTTCCGCCGTATGCAAGGGTTTATGCCAGACCTTGATTCCCGGTCCAGCCCTGTCACGCGCAATTTGCCAGAGATACCCCTGCAGAGATTCTTCCCCATGGTTGCAAGCGGTAATGATGTCGCCAACCTTCGCCCGCCCGGTCAAAGCGCCTGCGGTACCGCTGATTAAGACCAGCCGGGGCGTTACTTGTAGCAAAACCTTTGATAAGGCCTTTGCGGCCACATCCTCGCCCACGCCGGTATAAAGAACCATCACATCGCGGGCGGCTTCATCCTCTCCCAGCACCCCTTCCAAAAGATTTAACCGGCCTGGAAAAACATACCTCCGGTTACGGAGGCGGCGGGTAAATGGAGCCAACTCACCGGGCAGGGCGCTGGTTACAAGCACAAAGGGTTTTATGCGGTTCAACTGGCTGGGATCCCGCCTTTCACCTGAGAACCTGAATTCATAAGAAGCTTATAAGTCCACCGGTTATTCGCCGACGCCGTAGATGCCAATCGAGGGTTTTCTGCCAATTGTCAACCTTTCAGCTGCAGACGTATAAATGTATCGACCGTTCGGATGGATTTCCACTTCCAAAGCTTGACCGCCTTCAGCTATATGTTTGTGATGTTTGATATTTTGCGGGTCTGATATATCCCATACATTTATTCCCGGAATCCTGGTGGTGTGGACTGTAAATGCATAGTTTTCGTCTTCATCCAACCTTAATCTATACGGACCTCTGTGCTTTATACCTGCAGAAGCAAACGAAGCCAGGGTTGGATTAAGCGGGTCAGTAACATCCAAAACGGCCAGGCCTCCCTCAAGATTATCCTCCTGCTCTCCGGCACCAAAGTAAAAATACTGCTCGTTATTGCTCAGTCGTGCTCCGGCAGTGAAGTCAAAACCTCCATCAATCTCTGTTACCATCCATTTGTTTACTGCCTCGGGGTTCTCTTTGTCGCTTATATCAACCGTGATTACTCCTGCAACATGATCATCGATGCCATAGTCGGTTACGAAGGCATAATTGCCATCGCCTGTTACAGCTACATCATGATACTGTCGTCCCTCAACAACGCCGGTTATCTCAGGGCTTGCCCTGTCGCGCACATCTATAATCGCCAGGCCCGCTTCTATTTGATCATCAGGCCGATAAGAAGTGACATATAGATAATCTTCATCCTGCCCAAGGGCAAGGCCGTGAGACCCCCACAATGCATAATCATCGGTTAATGTAGTTACTTTTACTATGTTACTGGGGTCTCTAATATCAAAAATGTGGAGATGGCCTCCCCTGGAAAAGCCCTTTAAATCGGAACCCTGTCCGGCAAACACATAGCCATCCGAAGAAACTCGTACTCCCAAAGTGCTGCCATCATAGGCCGTGGTATCATAGTAATCCAGGATCCGGGGATCCAACGGGTCTGAAATGTCAAACGTGTATATCCCCGCATCAAAAAATCTTCCGGCAATGACTAATGTGTTGTCACCGTAAGTATCCATATTTCTTTTGTTAAAGTCCGCATCATGATCGGCTTTCAGGAACTCAAAATGCATCCCGGTGATATTAAAAGTGTCAGAGTCAGATTTCCCGCTGTCATCCCTGGTGAATGTTACCATTAGCTCCTCAGCAGTATCCCCTGCTGCTCTCATGCCAAAAACCTCCACTGTTACTTCGGTTCCGGCAACAATATCGGTTTCTGCTGTCAATACAATTTTTTCGGCTCCATCATCCTGAGCGTGTCCGGCATCTACCTTAAAATCATCAACAGCATAATCACCTTCAGATAAGCTGTATGCCAGCTCATGCTTAACCGCTTCGCTTAAATCGATTGTCACTGTTTGACCCTCTTTTAATTCAACTTCTGTTAGTTCGAAAGCCCAGGATGTGCTAACCGCCTCATAAAAAAAGTCAACTGCGTATGCACTGGTAATTTTACCTTTAACACTGCTGTCTTCTAACTGCACTGGAAACTCCTCAATTACTCTCAATGAATACTGTTTAATTAAAGTTACATCTAAAACATTGACTTCCCCGTCACCATTAACATCTGCAGCTTTAAGCTGATCAGGTGTTAAAGTGCGCAGTTCTAAAGCATACTGTATTACCAAAACCACATCCCTGACATCAATCTCGCCATCATTATTGATATCACCATAAGTTACTTCCGAAGCACCAAAAGCTGCAAAGGAAAATGAGAAAATAAGAAAATACATTACAAGCAAAACAACTGCTGCCTGTACCCCGGATTTAGGCATGAGCGCTTTGAATAAACCCTTCATTACTGATCCTCGCCTTCCAAGGTTCATGAATATGATCAAACATTTACCAGCGCTTGTTCATGTAAACCACCTGTATCTTTAATTACAGTACAGCTAGTTTGTCTTCTATCAGAAAAAAAGTAATACGGACTGGATAATTCCTGGAATTTAACTGCCGAGGACGGCTTTAAACCGGAGACGATGTCGAGATACTCCTTCCGGGTCCCGGCACTGCCTCTCAACTCCCGGACCGCTTCTTTTTCGTTCATGGTCCTGTTGTAAGGGCGCAGTATTATTCATCGCTTTTAGCCAGGGTCTGCCTGATCCTGGCCTGATCGATAATGTTGCGGGCAAAATCGATCACCCTGACAACCTGCCTGGCAGGCAAACAGGCCCGGCAAAATATTTTGCCGGGTTAGGATTTACCGTCCAGGATGTCTTTGCCGGCGTTATTGATATGGGTACCCTTTTTAGGTTGTGCTTCATAGCGAAATTTTAAACCGGCCGCTTCAAACTCGTCTTCGGGCTGCAGTTCGGCACTGGTCAGCACCTTGCCGCCGGTTACAAGCACCCCGGGCGGGGTGCATTTAACCGCCGCTTCCACCATCAGCTGCCTGGCAAAAAGGGCCTTCCAACCCCGCAGGAAACCGGGCAAATGGTCGTTCCAGCGGTTGGTGATAACCATATCGTGCTCGAACTCACATTCAGGGATAGCGTAATCGGCCCGCGGGTTTTCCGCTCCGAAGCTGATCACCACCGAGCGTTTTTTCGATCTCCCCAAATCAAGCTCTACATCCCGGCCTTTTACCGGGTGGGGATTGCCGCCTTCTTTGCGGTAAACCAGGCGGCCGCTCATTTTCAGGCGCGGCGCCAGGTAGAAACGGTTCAGCAAACTGCCGCCCCCAAACAGGGCCCCGGCAAAAAAGACCCCGGCGATTACGAATAACCCCGCCCCCGACAACAAGCCGCCATACCTTTCCCGGAATGCCCCCATGGCGCTCAATATTTCATAATCAAATTCAACCACCTCAGGAGTAAGCTCGGTCAAACCCTCTTCAATCCTGGCCTCCAGGGTCCCGGCAAACAGGCCGGGGATCAGGGCCTCATCTACCCTTATCATTAACTGGTGGATCTTTTCTTCCCCCGGGGCCAGGCTGACCCGGTCCTGGAGCAGCTCCAGGTCCCGTTCAGGTGTGGTAAACCTCAGAGTCTGGGTGAAAGAAGACCGGTTGACCAGCTCAAGAGGCACCTCTATAGTATCTCCCGCCCGGGACCAGAGGTAATCAGGTTTCACCCCCATAGTTACAGATCCCGGCTCTGAAACTGTAAAGCCAAAGCTTCTCCGGAGCACAAACTCATCGCCCCGGTAAGCCCCGGCAACGCTCATCAGGGCCTCGCCCGTGCCTTCCCGGTCAAAAAGCACCCGGTTGGACCAGATTCCGTCTCCTTTGCGGACATTGCCGTGCTCCTCACTGCCGCTGTCAAACAGCTCCCCCTCGATGCGGGCCCCGTCCCGGTACTCCAGGTCAAAGGAAAACCGGTCCACCTGCAGGTGGGCCCCTTCCTGCATGCGCGTCCCCTTTGATTCCAGGGAAGCAGTAATAATTATTTCTTCGCCCAGGCGGAAGCCCTCTTCTCCCGCCCAGAAATCGGTCTTGATTCCCGGCAGATCCCTGACCATAATCACGGCCGAACCGGTTATAAGTTCCCTTCCTTCTCGCAGCAGCTTCCACTCCAGCTCATAATCGCCGGTGCGGTGCACGTAGTCAAACACCCCGATAAAGCTGTTCCCTTCCCTTTGCATGGGTACTTCAAGGGGCCTGGTGTCATCGGGACTGGCCACTTCCATGGCCAGCTCGAAAACCTCATCCTCATATTTTTCCCTGGTAATCACTTCCACCCTCAAATCAAGCGGCTCGCCGACCGGGTAAAAAGCTTCCCGGTCGGGGTCCATCAGCACGGCTTCCAGGTAGAGGTCGGCGTTACCCAAAGCCTGCACCGTCCCTGAACCTGCAACCTCTACCGCCCATTCGCCGAAGTGCTCCGCCTTGGGCCGCGACAAAATAATCAGCTTGTAGTTGTCCCTGCCCCCGACCAGCAGTTCTCCGATTTCTTCCGGTGCGCTGCCATCTGGCGGCTCCACGGTAACATCTATCTCGTCTTCTTCCGCCGAACCGACCAGGACCAGGTTTACCTGCCGCACCGCTTCATCGGCCCGGAAGGAAAAAGTATGAGTCCCGTCTTCGCCCAGGTCAACGGTTTCATCCAGGAACCCCCGGCGGTCCTTTAAAATCTCCAGAGCCTCGTAAAAGGTAACCAGCAGGTCGCTGGGATCGTCTAAAATATAGGTCAAACCCCGGGTTTCTGAAGCAATCCGCTGCATCACGTCGGGGTCGATCTCATCGCTGAAAGCGACCGAGTAAATCATCAATTCCTCTTCGGCCAGTTCACCTATAAGCTCCCACAGTTCCTCCATGTAGCCTGCCATGAACTCTTCATCACCAAGGGCGCCCGGGTAGGGGTCCGGTTCCCCGTCGGTGAGCATGAAAATAACCGGCACCTTGTCCCCGGTGTCAGTCTGATCGAACTGCTCCCGGGCCAGCTCCAGGGCTTCAATGAAGTCGGTGTCGCCCCGGTGGTCGAGCTTCGGGGAAAGCCTGTTCATCAGGGCCTCTTTGTCGGCCCGGCTGCCCACAGGGCCGAGCGGCTCAATTAATTCAGCCTCGTGGTCGAAGGTGATCACGCCCAGGTAATCGTCAGCCCCCAGCAG
>SKMK01000010.1 GCA_007121075.1 Syntrophomonadaceae bacterium
AACTGATCCGAATAGAGGCGGGTGTCATAGGCAATAACCACTTTTTGGGGGTCTTCCCGGCCCGGCTCCGCGGGCAGGTTGTTTAAGTAATCGGCCAGGCCCTGGGTGGCGCGGCTGACGGTATAGGTGTTGATCCGGTTCAAACCCGGCCCCATTAAATCGCGCATACCGCCGGTACCGAAGGCCAGCTCCCGGCCGAAATGGCTTTCGATTTGCTCCGGGTCATCTTTCATTTTTAGCAGTTCTTCTTTCATGTCCGGGTCCAGCCGGGGGTGGTTAAGCCACTGCTCGTAATTTTTGCGGGCGGTGGGGCTAAGGGCAGCCTGGTTATTCTGAACAAAGTCTGAAGAACCGCTTTCTCCGCCCGGGGTCGGTTGATCCGGGTTGTCCCCGCTGCCGCTGTTTGGTGCCGCTGCTCCTCCAACCCGGCCGTAATCGTCTTCATAGCGAACAATATCATCCTCGCCCAGGTAATCGCCGGTCTGGACCTCGATGATAACCAGGGGTTCACTGCCCCTGTTTTCCATGCGGTGACGAGCCCCGGCGGGGATGTATGCCTTTTCTCCCCTTTTAACCGTAAATTGTTCATCGTCAACGGTTACCAGGGCTTCGCCCCGGGTTACGATCCAGTTCTCGGAGCGGTGGCGGTGGCTCTGCAGGCTCAAGCGGGCTCCGGGATTGACGTCGATCCGCTTGACCTGGTAGTTTTCAGTAAGTTCCAGGGAGGTGTAGCTGCCCCAGGGGCGGTAGACTGTACGGTGTTCTTTGGCTTCACCGGCATCTTCCGCCGTCAGCCGCTCCACAACTTTTTTCACGTCCTGGCCCTGCTCGCGGTGGCAGACCAGCAGGGCATCCTCGGTATCAATCACAATCAGGTTCCTTAAGCCCACGGTCCCAACCAGGCGGGAGTGGGCAACAACCAGGCTGTCTTCGGTATCGACCGGCACGACCCGACCTTTGAGGTAATTGCCCTGTTCGTCCTTGGCCGAAACCTGGTAATAGGCTTCCCAGCTGCCCAGGTCGCTCCAGGTAATGGAAGTGGGAATTACGGTAACCCGGTCCGAGCGTTCCAGGATCCCGTAGTCGATCGATATTTTTTCAAGATCCTTATAGATTTCTTCGGCGTTGTCAAAGTTTTCATAGTCGATTTGCTCCAAAGCTTTGTACATCTCCGGCAGGTGGCGCCTGTAATCTTCCAGCAGGGTCCCCGCCTGAAAAACAAACATGCCGCTGTTCCAGAGATAGCGAGAGTCTTCATAGTAGGTTTGGGCCGTTTCCAGGTCGGGCTTTTCCACGAACCGGGCCACACTAAAGGTGTGCTGATCAAGCTTGTCGCCGCAGCAGATGTAGCCGTAACCGGTTTCGGGGTAAGTGGGTCGGATGCCGAAGGTAACCAGGCCGTAATCTCGGGCTGATTGGTCGCCGATCTTAAGAAGGTCGGAAAACCAGCGGCGGTCGGTAATCAGGTGATCTGAAGGCAACACGGCCATAACCGCATCCGGGCCATCTATTTTGTGCAGGTAAAAAGCAGCCAGCCCGATGGCCGGAGCGGTATTGCGGGCCTGCGGCTCTTCCAGGACGGAAACCTTTGCCAGGCCGGACAGATCCAGCTGCCTTCTTGCTTCACCGGCCTGGTCGCGGTGAGTAACCACGATGATATGTTCCGGTTTTACGACCTCTGTAACTCGCTCGAAAGTGGCCTGGAAAAGGGTTTTATTTTCGTTTTGATCGCCGGTTTCAGGCAGGGGAAGATATTGTTTGGGGAATTTTTCCCTGCTGAGCGGCCAGAGCCTGGTCCCGCTTCCGCCGGCTAATATAACAGCATACATTAGATCACCTCATTTAAAATCTGGTCGCCTGCGCCTGATAGTAGGTCAAGGGTTATATGTCAAAGGTATGTCAAAGGGACGGTTCTTATGACACTATCCCTGACAAAAGAGCTGTTCTTGAGTAGCTCTTGATCAGTTGCTTGTTAAAACCAGTGCCTGGATGCCAAGAATGTCAGAAGAACTGTCTCAATGACATGACATATCAATGACATGTGTCCCAATGTCATGTGCCAGTGAAAGATTATGACATGATACTCAGCTGTTCCTGGAAATAGCCCTGGTGGGCCACCAGATGAACCCTCTGCAGGGCCAGGAGCATAGAGACAATCGATTCACCGCCCAGGTTCTGGTTGATCCCGCCGGGCTGGATCCCGTCGTAACAGCCCCCGCTGGAGAAGTCGTACAGCGGCTGGTGAGCGTCGTTGCTGCCGAAAAACCAGTTGAAGGCCCATTCCATCGACCTCAGCCAGTGCTCCTTGCCGGTCAGGACAAAAGCCTGGTAGCAGGCATCGGTCAGGGCGGTGGCATCGACAGGCTGCTGGTCAAAGCGGGCTTTTTCTCCGCCCCGCACAAACCAGCCGTCGTTTCCAACCAGCGACAGGTGGCCTCCTTCCGGGTTAGTCTGGATATCCAGCAGCCACTGGAGGCTCTTCAGGCCGGTTTCAAACATCTCGGTGTGATCGAGGGAGTTGCCGGCAACAATCAAGGCCTGGGCAAGGCGGGCATTGTCGTAGACCAGGATGTCTTCGCACCAGTACCAGTCATCGGAGGCATTTTCCACAAAGAGCTGGTATACTCTTTCACCCAGCTCGCTCATAATCTTGCGCACCCTGGTATCGCCGCCAAAACGACGCAGGTAATAGTCGGCCCCGATAGCCGAAAAAGCCCAGGCCCGCGGGGAGGTAAAGGAAAGCGGGGTCTTGATCACTTCCTTAAACAGCCGGTTGGCCATACCAAGCACGGCTTCACCCGGCGGGTGAGCAATGGTATAGCCTAAAGCCCACAGGGTGCGGCCGTGGCTGTCTTCAGAGCCTATATCTTCCTGCCAGTGGCGGTCAAAACTCATAAAGTTGCGCATGCGGCCCTTTTTCTCGTTGAGGGCGTAGTAGAGGAAACCCAGGTATGTATTTAAAAGCGGCTCAATCGATTCATCTTTGTAAAGGCGCCAGTTCATAACGGCGGCAATCAGGCTTCGGGCATTGTCGTCGGTGCAGTAGCCGAAATTGCGGTCGGGCACGGAAAAAACCGCATGCTGGTACAGGCCGGTATCGTCAGTCATGGAACGGAGGTGCTTCAGGTTCACTTCGGGCAGGATGGCCCGCTCGGTCACATCAGCACCCTGCGCGCTCGGGGCAAGCATATCCCCGTAGCACAGACGGGCCTGTTCAAAGGCGGTGGCGTAGTTTCGGGCCACTTCCTTCCAGATCATCTGGCGGCCGTACTGGTAGGAATTTTTGCGCATCCGGTTGCGCAGGTCTTCATCGCTGAGCAACTTGATCAATTCATCAGCCAGGGCCCTGCTGTCTTTAAAGGGGACCAGCGAACCACGCCCTTCGGACAGCAGCTCCTCGGCGTAAATGTAGGGGGTAGAAACGATCGCTTTGCCGCAGGCCAGGGCATAAGCCAGGGTGCCGGAGGTAATCTGCTCCCGGTTTAAGTAGGGAGTAATATAGATGTCGGTGGCCACCAGGAACTGGACCAAACGCTCGATCGATACATACTGGTTGTAGAAGGTAACATTTTTTTCAAGGCCTTTATCCCGGACCATTTTTTCAAGTTTGTGACGGTATTCCTCTCCGTAGAGGCGTTTGACTTCGGGGTGGGTAGCCCCGAGGATGATGTAAAGAGCATCGGGGTGGGCTTTTACCACTTCTTCCATGGCTTCAATAGCGTATTCCAGGCCCTTGCTGGGACTGAGCAGACCGAAGGTCAAAAGCACCTTCCGGCCTTCGGCCTGGAACTGGTCCTTGTAGTAGGAGGAGTCGAGGAAAGGCACATCAGGCGCCCCGTGGGGGATGAGTTGGATTTTTTCCCCGGGCACCTTGTAGACCCGCTTCAGGATATCGACGGCCGCATTGGCCATGACCACAACCGTAGCAGACTGTTCACAGATCCGCATCATGGTCTGCTTCTGCGCCGGGGTGGGCTCTTCCAGGACCGTGTGCAGGGTGGTGACGGCCGGCTTTTTAAGGCCGTTTAAAAGGTAGCTGATATAGTTGCCGTCTTCGCCGCCGAAAATGCCGTACTCATGCTGGATGGATACGGCATCAACCGGGGTTAAGTTGATGAAGTCCGCCGCTCGCTGGTAATCGTGATGGTGCTGATCGCGGATGTGGAAAGACACCTCCCGGCCGTAGTTGTAGCTTTCACCGACCCGGTTTAAAGCAATCACCTCGAAATTGTTCTGGTCCGGCTCGTTTACGTTGCCGCTGCCGTAAAGGTCCCTCATACTGTTCAGCAGATCTGAGCAGAAAGTGGCAATACCGCACTGGCGGGGCGGGTAGGTAGATACAAAAGCGGCTTTGACCGGGCGCAAGATTTTGCCTTGATACATAGCGCTCACCTCGCTTAAAGATATGAACATCCAGGCCGGTATCCTGGGCTTGCCCCTCACGCGGTACCGACACCGTGTAATGCCTTTCCCGGTCCATGTGTTCAAGGCCCGGGAACACTTTTATGTGATTATCTTTTCATAAACTTTAATATAGCGATCGACCATCAAATCAACGGTGAAGTTTTCTTCCACGTGGCGGCGGCAGTCCTGCCTGTTAAGGTTATCCATCCGGGATATAGAAGCGCAGGCCTGGTCGAGATCGTTAACCAGGAAACCTGTAACCCCGTCTTCGATTAATTCGGGCATGGAGCCACGGTTAAAAGCGATTACCGGGGTGCCGCAGGCCATCGACTCGACCACACTCAGGCCGAAGGGCTCGTCAAAATTGATCAGGTGCAAAAGAGCCCGGGCCTTTCCGAGGACCTCTCCCTTGTCTTCCGGCCCGACCGGCCCGATATAGCGGACCTGCTCGCCGTCCAGGTAGGGAGCGACATAGCGATCGTAATAGTTCTGGTCCTGGATGATCCCGGCGATAACCAGGGGCAGGCCGACCTGTTTGGCCAGGCGGATTGACTCATAGGCCCCTTTATCATGATGGATGCGGCCGAAAAATAGCAGGTAATCGCCCGGCAGGTCCCGGTAAGGATAGTTCTCCACCGGGATGCCGTGGTGGATGGTAGCCTCGTAATCGAGTTCCGGGCTGCGGTCCGCATCGCTGATCGCAACGTAATGAGCAGTATGGTTGTACTTGCGGTAAACGGGCAGGATGCGCGGTGATGAAAAGCCGTGGATAGTCGTCAGGACGGGGGTATCGACCAGCCCGGAATAACTCAGCGGCAGAAAATCAAAGTTGTTATGGATCAACTGGTAGGAAGCCGCTTCTTCGAAAACCGCTGCAATATGAAGGCACTCCCAGACTTTGGGTTCCAGCTCGCCGTCCTCGGACCAGGGTCGGGACGCCACCGAGCGCAATTTGGCGCCGGTGATTGAGTCGCCAGTAGCGTACAGGGTCACATCTACCCCGCGTTTGACCAGACCCTCGGTGAGCATACTGACTACCCACTCCCAGGGCCCGTAATGGCGGGGCGGCGTGCGCCAGGATATGGGGGCGAGCATGGCAATTTTCATTTTAGCGACAGAATCCTTCCCCCTCTGAACCGGGACATGCCAGCAGGTGATCGACTAAATCTTTAAGCTTGGCTGTAGCCAGGCAAACGTAAGAATCGGCGGCGCCGTAATAAAGGATCAGCTCATCGGTCTCCGGATCGTAGACGGTGCCGGTCGGGAAAGTCACCCCGGGCACGTCTCCAACCCGTTCGTAAGCTTCGTGCGGCCCGAAAACCCACTGGTCGCAGCGCTTTTTAATCTGGCGCGGGTCGTCCAGGTCAAGCAGGGCCAGGCCGACCCGGTAGAGGCTGCCGGAAACTGTGTCCCGGACGCCGTGATATATGATTAGCCAGCCCTCGTCGGTTTCGATTGGCGGCGGACCCAGGCCAACCCGGGTGGTGTCCCACCAACCCGGACGAACGGGAAGCAGGATCTGGTGATTGCCCCAGTGC
Organism: Syntrophomonadaceae bacterium; assembly: GCA_007121075.1. Taxonomy (GTDB): domain Bacteria; phylum Bacillota; class Dethiobacteria; order DTU022; family DTU022; genus B1SED10-74M. The sequence goes on from SKMK01000010.1 coordinate 5,943, forward strand.
TCCAGGTCGGGCGAACAGGATACCCAGATATGGGCTTCGCCGCGGATAATAGGGCGGTGGATCAGGGTATATTTATCGTTAATTTTACGCGGAAAGAGCGATGCATCTTTGTCTTCCGGGGGCAGCATGGCCCCGCGGCGATCAAAATGATGCAAGTCTTCGGACAGGGCCAGGGAAACCACGGGCCCGTCCTTGGAAAATGAAACATAGGTAACTGCATACTGCTGTAAGTCTTCCAGCCAGACGATGCGGGGATCTTCAATACCCCACCTTTCCTCATTAAAATCAGAATCGGGCATCAGGGTCGGCCGCTCGTCGATCTGCCAGTTGGTTTTTCCGTCTTTGCTGCGGGCAAAAGTTAAATGCGAAAAGCCGCGCATATCTTCCACCCGGACCAGGAGCAGGGTTTCACCATTGTGCCTGACCGCTCCCGGGTTAAAGGTGGAGTTGGCCGGGTAAGGCCAGCGATCCGGTTCGAGGATGGGGTTGCCCTTGTAACGTTCAAAAGTGATGTTAGGGCGCTGGTGATTGTAGTAAATCATTAAGGTTACTCCTTTAGTGAAATAGTTTTTAGTAAATCTATTTTAAAATGAGCTTCCTGTCACAAGGGACGATCCCGGAAGCTGGATACCCTGTTTTAATAGTTAAATTATTCGTTATGGTTAAGGCTATTCCTGCTTTATATCCAGATCGCTACCGGGAAAACCCCGCCCCTGGTTTTTACTGCTCCGGCAAGTGCTGTTCTGCTGACTTCCTTACGCTGTTTATCGGCCCGGGCTTACGGTAATTAATCCGTATTCCAGAACCGCGCGGGCTGAACAAAAACTGGAAAAGGCCGAGACCTTAAAAACTGAATGGCAACCTGGTTCAGCCCTGTTAGCCGAAAAAGAAGCGCTTGATCTGTTCAAAATTCCGCTTAACGCTGGAAGCCCCGGAAACGTAGCCCATGTGACCCGGGAGCATCATTTCAATCTCCTCAAAGCGGGAAAGTTTTTCGACGCTCCGGCCCAGGGTTTCCATGTTCCCGCCGGGCAGGTCGGCACGCCCGATACTTCCCTCGAAGACAGTGTCTCCGCTGATCAGCGCCTTTTCTTCGGGCAGGTAAAAACAGACGCAGCCCGGAGAATGGCCGGGAGTATGCAGGACCTTGATGCGGTCACTGGAACCGTTTCCGGAGCCGAAGTCGAGATCGCCTTCATCCATATAAAAATCGGGCTTCAGGGACGGAATCTCTACCCCGCCCTGATCATTGTAGTGCCTGGCAATGGCATCAAGAATAAATTCGTCTTCCCTGTGAATCCCGAAACGGGCACCACTCTGATCACGGATTACTCCAACCGATTCCACGTGGTCGGGGTGGCCATGGGTGCACAGGATCAGATCGACATCTTTCAGATTAAAACCGTCGGCCGAGACCTGGGTATCGAGCATCTCCAGGCAGTTTTCATTCAGCTCGTTGTTGATGTGGCCGGGATCAAACAGGATTAGCTGTTCACCTCTGTACAGGTAGCTGTTACAGTTGTTGGCCCGGCCCTGCCAGGGATACCAGTATAGTTTTTCAGTTAGCTGCATGCTATACCTCCTTGATCGCAAGTAATGCTTTTCTTTTTATTGACTCGTTTACACACCTTTTTTATCATACCATAAATTATTAGTGTTTTGGGGAGGGAAATGTCAGCATTTCACTGTCATATTTCATTTTTTCTGTCGAATAATGATGGTACTCAAGATATCCATCTTTTTGCAGTCTTCCAATGAGGATATAATTAAGAATGCCTTCTTTTGCGCTAAACCGGTTTATTTGGCTTAAAGAAAAATCACCCTGCTTTACAAACTGCTCATACTTTTCCTGCTCAATTAGCACGTTGGAAGCAAACTGGTCTGCTTCCCGCTCCGCTTCATTTTCCGCGCACTCGAAATCAATTAATTGATTTGCAATATCCCCGTTAATGATGTGGCCTGTTTCGTGAAAAAGAGTAAACCAAAATATATCTGCAAACTTATGCCTGTTGGTCATTATTAAACTAAGGGAACCCTCTTCACTTTTTTTGATAACGCCCTGAACCGGGGCTCCTCTAAAATGCTTGATCATTAAAAACTTGATCCCGCACTCGGCAAAAAGTTCTCTCAATCGAAGCTGAATATTATTGATATGTTCAAACATCAATTTTTTAATGGCAGGAATCCTGTCCTTCAGTTTTTCAATATCAAGAGGTTGTTCAATTTCACAGGTTGCATTTACTAAATCGCATAATCTCAGCCAGGCAAACAGGATGTATGGGTCTGCATCAACCGTTTTAGCCAGCCTGTAAGCTCCTACCTGGGAGACATCTGGAATCCTGGCCAGGCTGCTCACATTGAGGACTTTCCTTAATTGAATGACCCGTAATGAGGGATTAGGTTCATTTTTCGCTAACCCGCTTTGCTGCATGTAGTTTGAGATATCCTTCAGCCTTCTCATGATGTCAAGTTCATCTTTTGAGATCCGGTTAACTTCTTCAAAATCTGCCAGTTCTTTGTCGTAATTGGCCTGCAGATTAATCCAAAAACTTGCATCTATACCCAGCGCATATTCCAATTTCTTAGCGAAAGAAACAGATATATCTTTTTGACAGTTAACTATATTACTGATGTGTGTTTCTGTAACATCAGTTCTTAAAGCCAGTTCTCTTTGGCTCATCCCCCGGTCTTCAAGCACTTCTTTTAAAGTTTCCCCCGGATGAATTATGAATTCACGGGACAATCCACTCATTTTTGCCTCCATGATAATCGATCACCCCTTTTATTACTACCTGGAATATTCTCAGCCCCTATTAGTTTCATATCTTAAATCCAAGCCCCGCTGCAACCATCCGCGCTTAACCATTTGGTTAACTTAACTAATTGGTTAAGTTTAGTATATACTATATATTAATTTTTAGCAAGTCAGAAATAAATTATGGGAATTGTAGTTGACGGAAAATTTACCTGCTCTCCTGTTTGACACCCTGCTTATGAACATGTTAATTATTAAAGAAAGGCCTGCATGAGGGATTCACGGACCGATTAATATTAGAGAAGCAACGCAAATGTTGAAAGACTGCAGGAAATTGTTTCACAGGGCAACATTATTTTAAAATCTATCTCTTTAATTTAAGAGGAAGAAGGTAATTAAATGGATAAAAAAAATAAACTGCTGGAAAAATACCAGGGAAAAAGAGATTTTCGTAAAACTTCGGAACCGTTTGGTGATGAACTCTCTGAAGATAACAATAAACCTCTTTTTGTAATTCAGAAGCACGATGCTCAAAATTTACATTACGATCTTCGTCTGGAAGTAGAAGGGGTCCTCAAATCCTGGGCGATTCCCAAGGGACCTTCAACAGGCCCCGGCGACAAACGGCTGGCAATCCCGACCGAGGATCACCCCCTGGACTATGCTGATTTTGAAGGGGTTATCCCTGAAGATAATTACGGAGCAGGAACAGTGATCGTCTGGGATACTGGGCCTTATGAGAACATAACGGAGAAAAACGGTAAAAAGATCCCCATGAAAGAAGCGATTGATACCGGAAAGGTGTCGGTAAATCTCGACGGAAAAAAACTTAAAGGCGGTTACGCATTGATCAGGACAGGCGCCGGCAACAGGAGCCGCTGGCTGCTGGTGAAAATCGACGACGAGGAAGCCGATGCCCGCCGGAACCCTGTCAGCACGGAACCAGAGTCCGTTTTGACAGGCAGGACAATAGAAGAAACAGCCAGTGAAGTGGCAGATAAATTAAACGATGGAGGCTGAACCGTTGAAGGTAGACTCTTATGAGATTGAGCTTTCCAGCCTGGACAAGGTCATGTTCCCGGAAACGGGTATAACCAAAGGGGATATAATTGACTATTACTACCGGATTGGAAAAGTCATGATTCCCTTAATGTCCGGCCGCCCTGTATCGATGCATCGCTTCCCCGACGGAATCTCCAAAAGCGGCTTCTTCCAGCAGGAAATGCCGGATTATTTTCCCGAGTGGATAGGGCGGACCAGGGTTGAAAAAAAAGAAGACGGCAGCCTTACCCATGTGGTCTGCGGCAAAACCTCAGACCTGGTCTATCTCGCCAACCAGGGCTGCATAACCCCGCATATCTGGCTCAGCCGTAAAAACAATCCCAAAAATCCGGATCGCATGATTTATGACCTGGATCCCCAGGATAATGATTTCAGCCTGGTTTGCCTGGGAGCCCTGGAGCTGCGGGAAATACTTTCGGCCAATGATTTAAAGACTTTTATAATGACGACGGGCTCCCGGGGCCTCCATGTAGTCGTTCCGCTCAGCCCCGGGCACAGCTTCAATGCGGTGCGTGAGTTTTCCCGGGAGATTGCAAAACAGGCAGCTTCAAAAAATCCGGAAAAATATACCATCGAACAGCGAAAAAATAAGCGCAAAGGTCGTCTCTACCTGGATACTTCCAGGAACGCTTATGGCCAAACGGCGGTGGCTCCCTATGCCGTTCGCCCCATTGAAGGCGCACCGGTAGCAACTCCCATTGAATGGGATGAGATAGAAGCAGGCTGGATCACTACGGCACAGAAATACAATATTAAAAATATTTTCAGGCGGTTGGCCCAGAAAGAAGACCCCTGGAAGGATCTAGATAAATATGCTGCTTCGATCAGGGCTAGAGGATAAAAAGGGCTGGCCTAAAGGATCTTTCTTTAATCGATGGAAAACCCGGATCAGGGCTGCGAAAGTAGAATTGTTTTATCAAACCGGGATCAATCCCCTCATTTTCCTGCAGTATTGTCCTAAAATTTCACTTTTCAACAAGAGCACCATAACCTTAAACCATTTCTTCGTAATAAAGAGAGGGGCGCAGGGGGATGTTCTGTTTGTTAAGCTCCCTGGAGACCATGGTAAAAGTAATCAAAAAGGCTAAAAAGTCGCTTACCGGCCGGGCCACCCAGACTCCGACCAAACCGGCAGAATTGGCCAGGATTAAAAGCAGGGGAATAAAAAGCACCACTTCGCGCAAAATAGATAGGATCAGGGAAGGTGCGGCTTTGCCAACGGCCTGGAAAAATACAGCAGAAACGATCTGGATCCCGATCAGGGGCACCATCACCATCATGATCCGTATTGAATAGGTGCCCATGGCCAGCAGTTCTTCATCGCTGGTGAAGAAGTTCAGGAAAGTGGCCGGGCTGATATAGATGACGAGCGCGAGCATGGTGATAAAAGCGGTGCTGATCGCAAAGCCTTTAATCACCGCTTCGCGGATGCGGCTGCCCTGTTCAGCCCCGTAATTGTAGCCGATTACCGGCATAAGCCCCTGGGAAAAACCGATCACGGGCATTATTATAAGCATCTGGAGGCGGAAAAACAGGCCCATGGCGGCTATCGGGATATGCCCGAAACCGGCTAAAATAATATTGGTTATGGCCAGCGAAAGGTTTCTGGAAAAGAGGCGCAGCATGCTGGGAAAACCGATCTTATAGATATTTTTAATAATCTCAAAATCCGGCTTTAAATTTATTGCCATCAGTTTGACATTACTTCTGCCGCTGATGAAATGGAGCAGCAGGATCAGGGCTCCCGTGCCCTTGGCCAGTATCGTAGCCACGGCGGCGCCCCTGATCCCCATATCCAGCACAAAAATGAAGATCGGATCAAGGGCAATGTTTAAAAGGGAAGAAAAGATCATTATCTTCATGGAAAAAAGCGGGCTCCCCTCAGCCCGGACCACGTTGTTAAGGCTCATGATCATGAATAACATCACCGACCAGGCGGTGATCACGGAAGCATATTCCTCGGTGTAACCGATAATTTCCGGGGAAGCACCGATTATGACCAACAGGGGGCGCAGGTAATAGAAACCGGCCAGGGCAACGATCAGGCCAAAAGCCAGAGCCAGGCCAACCACCTGGCCCACAGCCTTTTCGGCATCGCGGATATTTCCCGCCCCCAGGGATCGGGAAATCAGGGAAGCCGAACCGACCCCGATCCCGACCCCAATGGCCGCCAGGATCATCTGGATCGGGAAAGCTACAGAAAGGGCAGCAATGGCTTCACTGCCCAGCCGGCCGATGAAGATGGTATCGACCACATTGTAAGTTGCGGCCACTACCATACCCACCGTACCCGGCAGGGAATAACGGAAAAGGAGCGTGGTGATGCTTTCCGTGCCCATTATTTCAGGTTTTTCCTGCACCCCGAGTCCCCCTCAACTAATAATAAAGTAGTACCTCCGCGAAACGTGGCTTTTATTTTAAAAACCGCCGGGCCTGAGCCTGAGGGGGCGGTTCAACCATTTCCAATGCTGATCACTACTAAAAAAGAAAAGCCGCCTGCCGGTTAAGAATTTAACATATCAACCCCCTTCTGTCCACCTCATAGGAGTCCGCAGGGCCGCGCATCTAGTTTGCCGGGGCATATATTCTTATGATCAATTTAACATCCCCGGGTTATCCTTTTCCTGCCCTGGTGTTTTTTTACCGCTGACTTTTTTATACCATTAACTCCAGATAAACTTCTTCGTCCTGCCGGTTGTCAGAGCGGGCCATGAACGCAGGCTCCCTTTCCCGCCCGGCTGGAACAGGAAGCAAGACCACTACAGATTCCCCGAACCGGTAATATGGCCGGTGGTGGAGCAAGATTACGTGCTCTGGGGTTCGGATTAATCTCCCTGCAGTACTGTGGCAGCATTCCTTCGAGCGCCGACTGCCTTTAGTCGCTGGGCATTGTCCGCTGTTCATCAGAGGAAAAGCGCGGGGTAAAACCCCGCGCTTTAGTCTATCTTAAGCCCAGCATTCCAGACCCGCTAACCTAGCCTCCGGCCACCGGGGGGAAGATAGCCACCCGTTCCCCTTCTTCCAGGGGGAAATCCTCGGGGCGGCTTCTGTGTTTAATAAAAACTTGCTTTGCTTCCCCTTCTTTTATGCCCAGGTGGTCCAGGAGGTCTTTTACCCGGGCCCCTTCAGACAGTTCAACGCTGAAAGGCTCACTGCGTTTGCCTTCCGGGTGATATTTGGTTAAGGTTGCATATAAAGTTACTGTTATTTTCATTACTGCTCCCAAAACTAATCCAGTTCTTCTTTTCTTGCAATATTATACCATAAAAGCTTATTATCGGTCTTATAAGAACGATTATTAGTTTAGACCAGTTTAGCGGCGGAAATTAGGCTTTTGTAAGATAAAACAGGCTGCAGAAGGACTTGATTTTTTTTATTCAACCAGGGCAAAAGCAGGCAGCAAGCAGAAAATGGCGATCAGGACATAAGATGTTTGAAAAGGGCAATCATAAGCATGCCTGAGAAGACCGTGGCAAAGAGGTTACGGGTTAAAATGGCAATCCCAAAAACCGGTATGGAGACCCAGAAGGCCGGGTTTGTGGCTGCGGCAAAATCGAGAATTCCTTCCGGGGCAAACAGGGCCGGGGCCAGGAGGGCGGCCAGGACGGCTACGGGTACATATGAAAGCCAGCGTTCAACCGGCTTGGGCAGGCTGCGCCGGGAAAGAATCAGGACCGGAAAAACCCGGGGGATATAGGTGACAATTGACATCAGGGCGATCAACAAGACCACCTGGGAGGGGTTCAGATCAGGCATGGCCGGTTCCTCCCCCTCCTTCTTCAGCTCCGGAAAGCCCGGAGCCATGCCCCGGATTCCAAAGAGCTCCGACGGTGGCGGCGATAACGGTGGCCAGGATTATGTAGAGCTGGTTCATCCCGGAAAGGTAAAACCAAAGCCCCAGCCCTGCCGAGATAACGGCAACAGCGACATGCCTGTAGTTTTCAATCTGCATTACCAGGAGGGCAATGAACATGGCCGGGAGGGCGTAATCAACACCAAAAACCTCGGTGTCAAAGGTCAGGCGCACGCCCACCCAGGTCCCAAGCAAGGTCCCGGCAATCCAGGCCAGGTGGGCCGAATGGTTCAGGGCAAACAGCTCCGCTTTTGGAGGGCGGCCTTTTTTGCGAAAATAGACCGAGTGAATGGCAAATGATTCATCGGTGATTTCATAGCTGAAGAGGGCCTGCTGCCAGGGACGCAGGTAGCGCAAGTGAGGCGCCAGGTAGGCGCTCATGAGCAGGTGACGCAGGTTGACCAGGAAGACAGTGATCGTAATAGCGGCAATCCCGGCCCCGGTGTCGATCAGGCCTACCGCAATCAGCTGCGCCGAGCCGGCAAAAACAAATACTGACATAGCGACGGCGCTGTAAATGCTCAGGCCGGCGGTGGAAGCCAACACTCCAAAGGCCATCCCGATCGGTAAATAGCCGAGGATGATCGGAGCAGCCCTGACCGCACCGGCCAGGGCTTGCTTGAAAACATTATCTTCTGCGGCAGCATCTTCTTCATTACCAGCATGCGCCTGCCGCTTTTCTTCTTCCTGCAGTGTCAACAACTGATCACCTGTTAGACGACTATAACTTATTGGACGGGCACGGTTAACCTATAAACCGTATCCCCTTCCCTTACCTTGTCTTTAACCTTCAGACCGACCAGGTCACCCGCAGTCGCTTGTTCAATGTTCTGGTGTTCCACTTGCATTGATTTGACTACCTGCTCCAGGTCGGTCGTGGATCCGACAATGGCAAGCTTGTCTCCGACTGACAGGGGGGCGTCAAGCTTCAGGATTGCCACCCCTATTTTCCCGTAATAATGGGTTACCTGGCCGATCTCCTGTCGTTCCATGGCTAACACACGTCCTTTCGGAATATTTTTAATGTTATTCGCCAAATGAAACGCCCATTCCTGCTCTGAACATATAAAAACAGCGATCTATTTTGGCAGTCTTCAACAGGGTTAGCTAAACAGGCAAATCTTACCTGCAAGCAGGTAGTTTTTTAGTTCCTCAAGCCTGCTTAGATTTAAAGGTGCTGTTCTAACTTTTCGGTCAGGGCCTGCTTGTTCATGGCGCCCATGAAACTGTCCACGACTTTGCCGTTTTTGATCAGGAACATGGTCGGGATGCTCATTACCTCATATTTCTGGGCCAGTTCCTGGTTTTCATCGACATTAACCTTAACCACTTTCAGGCGATCTTCGTTGTTGGCAGCCACTTCTTCCAGCACCGGACCCAGCATTTTGCACGGCCCGCACCAGGGCGCCCAAAAATCGACCAGGACCGGCTTTGATTCCAGCATTACCTCTGCATCAAACTGGTCACCTGTAATTTCTTTTACTGCCCCTGCCATCATTTATTCCTCCTTTTCACTGGTTTAGGATCGCTTGTTATCGTTGATCCTTAAAGATGCATCTAATTATCATTTACTACCATTCTACACCAGCATTGTAAAAAGGGTCAACAGAACCGGTTTAAAGGATCCGCAGGCCGGCTTTGAGGAAGGCCTCCCGGGCAGCCAAAAACTCCTCCGAGTTGAGGCGCCGGTTCAGGGGCGGGTATTCACCGGCCCGGTGGGCCGGGTAATACTGGGCCATGACGTTGACAGCACAGCGGGGCGATACTTCTTCCTTGAGCATGCGGGCCACGGTTTCGCTTTCAGAAAGATCCCCGGGTAAAACGAGGTGGCGGACCAGCAGGCCCCGGTCGGCAGTTCCGTCCGGCCCCACCCGCAGGTCGCCAACCTGGATCTGCATTTCTTTTAAGGCTTCCCTCAGCCGGCTGTAATAGTCTTTCACCCCCGAATACTTTTCGCCCATCCCGTCGGAACCGTACTTGGCATCGGGCATGTAGATATCGATAAAGCCTTCTAAAAGCTTCAGCGATTCAATCAGCTCATAACCGCCGCAGTTGTAAACAACGGGCAGTTTCAGCCCTTCCCGGGCGGCCCGGTCAATGGCCGCCGTGATATGGTAGAGGTAGGGAGTCGGGGTGACCAGGTTGATGTTGCTGCACCCTGTTCCCTGCAGGTACAGCATTGTTTTGGCCAGCTCTTCAACGCTGCCTGGGCGGTCCGTATCAATCCCCCGGCTGATGGTCCAGTTCTGGCAAAAAATGCAGGCCAGGTTGCAGTTGGAGAAAAAGATTGTCCCGGAGCCCCTGCGCCCCACCAGCTCCCTTTCTTCGCCAAAATGGGGACCGGCGCTGCTGATATAAAGGTCTCCTGCCACACCACACTGACCTCTCTCGCCCTGGAGGCGGTTCACACCGCAGCGGCGGGGACAGAAAGTGCACTTGTTCATGATCTGATAAAACTGGTTAACCTTTTCCGAACGCTCTTCAGGGGTCATTTTTAAATAGGCGGGGTCATGTTTGTTATTCTCTTTAACCATTGCCAGGCACCTCCCTCCGGCTCTCTTTTAGGCTTTTCTGCACCGGAAGAAGAAATCCTGCCAAAAAACTTGCCCTCGATCTTGACCCCAGCAGGCAGGATAAAGGCTTTCGGAAATTGAATATGTGCTTTCATGCCCGGAGCAAGAAGAGGAGGCCAGGTTATGATCAAACAAATTTCAGTATTCCTGGAAAACAAATCGGGCCGCCTGGTGCGGGTGGCCCGGGTCCTGGGCGAAGCCGGGATCAATATCCGCGGGGTTTTCAATAGCCGATACTTCCGATTTCGGGATCCTGCGTTTGATCGTGGATCAGCCAGACAAGGCCCTGGAAATTCTTAAAGGGAAAGGGATCATGGCCACGGTTACCGGCGTAATCGGCATGGAAGTGCCTGACACGCCCGGCGGGCTGGCCGGGGTCCTGGAGCACCTGCAGGAGGCGGAGATAAATATTGAATACCTCTATTCCTTCATCGAAAAACCGACCACCAATGCCATTATTATGATACGGGTGGAAAAAATCGATGAAACCCTGGAAGTTCTTAAAAAGCACCGGGTCCCGATTGTAACCGAAGACCGGGTTTACAATTTTTAATCACAGCTCTAGACGAGTTAGGAGTTGAAGCCGATGGCCATTAATGAACAGCACAAAGACCATTTAAACTATGAAGAGCTGGCGAAGCTGCAAGAAGAAAAACTGCAAAAGGCAGTCAGATACGCCTGCACCAGCAGCCCTTTTTACAAAAGCCTTTTTGAACAAGACGGAATCAGCCCCGAAAATATAAAGAACCGGGACGATTTTGCCCGTATCCCTTTTACGACCAAGAACGACCTGCGCGAAGCTTACCCTTACGGCATGGCGGCAGTGCCCCTGGAAAAAATCCTGCGCATCCACGCTTCTTCCGGGACTACGGGCAAGCCGATCGTGGCCGGCTATACCCGTTACGACCTGGACTGCTGGGCTAATGCAGTGGCCAGGATCTGTGCTATGGCCGGGGCTACCCAAAAGGACATCGCTCAGGTATCTTTCGGCTACGGCCTGTTTACCGGTGGCTTCGGGCTTCACTACGGGTTGGAACGGCTCGGCGCCACAGTGGTCCCCTTCTCAAGCGGCAACACGGATAGACAGCTGTCCCTGATGAAAGATTTTCAGACCACCATCCTGGTCAGTACCCCTTCTTTCGCCCTGTACATGGCTGAAGCGGCGGCAGACCTCGGTTATGATCCAAAAGGGTTCAATTTAAAGCTCGGGCTTTTCGGCGGCGAGCCTTGCTCGAAGGCGATGCGGGAAGATATCGAAGAAAAGTGGGGCCTCAGTGCTACTATCAATTACGGGCTGACCGAGGTGATCGGACCCGGGATTGCCGGGGAGTGTCCTGCTAAAGCGGGCATGCATATCCTGGAAGATGCCTATCACCCGGAAATCATCGACCCGGATACAGGCCGGGTCCTGCCGGACGGATCAACCGGTGAGCTGGTCTTGACCCCCCTGTTCAAGGAAGGTTTTCCGGTGCTACGCTACCGCACCTGCGATATTACCCGCCTGGTCGGCGAAAAGTGCGCCTGCGGCAGGACAATCCGCCGGATGGACTATATCACCGGGCGCAGCGACGACATGATTATCATTAAAGGCGTCAATGTCTTCCCTTCCCAGGTTGAAGAGGTTCTGGCCGGCTTTCGCGAAGTATCGCCCCATTACCGGCTGGTTTTGCACAAGAAGAAGGGTTCGATCAAGGACCTGGAAGTGCAGGTCGAGCTCATTCCGGAAGGGTTTACCGATCGCTACAGGGAACTCGAAGCCCTGGAGGGGCGCATCCGCCAGAGCTTGCGCTCCATCCTTTCGATGGGGCCGCGGGTCACCCTCATGGAACCCAAATCGCTGGAACGTACGACCGGTAAAGCCAAGCGGATCGTGGAAAAAGAGGAGTAATAAAATCGGCACCTGCACCGAACAGGGGCGTCAGAATGGAAAAGAAATTTAGGAAACAACCCGGAGGATGGTCGCCAGGGGAGCGGCAAAAACATAAAACGGTGCCTGTGTGTACTTTTTAAAATGTTAGCTGCCAGGCAGTTTGTAACGTTCAACTGTAGTCCACACAGGCACCGGTCTTGCCCGGTTCAGGGTTTAACCCCGTCTCAATTTGTTTTTCAGTAAGTATCTATCTTTAAAATCTATTCTTTCAAATCAACCAGTTTCTTACCAAACAAGTCCCTGGTTTCAATTCTTTTCTTTCTTAACCGACGGTTCCATGGCTATGGCCTGCCCGTTTAACAGGGAAGCCACACCCACATCATACTGATTGTGAGTTCCGCCGCAGACCGAGCAGGTCTTACCCGGGTCGATTTCCCGCTTCGGTTCGGAGTAGGTATAGATGCCGCCTTCAAAGTTGCGCAGTACGATTTTGGTCGGCGACTGGCTGATCAGGTACTGGGGCATAACCGGAATTTTTCCTCCCCCGCCGGGGGCATCGACCACGAAGGTTGGTACACCCAGGCCGGTGGTATGGCCGCGCAGGTTTTCAATCGCTTCGATGCCTGCTCCAACCGAGGTCCGGAAATGTTCAATCCCCTGTGAAAGATCGCACTGGTAAATGTAGTAGGGGCGGACCCTGATTTTCAACAATTCATGGCTCAGCTTTTTTAAGATCTGGGGGCAGTCATTGATGTCGGCCAATAGCACAGACTGATTGCCGAGGGGAATGCCGGCATTGGATAAGCGTTCACAGGCTGCAGCTGAGACCTCGTTGATTTCCTTTGGATGGTTGAAGTGCGTATTTAAATAGATCGGGTGGTACTTGGCCAGCATCCGGCACAGTTCGTCGGTAATCCGCTGGGGCATAACCACCGGCGCACGGGAACCGAACCGAATCAACTCTACGTGCTCGATCGCTTTCAATTCTTTCAGGATATATTCGATCAGATCATCAGGGATCAAAAGTCCATCACCGCCGGAAATAAGAACATCGCGCACTCTTGGTGTCCGGCGCACGTAATCAATGGCCTGCTCAATTTGCTCCTTGCTCCGGGCCTTGTCGGTTCCCCCGGCCATGCGGCGCCTGGTGCAGTGACGGCAGTACATGGAGCACTGATCGGTTACCAGGAGCAGGACCCGGTCCGGGTAACGATGGGTCAGGCCTTCCACGGGCGAATCCACGTCTTCGTGCAAAGGATCGCTCATATCGGAGACGGAATAGCGAACTTCCAGGCCCGTCGGCACGGCCTGCTTGCGGACCGGACAACTGCGATCTTCTGGATCCATCAACGAAGCATAGTAAGGGGTAATGGCCATGCGGAAAGTCCGCAGGCACTGCTCGACTCCCTTTTCTTCATCCTCGTTCAGGTCAATGACCTTCTTCAGCTGCTCCAGCGAACTGATCCGGTTGCGGACCTGCCAGTTCCAGTCGTTCCACTCTTCAGGGCTTACATCTTTCCACAACGGGATATCTTTGTAATTGCGCATATTGCAAACTCCTTTCCTGTTACAATCTTACTTATTTTAACAGCTCGGGTTATATGAAATCGGAACCGCTAAGAAGTATTTTACTAAACAGCTTTCCGGGATGCTTCATAAACAGGAAAATTTACATTATTTTAGCTGTTTTATTTATATCAAATCTTCAGGAATTAAACTATATATGGATTAGCCAAAAATCAGGACTTATCCTTATACAACATGTATAAACATGAGCTTTTCAAAAAAGAGCCGGTTAATTAGGGCTCCCGCAAAGGCTCCTGTCCTGAACAGCACTTTTCGGTGAACGGACGCAATAAAGCCGGCCCGAAGGCCGGCTTTATTGCATCAGCACCCGTCTTTCATGCCTGGGCCAGAAGCCTTCGTGAAGTTCTTTACTCTCCTTCCACCACTTTTTCACCCCGGGCATGCAGGATGTAGAAGACCACAAAGACCAGGACAAGCACGACGATCAGCGGTATGATGGCCATGTCCATTAAAGCAGCCAGGATGTAACCGACCGCGGAA
>SKMK01000015.1 GCA_007121075.1 Syntrophomonadaceae bacterium
ACAGGTGGCGCCAATGCCATCATCTCATTGCGCAGCAGCCTGCTCAGCAACAGGTTTGACGAATTTTGGGGTCGCTATCAGACAGCTAACCATATCCCCCAGCAGGCCCTTAATAGATAAATTACCAATTATTTACTCATAAATTTGTCGTGCACCCGTGAAAAACAAACCCAAATTCTCCTTTTTACAATCAATTAAGAAGGAAAAATAACTATAATTGTTGAATATAATTTGAATATAAAATGTACTTCTTTATATGCAACCGATAATCGCTAACGGCAACTGTTGAGGAAACCCATTTGTGGCATCTATTCTCAAAACTTGGGAGATAAAGAGGGCACCCGGGCCATGGAAGGAATGTTTCAGACAGATACACCGGCGCCAGGAGATAATTTATTTCCCTTAAAACTTTTAAACAGGCATACGACAACAAAGCCGAGACAAACTTCAGCCTCGCTTTTTCTATTCATTGCACTATTACAAATTACACCGCTGTCAGATCATCTCAGCAACTCAACCGGCGCAGAACTATATTTTCCAGAAACCGGGGTTTACTTTAGGCTTCATGAAGCTGATTCACCATCCGATGGATTAAAATAGCTTTAGGCATTTTCAGAGCAAATTGAATCCAGGCCTGTTTTCGGCCAGCCTAATAAGAGATAGGAGGTTAATTCCGGTGGATAAGAAGTCTGTGTTGAAAGAGAGTAGCCGTATCTTGAAAATGATCTTAAAAGAAGAGTTAACCACAGAAGAGAAAAAAGAGGTAGTGGCGGATTCAGTTGATAATTACCAGCACCATGTCAATCCGGCAATACTTGATGTGCGTAAGTCTGTCTCTACGGATTTCTCGTTTGTAGAATGGGAAGACGAAGGGGCGCTGATCCGCGATACCCACGGAGTGGAATTTATCGACTGCCTCGGGGGGTTCGGTATTTATATGCTCGGGCATCGCAACCCTAAAATCGTAGAGGTGGTCAAAAAGCAGTTAAATCGTTTTGCCCTGCACAGCCAGGAACTGGTAGAGCCGTTAAGAGGTTATCTCTCCAGGTTGATTTCATTGGTTACTCCCGGCGATTTGCAGTATTCATTTATCTGCAATGGTGGAGCCGAAGCGATCGAGATGGCCCTGAAGCTTTCCCGACTCGCCTCCGGCAAGAAGTGGTTTATTTCAACGGTCAACGCTTTTCACGGCAAATCAATGGGCGCTCTATCGGCCACCGGCAAGGCGGTTTATCGAGATCCTTATTTGCCACTTATCCCCGGTTTCCAACATGTAGAATATGGCAATGCCAGAGCTGTGGAAAAAGCAATCCACAATTTAGTGGCAATTGGTGAATCAGTGGCAGCTGTTATAGTTGAACCGATCCAGGGTGAAGCGGGCATTATTATTCCCCCTCAGGATTATCTGCCTGAGCTGAGAAAAATTTGCGATGAACATGGCGTGTACCTGATCACCGATGAAATCCAGACCGGAATGGGCCGAACAGGAACCATGTGGGCAGTTGAGCAGGCAGAGATAGTCCCGGACATCCTGGTTATGGGCAAAGCTTTCGGAGGTGGGGTAATGCCTATTACCGCCATTGCTGCCCGGCCCGATTTATGGGAAACCATGAAGACAAATCCCTGGATTTTAGGGTCTCCCACTTTTGGTGGCAACCCGTTAAGCTGCTCCGCCGCTATCGCCGCTATCGATTACACGGTTGAATATGATATTCCGAAAATGGCCAAAGAAAAGGGGAACTACATCCTCGAAAAACTGGAGCTGTTAAGAACAAAATACCCGGTTTTACAGGATGTACGCGGCCGGGGCTTGCTGATTGGTATGGAGTTTCCCTCTGATGAAATCGGCTTTGAGTTGGCCAAGGGTTTGTTTGATCAGCGGATCCTGGTTGGCGGAACTTTAAATAATGCCAGGGTAATCCGGATCGAACCCCCGGCCGTGATTTCGATGGATCAAATTGATACTGTCCTTTCTTGCCTGGAAAATACCTTGAAAACCTTGTAGGTTCAGCCATTAAGCTGTTCTGGGCAAAGGGTAAAGTACAGAAGCGGCATTTTTTCTGATTGTAAGGCAAAAGGATGGGAGTGATATAAAATGGATAAGTTGCTGCGGGTTAATCTTTCAAATGGAAATTGCCAGGAGGAAATGATACCGGAGGAGATAAAGAACACATATTTAGGTGGGAAAGGTTTGATCGCCTACTATCTTTACCACGAGCTGGATCAAAACTGCGATCCGTTGGGTGCGGACAACAAATTAATGTTCTTCACCGGGCCCCTGACAGGGCTAATGCCCGGCTACGACCGCTTCGTTGTCGGAGCAAAATCGCCTTTAACCAATACTTTTTCCGACAGTTACGCAGGAGGCTGGTTTTCCGTGTCTTTGAAAAAGGCTGGATATCTGGGTTTGATTGTTGAAGGGAAAGCCGCCCAACCGGTGTATTTAAGGATTGAAGGGGATCATGCAGAGCTCGTAGACGCTGTCAAGTATGCCGGTATGAGCACTTCGAAATTGGACCAGGCCCTGCCCGGCTTCAGAGTAGCGGCTATCGGTCCAGCCGGCGAAAACCTGGTTAAGTATGCCTGTATTGTAAGCAACGCCGCTAAAGGGGGACGCACCGGGGTTGCCGGACGGGGAGGGCTTGGCGCTGTCATGGGATCGAAAAATCTAAAAGCAGTAGCTGTTAAACCGGTTCAGGATTACATAAAACCGCTATTCGAGCAGACCATTCAGATCAGGAGAGAGGCCACCGCCCACATTAAAGAAAATGTTATGCCTCTCATGGGTTTGGGAGGCAACCTGGGAGCAGTCGATCTCTCTGCCAGGGCAAAAGTATTGCCAGTCAATAATTTTCAGCGAGGCTTCACCGAAAACTATGTCGCCGTTAACGAGGCAGCAGTAGAAAAAGTGACAACTAAAAAGAATAGCTGCCATATCTGCCCGGCCGCCTGCGGAGTGGAGATCAGTGTCTCGACTGACCAATTTAGCGAGGTTGAGCTGGATCGATTGGAATACGAAACCATAGCTATGTGCGGCACCAATTGCGGCCACCACAATTTGAGCTCAATCGCCGCTTTGAACCTGTTTTGCAACGAGAACGGGTTGGATGTGATCAGCGCCGGCAATGTAATAGCTTTCACGATGGAATGCGCTGAAAAAGGGCTGATTGATCACGATATCCGGTTCGGCGACTTAGCAAGACAAATCGGGCTCCTGGAACAGATCGTCAACAAAAAAGGCCTGGGGGTGCTTTTAGCGGAGGGGGTCAACCCTGCGGCCAGGGAAATCGGAGGCGGTGCAGAAGAACTGGCCCTGCATGTTAAAGGCCTGGAAATACCAGGCTACGATCCCCGCGGCTCCATCAGTCAAGGGCTGGCCTACGGTACCTCAGATCGGGGCGGATGCCATATGCGGGCTTGGAGTATTGCCTCGGATGCTTTTCTTAATGTGGAATACGGCGTTCAAGAGGCGGATCCTTTTGCCATTGAAGGCAAGGCCGTGCTGGTAAAAGAGCTTCAAGACTTGAACGCTGCGCTATGGTGCTTAATTTCCTGTGACAATTTGGGTTATACACCAGAATATGCCTTAAAAATGCTTAAAGCGATTGGAATTTCACTATCCCGGGAAGAATTTATTAAAACCGGCGAGCGTATTTGCAACCTGGCCCAGCTATTTAATTGCCGGGAAGGCTTTTCCCGAAAAGACGACTATCTGCCGCCCCGCTTTTACGAAGCGCGGGAAGATACAGGCTGGAAAATAGAAAAAAACCAATATGATTTAATGTTAAACGAGTACTACCAGCTAAGACGTTGGGACCAGGAGGGCAAACCCACAGATGCTATCTTAAAAGAACTGAAAATTAAAGCTTAACGAGCCGGTCTAGTCCTAATGGCTTCGGAAAAAAGTATCGCTGTATCCTGGATCTCTAATAACTGCTACAACTTCAAATATCGATCATTTATCAATATAGCGCTATCAGGTGCTTCGGGCTAAGGGTAGGCCTCTTTTTCATAAAAGGCCATCCTTTTGCTTTAAAAGTGCAATCCTTTTGTTCCGCCTCTTTTACAAAATAGCACTCTATCCGCTTGCATAATCCATCTTATAAAACGGATAATTTTTAAGCATCAATTATGTAATGATTTGAAATAATAACAGGCCGCCCGGCCCAGATCTTCTTCTATCCTCAACAGCTGGTTATACTTGGCAACCCGGTCAACGCGGGAGGGAGCTCCAGTTTTGATCAGGCCGGCGTTGGTCCCCACGGCCAGATCGGAAATGAAGCTGTCCGCTGTTTCACCGGAACGATGAGAGATCATACAGCTGTATCCATTCCGCCGGGCCAGGTTCATGGTTTCCAGGGTTTCACTGAGGGTGCCGATCTGGTTTAGCTTAATCAGGATCGAGTTGGCCGTGCCGGTGTCAATGCCCTGTTTCAGGCGTCCCGGACTGGTTACAAACAGGTCGTCTCCAATGAGCATGATCCTGCCGCCCAGAGCTTCGGTCATCTCCCGCCACCCATTCCAGTCGTCTTCGTCAAGCCCGTCCTCGATGCTGATCAGGGGAAAGCGAGAAACCAGGTCCCGGTAATAATCGACCAGCTCACCCGCAGAGTAGGTCCGCCCTTCCAGGTGATAAACACCGTCCCGGTATAATTCGCTTGCAGCGGCGTCCAGGGCCAGGCACACCTCTTCGCCAGGCTTGTAGCCGGCGGCGGTGATCGCCTCAATAATTACTTCCAGGGCCGCTTCACTGGAATCGAGGTTCGGAGCAAATCCACCTTCGTCACCCACACCGGTATTTTGCCCGCGGGATCGCAGGATTTTCTTTAGGTAGTGAAACACTTCCGTGCCCATCCGCAAGGCTCCGCCAAATGTTTCCGCTCCCAGGGGCACGATCATAAACTCCTGGATATCCATATTGTTGTCGGCATGTTCTCCACCGTTTAATATATTCATAAAAGGCACCGGGAGCATGCAAGCTCCAAGCCCTCCGATATAGCGGTAAAGGGGCAGATCAAGCATAGAAGCGGCCGCCCTGGCCACAGCCAGCGATACGCCTAAAATAGCATTGGCCCCGAGGTGGGACTTGTTGGCGCTGCCGTCCAAATCGATCATCAGGAGATCCAGCCCTTTTTGGTCGAGGGCGCTCTGTTCACAAAGTTCGGGGGCCAGGATCTCGTTTACATGGCGCACCGCGTTAAGTACGCCTTTACCCAGGTAACGCTTCTCATCGCCGTCGCGCAGTTCCACAGCTTCAAAGGCTCCGGTTGAAGCCCCGGATGGCACTGCCGCCCGGCCGCACCAGCCACCTCTCAGCTCGACATCAACTTCGAGGGTGGGGTTGCCCCGGGAATCGAGGATTTCCCGGGCTTTAATCTTTTGGATCTGCTCTTCCACAACGATCCCTCCTTGCCGTTGATTGATCTTCCAAAACCATATTTTTACCGGTCATTTCAGGGGGAACGGAAATGCCGGCCAGGCCTAAGATGGTCGGGGCCACGTCAGCCAGGATTCCCCGCTCCCGAAGTTGATGCTCCTTCCGGCTGATCACAATAAAAGGGACCGGGTTGCCGCTGTGTGCGGTAATGGTTTCGCCTTTTGGATTTTTCATTTCCTCTGCATTACCGTGATCACCGACGATAAGGATGTGCCATCCGGCGTCAATTGCCTTATCGGTGATCCGCCCCAGGGCGATATCAACTGCCTCCACCGCCCTGATGGCGGCCTGCAGATATCCGGTGTGTCCGACCATATCCATGTTGGCAAAATTGGAAACGATCAGCGGATACCCCCCCCCTTTAACTGTCTCGATAATCTTGTCGGCAACCCCGGGGGCGCTCATTTCCGGCTGCAGATCGTAGGTGGCCACCTGCGGTGAAGGAACCATGATTCGCTCTTCGCCCATAAAAGGTTTTTCCCGGCCTCCGTTGAAGAAAAAAGTCACATGGGCATATTTTTCCGTTTCGGCAATCCTGATCTGAGTCAGGTCCCGGTGTGAATAAATTTCACCCAGGGTCGCCTGCAGATCATCCAGGGTAAAAGCGACCGGCAGAGGAAGTTCCCGGTCATATTCAGTCATGGTGGCCAGGTGAGGACAGGGTGGGTTTGATCCGCGGTCAAAAGGCTCAAATTTATCTTCAGCCAATGCCCTGGTAATCTGGCGAACCCGGTCCGGCCTGAAGTTAAAGAAGATAACGCTGTCTTCAGAACGAATCACGGTCAGGGGTTTGCCTTCATGATCTGTAATTACAGTCGGTTGGACAAACTCGTCCCCTTCGCCACGATTGTAGGCTTCTTTTAGGGCAGTAAGAGGGTCCTCTGCTTTCAGGCCTTCGCCGGCGGTATAAGCCCGGTAGGCCTTTTCAGTGCGGTCCCAGCGCCGGTCGCGATCCATGGCGTAGTAACGACCGCAGATGGTGGCAACGTGGCAGTTTTGATGCAGCCTGGAGTAATCCTCCAGGCGTTCCAGGAAAGGTGCAGCCCCAAAGGGAATGGTGTCCCGCCCGTCTAGAATAGCATGGATAAATACTTTTTTCAGATCATGCCTGCGGGCCATTTCCACAAGGGCCAGGAGGTGATCAAAGTGACTGTGCACTCCACCGTCTGAAACCAGCCCCACCAGGTGAAGGGCGCTGTCTTTTTGTTTAACGCTATCCATGGCTTCCAGTAAAACTTCGTTTTGATAGAATTCACCTGATTCGATGCATTTCCCGATCCTGGTCAGTTCCTGGTAGACAATTCGGCCGGCGCCCAGATTAAGGTGCCCTACTTCCGAATTGCCCATTTGCCCCTCGGGCAGTCCGACTGCTTCACCAGTAGCCTCAAGCAAAGTCCAGGGATAATCTTTGAAAAAACGGTCCAGGTTTGGAGTTTGAGCCAGGTTAATGGCATTTCCTTCCTTATTGCTGCTGTAGCCCCAGCCGTCAAGGATGATTAAAAGGACTTTATTCAACTCTGTACCGCCTTTCGGGCAGCCTGGACCAAAGCACTGAAGGAATCGGCCTGCAGGCTGGCGCCGCCGACCAGGGCCCCCTGGATGGAATCAAGCTCTACAAAGGAACCAATATTTCTATCTTTTACGCTGCCGCCGTACTGGATGGGAATCTTCCCCGCCGTTTCCGATCCGCCCTCGTCCTGTAAAACCTGGCGGATAAAAGAGCAGGCGGAATCGGCGTCAGCGGGCTGGGCCGCCTTGCCGGTGCCGATGGCCCACACCGGTTCGTAGGCAATAACCAGGGATTTCATTTCTCCTGTTCCCAGGCCCTCCAGGGCGGCCAGGAGCTGTTCTTTGATTACGCTGTTCGTGGAACCTGCTTCCCTTTCCGCCTCAGTTTCCCCGACACAGAGGATCGGCTTCAGGTCGCTTTCCAGGGCCGCTTTCACTTTATCCCTGATCCGGGCGTTAGCTTCTCCCATAACATGCCGGCGCTCGGAGTGGCCGACAATCACGTATTCAACCCCCAGGTCCCGGAGCATGGAGCCCGATATTTCTCCGGTAAAGGCTCCTTCCTGTTTCCAGTGCAGGTCCTGGGCACCCAGTTTCAGGGTACTGCCATTCAGGATCCCTGATGCTGCGGGAAGTGAAGTATAGGGCGGGCAAATCAGCACTTCCACTTCTCCAAACTGTTTTTCATCTTTCAAAATGGAACGGCAAAAATCAGCCGTTTCCCCGGTCGTCTTATGCATTTTCCAGTTTGCTGCTATTATTAATCCCATGATCAAGCCTCCGTTAATTACGGGCAGCCGGAATCCAAACCGGCAGTCACACCCGTTTTCAGGTTTTATCCTGCAGGACCTTGATGCCGGGCAGCTCTTTGCCTTCCCAGAATTCAAGGGTGGCGCCCCCGCCGGTGGAGATGAAGCCAACCTTACCGGCCAGGTCCAAGGCTTCCAGGGCGGCTACCAGGTCGCCTCCCCCGACAACAGAATAGGCGTTGCTGCTCGCCACTTCGCGGGCAGTAAGCCTGGTGCCTTCATCGAAGGGAGGGGTTTCAAAAACCCCGAGCGGCCCGTTCCAGATGATCATAGCCGAGGCAGATATGTACCGGCCGAAGCTTTTAACCGTCTCAGGGCCGATATCGACTGCCTTCCAGTCCCCGCTTATGCCCTGCGGAGCCATCACTCTTGATTCACTACCGGGTTTTAATTCCCTGGTAACCACCAGGTCATCGGGCAAAATAAGGCGGCAGCCGCTTTTTTCGCTTTCATTAATAATAGATTGGGCTGTTTCCAGCAGATCTTGTTCATAAAAAGACTGTCCCAGGTTGTAACCCCGGGCGGCCAGGAAAGTATTAGCCATCCCTCCTCCGACCAGGAGGTGGTCGGCCAGCTGCAGGAACCGGCGCATAACATTAATCTTGTCCGATACCTTGGCCCCGCCCAGAATGGCGGTTAGAGGGCGCTGTGGGTTTTCCAGGCAGCGGGAAAGCTCTTCAATTTCCTTTTTCATCAGCAGCCCGGCTACGGCAGGAACAAATTCAGCCACTCCTGCCGTCGAGGCGTGGGACCGGTGGGCGGTCCCAAAAGCATCGTTGACAAAAAGGTCCACCGGCTCAGCCAGCTTCCGGGCAAAATCCCGGTCGTTGCTTTCTTCTCCATTTTCGAAACGAAGATTTTCCAGGAGCAGGATCTCCCCGCTTTTCATTTCCTCGACGGCCTTTGAAACCTCGGGGCCGACCACCCGGTCAAGCTTCCGCACCGGCTTACTTAGCAGTTCGCCCAGCCTGGCCGCCACCGGATCCATTTTTAAACCAGGAACGACCTCCCCCTTGGGACGGCCCAGGTGTGAAGCCAAAACCAGGGCCGCTCCCCGGGAGAGAAGGTTTTCAATGGTCGGCACAACCGCCCTGATCCGGGCATCATCCCGGACTTTGCCTTCCTCCAGTGGGACATTGAAGTCGGCCCGCAGCAATATTTTTATTCCTTTAACATCGACATCTTTTATACTTTTCTTCCGCAGCAGTTATGATCACCATCCCGGACTTTATGATCGGCGGCGTTTATAGGAAGGCGGTATAGACAGTTCTTCCCGGTACTTGGCCACGGTCCGCCTTGATATCTGAATTTCTTGCTCATTTAAAAGTTCCGTCAGCCGCTGGTCACTGAGCGGCCTGACCCGATCTTCGGAATCAACCAGTTCACGGATATGGGTTTTGATACTCGGGGCGGAATGATCAGCGCCATTCTGCCTTCCCAACCCGCTGGAAAAGAAAAACTTCAGGGGAAAGAGACCGCGTGGAGTCTGAATATATTTATTGGCGGCAGCCCTGCTAACCGTCGATTCATGGACACCGACGTTTTGGGCCACCTCCTTGAGGGTAAGCGGTTTCAATTTCTTGATCCCGTGGTCCAGGAAAGGTTTTTGGATGTCAACAATCTGCTGGGCCACTTTAAAAAGGGTCATCCTTCTCTGTTCAATACTGCGGATCAACCAGTACGCTTTTTCAATCTTGTTTTTGACGAAGGTAAAAAGCTGTTCATCGATGTTGTCGTTCTTAAGCATCCTCTGGTAAAAGGGGCTGATTGTTAGCTGGGGCATGCCGGCCTCATTACCGGTAACCATGTAATTGCCGTCCACTTTTTCCACAATAACATCGGGGATAATATAACGGGTTTCTTCCCCTTCCCCGTAAACACTGCCGGGTTTGGGATTGAGGGTCCGGATAAAATCGACTGCTTCTTCCACCGCTTTCTCGTCGCAGTTAAGCCGGGAGGCAATATAGCGGTAGCGGCCGTCCGCTGCGGCTGGCAGGTAGTGGTTGACTATATCAACAGCCGGTTCAGGCGGGTTGTCCATCTTTTGGAGCTGAAGCATAAGGCATTCCTGGAGGCTGCGGCAGCCGATACCGGTTGGTTCCAGTTTCTGAACCACCCTGAGGGCCTGTTCCAATTCTTCGACCTTGACCCCCAGGACCGGAGCCAGCTCTTCTAAGTCTCCCTGCAGGTACCCGTTGCGGTCAAGATTGCCGGCCAGGAAGGCGGCAAGCCTGTACTGCCGATCGGTTAGCGAAAACATCCGCAGCTGGCTAAGCAGGTCTTCCAGCATGGTGCCGGTTATCTCGGCACAGTTTTCAATTGTAGGCTGGGTGTCGCTTACATTCTTAACGCTACCGCCTCTTTCGGCCGCAGAATCGAGGCCCATGTCCCGGAAGTATTCTTCCCAGGGAAAATCTTTTCCATAGATCTGCTCGTCTTCCGGCTGTTCCCGCTCTGTTTCAGCTTCTTCGCCTTTATCTTCTTCCCGGTTTTCCATAACTTCCAGGACCGGGTTGTTGACCAGCTCTTCCTGAATATGATCCTGAAGCTCCAGGGTAGAGTACTGCAGGAGAGCGATCGCCAGTTTTAGCTCAGGGGTAATAATCAGTTTTTGGGTCTGTTCAAGCTTCAGGTCGTAATTAAGCTTCACCGCTGACTCTACCGCCTTTCTCAGGCAATACAATTCAAAATTAATGATTTAAAGATTGCTCTCGTTTAGCTATTATTCTTTTTATTTCGACACAGTATCGGCAACTCCTGCCCTTTATTTCAGTGATTGGCATGCTTTTTGCTTTAACCTGTACTGCTTTCATTTTTATGCTCAAACATCCTGCTTAACTGGCGAAAACGGTGGTTCATTCCCGATTTACTAACCGGGGGATCAAGCTTATTACCCAGTTCTTTCAGGGAAGCATCGGGGTATCTTTTCCGGGCCAGGGCCGCGTCCCTGATGGAAGGAGGGAGGTTTTCCAGGCCAACGGCCCGTTCAGCCCGTTCGATTAATTCCAGCTGCTGCTGGGCCGAAGCGACCACTTTTTCCAGGTTCGCCGTTTCACAGTTTACCACCCGGTTAACCTGGTTGCGCATGCTTCTGACCACACGCATGCTTTCCAGTTCCAGCAAAGTACCGCCGGCCCCGATGATGCGCAGGTAATCGGCAATAGCTTCCGCGCTTTTAAAGTAGAGGAAAACATAACCCTCGCGCCTTCTGAGCAGGGCACTCAGGTTAAAATGTTCAAGCACTTTACGGTAAACCCGGGTATCTTCCAGAGTCCCGCAGTTTATTTCCAGGTGATAACCGGATCGCCTGGTAATGCTGATACTGCCTCCCGCTAAAAAGCCCCCCCTGAGGAAAGCTCTCCGGCAGCAAATCCTTTTCGGAATCACTGTATTCAGGCGGGGCAGGCTCAGGTGCCGCCCGGCTTCCTTCATGTCCAGGTATACCAGCAGGGCATCAATCTGTTCCTTTCCTGATACCTGGACCAGGAACCGGTTTTTGTCAAGGCGCTTCTCCTGCTCCCTGATTATGGAGGGCGCTTCAACTCCCGCCTGCCTGAGCAGGTTAAACAGCCGCCGGGCTCCGGCGCTGGTGTCGACCGCGATCATTAATGCATGCATATTGTGGCGGATAGTGTAATAACCGTTCCGAAGTAAAAGCGCTTTTAATTCCCAGGAACCGCAGCAGGCCAGGGGTTCCTCCAACCTGGCCAGTTCGTTCTTAACCTGCCTGGTTAAAGACAATTGATCCAGTCTCCCGTCAGCTTTTATAGATATCCCTGTGCTCAACTGCCACATTAAACCGGGACCCCAGGGTTTTTCCAATTTCATCGGCTATAACAACCGAGCGGTGTCTGCCCCCGGTACAACCGATCGCAATCACCAAAGTGGCTTTGCCTTCCTTGACATAAAAAGGAATCGAAAAATCGAGCAGATCCCGCAGTTTTGTGAAATACTCCCTGGTTTCCGACCAGCGCCAGAGGTAATCTTTAACCTGGTCTTCATCTCCGCTGAGGGGAGCCAGGTGTTCAACATAATGGGGGTTGGGCAAAAACCTGACGTCAAAAACCAGGTCGGCGTGGGGCGGCAATCCGTATTTAAACCCGAAAGAAACGATCCTTATTAGCATATTTTTGTCGCGCTGCTCGGGCTCATATAGTTCCACTATCTTTGCTTTAAGCTCCCACGGTTTCAGGTATGAGGTGTCTATTTCCTTGTGGGCTTTACCCCTTATTTCGCTCAAGCCTTCCCTTTCTTTCTGGATCGCTTCCGGCAGGCTCATATCACCGAGCGGATGACGCCTCCTGGTCTCTTTATAACGCCTGATAAGAACGTTGTCGTCGGCCACCAGGAAGAGAATCTCGTAATCGACGCCTTTTTGATCCAGTTCCTGAAGGGATTCAAACAGGTCTTCGAAAAAAGCGGCCCCCCGCATATCGCAGACCAGGGCAACTTTCTTGTTCTCTGACTGAATGAACAGGTCGACAAACTTGGAAATCAAGGTCGGGGGCATATTGTCAACGCAGTAATAACCCAGATCTTCAAAACAATTAAGGGCATGGCTTTTGCCGGCCCCGGAAAGTCCTGTAATGATTATCAGCTGGATTAATCCATCTTTAGCTTCGATTTACAACAGTCCCCCTTTACGGGTATCCTTTAAGCCAAATGCCTGTCTCAACCCCGCATCCTATCAATTTTTCCGCCATCGCAGCTGTAGTTAAGCACATATTTTTCAATTATTTCAGCCACTCCATCCTCACTGTGAGGCGAGGTGATTAGCTTTGCAGCTTTCAATACTTCCGGCCTGGCATTGGCCACTGCCACACCTAAACCGGCAAAGTCGAGCATATCAAGATCGTTGTAACCGTCGCCGAAGGCGAGAATCTCTTCCGCCCTGATCCCTTCCTGGTCGGCCAGCCAGCGCAGGGCCTGGCCCTTGGTTGCTTTCCGGTCCGTAATTTCCAGGAAATAAGGCCTGGACTGCAGGATCGACAGTTCTTTGCCGTAACATTCTTTTAAGCAGAGCTCCGTCCCATCTATGATCTGCCCGTCCTTGGAAATTACACTCAGCTTGGTGGGATTGACCTGTTTTTGTTTTAAAAATGCTCCCAGGTCTCCCACCGGCTGCGGTTCGATACTGGTCAAAGACTGGTAATAACGGGTATGCTCGTTTTCCTCTTCGACATAAAGGTTGTCGCCGATGAACATGCTGACATGCAAACCCGTTCGGTTTGTCTTTTCCACCACATCAATGGCAATCCTGTTATCCAGGGGGTGGTGCATAATTACTTTCTCGCTCCGTGCTGTTTTAATCATCGCCCCGTGGTAATAGATCAGCGGCCAATCGCAGCCAGGGCCCAGTTCTTCCATGTATTTTACGCTAGTTTTGAACATGCGCCCGGTGGCGATAGTAAATTTAATTCCACGTGAAACCGCCTTCTGAACAGCTTCTTTGTTCCGGGTTGATATTTTAGAGTTTTCATCAAGCAGTGTATGATCTAAATCCGCTGCAATCAGGCGGAAACGCATTCATGACCACCCCAGGGTTAATATTAAGTGTCTACAGTATAACATAACCGGTAAGTTCTTTTTAGTTCACCCTTCTATTTCTTCTTCGCTCCGGCGCAGGTGCCGGTAAATGTCTCCGGCAAGGGAGCTGCTTATGCCGGGTACTTCAGATAATTTATCAACTGAGGCTTTTCGCACCTCTGTTGCACTTCCGAAGTGTTTGAGCAGGGCTGTTCTGCGGGAGGGCCCCACCCCGGGTATTTCTTCAAGCCTGGAGCGGAGGCCGCTCTTTCCTCGCCTGCCCCGGTGCCCGCCGATCGCGAAGCGGTGCACTTCATCGCGGATTCGCTGCAACAGCTGGAGTAAAGGATTATTGGCAGCCATGCGGACCGGCAGGGCAGTACCTTCCAGAAATAGCTGATCCGGATCTTTGGCCAGGGCCGCCAGAGGAACTTTTTCCAGGTTCGTGTTTTCAAGGGCTTCCCGGGCGGCACTGAGCTGGCCTCTTCCACCGTCAATCAGGATCAGGTCCGGTTTTGGCCAGGTATCCTGACCGGCCCTCCTTTTCAAAGCCTCCTGCAAGGCGCCGTAATCGTCCCCGGCCTCAGCCGAGCGAATATTAAAGCGACGGTATCCCTCTTTAGATGGCTCTCCGGCCTGGAACACGACCATGGCCCCCACCGGTTCACCGCCGCGCAGGTGGGAGATATCAAAGCCCTCGATCCGATCCAGGGGTCGATCCAGCCCCACCAGCCGACCCAGCTCTGCCAGAGGCTGTTCTGTTTTGCGGAGCCGCTGCTCTTCGTCTTCTTCCAGGCGCAGGCAGCAGTTGCGGCGGGCAAGGTTAACCAGTTTTTTCAGGCGGCCGCGTTTGGGAATGCGCAGCTCCACCTTGCGGTTGGCTTTAACTTTTAACCACTTTTTTAAAAGCTCCACATCAGCAGGCTGTTCGGATGCCACAATTTCCGGGGGAATGCTTTCAGCCTGGTTATAATATGACTTGATGAAAGAAGCAACGACTTCGTCATCCCCGACCTCTTCAGCACCGGTCAGGGGAAAGTGCTCCTGGCTGAGCAGCTTTCCGCCCCGAACCTGGAACAGGTGGACGGCGGCCCTTTCACCGCGCCGGCCCAGGGCCAGGATATCCCTTTCCGCATCTTCCTCATTAAGGGCCATCTTCTGCTGCTGCCCGGCCACCCGCTGCAGGGAGCGGAGCCGATCACGGAGCATGGCCGCTTCTTCAAAACAGTGCTCCCGGGCCGCTTCCTCCATCTGCTCCTTCAACCTGGATTCCAGTTCGCCGTGCCGGCCCTGCAGAAACATGACTACCTGCTTGACCATCTGCTCGTAATTTTCGGGAAAGACATACTTTTCACCCCGGCAGGGTGCCAGGCAGCGGCCCATCTGGTAGTTTAAGCAGGGGCGGTCGGTGGCAGGGCTGCCATCCAGGGGCTGGCGGCAGCGGCGCAGGGGGAAAATAGAGCCAATAAAACGCATCGTTTCCCGCACCGCCCCCACATCGGTAAAGGGACCGAAACGCTGCTCTTCTTTGCCGGGAACGGGGTAATAACGGCCACGCCTGCTTCCCCTTTGCGAAAGGCGGAGAAGCTCCATCCGCGGGTAAAGCTCGGGAGTAAGGATCAGGTATGGGTAATCCTTATCATCTTTTAAATTGACATTGAAGCGGGGCCGATATTCCTTGATCAGGTTGCATTCCAAGATCAGTGCTTCCACTTCCGTATCGGTTACGACGTAATCGATATCGGCCAGCCTGGTTTGGAGTGAACGCAGGCGCGGTGACACGGCCTCGTTTTCAGCCAGGTACGATCTGAGGCGGTGACGAAGTGAGTTCGCCTTGCCCACGTAAATGACCCGCCCCTGTTTACCTTTGAGCAGATAGACCCCGGGCATGGCCGGGATCTGGCGCACTTGTCCCTTCAATTGCTGAAACATGTTTTAACTCTCCGTCACCCTGGTTTCCGCCACCGGCCGGTTCCGGGGCAGGGCGCCGGCCAGCCACCTCCCGGTATAGGAATCTTCGCAGGTCGCAACCTCTTCGGGAGAACCGGCAGCCACGACCTGGCCCCCCTTATCTCCACCTTCCGGCCCCAGGTCAATAATATAGTCGGCCCTTTTGAGCACTTCCAGGTTATGTTCGATTACAACTACTGTATTGCCGCTGTCAACCAGGCGATCAAGAATATGTAGAAGTTTGCTTATATCATCAAGATGCAGGCCGGTGGTCGGTTCATCGAGGATATAGAGGCTGCGTCCGTTACTGCGCCGGGAGAGCTCGGTGGCCAGTTTAACCCGCTGGGCCTCACCGCCCGAAAGGGTGGTAGCCGGTTGGCCAAGCCTGATATAGCCAAGCCCGACGTCATAAAGGAGCTGCATCTTGCGCTGGACTTTGGGAATGGCTGAGAAAAATTCAAGCGCTTCTTCCACCGTCATGTCCAGGACATCGGCGATATTTTTCTCCTTGTAGCGTACCTCCAGGGTTTCCCGGTTATAGCGTTTGCCGCGGCACACTTCGCAGGGGACATAAACATCCGGCAAAAAGTGCATTTCTATCCTCAGGATGCCGTCACCGCGGCAAGCTTCACAGCGGCCGCCCTTGACGTTAAAGCTAAATCGGCCCGGTTTGTAGCCGCGGCGGCGCGACTCCGCGGTTTTGGCAAACAGCTCCCTGATCCCGTCAAACAAGCCGGTATAAGTGGCCGGGTTGGAATGGGGGGTCCGCCCGATCGGCGATTGGTCGATAACAATCACCTTGTCCAGGTGCTCCATGCCTTCAACTTCCCTGTGCCTGCCGGCCTGCTCCCTGGACCGGTGTAGTCTACGGGCCAGGGTCCGGGCCAGGATTTCGTTAATCAGGGTGCTTTTACCCGAACCGGAGACCCCGGCCACACAATTAAACATCCCCAGGGGAATCCCTACGTCGATATTTTTCAGGTTATGCTCCTCCGCCCCGCGAATCCAGATCCAGCGATCATTAGCCAAACGCCTTTGCTCAGGAAAGGCAACTTCTCGCCTTCCGGCCAGGTAGTCACCGGTAATTGATTCGGGAGTGCCTGTTATTTCCTCCACCGTCCCCTGGGCCACTATCTTGCCGCCGGCCGCACCGGCCCCCGGCCCGATATCCACCAGGTGATCGGCACTGCGAATCGTTTCTTCATCGTGTTCTACCACCAGGACTGTATTGCCCAGGTCGCGCAATTTTTTAAGGGTTGCGTTAAGGCGGGCAATGTCCCGCTGGTGGAGGCCGATCGAAGGTTCGTCCAGGATATAGATCACACCGGTCAGACCGGAACCTATCTGGGTGGCCAGCCTGATCCGCTGTGCTTCGCCCCCGGACAAGGTTGAAGCAGCCCGGTCCAGGGTCAGGTACTGCAACCCTACGTGGCGTAAAAACTGCAGGCGCTCTCCAATTTCTTTCAGCACCTGGCGGGCTATATGTTCTTCCCTCGGGGTAAGACGCAGCTGCTCAAAAAACTTTGCCGCCTGCTCTACCGTCCGGGCTGACAATGCGGCGATGTTATAACCGTCCAGCAGGACGGCCAGGCTGGAAGGCCTAAGCCTCCGCCCTTCACAGGCGGGGCAGGGCCTGACCTGCATGAATTTCTCCATGTCGTCCCTCATCTCTTCAGAACCGGTAGAAGCATAGCGCCGTTCCAGCAACTTGAGCACCCCGGGAAAGACTTTTTTGTAATTCCTGACCCGCTTGAACATGTTTACATAACGAAAATTAATTTTTTCCGGCGAACCGTACAAAATTTTACGCTGGTATTCGGGGGGGAGGCCTTTAAACGGCTTATCAAGATCCACACCCCAGGCTTTGGCCGCCGCTTCCAGGAACTGCTGATAATAGTTTTGGCCCGACCACGGATGGACGGCGCCTTCCCGCAGAGACAGCTCAGGGTAGGGAATGACCAGCTCGGCGGAAAATTCGGCCTTGCTGCCCAGTCCACTACACTCGGGGCAGGCCCCGTAGGGGCTGTTAAATGAAAAAATACGGGGGCTGATCTCTTCAAAGCTGAACCCGCAGTCGGCGCAGGCAAAATTTTCGCTGAAAAGCTGTTCACCGCCGTCTACGTCCTGGACCAGGACCAGTCCTTCACTCAACTTCAAGGCATTTTCCAGCGAATCGGCCAACCGGGACTGGATCCCCTCCCGAATAACCAGGCGGTCAACAACTACCTCGATATGATGCTTCTTCTGCTTGTCCAACCTGATATCTTCTTCCAGTTCCCGGACTTCTCCATCAACCCGGACCCGGACATACCCTTTACGGGCCATTTCATCAAAAAGGCGCGAGTACTCTCCTTTACGGCCCCTGACCAGCGGGGCCAGGACCTGGATCCTTGTCCCTTCCGGCATAGCAGCCACCTGGTCGACGATCTGCTGGACCGTCTGCTGGCTGATCGGTTTTTGGCAGGTGGGGCAGTGGGGAGTGCCGACCCGGGCAAATAGAAGCCGAATATAGTCATATACCTCGGTCACCGTTCCCACCGTGGAACGCGGATTCCGGGAAGTTGTCTTCTGGTCGATCGATATGGCCGGCGAAAGGCCTTCGATCTGGTCGACATCCGGCTTTTCCATCTGCCCCAAGAACTGGCGGGCATAAGCCGAAAGCGATTCCACGTAGCGCCGCTGGCCCTCGGCGTAAATGGTATCAAAAGCCAGGGATGATTTACCCGAGCCGCTCAGGCCGGTAAAAACTATGAATTGATTGCGGGGCAGTTCCAGGTCAACATTCTTCAGGTTGTGCTCCCTGGCCCCGCGGATAATTATTTCTCCTGCCGCCAAATCGGTCACCTCGTTCTTGTAGTTTCAGGGTCATCTTTCATGCATTTAACAGTCAAGGGTGTCAAGGGAACCGTCCCCTTGACATTCCCCTTGACATTGCTTTGACATTGTTTGGTCATTGTTTTTCAAGTTCATAGATCATATCCCGCAGTTCTGCGGCTTTTTCAAAATCCAGTTCTTTGGAAGCTTTGTTCATTTCTTTACGCAGTTCTTTGATCATTTTTCGGCGTTTGTTAAGATCGGCTTTTTTAAGGTTACCGACATCATAGCCTTCTGTTTCTTCCGCTACCGCCGTGGCTTCTATGACGGCCCGGACCGGTTTAATGATGCTCTGCGGGGTTATATTGTACTGCTCGTTGTAAGCCAGCTGCTTCTGGCGCCGGCGCTCCGTTTCGTCAAGGGCGCGCTGCATGGAAGGGGTAATTTCTTCCGCGTACATGATTACTCTCCCCTCCACATTGCGGGCGGTGCGCCCGATGGTCTGGATCAGGGAACGATCCGACCGCAGGAACCCTTCTTTATCGGCATCGAGGATGGCAACCAGGGTAACTTCGGGCAGATCAAGTCCTTCACGGAGCAGGTTGATCCCGATCAAGACATCGAATTCTCCCAGGCGCAGGCTCCTGATAATGGCCATCCGCTCCAGGGCATCGATCTCGGAGTGCATATAGCGCACCTTTAGTCCCATGTTCCGGTAATATTCAGTCAGATCTTCAGCCATCCGCTTGGTCATGGTCGTCACTAAAACCCTCTGGCTTGCTTCAGCCCTGGCCCTGATTTCACCGTAGAGGTCGTCGACCTGGCCTTCGGCCGGCCTGACTTCTACTACCGGGTCGGCCAGGCCGGTAGGCCGGATAATCTGTTCGACGACCGCTTTGCTGTGCTCGAGTTCCCAGGGGCCGGGGGTAGCCGAAACCAGGATAGCCTGATTGACCAGGGATTCAAACTCCTCGAAGCGAAGCGGCCGGTTGTCGAGAGCAGAAGGCAGCCTGAAGCCGTGCTCCACCAGGGTCTTCTTGCGAGAAATATCGCCCCGGTACATCCCGTTGATTTGAGGGATGGTAATGTGCGATTCGTCAATCACAACCAGCATTTCGGGCGGGAAGTAATCCATCAGGGTGGCCGGGCGGCTGCCGGGAGGCCTACCGTCAAGGTGCCGCGAATAGTTTTCGATACCGCTGCAAAAGCCGATTTCCTGGAGCATCTCCAGGTCAAAGAGGGTCCTCTGCTCCAGGCGCTGGGCTTCGAGCAATTTTCCTTCACGCTTGAAGTAAGCGAGCTGTTCCCGCAATTCAGCCTCTATACCGGCAACGGCTCGCTGCAGCTGATCAGGCGCGGTCACATAGTGGGTGGCCGGGAAGATAGCCACATGGGCACGATCGCCGATCACCTTGCCGCTGATCAGGTCTACTTCTCTGATTCTTTCCAGTTCATCCCCGAAAAGCTCTACCCGGATCGCGGCCTCAGAAAACGAAGCGGGAATAATTTCGATCACATCACCCCGGACCCGGAACGTCCCGCGGTGGAAATCGATCTCATTTCGCTGGTAGTGGATGTCAACCAGGCGGCTGATAAGCTCGTCCCGGCTGATCCTGGATCCCGGCCGCAGAGAAAGAACCTGTTCCTTGTATTCGTGTGGAGAACCCAGGCCGTAAATACAGGAAACTGAAGCGACTATGATCACATCCGGTCGTTCCAGCAGGGCGCTGGTAGCGGAGTGACGCAATTTATCAATCTCATCGTTGATCGAAGAATCTTTCTCGATAAACGTATCGCTCTGTGGTATATAGGCTTCCGGCTGGTAATAATCGTAATAACTGATAAAATATTCAACGGCATTGTTCGGAAAAAGCTCCTTGAACTCACTGCAGAGCTGGGCGGCCAGTATTTTATTGGGCGCCATCACCAAAGTGGGCCGCTGAACCCTTTCAATAACATTGGCAACGGTAAAGGTCTTACCGGAACCGGTTACTCCAAGAAGGGTCTGGTAACGAGAATCCCAGTGTAAACCTTGCACCAGGGTTTCTATAGCCTCCGGCTGATCTCCGGTAGGCTTGTACTCGGATCTGATTTTAAAGCCACTGTCAACGGCCATTGATCCACCCCCCGTTCAGCGGCTTGTTTGTTATATCTAACAGTAATTATTATAACATAGTTAAGCGCAGGCTACTTTACCAATTATAATAATAATTGTTCCGATATCAAGTCTTTTTTTATGCATAAATACCTTTAAGCTTGGAAATGGTTTAAGAAACGCTGAGCCTTTTCACCTTGTTGCGCAGGCGCCTAAACCTGGCCAGGGGATCCGGTTTGCGCACTTCCAGGTAGACTGGAGAATCGGGAGCAGGAACCGGTATAATGCCCAGGGCTGCACTCCGGTGCAGGATGGAATAATGCGAGCGGGATGAATTGAGACGATCTTGAAAAGTACCGTTTGCACTTGCCTCTTCCCGGGTTTGTTTTTTTATAACTGCTGAAAAAGGCTGATTATCCCTGATCCCGTCCATGAGGACCATGAAATAACTGGATTCGATCTTCTCCAGCAGCTCCCGGTTATCAGCAACTGGGTGACCGTTAACTTTCAGGATAATATCATCCTGCCTCAGGTCCGCCACATGGGCCGGCGTATCGGGTAATACCATCATGACAGTTACCCCCGGCTTAACCTGGCGGTAGCGGGGAATCCTGTTTTCTTCTTTATTCTTACCATACAGGATCAGCATTTCATGCCCCAGGGGGGCAAAGATAACCCCGGGCACCACCAGTGGCGGAAAAAATTCCGAACCAACTGCTATAACGAGCAACACCACGCTGTAGAAAGCCAGGCACTTGGCTGAAAAAGCAGTTCGTTCCCGCGGGGTCGAAGAAAAAACCATATCGCCGTAACCCAGACCGGCTGCAACCGGGACGATCATGAACTGCAGGCTTTGCCCTTCACCGGGTTCCATGGCCGGTTGGAGAATCGGCCACCACCCCGGCATACTGACACCCACAATTTCCGGCTCGGCGACCACGGTAACCAGCAGGGCCACCAGGGGTAGGGGCCAGAAGCGCTGCAGGGAAAAAGCCCCAACTACCTCGCCGTTGTCCCTTTTCAGGTAAATGGGGCTGCTTCCCCAGTGCCCACCCAGGTAGATCAAAAGGGCTTCGGCGAGATGGAGCAGTCCGATCAATACCAGCAGGGCGGGAATATGGATCCTCATCAGCGACTCAATAACCACATTTTCTCCCAGGCCCGGAAACAGGGGCAGAAAAGCATAACGGACCAGTAAGACCATTACCGCCACGATTCCGCCGGCATATGAAAAGCACAGGTAGCGGGGGTTAACCAACAGTAAAAGCAGGGCTACCGGCCAGATAAAATAGAGGCCGATCTGCTCCAGGGACAAACCCATGAAAACAAGGATGGCACTGGCCCCGAAACCGCCCACCAATCCCAGGCCGACCGACATAAGCATCTGTTTTCCGACCGGGTTAATACTCCGTCCATAAAGTTTTTCTTCCATCGATGCCTGCCGCCTGTACTGCAGGTAGACCAGGAAAAGCACGATCCAGAATATGGGCATGATTAGGGCAAGCATGAAGGTGGTTACAAAGATCTGACTGATTTCCAAAAAAAGGTGCATATATTATTCGGTTCCCCCAATAAGGTTCCAGGGTTCTGGATCTTTTATCAAGTCAAGCCCGAAATTGAGCTGCTCATCCTGCTCACGAGAAGCCACATCGAGGGTTTCCCGCAGCTTTACCCAGGTCTGATCATCAAATTCACCACCGGGTTCGATTCCGGCATTAACCTGGAATTCGGTCAAGGCCTGGCTGGTCTGTTCATCAAAGTAACCGCTGGTGTCTATTTCATAGCCCAGCTGGGTCAGCATTTCCTGCAGCATCTCCACATCGGCACCATAATCATTCAGTTCCAGGCGCCCCGGGTGAAAATAGCGGTAATAATGAAGTATTTCGGGCATCTCCACTTCATAATCCGGAGTAATGCCGTGCTTGTCAATGTTATGACCCGAAGGGGTAAAATAGTTGGCCACAGTCAGCATGATCGCGTTTTCACCCGGAAGCCGCTCCAGCTGCTGGACCGAGGCCTTGCCAAAAGTGGCCTGGCCAACCAGCAGCGCCGCATCCCTGTCCTGCAGGGCCCCGGCCAGTAATTCAGCTGCACTGGCGGATTCTTCATTGATCAGGACCACGATCGGGTAAGGTTTCCCAGGAGCGCTTGATTTATATACATTTCTAACTTCTCCGTCACGGCCGACCAGTCGGACAATTTCTCCTTCCGGGACAATCTCCCCGGCTATCTCTACAACCTGGTCTACCAGGCCCCCGGGGTTGTTGCGCAGATCAAGTATTAATCCCTGTTCCAGGCCTTCCTGTTCAAGCTGTTTTAACCGCTCTAAAAACTCATCGGCGGTATTGCTGTCAAAATTGGTCACATCAATATACCCGACGTTACCTTCCAGTCTTTCCCTGGTTACGGTGGTGATTTGAATTTCTTCTCTACGCACGGTCATTTCGATCGG
The DNA here is from genome assembly GCA_007121075.1 of Syntrophomonadaceae bacterium. Taxonomy (GTDB): domain Bacteria; phylum Bacillota; class Dethiobacteria; order DTU022; family DTU022; genus B1SED10-74M. The sequence goes on from SKMK01000015.1 coordinate 22,593, forward strand.
ATCTTCTGCGCCCGGGCGCCGAACTTTAATGTCAACAGTTGTATCGCTGGGCCCTCTCAACAATTCGACGGCCCGGTCAAGGCCTTCCCCGATCAATTGGTGGCCGTCTGCTTCAAGGATCCGGTCCCCGGCAACAATCCCGCTTCTTTCGGCAGGCGAATCGGGAAAGGCTTCAAAAACAACGATATCTTCATCGGCTTCAATAATCCTTATACCGACACCACCGTACGACCCCCTGGTATCGAGTAAAAACTCTTCCAGCTCATCAGGATCATAAAACCGAACCTGGGGATCGTCAATAATATCGATCATGCCCCTGATGGCCCCTTCTATCAGCTTATCGGTATCCACCGAATAAAAGTAATTGCTGGTGATCCTGTCCAGAGCTTCGAAAAAAACCTCTGTTTCTTCCTCAAGATCCCGGTCTCGCTGTTCATACCTGATAATAGTTCTGGGTTCATCATTTCCGGCCGGGGTGGAGTCAACCTGGCCTGAAAATAAAAGGTAATTTACAAAATTGGTCCCAATTAAAAGGACCACAAAAACAACCAGCAGCCTGAACAGCATTGTTCTGTCTATCCTTTCCAAACCCTTCTCCCCCAGTCTCCATGAAGATGTCTGGATCAAACCCGTTATATGGTCCGGTAACTATAATACCATAAATAAAGTTTGCTGTGTCTACAAACCTGAACTACAGTTTTCCTGCACCAACTGGTAAAATTTTAGCCATCCCCTTATTTTGTAAACCGGGATGGCCAAATTAAGCCGGTTATCATTTTGCCAGTTATCATATTAACCGATACCGGCATCCATCCGATAGCGGCTAGAAGTATTTCATCGGATCATAGCGATGGTCCGGCCCACCACTCGGATAGCTGCGTACCGGTGCTTTTTCATATTCCCTCACTTCAAAATGGAGATGGACCCCGGTGCTGTAGCCGGTAGTTCCCGCCCTGGCAATCCTCTCGCCTCGGTCTACAACATCGCCTTTGCTGACCAGGAGGCTGCTCATATGAGCATAGAGGGTAACAGTACCTCCCCCGTGATCAAGCATAACGCAGTTGCCATAACCGCCGTTCCATCCGGAATAGATGACTTCCCCTCTTTCAGCAGCCACAATGTAGTTTGCCGACCCGCCGTGGGGAGCGATATCGACTCCACCATGCCAGGCCTGCTGGCCGCTGAACGGATCCCTGCGCCATCCGAAACCTGAAGTGATCCTGGTCGGCGGCTCTATCGGCCAGTTCAGGTCCCCGTCTATACCTGAAAACTGGCTCTGGGCCTGGGCAATTAACTCGCGAATCATCGAGTCAAGGCGCTGGGCTTCTTTTTCAAGATCTTCAATGGCCTGCAGAGTTTTGGCTATCTCGCCCTGCAGTTCGTCTAGAATTACTTCCCGATCGGCTTTGGCCTGCTTCATTTCTTCTTCATTGGCGGCTACCTGCCGGCGCATATCTTCGAGTTCGGCCTTGTTTTCTTCCAGTTCATCCTTCCAGGCCTGGATAACATCTCTTTCGGCCTGGATTTCTTCGATCAGGCGCAAATCATTGGAGGCAATTATGCTCAGGTTATAGAGCCTGGTCAGAAAATCGGAAAAACTGCTCGATTCAAAAAGCACTTCCAGGTATGAAACCACACCGTACTGCTGAATAGCCCTCAGCCTCAGGTTCAGCAATTCTTCCTGGTAACTGAGCCTTTCTTCCGCTTCGGCCAGTTCCTCTTCGGCGTGGCTTATTTCGTCTTCCACGGCGGCAATTTCGTTTCTTAGCCGCTGTTGTTCTTCCTGCAGTTCATGCAACCGGTGCTCGAGTTGTTCCAGTTCTTCTTTAAGCGCTGCTTCACGGTTCAGGCGCTGTTCAAGGGTGCTTTTCTCTTCTCTTTTGCGTTCTTCTACCTCTTCAAGCTCTTCCTGCTTGGCATCAATTTCATTATTGGGAACCGCTTCGGCAGGCACAAATAGGAAGGCAGAAATAACTAGCGGCAGGATCAGAACTGCAATCCAGATATGTTTCCGGAAAGTGTTGCCGGCGAGCATGGCTTTTTCCTCCCTGATGAAAAATGTAAACTCTTTTCTCTCTATACTCTTAAGAAACGACCCATTGAAAACATGCTGCCCAGGATTCCCAGTCCAATACCGAGCGGAATCAGGTATAAAGACAGTTCTGCCATAACCGTTTCCAGGGGCAGCAGGTTGATAAACATCAGCTCATTGACGGCTACCCATTCTACGGAAATCCGGTAAAGGTAATGAACAATGGCCAGGGGCAAGACCGCTCCTACAAACCCCATTAGCAGGCCCTCCATGAGAAAAGGCCAGCGAATAAACCAGTTGGTAGCACCCACATACTTCATAATCGTTATTTCCTTTTTGCGCATCATAACAGTCAGCTTAATGGTATGCGAAATTAGAAATACCGCTGTTGTGGCCAGGCCTGCCATCAGAGCCAACCCCACAATCTGGACCACCCTGGTTACTTCAAACAGGTTTTCCACGTAACCCTGACCGTAGAACACGGCCGATACGCCCGGATATGTTTCAAATTCATCGGCCAGCCTGACCACCGCTTCCGGATATTCCGTGCTGACTTCAAATGAAGCCAGTAGCGGGTTGTCCAGGTCGGTGTCATATCCTTCAAGCACTCCCCCCAACTGTTGCCGGAGGCGGCCCATATGTTCTTCGCTCGATACATATTCTACCCGGGCTACTTCCCGATGATTTGCAATCAAGCTGCCCAGTTCTTCCAAGGTGGCCCTGTCCGCATCTTCTTCTATATAAACCACCATTTCAACCTGTTCTTTAACCGTTTCGGTAATATGCCTCACATTAAGGTTAACCACCATGAACAGGCCAAGCATCAGCAGGGTTACCATTACAACCCCTGTTGAAGTGATGCACATCCAGCGATTCCGGTACAGCCCTTTGAAAGTTTCGCCCAGGATGTATATGAAGCCGCTAATGAACATTGGTGTAAATCCCCTTTTGCTCATCACCGACCAACTTGCCGTTCTCCAGGTAGAGCACCCTTTTCTTAAAATGATCGACTATTTCCCGGTTATGGGTAGCCACCAAAACCGTGGTCCCGCGCAGGTTTATACTGCGCAAAAGGTTCATAATATCCAGGGCCGTACCGGGGTCGAGGTTGCCCGTTGGTTCGTCGGCTATGATCATAGCCGGTCGGTTAGCTATAGCCCGGGCCAATCCGGCCCGCTGCTGTTCCCCGCCCGATAAATCGGTTATTTTCGCTTTTGCCTTATCCTGCAGGCCGACCAGGTTCAAAACATGAGGCACCCTGCGCCTGATTTCCCGGCGCGATGATCCGATCACGATCATGGCGAAGGCAACATTATCATATACAGTCCGTTCTTCCATCAATCTAAAATCCTGGAAAACCATCCCTATATTGCGCCTCAGGTACGGAAGGCGGTGCCTCGGCAGCCTGCTCACATCCCGGTTAAAAACCTTGAGCGCTCCTTTGGAGGGTTTAAGCTCTCTTATAATCAGCTTCAAGAGGGTCGATTTTCCGGCACCGCTTGATCCGACAAAAAAAACAAATTCACCACGATCGATAAAAAAATTGACATCATCAAGGGCCATCTGCTTTCCCTTGCCGTACTTCATGCACAGGTTTTTTGCTTCGACCATGAAGAAAAACCTTCCTGTTAGATACTTTACATAATCTTAGATGCTGTTTGAAATAAATTTCGACAGCAAATATTTTTATCCTGCTAAAGATAGAAAAATATTAACTTATTTTGCAAATTATTAAATGTATTAAGCCATCACTGTTAATTTTGCTGCATTTTCTTAAAGCCTTCTCCATGTACTTCGGTTGCATTGCCGATAATTACAAAAGCGGAAGGGTCGACTTCATGAATGATTGTTTTAAGGTGGGCCGTTTGCTGCCTGGTTACCACGCAAAGCAGAACTTCCCGGCCTTCGCCGGTATATCCACCGTGACCTTCAATCCTGGTTACTCCGCGGCCCAGCTCGTTCAACAACCTCTCGTTGATTTCAGACCCACAGCAGGTGATGATAATAGCCTGCTTTGCCAACCCGAGGCCTTCGAGAATAGCATCGACTACCTTGATGCTTACAAACAGGGCCAGGGCTGAGTACATGGCCGGTTCACTGCCAAAAACAAAAATGGCCAGGGTCAGGACGAACAGATCTCCAAAGAACAGGGCCTGCCCCGGGCTGATTCCGGTTATTTTGGCCAGGATCAGGGACAATAGAGCCGTGCCACCGGTGGAACTGCGAAAGCGAAAGACCAGACCCACCCCAACACCCATAACAACACCGCCATACACGGCAGCTAAAAGCAGATCATCCGTAGCCTGGGGTAAAAAGGGTGCAGTTATATCCACTAATACTGAAAAAATGAAGGTCCCGACCAGGCTTTGAACAACCAGCCGCGGCCCAAGGATTTTGTATGTTATTATGAAGAGGGGTAAGTTTAACAGAATTATAGTCAGGCCGACGGGGGTGCCGAGTATATGGTAAGCAAAAACCCCAATCCCGCTGATCCCACCAGGCACAAGAAGATTGGGCACCTTGAACATGTTCATGCTGACCGCCATCGCCAGGCAGCCGGCAGTTATACCCAGCAGGTCGATAAAATAAAACTTAAGATCTATTTTCGTAATCCGGGGTTTTCTAAACTTCATTAATTAATCTCCACACCTGCTATAATTTATATACCACCATAGTACCCTGCAGATTAATCATTGACTATTTTTTCAAAGGGATTTTTCCCCTGGCTTTCCAGCGCAAGTAGGCATCGATAAAAGGGTCAAGCATTCCGTCCATCACCGCTTCCACCTGGCCGACTTCCACCCCGGTGCGGTGATCCTTGACCAGGGTAAAAGGATGGAAGGTATAAGTCCTGATCTGGCTTCCCCAGGCAATTTCTCTTTGCTGGCCCCTTTCAGCGTCTATTTCGTCAGCCTGCTCCCGGCGGCTAATTTCGGCCAGTTTTGCCTGGAGGACTCTAAGGGCGTTGGCCCGGTTACTGTGCTGGGAGCGATCATTCTGGCAGGTAACAACCAGGCCGCTGGGAAGATGAGTGATCCGGACTGCCGAATCGGTCTTGTTTACATGCTGCCCTCCGGCCCCGCTGGCCCTGAAAGTGTCGATTTTAAGGTCATCCGGGTTAACGACATACTCCTCTTCCTCCACTTCCGGTACAACGTCAACGGAAGCAAAGGAGGTATGGCGCCGCTTGGAAGTGTCATACGGAGAGATCCGGATCAGCCGGTGAACACCTTTTTCCGCCTGCAGGTAACCATAAGCAGCATGCCCGCGGACGATGAAAGTGGCACTCTTAATCCCGGCCTCATCATCGCTGAGTAAATCAACCAGTTCAACCTCATAACCGCGCTGTTCGCACCAGCGATTATACATCCTTAACAGCATTTCCGCCCAGTCCTGAGACTCCAGCCCCCCGGCCCCGGGGTGGAGAGATATAATCGCGTCACAGAAATCGTACTTCCCGCTCAAAAGTGTTTGCAACTCAAGGCGATCCAGGCGCTTTTTAATCTCTTTGAGAATTTTTCCGGCCTCTCCAACCGCTTCCCTGTCATCGCGTTCTTCTTCCCCGGCCAGCTCCAGGTAAACTTCCGCATCTTCGATCAGCTTCTCCAGTTCACGCAAAGGTTTAACCTGTTCACGCAGTTCGCCCTGTTTTTTCATAAATTCCTGAGCCCGGACACTGTCGTCCCAAAAGCCGGGTTCGCCGGCTCTGGCTTCCGATTCTTTTAATTGTTTCAGCTTGGTCTTATATTCAAAGTGAAGCCCTCATTTCTTCAAACCGCTTCTTTTGAAGGGTCAGTTCATCCAGGTACTCTTTAATCATCATATCACCACTTTCAACAAAATCTTATTATTAATCTCAATCAGCTAATCTAACCTGCTCCGCAGCATTTTTTGTATTTTTTTCCGCTGCCGCAGGGGCAGGGCTGGTTGCGGCCAACTTTTTCCACGGAAACCGGTTCCGGTTTTGATGGTTTCTCCGGAGCGGAACCGCCTTGACCGGCTGCTGCAGCGGCCCGGCCACCGCCAACGGCGGCTATTCTCTGCCTTTGGCCCCTGATATCGCTGGCCACAGCCTCCCTCTTGGGCGCGGCTGTTACTTTGACCTGGTAAACGGCACGGACAACATCATTTTGAACCTGCCTGATCATGTCTTCAAACATCTCCGCGCTCTGCATCCTGTATTCGATCAGCGGATTTCTCTGGCCGTAAGCCTGGGTATGAATATCCCTCCGCAGGTCATGCATTACATCAATAAAATACATCCAGTGCCGATCAACCGTGCGCAGAAGGACGACCCGCTCCACTTCGCGCATAATCTCGGGAGTCAGTTCCCTTTCTCTATCTTCGTAAAAGGCATGGGCTTCTTCTCGCAGCAGTTTTTTTACATCTTCCTCTTCCTGGTCAATCAGGCTGTCCAGGGAAATATGGCCCCTGCGGATAAAGTTCTCTTCCGCCCGTTCGAGCAGGACCCTGGCGTCTTCGTCTTCCAGGAAACCTTTTTCAGCAGTATATTCTTCAACCAGGCGGTCGATTATTTCATCTACCATGCCCAGGATCGGCTGCCGCATGTCTTCGCCTTCGAGAACCCTCCGGCGCTGGTTGTAGATAACCTCCCGCTGCTGATTAAGAACATCATCGTAATCAAGCAGGTTGCGCCTGATTTCAAAGTTTCTAGACTCGACCTTTTTCTGGGCATTCTCGATACCCCTGCTGACCAGGGAATGATCAATGGGCACATCTTCCTCAACCCCGAAGCGTTCCATCAGGTTGGCAATGTTTCCCCCGCCAAAGAGGCGCATCAGGTCGTCCTCAAGGGACACAAAAAACTGCGAAGAACCAGGATCACCCTGGCGACCGGAACGGCCGCGCAGCTGGTTGTCGATCCGGCGGCTTTCATGTCGTTCGGTTCCCAGGACATGAAGCCCACCGGCGGCAACAACTTCTTCCCGCTGTCTCCTGGTTTCTTCAACCGCTTCTTCCATTAATTTCGCCCGGCGTTCATCCCAGCGCTTTTGCTGTTCTTCATCCAGGTCCGGGTAATCAGCGCCAAACTCGTTGATCAACTGCTCTATGACCAGGTATCCGGGGTTGCCGCCCAGGATAATATCGGTCCCCCGGCCGGCCATGTTGGTCGATATGGTCACCGCTCCTTGACGCCCGGCCTGAGCAATAATGTAAGCTTCCCGGGTGTGGTTGACGGCGTTAAGGACTTCGTGGGGAATTTCCTCTTTTTTGAGCATCCTGCTCAGCATCTCCGATTTTTCCACCGAGATGGTTCCCACCAGCACCGGCTGGCCCCGGCGCCGGCATTCTTTTATTTCTTCCACTACCGCCTTAAATTTGGCATCTTCAGTCTTGTAAATCAGGTCGGGCCATTCTTCACGGATTAGGGGTTTGTTGGTTGGCACAACCACAACGTCCATACCGTAAATTTTTTGGAATTCTTCTTCTTCCGTAGCGGCAGTACCGGTCATGCCGGAAAGTTTATCGTACATGCGGAAATAGTTCTGGAAAGTGATTGAAGCAACAGTCCTGGTGGCCGCCTGCACTTCCACTCCTTCTTTGGCTTCAATCGCCTGGTGCAGGCCGTCGGAATAGCGGCGGCCGGGCATAAGGCGGCCGGTAAATTCATCAACAATGACCACTTTGCCGTCCTGGACTACGTAATCGACATCTTTTTCAAACAGGGAATAGGCCTTAATCAGCTGGTCAAAATAGTGGCGGTGCTGGCCTGCGGATTCAATCTCTTCGGCACTTTCTGTTTCTGCATCTTCCTGATCGTGATGGTCGTCATCCAGGTAATCTTTAGCATCTTCATCGTCCCTGGCTTTACCCAGGCGCAGTATTCTTGTAAGCTCGGGGTTAATCCTTTCCAGTTCACGGTAGCCCTTATCTTTGATGTCGGCCAGCCTGGTGGTTTCATCGATAATATAGTATAGTTCTTCATCCAGGTGAGGCAGTCTTTTTTCGGTCATCAGGCGGTGCCTGGTCCGCTCTACCAGCTTTTCGGCGCCCGGCTCTTTCAACATCCGCATCAGCTTTTTATTTTTGGGGGAACCGCGCCTGGCCAGGAGCAGTTTTTCGCCGGCTTCTTCTTCATTGCCGGAATCCAGATCTTTGCGGGCCTCGTTTAAAAGGTCGTTAATCAGCTTGCCCTGGCGACGGAGCAGATGTTCGACCTCGTTTTTCCAACGGCCGTATTCTTCCTGGGTTTCAACCCTGCTGCTAATGATCAGCGGAGTCCGCGCTTCGTCAATAAGGATGCTGTCCACTTCGTCAATTATAGCATAGTGGTGCTCGCGCTGGACCATTTGGTCCTTGTAAAGAACCATGTTATCACGCAGGAAGTCAAAACCCAGTTCGTTGTTGGTGGCATATACGATATCTGCCCGGTATGCTTCCCGGCGTTCTTCCTGTTCCAAGCCCTGCATAACCAGGTCGACAGTGAGGCCGAGCATTTCATAGACCGGGCCCATCCAATTCCGGTCCCTGCGGGCCAGGTAATCATTAACGGTTACTATGTGGACCCCTTTGCCGGAAAGAGCATTCAGGTAGGCCGGCAGGGTGGCAACCAGGGTTTTTCCTTCCCCGGTCTTCATTTCTGCTATCCTACCCTGGTGAAGGACAATTGCCCCCAGGACCTGAACATCAAAGGGGCGCATGCCGGTTTTCCGGTATGCCGCCTCCCGGGCCAGGGCAAATGCTTCCGGGAGGAGATCGTCTACGTTTTCCCCTTTTTGCAACCGTTCCCGGAAGAGGTCGGTCTGCTCGGGGAATGATTGATCGGGAAGCGACGAGGCCCATTCCTCCAAAGCATTAACTTCATCTACCGTTTTTTGCAATCGGCGCAATTCTTTTTCATTAGGATCGCCGAAAAATTTTTTTAAAAAAGCTGCCATAACAAAGCCCCTTTGTCATATAAGTTCTGTATCGGTTGATACATCTGGACAGTCCAGGTTAGCCCGGTTGTCGCAGCCACAGTTTATTGCCGCCCTGTGCTACACAATTCTAACACAGTAGGAAGCGGCAGAACAAGTTCCGCCTGAGAATCCTCCGTTCCTGGTGTTTTCTGCTAAAACTACCTTATCTGGAACAAGGTCTCTCTCTTCCTGCTATCTAACCCTCGATCTTCTTCTAATTCCCCCGCTAATATTTTACTCCTGGTTGTTTTGCACTCGCCGGGCATGGCAAACAGGTTGGGGAGCAATTAATCCCGCCCGGGAGCCAGCTCACAAGTCAGGGCCCAGAGGCTGCCTGAAACCAGGGAATGTCCGCCCAGGATAACCGGCACAGGGCATTCTTCCGCCAGCCTGGTAAATTCTCTCAGCCAGGGATCATCTATCTCTTTCCATAAACCGAGATCCGACAAAAAGCGCTCCCGGTCAGAAAAATCGTATTTATAATGGTACATCAAAACCCGGCTGTCTATAAAGGCACAGCGGGCTACCCGGGAAAGGTAGTAAAAGAATTTTTCCAGTCCGGCATGATCAAGCAGGAGGCCGAGGAGGGATATAACTTCTTGCGCTTCAATCCGACCCAGCGATTTCATGCCTCTTTCCTCGGAAAAAACACGCAAACGTAACTTGAGCAGGGCATTAAGGCGCTCGATAATCGGCGCTCCAACCCTTCCGATTAAAGCCACATCTTCGTACTCATCGCTCAGCGCTTCCTTGGCAGCCTCCAGTTTGGCTCTGTCCAGGGCCAGGCTGTCCAAAGCTGCCCTGGTTCGCGGCCCGGCAAAAGGACCTCCTCCTAACACCAGCAGATCGGACGGGGTGTCGATATCAAACAACAGGCCCAGCGTGTGGGGCATCAATTCCATATCCAGCCCCAGCTGATCGCGCAGGGTCATAGCCAGGCTGTTATCTGTGGAGGGCAGTTCAGCATTACCGATATTACCCGGCACAGTAAAAGCAATCATGTCTACAGATTGAGTATTGTTAGTAAAAACAAACTGCTCTCGGCTGAGCAGTTTGCGGCAGATCATATTCAGTTCTCCCACAGTTATCAGGGGGCATCCCGCCCCGTTAAGGCAAAATACCCTTTCCAGCCCATGCTGCCGGATCGCAGCCTGCAGTTCCCGGCCGAAATGAAAGTTGTCAGTGTCCGTACAGTTGAGCAGGACTTCCGCTCCCAGTTTTCCTGCCGGTTCGACCAGTTCAGGCCGGTTGGTATATAAATAGACGCCGTCCAGGTATGGAACCTGCTTCATTTTTTCCAGGTTGTCCAGCAGGGCGGCCTGGCGGACCCGGACCATCATTTCTTCTACCGAACTTTTTGGCTGGGATCCCTCAAAAATCACCGCGCTTACTTTCTTGTCCATAATCCTGAGCCTCTTCCTATATTGAACAGGGCTACTGCAAAGGCCCTGCCCTACCGGCCATAAAAAAGTAAAGTTTAAATTTATTCAGGCTCGATCAACCCGTAATTACCGTCTTTACGCCTGTAGATTACGTTTATGGTATCGGTTTCCGCGCTGGCAAAGACAAAAAAACTATGTCCAAGAAGGTCCATCTGGAGAATTGCTTCTTCAACAGTCATCGGTTTAAGGGGAAACCGTTTGGTCCTGACCACCTGGGGTTTATCTTCTTCCGGTTCTTCGGCTTCGAGCGACGCCTGCTGTTCGCTCACAGGGCGAACGCCTTTTTGCCTCATCTGCTTATGCATGCGGGTTTTATATTTTTTAACCTGGCGCTCCAGCTTATCGACAACCTGATCAATAGAAGCATACATATCGCCGGTTGATTCCTCGCCGCGCAAAATCATGCCGTTCAGGTTGACGGTTACTTCCACAATATGTTCTTCGCGAATAACACTCATTACTACCTGGACATCGGCATTCTCTTCAAAATGCTTGTCCAGTTTGCCCAACTTTTTATGGGCATAATCGACCAGTGACGGTGTAGCATCGATGTTTTTTCCGCGGACATTTATTTTCATTACTATCGACCTCCTGTTTAATATAGATATCTATATTACTACATTTAGTATTCCCCAGTCGAGTATAAAATCCTGCCTTAAAGATATCGTTATATTCTTACCAGTTATCCAGACCGGCATAAAATCCGGAGCGCTGTAAAGCCTTGAGGTTGGGGTTGTAGGCAATAGCTGCACCATAAACCCGGGCTCCATAACCCTTCAAAACCAGGGCCGCTTCCTTCATGGTCGAGCCGGTTGAATAAACATCGTCGAGTAGTAAAATTGATTTCCCTCGATATTCACCAGGCAGACTCTTAAAGGCACCGCGGACATTTTCATACCGTTCATAGCGGGAAACAGAGGTCTGAGAGCGGGTATCCATATCCCTGGCCAGGAGATTACAAAACGGTATCCGCAATACCCTGGCAGTATGCCGGGCCAGCAGGGCGGCCTGGTTATAACCCCTTTCTTTTTCCCTGCGGGGGTGCAGGGGAACAGGAACCACCAGGTCTGGCCTACAGTAATTGCTGTTTACGATTTCACCGGCCAGCCACCCCGCCAGGGGGCGAAGTACCGCCCGCCGGTTTTTGTATTTGAAATCATGAATCAGGCGCCGCCAGTGAGAGTCGTAAAGGGCAATGACAAACAAACCCAGCAAAGGCGAATCTTCTGCCAGGCAGGTGCAATCAGGCTCTTTGCGGAATAACCCTTCACAGTGTGGGCAAATCCGGCCGCCAGGCCTGTAACGTTCACGGCAGGCGGGGCACAGCGGTTCCCGGTTGGGAAAAGGGAGTATTTCTGAGCAAAAAAGGCATCGCTCGGGAAAGAATAAATTAATCAAGCTGTCAATCCAACCTGTAGGCTTGTTCAAAGGGGCGGGGCGGCTACAGGCACAGCCTTTATCGCCTGGAAAATGGCCGGGTGAAGGCTTCTCCATGAGGCCGAAAGCATGATCCCCTTCAGGGGGCATCTTTGGCCGGACCATCAGTCAACTTCTCCCATTTTAAGGCGGCCGTCCAAGAAGGTATAGCGTTCTTCGGCCCGGGTATTGCGGACTGCTATAGCCAGCGCTTTTTTACTGCCCACAAGCACCGCTAATTTCTTGGCCCTGGTTATCCCCGTGTAGAGTAAATTCCTTTGCAGGAGCATGTAATGCTGGGTTAATACGGGCATAATTATAACCGGGTATTCACTGCCCTGACTTTTATGGACCGAAACGGCATATGAAAGAACCAGTTCATCAAGTTCCGTAAAATCATAAACTACCGGCCTGTCCATCAGCACATCGCGGAATGTGACCACCAGTTCTGCTGCTTCCCTGTCTATGGCCGTCACCAGGCCGATATCGCCGTTAAATACTTCTTTCTGGTAGTTGTTACGGATCTGCATTACCTTGTCCCCAAGGCGAAAAACATTGCCCCGGGAAACCGTTTCCTGTTTATCCCGGGCCGGGGGGTTCAGGGCCTGCTGGAGCAGTACATTTAGGCGATCAACGCCGGCCGCAGTTTTACGCATCGGGGTAAGGACCTGCAGATCCAGGAGCGGATCATAGGGGCCATAGTTGGGCAGCCTCTCCCGGCACAGTTGCACCACCAGCCCCGCAGCTTGCTCCGGATCTTCTTCATGCATGAAAAAGAAATCCCTCTTCTTCACGTTCAAATAGGGCATTTCGCCATGGTTTACCCGGTGGGCGTTGACGACAATCATGCTCTCCCGGGCCTGCCGGAAGATATAACCGAGGCGGAAACACTGGATCTCACCCGAGCCAATCAGGTCACGCAGGACATTGCCTGCCCCCACTGCCGGGAGCTGATCTACATCGCCGACCATAATCAGGCGGCAGCCGGCCGGCAGGGCCTTGAGAAGGTTGTACATCAAAAGTAGATCGACCATTGAAGCCTCATCAATTATTACCACCCGGGCATCAACCGGGTTGTCCTCGTTACGTTTAAAATTAAAACCTTCACCTTCTGTAAAGCTGTACTCAAGCAGCCGATGAATAGTAAAAGCTTCCTGCCCTGTGGCTTCGGTCACCCTTTTTGCCGCCCTGCCGGTAGGGGCGGCCAGAAGCACCTTTTGTTTTAACAGCTTAAAGGTAGAAAGCAGGGCTTTGATCGTGGTGGTCTTGCCGGTCCCCGGGCCGCCGGTTACAATGAGAACACCGTTGTGCAGGGCTTGATCCAGGACCTGCAGCTGTTCTCCGGTTAAATGGGGGTTGTCGTGCTTGACGGCCCCAAGGGCCTGGCTTATTGCCAGGGGGGAATACTGGCCGGCCAGCCTGCTCAGCCGGTGGAGCAAGCGGGCTGAATTCTTTTCCGCCTGGTAAAAGGGTGCATAGTAAACGGCTTCATCTTCTTCGAGCTGCTCGCAAAACAGTTTTTTCTGCGTGACCATCTCCCGGAGCTGCCGATCCAGGTATTCCCTGCTCAGGTTATCATCCGCGCCGTCAAGAAGCTCTTTTACCCGTTCAAATAGAATTTCACGCGGCAGGAAAACATGGCCCTGCTCTGCAGCCCGGCTCAGGGTATAGGCAATCGAAGCCTGGATCCTTTCCGGCGCGTCTTCTGGAAGACCCAGTTTCAGGGCAATTTTATCGGCCGTTTTGAAACCGACCCCGAAAATATCTTCAGCCATGCGGTAGGGGTTCTCCTTGACCTGCTGAATGGTGTCCGAACCATAGCGGCGATACAGGCGCATGGCCTGACTGACACCAATACCGTAACCCTGCAGAAAGACCAGGACGTTCTGGACATCCTTGTACTGCCGGAAGCTTTTCAAAATATCAGCGGCCTTCCTGACCCCAATACCTTCAACTTCCTGCAGTCGATCAGGTTCATATTCCATTATTTCCAGGGTATCCAATCCGAAGTGATCAACAATTTTTTCTGCCGTCACCGGACCAATTCCTTTAATCAAACCGGAGGAAAGGTAACGTTTGAGTCCTTCTTCGGTAGCCGGTAAAAGCCGTTCCCAATGATCGACCGAAAGCTGGCGCCCGTAACGGGGATGGACCTGCCACTGCCCCTTTATAAGCAGGTTTTCTCCTTCCTGCATGGGAGGGAAATTGCCCACTATGGTAATCGCTTTGCTGTCACGGCAGCGCAAAACACCAACCAGGTAAGAAGTATCTTCGCTGTAGAACCTTATCTTTTCCAGCGTACCTTCAATTTGTTCCAGTGGGAAGCCCTCCTGCATTTTAAAGCCGATCATTATTTCTCCACCACACCTGCCCTCTCCCCGTTAGGGAAGAGGGCAGGGATGAAAAGTCAGGTGTTATCGATTGTTGTTTCTTTAACAATGTATCAAACTTAAGGCTTAACCTCAAGCCTTAAGTTTAAAGGGCTTCTTTTAACTGCTCAACTTTGTCCAACCGCTCCCAGGTCAAATCCAGCTCCGGCCGTCCAAAATGGCCGTATGAAGCCAGCTGGCAGTAAATCGGACGGCGCAGCTGCAGGTAATCGATAATAGCGGCAGGACGAAGATCAAAGTGCTTGTTGATCATTTCTTCAATGTGCTTGGCCGGCACTTTCTCCGTCCCGTAAGTTTCGACCATCATCGATACAGGATGAGCAACTCCGATAGCATAGGCCAGCTGAAGCTGGCACCTTGAAGCCAGGCCGGCTGCCACTATGTTTTTGGCAACATAACGGGCGGCATAAGAGGCCGAGCGATCGACTTTGGTCGGATCTTTTCCGGAAAAAGCCCCACCGCCGTGGGCGGCGTAACCACCATAGGTGTCAACGATAGTTTTCCTGCCGGTCAATCCGGCGTCTCCCTGCGGCCCACCGACCACAAAACGCCCGGTTGGATTGATGTAAAACCGGGTTTCCGGAACAATCAATTTCTCCGGAGCAATCTCGCGGACGACATGCTCGACCAGATCTTTTTCGATCTGGTCCAGGGTAACTTCATCGCTGTGCTGGGCGGATACAACAACGTTGTCCAGGCAAGCCGGTTCACCGTTTTCATAAACAACGGTGACCTGGGTTTTACCATCAGGTCTCAGGTAATCAACTACCCCTTTTTTCCTGATATCGGTCAACCTCTGGGCCATTTTGTGGGCCAGGGCGATCGGCAATGGCATTAATTCCGGGGTTTCCTCGCAGGCATAGCCAAACATGATCCCCTGATCACCGGCGCCAACCCGGTCATAATCGTCTTTTTGCTGCTTGCTCCTGGTCTCAAAAGCTTCATCTACACCCTGGGCAATGTCCGGTGACTGTTCATCAATCGAGGTAAGCACGGCACAGGTTTCACCGTCAAAGCCAAACTTAGCCCTGGTGTAGCCGATATCAAGCACTTTTTCTCGGACCAGCTGGGGGATGTCAACATAGCATTCGGTGGTAATTTCACCGCAAACCAGGACCAGGCCTGTGGTGACCATGGTCTCCGCTGCCACGCGACCCATCGGATCATCCTTCATGATAGCGTCAAGAATGGTGTCGGAGATCTGATCAGCCAGTTTATCCGGGTGCCCCTCGGTTACTGATTCCGATGAAAACAGGTAATTATTCTGATGCACTAATTTCTCCTCCTTAGATTTTAACTTGCTTATATTTTAGCTTTATGCAAAGCCGGTGTCAGACAGTGTCCTTTCAAAACGGTGGGCTCCCTGCTCAGGTAATCCCTGGCTTTTCGTTTGCCGCATACCATTAATGCGCCTGACATGTTGAGCTAAGTTTCCAAATACCCACTAATGGTATACGAATAAACAGCGCTGTCTTCCTCACCCCCTGTCCAAGCCTTGAGTGCAAGGCCCATAAACTAAAAAAACCTCTTCTTTAAGAGGCCTTTCAGGCACCTCTCATCTCCCGGGGAAGAACCCCCGCAGCAATTAGCACCGTGATCAAACGAACCGGTTGCCGGGATTCATCGGGGCTGTCCCTCCTCCGCTCTCGATAAGAGTAACAATATTATATTATATTAATATAATACACTACCCTGCCTTAAAAGTCAATTTTGCTCTACTTAATAGTAACCCTAACTTATTAACTTTTTTTATTTCAAACGCCTGGCTGCCTGTTTGAAACCTGGCTGATGTTTACATTGCCTTTTAGTGACGAACTGGCTCCTTCGTTCAAAAAAAACATTTTCAAGCCTGGTCTCGTTCCACAAGGGCAAACCAGAGCTCACCAGAGGCCACTGTTTTCCCCTCAACTTTGGCTTCGGCCTTACCTTTGCCAATATTACGGCGCATCCCGGTCATAACAACGCTGAGCTGCAGCTGGTCCCCCGGTTTGACCACCTGCTTGAACCGGAAATCCTTTATGCCGGCAAAAACAGCCAGCTTGCGCTCATTCTCGCCCATGCTCAGAGCGGCAGCTGCCCCGACCTGGGCCAGGGATTCTATGATCAGCACCCCGGGCATGACTGGTTCACCCGGAAAGTGACCCTGGAAAAATGGTTCATTAATAGTCACATTTTTTATACCCGAGGCTTTTTCCCCGGGCACAAGTTCCGTTAACCGATCAACCAGTAAAAAAGGGTAACGATGGGGCAGAACGGAAAGAATTTTTTTAATGTCGAGCTGCTCTTCAGCCATCACCACGCTCTCCTTTCATCCCGGATCTATGGAAAACGGCTTTGACTTCATTATCGCTGACCTGGTTAAATTCCCGGTAAAATTGGCCAACTGCGGCAAAATGAGCGGGTGCCTCAATATAAACCAGTTCATCCACTTCCCGGTCCAATATGTTAAAAGTATCAGGCGGCCCAACCGGCACGGCAAGGACCAGGTTCGATGGTT
This sequence comes from Syntrophomonadaceae bacterium, assembly GCA_007121075.1. Taxonomy (GTDB): domain Bacteria; phylum Bacillota; class Dethiobacteria; order DTU022; family DTU022; genus B1SED10-74M. The sequence continues at coordinate 39,290 of SKMK01000015.1, forward strand.
TTCTTTCCTGCAGGCTGCGCAGGGCGGCAAGCAGGGTATAGCCGGTGGCCACGCCATCATCAACCAAAATTACCAGGCGATCATCTATTTTAGGCATGGGGCGGTTGCCCCGGTAATCTTTTAACCGCCGCTGTATTTCCGCCTGCTCTTTTTTAGCGGTTTTGTTGATGTAGTCCCTGTTAACATTGAGACGGGAAATAAGCTGTTCATTTAGCATGATAAAACCGTCACCGCTAACAGCACCTATGGCCAGTTCAGGCTGGTAAGGGGCGCCGATTTTCCTGGTTATGATCAGATCAAGTTCTCCACCCAGTTGCTTCCACAACGGTTCGGCCACGAGTACTCCGCCCCTGGGAACGGCCAAAATCAGGGGGTGCCTGCCCCGGTAATGATCCATCTTTTCAGCCAGCATGTCTCCCGCCCGGCGGCGGTCTTGAAACAGCATCTCTTTCCACCTCCCCAAGGTTTGCCGGGTGCTAAAGTGTACCGGTAATAAAAAAACAGCTTCTTGCCTGCCCGGGTTCTCTGTTAAAATGAAAAATCCTGGAAAAGTTTTCTTGAATCCTGCACAGCTTTTGAATCATCGGGCAGACCCAACAGGGGCCTGGCATGCAGATCATACTCGGCAACAAGAGGGTCCTGTCCAATTTTTCCAAACAGTTCAAGGCCGCTGTTTTTTATCTCCTGGGCCAGGGCCTGCGCTTCTCCGTCCCTGCTGCGGCTGATTACCAGGCCTATTTTTGTTACCTCCAGGTTGACTTTTTCTACTATCTCCTTGACCCTACCGGCAGAGCGAATTCCCCTGGCCGTGGCATCACTGGTTACAAGGAGCAGGTCAACCATAGGCAGGAGGCGGCGGCTCAGGTGTTCCAGGCCAGCTTCATTGTCAATGATCATGTAATCATAATTTTTGCTCAGTGTCTCCAGGTATTTCTTGAGCAAATCGTTGGGATAACAGTAGCAGCCGGGCCCCTCGGGGTTACCCATAACCAGTAGATCAAAGGCATCTTCTTCCACCATCGCCCGGCTCAGGCGGTACTCTACAAAAACATCTTTTGTCATTCCGCTGGGCACTGCTTTCGGATCCTTGGTATCTTCAAGGATCGAACTAACCGTCTCCTCAACTTCAAGGCCGAGGGCCTCGTTGAGATTGGCGTTTGCATCGGCATCAACGGTCAGGATGTCCTTGCCTTTCTTTTCTTCCATCAGATAGCGGACCAGCAAAGCAGCCAGGGTGGTTTTCCCGGTTCCTCCTTTACCGGCTATGGCTATACGTATTGTCATTTTTTATTACTCCTCTCTTGGCAATATATTAGTAATCCGACCGGGGGCGCCATTAAAGGTGGCCTGATAAGACTTCTTCCAGCTGTGCGATAGTATTGCAGGGCCACATTTCTACCAGTTCATTCATCAGTTCCACAGAGCGGTATTCCGCCCACTGCTCCCGGGGCAGGGGGTTCAACCAGATAATCCTCCTGACCAGCTCATTGAGTTTGGATAATTCATTGACTGCATTACTTAAGGATATAGTCCTGGTATCGCTAACCACAATTACAGAAGTCCTGCTATTCAACAAATCAGGGTATTTATCGATCAACTCCCGGATCGACAAACCGAGGTTTGTCCCCCCGCCCCAGGTTTCACTGCGGCGGATAACCCGGTCCAGCAGCTGCTGCAGCCCTCCCCTTTTTTTGATCTCAGGAGTCATGTTTTCCAGTTTATCGGAAAAACTAAAGCAGGAGAGATTCCGGACCGCTTCCCGCAGGCCGTGCATAAAATGGATCACAAAGGTGCTGTACTGCTTCATGGAAGCGGACACATCGCACAATAACAGGATCTGCTCCCGGGTGCGGCGTTTGGGCCTGTGTTTCAGTTTGAAAATAATACCGCCGTAACGCATATTATCCCTCAGGGAACGGCGCAGATCAATTGGTCCACTACGGGGGCCGCTGCGGCGCCTTCGAAACAATTGAACGGCCAGCTTTTTGGAAAGCCTTTGCAGGAGTTGCTCAGCTTCAGGAAGTTCAGTGGAAGTGATAGACTGAATATCCATTTCACTAATGACAGCGTTATTTCTCCCCGATTCCAGATCGCTTCCCCCGGGCATGTCACCAGACGCCTGCGCCCCCGTGCGGCTGCCGGTATTCCGTTCCTGATTACTGCCGGTCCGGCAGTAGCGAAGATGGCTTTTGACAACTGCTTCAAGGATGGGGCGAAACCGCTCCTCTACATTGACCCCGGTTTCTGTTTTATGCATGAAATCCTGCAGGCGTGCTCGCTGTTCGGAAGACATGGTGCTGTACCGGGCCAGCTCAGAAGGTGTCAGCTGCAATGATTTCCCTTTAAATTTGAGCTCGCTGTCTGCCCGGTCAAGTTGTTCGGCATATTGCTTTTTATAGGCAGCAGCCTTTTCTTCACCCCGGCTCCGGGTTTCCGGAGAAGCAAAAAAATAATCGAAGAGGCGGTTAAAATAGTCCCTGTTTCGCTGGTTTTTTATCAGGGCAACCTGCAGGGCCGTTTTAAACTCTTTTCGAGAAGACATATCCACCACTTGAAGAGCTCGCAGGGCGTCCATGGTCTCAGAAGTGCTGACCGGTATGCCTTCTTTTCGGAGCAGGTTGGTGAATGTAACCAGGTTTTCTTCCAGATGCCTGCCCGGATTCTTTTCCGATAACATCACCGGGTAGCTTCACCTCCGCCCTGCTTGAGAACTTCCTCTATTCCCTGTCGGCCGATTTCTTCCCTAAACAGCTCCTGGTCGGCCCGGTTTTTTAAAAGCAGGTTCAGGGTTTCGCCGACCAGCTTTCCATCAAGCCGGCTGTGATTTAAGGTAACCAGGGCCCTGGCCCAGTCGATAGTCTCAGCAATGGAAGGCTTTTTACGCAGGTCTCCCTGCCGCCGCAGGCGGGCCACAACCCTTGCTATATCCCAGGCCAGGCGGTCGGCAGTTTCGGGCACTTTTGCCTTGATAATCTGTACTTCATTCTCAAGGGAAGGAAAATCAAGGCACAGATAAAGACAGCGCCTTTTTAAACCATCCGACAGTTCACGCTCGTTGTTGCTGGTCAAAGCCACCACCGGGATCTGATTGGCCCTGATAGTGCCCAGTTCCGGAATGGAAACCTGGAAATCAGATAGGACTTCGAATAAAAAAGCCTCAAACTCAGGATCGCACTTATCCACTTCATCAATTAAAAGAACCGGTTTTTCTTCAGCCTGGATCGCTTTAAGCAGGGGCCGTTCCATTAAATACTGTTCGGAAAAAAGATCCTCTTCTTTTACCTGTTCTTCTTCCAGGTTACGATTCATCTGGATCCGCAAAAGCTGGCGCTGGTAATTCCATTCATAAAGGGCTTTTGTTTCATCCAGCCCTTCGTAGCACTGCAGGCGAATCAAGTTAGTATTCAGAATATCGGCCAGCACCTTCCCCATCTCTGTTTTTCCAACCCCCGGGGCACCTTCAATCAACAGCGGTTTTTTTAGTTCAAGGGTCAGGAAAACGGTCAGAGCGGTGCTGTCATCACAAATATAACCGACTCTTTCAAATCCTTTTTTTAATTCGGGCAAGGTTACGGTCATGTTTTCATCTATCCTTTACAGGGTGACTTTAATTTCATCCAGGGTTTTCGTTTCGATCAATACACCCTTACTTAATTAAGCGGTTTGTTGAAACAAAGTGCTTCACTGTCAGCCCTGGAATGCTACAATTAATGATACTACAATTGTCCGGGCCGGGCAAACCGGCCTAAAATTCTCGCAAATAGACCCCACCTTGCAAATAAGTCAAGCATCATAATAACCAGGATTTTAACATTTTTTATCACCCCATCAAAAAGTGAGAATGAACTCATGGCAAAATGGGAGTTTTGCTTATATAAAAATGGGTGTTGTTTAATTTAAAATCATAATGAGTATTATACTAGGACAATGTGCGGATCAAATCTGGCAATCAGGCGGGTGCCACCGAACAGTTCATCGAGGAGGGGCTGTGGGTATAGTTTCCACCTGAGTTCAGGCAAGACGTGATCGATAATGCACCGAATACTCTCGACAATCTGAACGATCCAGAAACTTCTGCCTTCGATCTCAAGTGGGTTAGAGGATTCACTCCCCCGGCTCTCCTAACAGCTGGTGATCAGACTGCGCCCATATTCCCGCCGGCCATTAACAGGCTCGCCGAAGCGCTACCGTCCTTGGAAGTACAAAAATTTGCCGGAGCGAGACACATTATACAGACAGTGCAGCCAGAGGACTTCGCCGAAGCGATCAACTGAGAAAACAGGAGAAGGGCCGCTCTGGTTATGCTGCTCACTGGAGGTGGCACTGATCACAACCGCTGGGAACTGCGGAGTTCCAGAAACACTTGACGACTATACTGAAATAAAACGGGTATAATGAGCAGCTATCCAAAGAATTTGTTTTTAAATGAAAAAGGAGGAAATAAAATGACCGATTTTACGAGAAAGAGTTTTGACCAGCCGGATGAAACCCAGGATTTTCCACTGGTTAAAATGGACATTATGAGCCTGGGCGATTGGAATGTCTACCGGTTTACTTTCGGCCCCGGGTGGCGGTGGACGGAACATGCGGCACCATATTCTGAGACCGCCACTTGTCAGGAACAGCACCCGCTATGGACGATCATTTCTGGCAGGTTCATTGTTCAAATGGATGATGGGAGGAAGGTAGAATTCGGTCCCGGCGACATCGGATTTATACCTCCGGGGCATGACGCCTGGGTCGTCGGTGATGAACAAGTTGTTGCACTTGATTTCCAGCCGGTAAATCCGAACGGCTCCTAAATTTCCTGCATTATTAAAGAGGACAGTGTATTCGATTAGCCAGATGAAAGGAGATTGTGAGATCTTGCCTTTATCCGGGAATCAAATTAAAAATTAAGGTTTCTGCCCACCACAGACCGAAAACTGGTGGAGGATGTTACGGCGGTGATGATATCTGCACCGAGCCATGTCGCCGCCAGCGCCATGCGAGGGGTCCTCGAGTTTGACGGTAAGTCCGCAGCAGAGCAGTGCAAGGTCTCGGCTTTACACCTGGCAACAGCGCTGCACCACACTCCACCACACCTCATGTCGCAGTGGCTGACGCACGTTGTTAACGGCTGGACTGTCGGTGCGGGCCACTACAGCCAGCTCGAGGTGCCTGACCAGGTAAATGCGATGATCGAGGGCTTCATGCGCCATTATGTCTAAAGTAGCTATGAAGATTAAGTCGGCTGTATGGAAAAAAAGAATCAGAGAAAAGGAGAGGCTACATATGTTGAGCAACTTCCCCGTAATGACATTATTGCCGGCTACGGATATTAGTCGCGCCGAAGCATTCTATGCTCAGAAGTTAAAATTAAGTCGGGCTGATATTCCTGTAACTGGAAATGTTGTTGCATTAAAGACCGGTGAGGTTACCGTGCTTTATATCTACGAGCGCGACTCTGGCACAAAAGCCGAACACCCGGTAGCTGCCTGGCATGTAGAAGATATCGAAAAAATTGTCAGTGAGCTGAGCGAACGCGGGGTCACGTTTGAACATGAGGTGCGAGATCTACAGGGGCTAGCGCCTAATGAGCTCGGAATTTTTGAGGTCAACGGTGAAAAAATAGCCTATTTTAAAGATTCGGAAGGTAACCTCCTAAGCTTAGCCGAACCAAGGTAAGCCAGAACAAGTTTATCAGTTCGGTATTTGGGTAATGGTGGACAGAACATGGGCGACTTCTGCGGAAACCTGATCATAAGCAAGGAGGTCAAGATGGAATGTCTGATCATCATTTAGGAAACCATAGGGATGAAGTTAAGATTAAAAATTTAAAAATCGCCTATCAATGCAGGGGCAAGGGGCAGCCTCTGGTCCTTTTACATGGAGCCCTTGCTGACAGCCGGGTTTGGCAAAGACAGCTTGATGATCTGTCCGATCAATTTATGGTAGTGGCCTGGGATGCTCCGGGTTGCGGTCGTTCTTCCGACCCTGATGAACATATAGGAAGTTCTGATTATGCCGGCTACCTGGCTGCCTTTATCAAGGAGCTTGGCTTAAAAAAACCGCATCTGCTCGGTTTGTCTTTTGGCAGCGTTCTGGCCCTGGAGTTCTACCGCCTTTACCCTGCTGTTCCAAAAACCCTACTTTTGGTTTCAGCTTATGCAGGGTGGGCGGGTTCCCTGCCGCCTGATGTTGTAGAGGACCGTATCCAAATGGTCAAAAAACAAATCGAATTGCCACCACAACAGGTTGTGGAAAGCTGGATTCCGACCCTATTTAAGGAATCAGTCCCTAAAGATGTAGTTGAAGAACTCTCGGCAATTATGGTTGAATTCCGTCCGGCAGGACTAAAAGCAATGTTGTCAGCCGCTGCCAGAATAGACCTTCGCGAAATGCTCCCTACCATTAATGTACCCACTTTACTGTTATATGGTGAAGAAGATCAGCGATCTCCACTGGAAGTGGCCGAGGAAATGCACGCTGCCATTCCCGGATCTATGCTTGTAACCGTGCCGGGGGTCGGCCATGTCGTCAATCTTGAAGCTCCGGAAGAATTTAACACCGAGGTGCGCAATTTTCTTCAAATAGTATTACCAAATATTTGATTTGGAACTGGAGGTGCTTTTATGTCTATTGAGGAAAACAAGGAGATCATTCGCAGATTGGTTGGTGCGGGTAACACTGATGAAGATATCGATCCCGACCAGCTTGTAGATGAGCTCTTTTCCCCGGATTTTGTCGATCATAGCCCCGACCCGGGACAGGAACCGGGCTTGGAAGGTTTAAAGCAGCACAATCAACACTATTTCAACGCTTTTCCTGATGCTCAGTTTATTTTAAAAGATATGGTTGCTGAAGGCGATAAGGTAACAGTCAGAACGGTAAGAACCGGTACGCACAAGGAAGAATATATAGGAATTCCACCTACCGGCAGGACATTCTCGGTTGATGACTTATCAATTTACAGGATTGTAGACGGCAAAATCGTTGAACACTGGGAAGTCTTTGACAGGTATACGATGCTGGTACAGCTTGGCATTATCGCAGAAACTTAAATAGCATCAAGATCATCTTTCAGGTCACACATGATTTACAGAGATTCAGGATTGATGTTAATTGACTGCTAAGTATTTTTGATTGAGTAATATAAAAAAGAGTAATTATCTATATAGGAGTCCGGGCACTAGCTTTTGAACAAAGAAAGGCAGACTATAATATTTAAAACGATTAAGCAAAGTTTTGCCCTGCACCATTGAAATCTTTAATCATCTTGGTGCGCCACAACACGGCGGACTCTTAGAAGAAGATTAAAATGGCTACAATCCTTACAGTACATGGCGGATACGGTGGAGGTTGGGAATGGAGTAAAGTGGCAAAGGAGCTGAGTGCTTTGGGTCACGAGGTGTTCCGACCCACGTTGACCGGAATGGGAGAACGACACCACCTTGGCCCGGAGGTAGGACTTAACACCCATATCCAGGACGTCGTCTCGGTGATCGAGTTTGAAGAACTTAACAACGTCGTACTCACCGGCCACAGTTACAGCGGGATTGTCGTGACAGGAGTGGCCGATCGAATCCCCGATCGAATCGGGCTCGTCATTTACATCGACGCTGAAATTCCAGAAGACGGGCAATCAGTTATCGATATGTCTCCAGATATCGCCGACATTGCGAAAGCATCCTCCGACGAACGAGGTCATGGCTGGTTCGATATCATGGAGGATTTTTTACCGCCGAAGGAAAAAATCGATGAGGAGAAGCGTCGTCGATACATCTCTCGCTTGCGACCCCATCCCGTCGCTACCTTTACAGAACCCGTTCGGCTTACCGGCAAGATTAACGAAGTCCGGAGGGCCTTCGTCCGTTGCACAGGCGGTAGCATCGACTTATAGGATTCACGCAAAAATAACTTCCGGTTTTTGCGCTGTTAATAAATTGCCATTCTGTTCGCTCGTTCTTTGAAAACTGACCTCACCTAGTCCGAAAGTCCGGGGGTGTTCCGGATCAAGAGTATAGTTCCTTTTTGGCTGAACACTGTGCTGAACGATTACGAGCTTTTCTAGCTGCTCATTTGATATTTTCATACCCTTTTCATAGCAAACTTCGTTAAGGTAAGCAGTCACATTAAGCCCCGATTTTGTTGTTGTAGTCCGGATATAATTGAGAATGGTCTCGTAACTTTCCAAAGCACGCCCGGCCCAGTTTTTACTAATCTCGCTGAATAGGCGGTGCTCAATGGGATTCCACTTGGAAGCCCCCGGCGGGTAATGGCAAACCGTGATACTAATGCCGAATCTGTTGCATAACTTGGCCTGCAGGCCATACTTCCAAACATAACTGCCGGTGCGGTTGCTACCTCCGCCGTCAGCCAGGATCAGTAACTCGGTCGTATCAGGGTAACGCTTTTGCCCCTCTATCTCGTACCAACTAGCCAAGCAGTCGGTGGCAAACCATGGTGTATCAATAGATGTTCCGACAAAAATCGCGCCCCGGTTGGCCTGTAGATCATAAATACCGTAAGGAATAGCCATGCCATCTGCTTGAGAGCGAAAATCATGGTCGTTAACCAAAACCGCACGGTCAGACCAGGCTTGACCATTGTTTTTGAAATAGCCTACCAGCTCCTTTTTCTTGGTATCAACACTGATGACCATTGCACCCCGGGAAGCAAAGCTTTCCCTTTTTGTTGCGATATAGTCAAACTGCTCGTCGCGCGCCTTGGGTGAAACAGATGAAACTGAGATTTTCTTGTGATTAACCCGCAGGGAAAATCCCATCTCTTTTAAGAGTTTGCCCACAGTATTGGGGCTCACCTGGATCCCTAATTGCTTTAACTCTGCAGCAATCTTTTCAGTAGTTTTACGGGTCCACTTTAAAGCACTCATCGGATCGCCGGCGGTTTCATATTCTAAAAGCTCACTAATTCTGGTAATTATTTCTGGAGCCCCTTTTTTAGCGGCCTGCGGCCACCGCCCGGCTTGCGTATTCCCTCATAGTCAAAGTCCTGGTCTAAAAGCTCTCTTCGTCCCCGGGCCACTGTCTTTTCGTCCAGGCCCAAAAGATTAGCAATCTTGCGGTCGCCGCCGTGACCCCACTTCAGGGACTCCAGCCCTGCGTATAACCGCCTTTTCCTTTCATCCAAGAGGCTGAAGAAAAGGACTATCGCTGCCTTTAATTCATCGGGAAAGACATCTTCATCCAGTGTGCCTTCTCCTTCAGCCCGGTATTCCAGCTGCCTTGTGCGGCGGTGCTGATCTTTTGAACAGTATAACCAGCGGTTGCCAACTTTTTCACGGTAAAGGCGCCTGTTTTCAACAAGTTTGCGCAGGGCGTCTTTGACGCCCACTTTAAGAATACTTTCCAGCTCGTTTGTAA
>SKMK01000054.1 GCA_007121075.1 Syntrophomonadaceae bacterium
GAACCAAAATCCCGTGCCTTGCCGCTTGGCCACGCCCCAGCAATGGGGTGAGTGATGGGACTCGAACCCACGGCCTCCAGGGCCACAACCTGGCGCTCTAACCGGCTGAGCTACACCCACCTCATAGTTTCGCTATCTTGCTGCGCTGTTAATTTTAGCACGCACTTCCTGAAAAGTCAACGCATCCGGCTTGAATTTGCCCTCTGCTCTGAAGTTGAAATTGACGGCCAGGAAATTTAAAACGAAACTAGTGATGTAACTGATCAGAATTAATGTGCTATACTTGGATGAGGTTTTAAGCTGCATTATTAAACCTGGTCTGGAGGTTGATTAAAATGCGTTTTAGCAGCGGCAGGTTCCTGCTGGGTTTGATCATTATGGCCGTAGGGGTGATCCTGCTTCTAAACAATTTGGTCGAAGGAATCGATATAGATGTCAGGCAGATCTTGCAACTGTGGCCGGTGATACCTTTGGTGCTGGGCTTGAGCTGGCTGTTTGGCTCTTTTGGCTTTACTTCAGAAGAAAAAGGGCAGAAGGCCTTTTTCTCCTGGGGGCAGTTTGTAACAGCCCTGGTTGCCATAGCGGTAGGGGTGATTTTTCTGGGACGAAACCTCGATCTGTTCGACGTGGATACCCGGATCTTCTGGAACCTGCTCTGGCCGGTGGTCCTGATTTTAATCGGGATCAACCTTTTGCGGGGCCGTGCCTTCAGCTCTGCTAAGGGGGGCCGCTTTGCTTTCATGGGCGGGTCAAATGTCGGCGGCTCCGATCCGTGGAAGCTTGAAAGCGGTAACTATTTTGCCTTTATGGGAGGCATTGAAATGGATTTGCGCTCAGCCGAAGTGCCGGATGGTGAAACAATCCTTGATTTAACCGCGATTATGGGCGGAATTGAGGTAAAAATACCGCGGGATCTGGCCGTTGTTTATGACGGCAATGCCGTCCTAGGCGGGGTAACCTTCAAGGATCATGAGGATGGGGGCATTATCGGCGGCCGAAAAATTGAAAGCAACGTCCAGGAAGACAGCAGTAAGATCGTCCGCATCCAGGCCCGGGCGATCATGGGTGGAGTGGAAGTCAAGGAAGCTTAAAAGCCTGACTTTTGCTCAAATCCCGGCCACCCTGTTTTTAAGGGCGGCAAAAACTTTTTCTTTGTCCAGGTGTGGTTTTAAACGGTGGATCTGTTCCAGGCAGATCCCGGCGCCGTAATCCATGCCCTGGCATCCGGCCAGCAAAACAACATCGTCCGGGCCGGCATTTTCCAGCCCACTGGCGATGGCATCGGGTAGTTCATTAAAAATTTCTGTTTTTAACTCCGCTTCTTTCATGACAGTTTCATATACAGCCTTTTCTTCTTCGGTGACCACATCTTTCTTGTCAGTATGGGATACGCTGGTGGTAGCGATAACCTTGTCCAGTCCCAGCCGTGGAGCCCATTCGGCGATGGCTTCGGCGTTCTCGCGATTGACGGTCACTCCCCGGCCGCCCCTGATCGCATAGACCAGGTGCAGGCGGTTGTAATCCATCATCTGCAGGGTTTCCAGGGTTACATTGATGTTGCCGTAATTGGCGAAGTGATCGTCGATTACTTTAAAATCATCTTCATAAATTAGTTCAAACCGCCTTTCTACCCCGCGAAATTTCTGCAGGGCTTTCTGGATTTCCGGGACGGGAATTTGCAGGATCAAGGCGGACAGGATTGCGGCCATGGCATTGTAGACGCTGTGCAGGCCCAGCACCGAAAGCTCTACCCGGAATGGATCGGGGTAAGCGGAGTATATGTCGGCCGGAGCCTTTTTTTGGACTTCAACATTAAAGCGGGCCCGGCCGGTACTCAGATCGAGATCATGGACCAGGCAGTCTGCTTCCCTGTTTTTCAGGCCGTAGGTAAACACTGCTGCGGCAGTTTCGTTTTGTAACGAGAAGCTGTAGGGGCAGTCCAGGTTAAGCACCGCCCGGCTGCCCTTTTTGGCATTGCGGATCAAGCCGGCTTTGGCCTTGAAGTAGTCTTCAAAGGATCCGTGCAGGTCGATGTGTTCGCGGCTGATGTTGTTCAGGACCACGGTATCGTAATCGATATGGCCCACCCGTTTTAGTTCCAGCCCTGAAGAAGAAACCTCCATTACAGCGTGGGAAACATTCTGTTCGACTATCTGGTGGAAAATACGGTGCAGGTCGAGAGATTCGGGGGTAGTCAATTCGGCCGGCCGGACAACGGGGCCGGTTTTAACGATTACCGTTCCGACCAGGCCAGTGTTCAAACCCTGCTCCTCCAGGATGGCGTTGAGCATGTAGGTGGTGGTGGTTTTGCCGTTGGTTGCAGTCACCCCGGTGACATGGATTTTTGAAGAGGGGTGATCATAAAAGTGATCAGCAAGGGCTGCCAGGGCGGCCCGGCTGTCGGCTACACGGTACTGGGGCAGATCAATATCCTCCCGGAAATACTCGACTACGGCTGCCGCCGCTCCTTTTTTACGAGCCTGTTCCAGGTACAGGTGCCCGTCTGTCTTATAACCTTTGAGGCAGACAAACAGGAATCCCTCTTCGACCTGCCCCGAATGGTAGGCCAGGCCCCTGATGTTCTGATCGGGTTCCGGCATGCTGCCGGATCCGGAGTGTTCTTCAAGGACTGAGATGCTTTGTAATAAATTATCCAGCTTCAAATTTTCTCCTTCTTCTCCCATGAGTTTTCAACAGGTGGTTTTTATATCAATTCGGCAGTTAGAAAAAAACTCCTTCACACCGGGAAACTTATAACCGGCCGGGACCCGGGCCGGCGGGTTAAATCAAGCCATCTTAAAGTAGTGGTCATTAACCGTCCGGGTTTACCGGTAAAAACAAAACCCGCATAAAGCGGGCTTTGTCTGAGACGGTTATGTTGTTTTATTAGGAGATTTCAATCGACTCGGTAGGACATTCTTCAGCTGCTTCACGAACGCTGTCTTCGTGTTCTGCAGGAACTGGATTGACTTTGACTTCTGCCTTTTCATCTCCTAATTCAAAAACTTCAGGGCAAATATCCTCACAAATACCGCATGCGCTGCAATCATCGTTTACTCTGACTTCCATGCTGATGCCTCCTTAAATAGTAATAGAGTTTTACCATAAACCATATTCGCTAATTAATCCATTTTCCCTTTTTTTAATGCGCATTTTTTGCAATTTGAGTTTGAACGCAGGGCAGTTAACATGATTTACCGGCGGCTGGACCCTGCTCCTTCGATCAATTTGTATGCCATCTTTGTTGCCAGAAACAGGCAGTACTTTATGGTTACCGAATGCGAATAATGTGGATAATATGATCTTCAAACGGGTATATCGGCTAAAGCCTGTGGATAACCCTGTGTATACTGTGAACAGAACGGGTATTTGCTTTTCAAAAAGGTTGATTTTACGGCTAATAATAATTTAAAATCTTTCATAGGTTAACATAACATAATTATCATAATCAGCTTCCATAACGGTTACCTGTGAAAAAACAAATCCCGGCCTAGCATTTTTTGCACATTCACAAGTTGCTAATAACAGGCAGTTGTGTTATTAATTATATTAATACTAAAGCGGGGGTGTTTAAATGGGGCCGTCAAAGCTGGCTTTGCTGGCAATAACTGTTATGAGTATGCTGCTGCTGTTTGGGTGCAATACCGGCGGGGGCTGATAAAGGCTTGAATAAAGAGCCGGTCGGCTCTTAAATTTTTGGCAATAAATAAGCATCCTCTGTGCGTGCACTTAGTGGCAGTCGTATCCGGGGATGTTTTTTTAGTGGTTTAAATAACCTGTAAATCGTCGCTAAAGTTTGTTAGGCGGACCAGGCGGTCGGAACCAACCGCGAAAGTGTCTTCGATGCCCACGGTTCCTTCGGCAGGAAAAATAAACTTTGGTTCCAGGGCAAAAACCATTCCTTCTTCTAAGGGCAGATCGAAGCCGGGCGCTATCACCGGCAGCTCATCCAGTTCAATGCCCACCCCGTGGCCGATAAAATTAACCCGTTCCACGTAGCCCATGAAATGGTTGCTCAACCCGGCTTCGTTTACCAGTTCTTCGGCTTTTTCATAGAGGGCGCTGCATTTTACCCCGGGTTTTCCCATCTCGGCCAGGGTATCCCTGATTTTAACCGCCTGCCGGTGGGCTTCATGGAGGTGGAGAGGCGGTTTTCCGACGCAGAATATCCGGGTTTGATCGACCATGTACCCTCTCAGGACGCTGACAAAATCGATTAGTATCGGCTCATGTTCCCTGATTACATTAGCCCCGGCACCCTGGGGGAATGATGGGTTAAGTCCCGATCCCCCGGTCGGCCCGTCAAAAAAGGAAATGGTGGTGGCATTATCGCCGGTCAGGACATGGCCAAAATAAAGTTCCTGGTTAAAACCGCGCATGCGCACCGCTCCCTGGTGTCCCAAAGTGCGGGCATGGAATTCAAGGTGTCCGGCCAGCTCCACCTCGGTCATCCCTTCCCTGATAATTTTTTTGGCATAGTTAAAGACAGACTCGCTGATTTTGGCAGTTTCCCGCATTTGCCCGATTTCATAATCTGATTTGACAGCACGGATTTGGCGGATAATGTTTGAAATGTCAACGAGGCGTTGGTTTTTTAGTTTTTCCCCGTACCTTAAGTACAGGTTGGCCGGCAGGACATCCAGTTCGAGGCCTAAAACAGAGGAGGAAGAAATTGTTTTTTCGATTAAGTCAACCAGTGCGTCCCAGCCTGAAAACGGAATAATCTTATCCAGGGCGCTTTCCTGCTGGGCCCGGGTCACCGACTTTTTTATGATCAGGGTAGGTTCGCCTTTAGCCGGAATAAAAAGGTGTCCGTCCTGGCCGGTGCCGCTGAAGTAAAATAGGTCGGCCCTCTGAATCAGCAGGGCTCCGCCGATTTCTTTTTCCCGCATGGCAGCCTGCAGACTGGCTATCCTTTTTTGCAGCTCCTCAATCGGAGTCATGGTGCTACTATATCCTCCTTTATGACCGTTACTTATTAGCAGGTGGTATCTATAATTTATTGCCGGTACTAAATAGTTTAAACAGGGAAATTTAATTCACTCGGGCAGGCCCTTTAAGGCTGTTTTTTAGATTACAGGTTCAAAAGCAGGGAGCGAGGCCGTGTCTAAACGCACTATCCAAAGAACAAGCCTCTGGTCCCTCTGACTGTCAGGTAAACGGGGAATTGTAGATAAAAAAGAACACTGTACTGTTATCATAACATAAAACCCGGCTATGATTAAGCACAGTGTCCTGATTATTGTCCGTTTTAGCTCATATTTTCGCTGTTGACCTGGATTAATTAGACCCGTTCAAACAGGCCGGCTGCGCCCATGCCTCCACCGATGCACATGGAAACTACACCGTAACGGGAATTGCGTCTGCCCATTTCGTGGAGCAGGGTGGCGGTCAGCTTGGCCCCGGTGCATCCCAGCGGGTGGCCGAGAGCGATCGCCCCGCCGTTGACGTTGACAATATCTTCATTCAGGCCCAGCTCGCGGATGCAGTAGAGGGCCTGGGAGGCGAAGGCTTCGTTTAGCTCGATCAGGTCGATATCATCCAGCTTCATACCGGTCTGTTCCATTAGCTTCGGGATGGCCACGGCCGGTCCAATGCCCATAATTTCGGGAGGGCAGCCGGCAATGCTGAAGCCCCTGAAAACGGCAATCGGTTTTAAGCCCAGGGCTTCCGCTTTTTCTGCGGACATGACCACGCATGCTGCAGCCCCGTCACTGGTTTGCGATGAATTGCCGGCGGTAACGGTACCACCGGCTTGAAAAGCCGGGCGCAGCTTAGAAAGGGCTTCCAGGGTGGTGTCCGGACGGACTCCTTCGTCCACCTCAAAGGTCTTTTCTTTTTCCACGATCTTATTGTCAGGCCCTGGTTCGCGTTCGACAACCTTTAACGGTACTATTTCGTTTTTAAAGCGTCCTTCATCGATGGCCGCTGCAGCCCTCTGGTGGCTTTTCAGGCCGAACTGGTCCTGGTCTTCACGGGATATATTGAAGCGCTGGGCGACAAATTCGGCGGTAATGCCCATGGGAATATAGGCTTCGATGTGGTTTTCTACCAATTGTGGGCTCGGGGCCAGCTTGTTGCCGCCCATGGGAACCACGCTCATGCTTTCCACGCCGCCGGCCACGATCACATCGGCAAAACCGCACATGATCCTTTCTGCGGCCATGGTGATTGACTGCAGGCCGGAAGAGCAGAAGCGGTTTACGGTTTGTCCGGGGACGCTGTCGGGTAGGCCGGCCTGGAGAGCCACGATGCGGCCAAGGTTCATACCCTGTTCTCCTTCCGGGAAGGAGCAGCCCAGGATCACGTCTTCTATCTCGGCACTGTCCAGGCCTTTGGCCCGGTTTATGGCCTCTGTAACAGCCGTAGTGCCCATATGTTCAGGCCTGGTATTGCGCAGGGTGCCCCGGGGGGCCCTGCCGATAGCTGTCCTGACAATGGAAACGATAACAGCTTCTCTCATATTATTTACCTCCTATCATTAGTTACGTAAAGGTTTGCCTGTGGACAGGAAGTGGTTGATCCGTTCCTGTGTCTTTTCTTCGCCGAGCAGGCGCAGGAAGGCTTCCCGCTCAAGATCCAGCAGGTACTGTTCACTGACAAGCGAATCCGGTTTAATATTTCCTCCGCAGAGAACAAAGGCGATCTCATTGGCGATTTTCTGTTCATGTTCGGTAATATACCCGCCCCAGAGCATATTCTGGACGCCCACCTTGAAAGTAGCCACTCCGTATTCGCCGAGTACCTTGATCGGTTTGGGTTCGGGGGGTTCGTACCCTTCCAAATGCATGGCCAGGGCAGTGTTCTTGGCGTCATGGAGCAGGTGGTCCTGGTTGATGGTTATTTTATCGGTTGGCCTCATTAAACCAAGCTCCTGGGCATGGTGGGCGCTGGTGGCTACAGTAGCCATGGCAATCGCTTCAAAGGCTTTCTGGACGAAAGGCAGTTGATCTACCTTGACGCCTTCCTTAAGGCCTTCAGTAAAACGGATCAGGTATTCCTTGTTGCCGCCGCCGCCGGGCAGAAGCCCCATACCGACTTCAACCAGGCCCATGTAGGTTTCAGCGACCGCATGCATGCGGTCGCCGTGCAGGGCCACTTCCAGGCCACCGCCGAGGGTCATCTGGTGGGGAGCGGTGACTACGGGGACAGAGGCGTATTTCATGGCCATCAGGCCGTCCTGGAGTCTTTTGGCGGTCTGGTCAATCATGTCCCAGTCGCCGGACTGGGCTGCCATCAGCATCAGGGCCACGTTGGCCCCGACGCAGAAGTTGGTCTCCTGGTTGCCGACGACCATCCCCACGTAGTTTTTCTCCGCTTCTTCCACCGCTTCGTGGATAAATTCCCAGAATTGGGGTGACAAAGCCTGGCGTGGGCTGTGCTGTTCCAGGCAGCAGATCCCGTCGCCCAGATCGACCAGGCTGCCGTCGTCGTTGCCCTTGATCAGCTTGCTCTGTTTTTTCAGAGCGGGAAGGCTGATCACTTCAGGGCTGATCGGGACCGGTTTGTAGTCTTTGGTATCGAAGTCATAGAAATAAAGGGCTCCATTTTCATCTTCCTGGTAGAAGTTTTCAAAACCTTTGCTGAGCATTTCTTCCACGTTGGCCGGGATTGATTCGCCCTCGTTTTTCATTCTTTCAACGCTTTCTTTGATCCCGATGGTGTCCCAGGTTTCAAAGGGGCCCAGTTTCCAGTTGAAGCCCCAGCGCATGGCCCGGTCGACATTAACGATGTCGTCGGCAATTTCAGGGATCAGCCTGGCCGTGTAAACAAGGAGCTTTTTGGTCAGGTTCCAGGCAAACTTGCCGGCCTTGTCGTCTGATTCGACCAGCATTTTGTAGCCTTCTTGAAGGCCGGCCTGCTTGGTCTTGGAAAGAATGTCAAAGCGCGGTTTTTCCTTGGGCCGGTAGTCAAACTTCTCATAGTCGAGGGCTAAAATTTCTGAACCGTTTTCCCCTTTAACTTTTTTATAAAACCCCCGCTTGGATTTTTCGCCGAGCATTTTGTTGTCGACCATCTTCTGCAGCAGGTCGGGTATTTTAAAAACTTCTTTTTCATCCGGGTCATCCGATTTATTGTAGACCGTGTTGGCTACGTGGTAAAAGGTATCGACGCCGACCATGTCGAGGGTCCGGAATGAGGCGCTCTTGGGGTGGCCCATCGGCGGGCCGGTGATAGTGTCGACCTCCTCGATGCTCATGTTTTCTTCCTGCATCAGTTTGATCGTATACATCATGGCGTAGGTCCCGATGCGATTGGCGATAAAGTTGGGGGTATCCTTGGCGTAAACCACCCCTTTGCCGAGAACCCGTTCGCAGAACCGGTGCATGTAGTCAAGGACTTCCTTCGAAGTGTCCTCGCAGGGAATTAACTCCAGCAGGTTCATGTAGCGGGGAGGGTTAAAAAAGTGGGTTCCCAGGAAATGCTTGCGAAATTCCTGAGAGCTATCGTTGACCATTTCATTGATGGAAAGGCCGGATGTATTGGAAGAGACAATAGTTCCCCCGGTCCAGTTTTCCTCGACCTGCTTGAACATCTTTTTCTTGATGTCCATGTTTTCGACGATAACTTCGATTACCCAGTCCATACTTTTCAGCTTGTCAATGTCATCCTCAAAATTGCCGGTCGTGATGCGGTCGATGTAGGATTTGCGGTAGAGGGGATTTAATTTTTGCTTCAATAATTCATTTTTCCCGTTGTTGGCCAGGCGGTTTCGAACTTCGGGGTTTTCCAGGGTCAGGCCCTTTTTTTCTTCTTCCGGGGTCAGTTCACGGGGGACAATGTCGAGCAGTAAAACCGGGATGCCCACATTGGCCAGGTGAGCGGCAATAGTGGCGCCCATTACTCCGGCGCCGAGAACAGCAGCCTTTCGAATTTCTTTCAAGGCCATCTAAATACCTCCTTCAACTCCATGTTTAATGGACTTATAATGCTTTTAAATAAGAGTACGCTTTAAAGTAAAGGATTGATTGAAAAGATCACTGCAGCCCTCTTACCAGCAGGTCAAAGACAGGTTTTTTCAGTTCGGCCAGCGGATAGGGTTTGCTGGACATGACCCAGCAGGTGACTACTTCGTCTATAGCGCCGAATACTACTTTGCGGGCGGTCCTGGTGTTTACTTCTTGCCTGTAAAGGGCCTGCTTTTTGCCTTCTTCAATCACCTCCTCGATCAGCTGAAAGTAACATAAAAGCGGTTTGGATATGCCTTCATTGATATCCTGATCTATCTGTCTCAATTCGATCTGGGTGACCCTGGCCTGATCGGGTTTGCTGGCCAGGGTCCGCAGGTGGTAATCGATTATAGTTTCCAGTTTTACATTGGCGTCATGGCATTGGGCGAGTTCTGCCCTCAGTTCTTCCACAAAACGGTTCATTAAATTTTGAAAGAGGGAGATTAAAATATCTTCCTTGTTGTCAAAATAAATGTAGACAGTCCCGTCTGCTACACCGGCTTCGCCGGCAATGTCTGAAACCCTGGTGCGGTGATAACCGGTCCGGGCAAAGGTTTTTACTGCCGCGTCAAGAATAACCTGGTGTTTTTCGCCGCTTTTTTTGGCCATATGCCCTCCGGTTGATTACCAAGACTAATGAATGAAGGCTCATTCGTTTTTTATTGTACAATATTTTGAGATAATAATCAAGATTTCTCGCTATTATTTAAAAAGTGTAATTGATAAAAATGATCAAGCGGTTAAGTCGGGAGGCTGCGCCGGGATGGCATTGGCGCCGACCGCTAACACTAAATGAACTTTGATTGAATTGGTTGTAACCGTTTTCTTTCTATGTTAAGATATAATTGTTTTCAACGCCTGCATATTAGGGCGTTTTTATTGTGAATTTTAATTGATGCCAACATCACGGAGATGTGTTAAGATATATTTCAATATAATGGTATATCTATAAACTGAAAGGAAATGGATGGCAAGGAGAGGAGTATAATATGTTAAACCGCAGTGAAAAAATAGAGGACAACAAGGTAAAATTAGAAGTCGAGGTCGAGGCTCCGGACGTTGATACGGCGCTGGATAAGGCTTACCGCAAGGTTGTAAAAAAAGTTAGCCTGCCGGGTTTCCGCAAAGGCAAAGTTCCGCGCCGGGTGATGGAATCACACTTCGGACCGGAAGTCCTGCACGAGGAAGCCCTGGAAGAACTGGTCCCTCCGGCCTACGAAAAAGCGCTGGAAGAGGCTGATATTGATCCCATAAACCAGCCCGAATTTGAGCTGGTCCAGGTCGAAGAAGGCAAACCCCTCCTGTTCAATGCCGTGGTCGAAGTTTTACCTGAGGTTGAACTGGGCGAATACAGGGGCCTTGAGGCCGAGCAGGAAGAAGTAAATATCGATGAC
Organism: Syntrophomonadaceae bacterium; assembly: GCA_007121075.1. Taxonomy (GTDB): domain Bacteria; phylum Bacillota; class Dethiobacteria; order DTU022; family DTU022; genus B1SED10-74M. The sequence continues at coordinate 10,346 of SKMK01000054.1, forward strand.
CTGCAGGTGGATCACCATATCTACATGCTGCGGGAACAAAATTCCCGCCTGGTTCCGAAAGAAGATCAGCCGGCCCAGGACGGTGACCTGGTAACCATAGATTTTAAAGGTTTTGTCGACGGCGAACCTTTTGAAGGCGGGGAGGCTGAAGATCATTCCCTGGAGCTGGGCTCACATTCTTTTGTGCCCGGTTTTGAAGAACAGCTGGTGGGATTAAAGCAGGGTGACGAAAAAGAAATCAAGGTAACATTTCCTGAAGACTACCGCAATGAAGATCTGGCCGGCAAAGAAGCCACTTTCCAGGTCAGCATGAAGCAAGTAAAGGAGAAACAGCTTCCTGAACTTAATGAGGATTTTGTTAAGGAAGTCAGTGAATTTGAGACCCTTGAGGAAATGAAAACTGATTTAAAAGAAAAACTGCTTAAAAATGCTGAGGAACAGTCGAAAACAAAGCTGGAGGAATCTTTAATCGAAAAGGTCACCGACGCTTCGGAAGTCAAGCTACCGGAAGTCCTGGTTGAGCGACAGATAGACCGGATGATGGACGAGATGGAAAATTACCTCCGCCGGCAGGGGCTGGGACTCGATCAATTCCTGGAACTTTCAGGCAAAACCAGGGAAGAATTACGCGAGCAGAACCGGCCGGAGGCGGAAAAGCGGACCAAGGCCAACCTGATCCTGGACGCTATAGCGAAAAAAGAAGGATTTACGGTCGATGACAGCGAATTAGATGCTAAGCTTGCCGAAATAGCCGAAGCCCACGAGGACCAGGTGGATCGGATCAAGGGGATCCTGGAAAAGCAGGGCCGCCTGCCTTCCATTCGCGAAGAATTAAGAATTCGCAAGGCAGTGGATCTGCTTGTTGAAACAGCCAGTATCACGATGGTAGAACCATCCGATAAAAAGGAAGAGAGCGGCGGAGAAGAAGTGACAGCAGAAGAAGAAAAGGAAGAAACCGGCCGCGCAGAAGCCGCCAAAGAGGCCGGTGAAGAAAAAAACGGCAAAGAGGAAATTAACAAAGACTCCGAAGATCAATAAAATATGATATTATATAACAAAAGAGAAAGAATAGGGAGGATATAAATAATGAGCGTGTTAGTGCCAATGGTGGTTGAACAGACCAGCCGCGGCGAAAGAGCCTATGATATTTACTCGCGTCTGCTCAAGGATCGGATCATTTTCCTGGGCAGCCCCATAGATGACAATGTGGCAAACCTGGTTGTAGCCCAAATGCTGTTCCTGGAATCGGAAGATCCGAAGAAAGATATCAGTTTGTACATAAATTCTCCCGGGGGAGCGGTTTATGCCGGGATGGCCATTTATGATACAATGTTATATGTAAAGCCGAATATATCGACTATCTGTGTCGGCCTGGCGGCCAGCTTTGGCGCCGTGCTGCTGGCAGCTGGAGAAAAAGGCAAACGGTTTGCTCTTCCCCACTCCAGGATCATGCTGCACCAGCCGGCCGGTGGGGCCCAGGGTCAGGCTGTTGATATCGACATCCATGCCCGGGAAATTTTAAAGGTCAGAGAGTCTTTAAACGAAATACTGTCCCATCATACCGGCCAACCGGTGGAAACGATTGCTAAAGATACCGATCGGGATTTCTTTATGTCGGCTGAGGATTCCCAGGAATACGGGATTGTTGATGATATACTGGCTAACAGAACTTAATAATGCAACTCTAAAGTGGAGATGAGGTGATTTCTCCAGATGTTTAAATTTAATGAAGAAAAAGGACAGCTGAAATGCTCATTTTGCGGAAAAACGCAGGAACAGGTGCGCAAGCTTGTTGCCGGGCCCGGCGTTTATATCTGCGATGAGTGTATCGAGTTGTGCAATGAAATTATAGAAGAAGAGATTGGGGAAGAATCGGACCTGGGATTTGTGGAACTACCCAAACCGCAGGATATTAACGAGGTCCTTGATCAATATGTGATCGGCCAGGAAGCGGCCAAGAGGAGCCTCTCCGTGGCCGTGTATAACCACTACAAGCGGGTAAACGCCGGCCAGAAAGTGGAAGATGTGGAACTGCAAAAAAGCAATATTGTCCTGATCGGGCCGACCGGGGTAGGTAAAACCTTGCTGGCCCAGACTTTGGCCCGGATTTTGAATGTGCCTTTTGCCATTGCCGATGCGACCTCGCTCACAGAAGCCGGTTACGTGGGCGAAGATGTGGAGAATATACTGCTCAAGTTGATCCAGGCTGCCGACTACGACCTGGAAAAAGCGGAAAAAGGGATTGTCTATATCGATGAAATCGATAAGGTGGCCCGCAAAACGGACAACCCTTCTATAACCCGGGATGTTTCCGGTGAAGGGGTCCAGCAGGCCCTGCTGAAAATCCTGGAAGGGACCGTGGCCAGCGTGCCGCCCCAGGGGGGACGCAAGCATCCGCACCAGGAATTCATGCAGATCGATACGACCGACATCCTGTTTATCTGCGGCGGTGCTTTTGACGGCCTTGAAAAACTTATCCAGAACCGGGTCGGCAACAAAGGAATCGGTTTTGGAGCTGAAGTGACCACGCCCGATGATAAAAACCTGGGAGCCATATTAAAGCAGATCCTCCCGCAGGACCTGCTCAAGTACGGCCTGATTCCCGAATTTGTAGGCCGAATCCCGGTTATTGCCACCCTTGACCCGCTGGATGTCGATGCCTTTGTGCGCATTCTGACGGAGCCGCGCAATGCACTGGTCAAACAGTACCAGAAAATCTTTGAGCTTGACGGTATTACCCTTGAGTTTAAAGAAAACAGCCTCAGGGCGATAGCCGAAGAAGCGATGAACAGGAACACGGGAGCCAGGGGCCTCAGGGCGATCCTGGAAGAAACCCTGCTTAACGTAATGTATGAATTGCCCTCCCGGGAGGATATCGAACGCTGTATCATTGCCAGGGAAGTGGTCCTTAACGGAGATACGCCAATTTTAGTTACCAAGGATAAACGCAGTAAGAAAGAGGAATCAGCCTGAAATAACAGTGATATAAACAAACTAACCGGAACAGGTAAAAATAAAGCGGGAAGCGAATAGTTAACACCCGAAAGCTTCTCGCTTTAACTTTTATTATAGATAGGTGGTTTTAACTATGACAAAAGAAGAAAAACTGCCGGTTCTGCCTTTAAGAGGCGTACTGGTATTTCCCAGCATGGTTTTGCATCTTGATGTCGGGCGGGAAAGATCGGTATCGGCCCTGGAACGCTCAATGATGAACGACAACCGGATTATTTTGATCACCCAGAAAGAAGCCAAGGTATCCGAACCCGGTGAAGAAGATCTTCATAACGTGGGAACCCTGGCTACAGTTAAGCAAATGATCAAGCTGCCCGGCGGGACCATCCGCGTCCTGGTTGAAGGCCTTAACAGGGCTAAAATTTTGAAACTGCATACCGAGGAACTGTTTTTTGAAGCGGATGCTGATATTGTCGAAGATCAGGGGGGAAAAACCCAGGAACTGGAAGCCCTGATGAGGAGTGTACTCAACCAGTTCGAGCAGTACATCAAGATTAACAGCAAGGTTCCCCCGGAAACCCTTTCTACAGTTTCCGATATAGAAGAACCGGGCCGGTTTGCCGATGTTATTGCCTCTCACCTGAGCATGAAGGTTGAGCAAAAACAGCAGTTACTGGACGCGATTGAGATCAAAGAGCGCCTGGAAAAATTAAATGAAATCTTGAGCAATGAAATTGAAATCCAGGAAATAGAGCAGAAGATTAATTTAAGGGTCCGCAAGCAGATGGAAAAGACCCAAAAAGAATATTACCTGCGGGAGCAGATGAAGGCAATCCAGAAAGAACTGGGCGAAAAAGATGAAAGAGAAGCGGAAGCACAAGAGTACCGGGAAAAAATTGCCGAGGCCGACCTCCCAGAAGAAGTCGAGGAGAAAGCGCTCAAAGAAGTTGACCGGTTGGAGAAAATGCCTCCCGCTGCTGCTGAAGCTATTGTAATCAGGACTTACCTGGACTGGCTGCTGGAACTGCCCTGGTCGGGAGAAACCACGGATCGCCTTGACCTGGATGTGGCTGAACAGATCCTGGATGAAGATCATTACGGCCTGCAAAATGTTAAAGAGCGGATCATTGAATACCTGGCGGTTCGCCAGCTGGCTGATAAGCTGAAAGGGCCAATCCTGTGTCTGATCGGTCCTCCCGGTGTAGGCAAAACTTCACTGGCCAAATCCGTGGCCAGGGCTCTTGAACGCAATTTTGTGCGAATTTCCCTGGGCGGAGTGCGCGATGAAGCTGAAATCAGGGGGCACCGCCGCACTTATATCGGGGCCCTGCCGGGCAGGATTATCCAGGGCATGCGTGAGGCCAGGTCAAAAAACCCCGTCTTCCTGATGGACGAGATAGACAAGATGTCCACCGATTTCCGGGGGGATCCTTCTTCGGCCCTGCTGGAAGTCCTCGACCCCGAGCAAAACAGTGTTTTCAGTGATCATTACATCGAAATTCCTTTTGATCTGTCTCAGGTGATGTTTATTACCACCGGGAATACTTCTTTTAACATTCCTCAGCCATTGCTGGACCGGATGGAGCTGATCCATATTCCCGGCTACACCGAGGAAGATAAGGTGGAAATTGCCAGGCAGTACCTGATTCCTAAACAGCTTCGGGAAAACGGGCTCGGTGAGGACCAGCTCAGGATTTCGGAAGGGGCGATCCGGCGGATTATCCGGGAATATACCCGGGAAGCGGGGGTGCGAAACCTGGAAAGGAGCATATCCGCAATCTGCCGCAAAGTAGCCCGTGAAGTGGTCAAAGATCGTAAGAAGAAGGTCAGATTGACCAGCAATAACCTGCAAAAATACTTAGGGGTTCCCCGCTACCGCTTCGGGGTGGCGGAGAAGAAAAAAGAAATTGGGGTGGCCACAGGGTTGGCCTGGACTGAGAGCGGGGGCGATCTGCTCTCAATCGAGGTAAGCCTGATGAAGGGCAAAGGAAAAATGACCCTGACCGGTCAGCTGGGCCAAGTAATGCAGGAATCGGCCAAGGCGGCCATGAGTTACATCCGCTCCCGGGCCGACGAGCTCGGACTGGAAGAAAATTTCTATGAAAAAGTGGATATCCACATCCACGTTCCCGAGGGAGCGATTCCCAAGGATGGCCCGTCGGCCGGTATCGCCATGGCAACCGCCCTTGCTTCGGCCTTTACCAGGATCCCGGTCCGAAACGATGTTACCATGACCGGCGAGATCACCCTGCGGGGCCGGGTCCTGCCGGTCGGCGGAGTGAAGGAAAAGATGCTTGCCGCCCACCGGGCCGGGATCAGGCATATGGTTATGCCGGCCGAAAACCGCCGGGATCTGAGTGATATACCGGCGAATGTCAAGCGCAAGGTCGAAGTTAAAGTGGTGGAACACATGGACGAGGTTCTGGAAATGGCCCTGGCCGAACCGATTGAAGGTATCAAGGATAAGCTTCCGGAAAAAGCCCTTGGTGAAGAGGAATTAAACCCGTCTGAAGAAAATCGGAATTCTTCGATCCGCCATTGAAATTAAGGAGTAACAGGTGAAAAGGTGAAGATCAAGCAGGCAGAGCTGAAAGCCGCCGCCCACAGCATCGAAGCTTTTCCGGATTGGAACATACCGGAAATATCCTTTCTGGGCCGCTCCAATGTGGGCAAATCATCTTTGATTAATAAGCTGATCGGGCGGAAAAACCTGGCCCGAACCAGTTCAACACCCGGGAAAACGCGGGGCCTTTATTTTTACCTGTTAAACGGCAAATTATGTTTTGTCGACCTACCCGGTTATGGATATGCGAAAATTTCCAGGAAGGAACGGCAGCGGTGGGCGCCGATTATCGAAGCATACCTGGAAGCGAGGGGTAATCTTTACGGGTGCGTCCACCTGGTAGATTGTCGCCACGAACCGACGGAAGACGACCGGTTGATGGCAAATTGGTTACGGATGAACAGTATCCCCCGCGTCACCGTGGCCACCAAAGCGGACAAACTCTCCAGGGGAGCCCTGATCAGGCAGAACAGAGTGATCAGATCTCAGCTGGGCCTGTTCGAAGAAGAGCTGCTGGTTCCATTTTCCGCCCAAACCGGAAGCGGCCGGGACGAACTCTGGAAAGCGATCAGCGTCCTTCTCCCGCATTGACAATCCAATTAATGGAGGTTAAAAAGATGCCGGTAGCTGGAATAGATGTAGGATCACTTACAGCCGAGGTTGTTATATTTGAGCAGGATATTGTTCAGTCTGTTATTGTACCGACGGGGGCGAACAGCAGGGGGGCCGCTGAAAAAGCAATGGAACAAGCCCTTGGTGCGGCCGGCCTTGAAAAGGCCGATCTGGAATTTGTTGTCGCTACCGGTTACGGGCGGGTTAGTATCGATTTTGCCGACAAGCGGATTACCGAGATAACCTGTCACGGCCGGGGGGCTTACTTTCTAGATCCTTCCGTCAGGACGGTTATTGATATCGGCGGGCAGGATAGTAAAGTTATCCTGCTGGGTGATAGCGGCCGGGTTCTTGACTTTGCTATGAACGACAAATGTGCCGCCGGAACCGGAAGGTTCCTCGAGGTAATGGCCCAGGCCCTTGAAGTGGAACTGGAGAACCTGGCTGAATTAAGCAATCAGGCCAGGGAAACGGTATCGATCAGCAGTATGTGCACGGTTTTTGCCGAGTCGGAAGTAGTGTCATTAATTGCCAGAGGATTGCCGAGGGAAGATATAGCCCGCGGCCTTCACCAGGCAATTGCCGATCGTACCGCCGGATTGGTGCGCCGGGTCGGCCTGGAGGAAGAAGTGATGATTACGGGCGGGGTGGCCAAAAACAAGGCGGTAGTTAAAGCCCTCAACGAAAAGCTGAATAAAAAGTTGATTGTGCCCCGGGAACCTCAGATTGTCGGAGCCCTCGGCGCCGCATTGCTGGCCCGGGATGAGTTGGCCCAGAAATCCTGAGCGGCGGCAGCATTTTTATCATTAGGACAGATTATGCTCCAGACGGTTGAGAAGAAGCTTTTTTTTAAGCTGCAGGCCCAGGTAGGCGGCCAAAAAGGCCTTAACCAGATCGAGAGGAAGAAACGGCAGCACTCCCACCAGCACAGCCTGGTAAATATTATAGCCCATGATAAAGGCGAGCTGTAAAGCTCCGCAGAAATAGATTACGGCCAGGGCCGCAAGCATGGCCCCTGCACTGCTGAAAATAGTGGGCCGGGAAATTTTTTCAGCGATCAGGCCGATGATGTAAACTGCCGGTATGAACCCCCACAAATAGCCCCCACTGGGCCCCATTAAAATGTGCAGACCCCCGCGGGCCAGGGAAAAGACCGGGGCTCCGGCGGCCCCGAGCAGCAAATAGGCGGTAATTGACAAAAGGCCGGCCCTTTTCCCAAGCAGGCTTCCGGCGAGGAAAACACCAATGATCTGGCCGGTGAATGGGACCGGGCTAAAAGGCACAGGGATGGCAAACTGGGCTAACACGGCAGTCAGGGCCGTAAACAGGGCACTTAAGGTCAGCCTGCCCAGCGGCAGGGATCTGGCGGTGCTTTCTGCAGCAGGATTTTTAGCTGATTTCACCATAGTATATTTTTTGCAGCTCTCCTTTGTTGTCCATGATTAACAGGGATCCGTCCCGATCAAGGTCGCAGGCTACACCCTCCAGGGAACCTCCGGCCCATGTAACCTTGACTTCCTGTCCCAGAAATGAATTGTATGTTAAAAGTTGATCCCTGAACGGGGCAAAACCTTCCTCCAAGAAGACTTCGTAAGCCCGGCATAGATCCTTCCACAGTGTTAAAAAAAGCGAGGTGCGGTCGAATGCCTTGCCGCTTTCAAGTAAAAGGGAAGTGGCCCTGGTTTTTATGTCCGCCGGAAAATTTTCTTCTCGCTGGTTTATGTTGAGGCCGATTCCGAGAACCAGGTATTCGATCCGGTCCGGTTCCCCTTTTATTTCGCTCAAGATTCCTCCAAATTTTTTGCTCTTGATTAAAAGATCATTCGGCCATTTAATCTTAACCGGCAGGCCCTGGTTTTTATTTAAACTGGAGGCCAGGGAGGCAGCGGTAACGAGGGTTACCGGGGCCGCTGCAGCCGGGTTGATCATTTCAGGACGCAGGATCACTGAAAACCAGAGCCCGCTGTACGAAGGAGAATACCAATCCCGGCCACGCCGGCCGCGCCCCCGGAGCTGTTCCTCGGCAATGATCGTGGTGTAGGAAGGATGTCCTTCTTCAGCCAGGTGACGGGAGACCAGGTTAGTTGAATCAACTGAGGGGATATATTTAATGCCGTGCTTTTCTAAAAGGTCGCTGTCTAACTTGTCCGGCTCTTCCTCCAGGCGGTAGCCGCAGTTTGAGCGGGCGCTGATCTGGTAACCTTTACGGCGCAGCTCCCGGATTTGTTTCCAGACGGCGGCCCGGCTAATACCCAGCTCTCTGCTGATATAGCTACCTGAGATGTAACCGTCTTGCTTATTTTGTAGGAACTCCAAAATATTTTTTTTCATACTATCCTCGGGTGAAAATATTTGTTAAAATAGTATCGGATTGAGCCGAAATTGTCAACCTGAACCGGATAAAAAGGTTTACAATCTACTCCGTGGCGCTTTGCAGGAGTATAAATCGGCGGCAGGTAATTTTTTTTGCAGAAAATATCCGGCTCATTAATGACGGGCGACTTGATATTACACTTGCAAAGAAAATGCGGAAGAAGGGATGTAGAATCGGAGGCCCGGCATTCGGACAAAAAAAAGCGCAGTTTGTTTTAACCGCGCTCAAAGATATATATAAAAAGAGGGGGTCAACTCACTTATAATTATAATCGCCGAACATTACAGGAATATTACAGGCAGGTTATTTTTTGTTTACAGTTACTGTAATTTACGAGGAAAAGGTCCTTTTGGGAGCATAAAAAAGAAGAGGCAAGTAATTTGTGCAAAAAATTTTTGCCTTCTTGAATGGTAATACCGGAATAATCTATAAAAATGTGAAAGTTGGTTTGCCATAAATTAAATTTATAAAAAAGGTTAATGCGTTGAAAGGAGGTAAAAATATAGTCAGTATTTCCAGGGTTACAGTAATAAGGTTTTAAATTTTATTTAATCACTAATTAAGCAACAACAATTAAGCAACAACAAGGAGGATAATTAATGTTGTCAGAAGTGAATAAAACAAAAAAAGAAGATAATATTTTGAATTCCACCCTTAGTATGATGAAGCAGGCTATAGAGTTTGCGGAGCTGTCTCCCGATGTTTATGAACACTTAAAAACTCCAATGCGTTTTGTTGAAGTTGCCATCCCGGTAGAAATGGATGATGGCTCGACAAAAGTATTTACCGGTTATCGTTCGCAGCATAACAATGTTTACGGGCCTTTTAAAGGTGGCCTCCGCTATCACTGGGATGTAACAGCGGACAGTCTCAAGGCCCTTTCAATGTGGATGACTTTAAAGTGTTCCCTGGTTGGAGTGCCTTTTGGAGGAGGTAAAGGAGCAGTCGTATGCAATCCTTTAAAAATGAGCGATAAAGAAAGGGAGCGCCTGACAAGAAGTTATGTGAGATCTCTAGGTACAATCCTTGGCCCCGAAATCGATATTCCCGCTCCGGA
>SKMK01000051.1 GCA_007121075.1 Syntrophomonadaceae bacterium
ACAAACAGAGTCAGAAAGATCTGACTCCGCTGTTCAAGTCTACTGAACCGCCGTATGCTAGATCGGCTTGTACGGTGGTGTGGGAGGGTCGGCGGCCTCACGGCCGCCCCCTATCCCGATTCCAGTCGTATTTGATTTATTGTTATGCTACAGGGTGATCCTTTTCAGGGATTTGTTGAACGCCTCATCCTGCAAATAGATTTGGGTATTTTGTTAAGTAAAATGGGAACTACAGGTGCGAGAAAGTAAATTAAGAAGACAACTTTTTTATCTTTGCTTATAAGACAGAAATTTGCTTGTAATGGTATAATATTTTATGAAAAGAATAGTTATCTTAAAACCGGTTTGATGAAGGCATTTTAAGGTAAAATTGTTTAAAAAGTTACTAAGGACAAGGTTTCCAATATTATTAAGCGTGCGGGTGTAGCTCAGTGGTAGAGCCCTAGCCTTCCAAGCTAGTAGCGTGGGTTCGATTCCCATCACCCGCTCCAGCAAAGAGGCCATGCCTGCATGTCATGGCTTTCCCTCCCTTCACAGGAAAAACCCCCAATAAGAATGAAAAAAAATTTAATTTGATGAGAAAAAAAGCTATAATTTGCTTTATTTCAGATAGACGGCTTAAATTTGACCAAATCTGACTAAATTGAAGCTTGATCAGCGGTGAGATTCCTAGCATAATATATTTAGCACTCGATAAGAGGGAGTGCTAATAACACCAACAATAAATCAAAATAAATTATGGGAGGGATAGCCATGAGAGACCTGATTAGAAGAGAGCCAAGGAATGAACTGGAACGGTTTCGCTCGGGTTTTGATCAGCTCTTTACCGATGCATTCTTCCGTAATATGCCGTTCGGAGAGCAGGGCGCATTCCCGGCAGTAGATCTCTATGACACCGAAGGCGCACTGGTAGCCAAGATTAACCTGCCGGGTGTAAGCATTGACGATGTGGAAGTATCAACTAACAACGACACTCTGACCATCTCGGGCGAAATAAAAGCTGAACCAGAAGAAGGTGACGTGATCTGGCAGGAACGTGGTCAGGGCAGGTTCTACCGTAGCTTTAAACTTCCGGCAACCATCAAGGCTGACGATGTTGAAGCCAAGTTTAAAAGCGGTGTGCTCAGGATTGAAATGCCCAAGACCGATGAACTGAGAAGCCGGACGGTAAAAGTCAAAGATGAAGGCTAAAGCCTTCCATGAAACCGGTTAAACCGGTTCAATAAAGCTTGCCTCAAGTTGCCGGGCACTGTAAAAAGTGACCGGCACTATTTTTTTGTATTATTATTTACGGATCGCCCGCAGCTGCCTGAATAAAATTAAGAGATTTCCTATAACAGTATTTGCTTGTGCCCCGATTATGAACAACCCTTTTAAACTGTGAGCAGCTGACCTGGCTCTTTTTTTTTTGATGCTCTCAAGGAGAAATGGTGTCCAGCATAGAAAATAAAAGTAACCTTTATAATATATTAACAGTACCGGAAGGAGCCATGGAAAATGAATCGTTTAAAAGGACTGCCCGGGAATAACGGGAACAACAACAGGGACGGGAACGGGAACCGCATCGTCATCACCGTGATCGGTCCGGACCGGGTTGGCATAATCGCAGCCGTGTCGGCTGTCCTGGCTGAAAACAATGTCAATATCCTTGATATCAGCCAGACTATCATGCAGGAGTTTTTTGTCATGGTCCTGGTGGCCGATATGGAAAAAGCCTCTGTCGATCTGGTCAACCTGAAAGACCTGCTTCACCGCAAGGGTGAAGAACTGCAGGTGCGCATAGACGCCCAGCATGAAGATGTTTTCAACTACATGCACCGTATTTAAGACCCTCTTAAAATAAAAGCACTGGTAGAAAGGATGGAAAGCTGTTGCTGACAACTGAAGAAATTCTGGAAACGATCAAGATGGTCCAGGAAGAAAACCTGGATATCAGGACTATTACTATGGGCATCAGCCTGCGCGACTGTGCCGATTCAGACCATAAAGCAGCCTGCAGGAAAATATATGACAAGATCACCGGGCAGGCAAGCCGGCTGGTAAAAACAGGCGATGAAATTGCCCGCGAATACGGCCTGCCGATCGTCAATAAAAGGATCTCGGTCACCCCGATTGCCCTGGTTGCGGAAGCAAGTTCAGCCGAAGAATACCTGGAGTACGCCCGCGCCCTGGACCGGGCGGCGGAAGCGGTAGGGGTGAACTTTATCGGTGGCTTCTCGGCTCTGGTCCACAAGGGCTTTACCAGGGGTGACAAAGTGCTGATCGAATCCATCCCGGGGGCAATAAGTGAAACCGGAAGAGTCTGTGCCTCGGTAAACGTGGCCACTTCCCGGGCCGGGATCAATATGGGCGCCATCAATTTATGCAGCCGCGTGATCAAGCAAACAGCGGAATTGACAGCCGGCGAAGACAGCGTCGGCTGTGCAAAGATCGTGATCTTCGCCAATGTTCCCGAAGACAACCCCTTTATGGCCGGTGCCTTCCACGGGGTCGGCGAGCCTGACTGCGTCATCAACACCGGGGTTAGCGGCCCCGGGGTGGTAAAAAGCGCCATTAACCGGGCCGGCGATGCAGATCTGGGCGCCCTGTCGGAAACGGTCAAGAAAATTGCTTTTAAAATAACGCGCATGGGCGAGTTGGTGGGCAGGACCGCAGCCAAAAAGCTTGGGGTCCAGTTCGGTATTGTTGACCTGTCATTAGCTCCCACTCCCGCCGTTGGCGACAGCGTGGCCGAAATCATCGAAGAGATGGGCCTTGAGCGCTGCGGTGCCCCCGGTTCTACGGCAGCCCTGGCCCTGCTTAATGATGCTGTTAAGAAGGGCGGCGCCATGGCCTCCTCTTATGTGGGCGGTTTGTCGGGTGCCTTTATCCCGGTCAGTGAAGATGCCGGTATGATTACCTCCGTGACCGACGGGGCCCTTACCCTGGAAAAACTTGAAGCCATGACCGCGGTTTGCTCTGTCGGCCTGGATATGGTTGCTGTCCCGGGTAAGACGCCTGAGGAAACCATCGCCGCTATCATCGCTGATGAAGCTGCAATTGGAGTATTTAACAATAAAACTACGGCGGTGAGGATTATTCCGGCTATCGGAAAAGAAGTGGGCGACAAAGTTGAGTTTGGCGGGCTGTTGGGAGAAGCTCCGGTAATGGCGGTAAACCGGTTTTCTTCTAAAAAGTTTGTGCAGCGTGGAGGGCGGATCCCGGCCCCAATTCAAAGCTTGCGGAATTAAGAAAATTTTTGCTCAGGGACAGGTTTTAATTCTAGCAGCCTGTCCCTGAGCAGTAACACAGACTATTATCTCACTTATGAATTCCTTCAACATTTAAAGATCACCTCTTTTATTTTTCTTGGTGCATAAACAAAGGTTGCCTTTGATTATCTGCTGCTAAGCGATTAATTATTAATTTTCATTCCCCCAAATGATACTTTCGTTCCAAGTTGAGTTAGAATAATCCTTCTTTCTGTTAAACTTGACTGCAAATCAACAAAATTTCTTGTGGAGGCACTGAATTTATCTTTTACAGGAATGCTCGCCTAGTGAGCTGATTAACATGGAATATTGCTTAAAACTATAGCTCGGGTGATCAATACGTTTGGTCACTGTTCCAGTAACAAAGTTAGATGTTTGCCCTGGTTTCGATTTAACATACAAAAATCTCTAAGTTCCGAGTTAAAGTGTCGTGATGAAACAGTTGCTAGCCAGAGGCTTTGTCGCAGGAGGTGATATACGCGTAGAAGATATAGTTTTCGACGATAAGTAAGTACGTAGGTAATGACAAAGGGAATGAAGTTAATAAAATAAAGGAGACCTAAAACATGCATAAAATTAAATTAAGTTTAGTACTGTTAATTGTAGTTGCGTTATTAATTCCTACAATGGCTTTGGCTCAACAAGGGCCACCAATAGTACCGCCAAATGAAAATGCGAAATATGCTGATCAAGTATTCTACAATGCTGTCATCCATACCGTAGATGAAAGCAACCCACAAGCTACTGCCATTGCTATTAAAGATGATGAGATTATGGCGGTAGGTGATATGAAGGATGTAAACAGCTTTATCCGTCCCTGGACTGAGATGGTGGATATGAATGGAGCCACTATAATACCGGGTTTAATTGATGCTCACTTGCATTTCAACAGCGGAGGTTTAAGCTTGGTGCGCCTGGATATGGTCGGTAAGAGCAAGCAAGAATGCTTAGATATGGTGGCAGAGAGGGCGGATGAGTTAGAGCCAGGGGTATGGATTGAGGGAAGAGGCTGGCGTCACGCAGAATGGGATCCCCCTGACTGGCCTACTCGCTGGTCTTTGGATGAAGTAGCACCGGATAACCCGTGTTATTTCAGCCGTATAGACGGTCACTCTGCTTGGGTAAACAGCTTGGCTCTTGAGATTGCAGGCATTGATACTGCTGAAGGTGTAATCGAAGCAGGTTTGACAGGCGACGATTTAAGATTAGATGATGATGGAAAACCTACCGGCATTCTCTACAGGGGAGGGCAAAATTATTTAACACCGTTTATTCCTGCTCCCCCAAAAGAGGTCTTGGAAGAAGCTTACTTGGCTGCGAACGATTATGCTCTTTCAGTTGGCTTGACAGGTGCGCACTGTGCTTCTCGTAACAATATTGAAAGTGTTGAGTTATACAAGGAATTATACGAAGAAGAAAAATTGCAGGTGCGCCTAAATATCATGCTTGGCGACGGTACATTTATGGAGCATTACTATGAGAAAGGTAGAGGCCCGGAAATTGGGTTATATGGAGATCGCCTGGATATTAATACAATAAAAATGCAGATTGATGGATCATTGGGTTCTAGAACAGCCCGCTTTTTTGAAGATTATAGTGATGAACCAGGTACACGTGGTGTATTCTATATTTCCCCGGATGATATCGAAGAGGTTACCACGAAAGCTTTACCTGAGGGTTTTGCAGTTCGGGTTCATGCTATCGGCGATGAGGGTAACCATGAGACAATCAACGCGTTTGAAAAATCTCTTGAGGCTACCGGTGTAACAGATCATCGCCTTGGCATCGAGCATGTGTCCCTCCTTGATACAGAAGATATGGAAAGAATGAAGGATTTGGGTATCTACTCTAATATTCAACCAGGATTTGCTAATTTTGGGTGGACATGGCTTGACAGCAGAGTCGGAGATAGAGCATATAAACTATATCGCTTCGGAGATATGGAGGAGCTAGGGTTGAAAATGTCTGGAAGCACTGACTGGCCAGTTCAAAGAATTTACCCCTTACACCAACTTCATATGGGTATAACTCGCTGGACTCCCGATGGGCAGCCTCCGGAACGCTATTATCCTGAACAACGGTTGAGCCGTGAACATACCCTCTACATGTATACTTTGGGTGCTGCAAAGGCGGGAGGGAACGATCATCTGGTGGGTTCTCTGACATCTGGAAAATACGCGGACCTGGTAGTGCTTGAAGAAGATATCATAACTTGCCCTGATGAAAACATCGCCCATATTGAAATATTGGGCACTATGGTAGGCGGAAACTTCGAATACCTCTCGGAAAAGGCTGAGAGTTATATGGATTATCATGATTTTTTTCAGTGGAAGGGGTTTTCTGGAAGGCCTGGTAGATGACATCAGGTTAATAATATAGGGCAACACAAAACAAGCGCAGATTGTTTGCTAATCTGCGCTTGTGTTTATATAAATAGCTGTTTTGCTCCATAGCCCACTTAGAAAGATAAGCTAGATTTATTAGAATCAACAGTTTAACCAATACGCGCAACCTTTTAAATTCTCCATATTATTAAATATACACCAGCTTACCGATTAATTATTAATTTTCATTCCCCCAAATGATACTTTCGTTCCAACTGGCGTTAGAATAATCATTTTTTCTGCTAAACTTAACTGTAAGACAATAAGATTACTTTTTCAAAAGGTGGAGGCGTCGATTAAAAAGTAACTTATTTATTGCATCTCAGGGGCCGGTTCTGATTTTTTGGGGACTGCAGAATTTGTTACTACCCATTTGCTTATAAAGGGTTTTATCAACCTCAAATACAAGAAAGGTTTGAAGAATAAGAAGTTTATCATTTTAAGCTTGTTTGAATAAAACAGACTATAAAATTATCAACTATGAAGTAATTACTAACCCTCCCCACTGCGCTTTATATGTGCTTGCACACCCCTACTACTATTCTATTAATGCTGCAAGAAGTAATTCTGATTTAACACATGTTTTGCAAAGAGGAAATCAAGATGGTCAACGAAAGCAGAAAGATCATGGGACTCCCCGGCCTGGCGGTTACGGTTACCACGGTCAGGGTCCCGGTTATGAACAGCCACTCTATAGCTCTTAACGTGGAGCTTGCCGGAAGCA
>SKMK01000076.1 GCA_007121075.1 Syntrophomonadaceae bacterium
ATATCTCCTTTTTCAGCAAGGTTCATCACCTTAAGGTCCGCTTCCTGCGAATCATTACCGACAACAACATGATGATTCGATTCTATATTGTGATTAAAGCTGGCTACCGTCCACACCGGAATATTATACTTTTCACCCAGCTCCAGGCAGACTTGCAGCACCGCCTTGGGGCAGGCATCAGCATCTACAATGATTTTCAGTGAATTCACTACTTTCCTCCAATCCGATTTATAGCACCCCGGCAAAAAAGCGACTACTATTTTTAAGTTATTTCTTTCTGGCAACCGCTCCAGAAATGGTTTCTCCCCTGGACTACCTTAATCTTTCCATCAAACTAAGGTAACCATCTGGTTTTATCTTTAACCTCATCTTTAGGCGGTGTTTTAACGGGAAATGTTTCAGGATAACCCGGTGGGATTAGGGCAATAAGCCGTCTACATTGTTTTTACACAAGCCATGCTTGTTTTATGTTTTATTATATCAAAAAAACGCAGGTTGCCAATATGTCGAACAAGGCTGTTTTTATCAGTTATTTCTCATGAGACACTCATTAGCATTCTTCCTGGGCCTGTCCAGAGATGCTCCGGAGTTAATATTATCTCTATTTCCCCAGAGGTTAAAAGTATGCTCCAGTATCTCTATTAAAAAATAACAGGCAGGAAGTTTCCTGGACAGCCTGGATAAGCATGATAATGACACGTGCAGTACTGGTTTTGCATCATCGAGGCCTAACAGCGTGGTCGTAGCCAAATAATTCATGACCTCACGCAGGAAGGATAATAAGCCGAAGGATTGAAGATAACTGGTGGGGGCATAATAATCCGATCTTAAATATTGCTTCAGTTGGATAAAGCCCCGGAAGTATTACACGGAATTAGATCAAGACCAACCGGTAGACAAGATATACCGGGCAGGCAAAAAAGCTTATGCCGGTGCCGGATGGGATACGGAGGTGGAACAAAATGCAAAACTCCCTCTTTTATATTACCGCTCCTTCCATGGAAGTAGCTGAAAACATAGCGGAACAGCTGGTTGATAAAAAGCTTGCCGCCTGCGCTAATATTATTCCGCGCCTTAAATCTTTCTTCTACTGGGAAGGAGAAGTGCAATCAGAAGAAGAGGTGCTGGTCCTGGGGAAAACCAAAACCTCTTTAATCCCGGAATTGGAAGAAGAGGTAAAAGAGATTCACCCCTACGAAGTCCCCTGCTTCATCTCCTGGCAGATAGATGCGGGGCACAAGCCTTTCATGGAATGGATCGCCGAGGAGACCCGGGACGCTGTTAATAAAAAAGATAAATAAGAAAGATTACTGACAGAATTCATGCTTGATTATATCGCGCCGGCAAATAATGGTGGTGTAGCAGGAACCCCGTCCCCATGCTGCAGACTTGTTCGATCAAAGATCTTGCCTTAATCATATGAGTGGTTAAGGTGGGCCACCGGGAAGTTGTGTATAGAACTCTATAGACAGTGTTTCGTTAATAGCAAAAAATATGCTACCTTTACCGCCGCCTTACCAAAGCTGTGGCCCCGGGTGTCCCAATACTATAACTCGGTCCGGTAATAGGCACTTTCCCGGTACCCGGTAAGCACCCGGTAAATACCACATAGCTGCCGATCCAGTTCCGGATCACCTGTATCCAGGCGAAAAGGGTTTCCCCTTAATAATTGCAGTTTATCTGGAGTGGCTACAACCAGGATTTGCTTTTTAGATACACGCCGGACCACTTCAGCGCTTAGTTGTTGATTTCCCCGGCCCAGTATGAAACCCTGGCCGCCAATGGGGGTAACCACTATTGTCGCCTGTTCAAAACCGGCCTGATCGAGAAGGGCCAGGCAATCCTTTTCATTAAGATCTTTGCCTGTGATTTGCCCATCCCGAAGGGCATCCACCCCCAGCAAAGTCCCTTCCTGTCCCAGAGCCTGCAGGATTGCCCTGGTTGTAGTTCCAGGCCCGATCAAATAAAGCCTGTTTGGGTCCATTTCTTCCACAAAAAACGCAGCGATGGCCTGTTGTTTTGCTTTTTCCGAAGCAGAGCTCCCGGCTTTTAAGACCTGTAATCCTCTCCGAGACCCGGGCACCGGCAGATACCCAAAAAGTCGGGCCCTTAACTGGTCGGCCCGAAAGGCTTCTTCATCGATATCCATAATCTCCGCCAAACGGGGTTGAGGCCGCCTTCCCTTGATCAAACCGGACACAATTTCTGCTGCATGATGGGGAGAAAGCGCAAAGACCGAGGAATGCATTTTAACTCCGGCCGGCACACCAAGGCAAAGTTGCCCCTCCCCCACCGCCTGGCCAATATCCCGGGCGGTCCCGTCTCCGCCCACAAAAAGCAATAAATCAACGGAGCGTTCCTGGATCATCTTGGCCGCGCGGCGGGTATCTTCAGGCGAGGTTTTTTGATTGATCTTCAAAGGTATAGTTTCAAAGGGCATGCTGCACTGGCTCGCTGTATCAGCGCCCATAGACCCGGGGCAGGTAAGTAAGCAAATTTTATCCTTTTCTTGGCTCAGGGCCTTTAACACATGGGCGGCCCTTGACGGCGCCCGGGGAAAAGCTCCTTTTTTGAGGGCAAGTTCCAGTATTTCTTCACCATCAGTCCCTTTCAGCCCCAGGGGGCCGCCCATGCCGGCTACCGGGTTTATAATCAGTCCCAATCGAAACAATGATTATTGCTGCTCCTTTTTCGGTTCAAAATAGCCTTCAAAACGATTCTTGTACATCCGCCAGGTAACAGCCCATAATTTTGGATCGTCCAGATACTCGTGCTCGGCGACGTGGTGAATGGGGCTGTTATGGGGAGCGGTTTTTAAAACATCGGGGGTCGCGCGAGCTTCTTCAATTATTTTTTCCAGCGCGGCCAGGTATTCGTCGATTTCTTGCTTGGAATACGACTCCGTCGGTTCAATGGTGAAGGGCTCCGGAACGACAAAGGGCTCATGGCTGCTCCAGATATGGCACATGAAATCGCAGATCCTTCTTTGGACCTCGTCAAAGCCGCAGCCGGTTTCCTCTTTCAAGGGTTGAAAGCTGTACCGCACCTGTTCAACCCGGTGTTCTCCTTCTGCATAGGGAGCTTCTGTCCCCTTCATGGCCCGAATCCTGTTCAGGATATAATTATTGTTCAGGACCGCCACGCGGGCAGCTTCCAGCAACCCTTCGGCGCCGAGGCTCCTGATCCAGGCATAGGCCCGGACCATGGCGGGGATCACCCCGTAATAATCTTTTATTTTTCCGATGGTTTTCGGCACATCATAATCCAGGTAATACCTGTTGCTAGCCTCATCAAAGGAAGTAAGCGGGACGGGAAGATAAGGAATCAGGTGTTCCTTTACCCCTACCACCCCGCAGCCCGGGCCACCACAGCCGTGCGGGGAAGAAAAGGTCTTGTGGATGTTGAAAAAGCAGAAGTCAAAATTGGCATTCACCGCCCGGGTTATGCCCAAAATTCCATTGGCATTGGCCTGATCATAACTGCAAAGGCCTCCGTGCGAATGCACCAGGTCGGTCAATTCTTTTATATTTTCATTGTAGATCCCTGTATCCTCCGGGTTGGTGATCAACAAGGCGGCTGTCCTGTCCGAAACAGCTTCTTTGAAAGCCTCCAAATCGGGGCGGCCGGTTTTGGGATCGGGATAAATATTGATCACCTTGAACCCTTTGGCCCGGGCCACGGCGCAATTGGAAGGGTGGGAAAAAATGGTTGTGATTATTTCATCCTTGGTATCCGACAAGCCCCGGTCGTCAACCCAGGCCCTGATCATAGATACTATGGCCAGGATGGCATGCGATCCCCCGCCCGGCTGCAGGCTGAACCGGTCCATCCCGGAAATAGCCTTTAAAAACTGCTCCAACTGGTACATGATCTCCAGGGCGCCCTGGACTGTGTTTTCGTCTTGAACCGGATGCAGCCCGCTTAATTGTGGGGAAGCGGCAAACTGTTCGTTGATCTTTGGACTGTATTTCATGGTGCATGTGCCCTGGCCGATATCCACATTCAAATCGGCCCCCAAATTCTCCTGGGAAAGACGCAAATAGTGCTTGAGGACCCGCATCTGGGCCATTTCCGGCAAACCAGGCGGACTTAACCTCTTTAGGTCACCGGGCAATTCACCCAGGGCATCCCCGGCCGAAGTTTCAATTTCCGGTTCCATTTCCGGAAGCAGAATGCCCCTTTCGCCGGGGGTGCTCAGATCAAATATGATCGGCTCATTCCAACGAGCCTGATGAAAATCACGGCTTTTGGTCTTGTCGCTCATAGTTATAAGCTTGCCTCCTTTTTAAACGGGCTGTTAAGTTGATAATATTTTCTCCAGTTCATTTACAAGACAGTCTATATCTTCACGGCTGCGCTTTTCGGTCAGGCTGTACAAAGCGCTTTGACCCATGCCGGGGTAATTTTGCGATAAATCCAGTCCCCCCATAATCCCCCTGCTCAATAGTTCGGCGTTAATATGGGCAACCGTTTTACCGCACCCGTCAAAATTGACGACAAATTCCTTGAAAAAATGGGTGCCGATAACGGGAGCTTTGATTCCCGGCAGTTCGGCCATTTTATTAAGGGCATAACGGGTCCGTTTGATGCAGTTTTCGCCCAGTTCGCGCATCCCTTCCGGGCCCATCAAAGCCAGGTAAACTCCGGCGGTGATACCCCACAGGGCGGAAGCAGTTCCCACAAATTCTTTGGAAGTCTCCCTGCTTGCAAACGAGGTCCGTTCCCAGGCCACATCGCCAAAACCCCACTCCCGGTGAGTGGTGGGGGCAATCCCAAAAAGCCTCGACGGGTATTCCTTGATATAGCGCTCATCATCGGGAGCCCCGATAAAACCGGCCCTGCCGCCGCCCATGAACATGTGAATCCCCAGCGGCTGGATTTCACCACAGGTTAAATCGGCGCCGTAAGCACTGGGCGGGCTTAAGACGCCCAGTGAGGCAGGATCGGTCCAGACCACAGAAAGGGCGCCCCGCTCATGGGCCAGAGCAGAGATTTTCCGACCCCGGGTTTCGAGATATCCCAGGAAGGCGGGGTTTTCAAAATAAACGGCTGCTGTTTGATTAGATAACCTGGCAGACAGATCATCTAAGTCGGTCAAGCCCGTGTCGGTATCGTAATCAAAGAGGTTCACTTTTATGTCGGGGTAGAGGTAGCCTTTGATCACAGAAAGACGATCAGGCGCCGTGGAAGCGGCTACCAGCACTTCCGGGCGGCCGGTAATACGGCAGGCCATGCTCAAAGCGGTGGCGGCAGCCTGGGATCCGTCATAAGTAGGGATATTCACAACTTCTACATCCAGCAATTCGGCCATCATGCTCGCGTACTCGAACAAGGCCTGGAAGCGGCCGTGATCTTCATAGGGTTCGCCCGCATAGGCGGTAAGAAATTCACTGCGGGCGGCTATCTCGTCACAAACAGCAGGAACATGGTGATCCCAGCACCCTCCGCCTAAAAAGCTGATCATATTTCCAGCCGGTTGATTCCTGGCCAGGATGCCTTCCACGTGCCTTTTTAAAGCCGCTTCTGAGAGTAACGGATCGGGGAGATCCAGTTTACCTTGAACCTTTTGCTCAACGGGAATGCATTCATAAAATTCATCTATAGCTTTTACGCCTATTTCTTGCAGCATTTCCTGCTGCACTTCAGGAACTGAATTGGGAATATAGGGGTGGATAAATTTCCTCGTCATCTTCAATCCTCCTTTTCATAAAAACTGCTAGGCCGTTCCGCCGCCGTCGACCACCAGGATGGCTCCGCTGACCCAGGGAGAAAGGCCGCTGATCAGGTAAAAAACCGCCTTCGCTATATCTTCAGGCTCGCCCAAACGGTTCAGGGGACGATCGGCACTTTCAGCCAGCCATTGATCGAGGTCTTTGTTCAGCTGGCGGGCTTCATCTCTTAAAAGCGGCGTGTCGATATCGCCGGGGCAAACACAATTAACCCTGATGTTCTGGGGGCCGTGGTCAATGGCCATGGCACGGGTCATGTTAACTACACCTCCTTTGGCCGCGCAGTAGGCCGCCGCTCGCGGGCCGCCCTTGATGCCCCAGCCGGAGCCGATGTTAACGATACTTCCTCCCTTGTTTTCAATCATGTTCGGGATGACAAACTTTGACATCAAAAATATTCCTTTGAGCCCCACATCAATAACCAGGTCCCATTCGGATTCTTCCAGCTCGATGACCGTCTTCCTGCATATTACCCCGGCGCAGTTCACCAGGGCGTCAATCTTGCGATGGCCCGCAAGAATTTTTTGGACTGCTTTTTGACAGGAGACTTCCGAAGTAACATCGCAATAGATAAAGTGGGCGCTGTCACCTATCTGTGCCGCCGCTTTTTCGCCTTCCGCCCGGTTTTTATCCAGCAAGAAAACTGCTGCTCCCAGGCTTGCTAAGAATTGCCCACAGCCCAGGCCGATCCCCGAAGCTCCACCTGTAACTGCTACCACCTGCTCATCGAGGCGGAACAGCCCGGATGCATGTTCCATATCTGATCACCCCGTTTCCAGATTCACTCAGGCCAGCCCTGCGGTTTCACCGCCGTCGATACGTACGTCGCCCCCGGTAAGGTATGCCGCTTCGGAAGAAGCGAGGAAGGCAAACAGGGCGCCCACCTCTTCGGGAGAAGCATGTCGTTTCATGGGTATTTTTTCATTTACTTCCTCGAGGGCTTCACTGCTGTACTCAGCCCTCTGCATATCTGTCAACACGTAGCCGGGGCAAACGGCATTCACCCGGATCGCGGGAGCCAGTTCCAGGGCCATGGTCTTTGCCAGGAGAATGACGCCTGCCTTGGAAGCGTTATAATCGGCATAATATGGGTGCCCTTCAGTCCCGTTTGTCGAGGCGGTCATCAGTATAACTCCTGACCCTTGAGCCTTCATCCGGCGGGCAGCCTGGGAGGCGCACAGGAATATACCATGGAGATTTGTATCGATCACCTTTTTCCACTGCTCAAAGGTGATCTCCAAAAAAGGTTTTCGAATACTGATCCCGGCGTTGGCGACCAGGATATCAATCCCGCCCAGCAGGCTGTCCATTTCCTGGAAAGCTTTTTCTACAGCCCCGGGATCACTTACATCCGCGCAAATACTCCCCTTAAAAATCCGGTTGTTCTCCAGGGCTTTATCCAGGCCCGGCCTGTCAATGTCCAGGATCACCGCCCCGGCGCCCTCATCGGCAAATCGTTTGGCTGTGGCAAGGCCTATCCCCTGGGCAGCACCGGTGACAAGCACTCTTTTGCCCTGCAGATCTTTATAACTGGCCATTAATCTCCCCCCTGTTCTGGCATTATTGATTAAAACTCCTTTCCAGGTTTATTACCTGGACCGGGCCCATTAGCGGCCTATGGAATGTTTCTGCATAAAGGTTAACAAACCTTCTTGGCTTGTTATTCTCTCTCCCAGTGGAAAGCCTAGATAAAAAAGGCCAAAATATCGACAAAGTAATGGAGTTATAGCAGGTACCCCGTCTCCGCGTTACGGATAAAGTTTTCTCTTCCTGAAAGGATTAAATAAATACCTGTCGAAGGAAATATAGAGAATGACAAAATAAACATACCATTTGCAGTTATCATTAAAGCTATAATCTTGTTTAAGGCTGGGAAATAATGCAAAAGATTGGCCTGCTCGGAGCAGTAGTAATCATCATAGGGACTGTAATTGGCGCAGGGATCTATATTATGATTGGGCCGCTGGCCGTAGAAACCGGCCCGAGCCTCTTTATATGTTACTTCCTGGCCCTTATCATCGCCCTGACTTCTTCGATCTGTTATGCCCAGGTAGCTTCAATATTTCCGGCCACCGCCGGGACTTACCAGTATACAAGAATGTTTTACTCCGACTCACTGGGTTTCTTTGTGAGCTGGTCGAGATATGTGGCCAGTTTTATCATGCTCGCCCTGATGGGACAGGGTTTTGCCAGCTATTTTGAAGATATCCTGCTGGTCGACCCCAAAATACTGGCCATTTCGATCGTAACTATCTTTTATATCGTGAACATGCTGGGGATTATCACCACCAAAAACGTCCAGGGCTTCCTGGTGGTGATCGTGGTAGCAGGGTTGGTTTTGTTTTTTGTACCTGGCTTGTTTAGAATAGAAGCGGACAACCTGACCCCGTTTTTTGGAGCGGGAACCGGACCGATCCTGAAAGGCAGTGTTACGGCCTTTTTTGCTTACACGGGCATTTATTTTGTAGCCGAGATCGGCGAGGAAATTGAAAACCCCCACCAAAACATACCCCGGTCCATATTTCTGGCCTCGCTGGTGATCGGGGTCTTATACCTGGGCACGGCCCTGGTCTTTTCAGGCGGTTTGGGCTGGGAAACCATTATTAAACATACCCCAAACCTGTCCGATGCTTCCCGGATCATGTTTTCACCTACCCTGTCGGCCATCATCAGGGTCTGTGCGATCGCAGCCATAATTACCCCGATCAATGCGATCTACCTTTCTTCAAGCCGGGGGCTCTACAGCCTGGCCAGGGAAGGTTTAATGCCCGGTGTTTTTTCCACTCTGAACCGGTTCCAGGCCCCGGGGCATGCAATTACCTTTGTCTATGTTTTAGGGGTATCGACCATAATATTGGATTTGCCGATCCTGTTTTTAGGAACGATCAGTTCCGTGGTCACCCTGATCTCAATGTCGCTGGTAGCCGGCGGTTGCCTGAAAATAGAAAGAGACTACCCTGAACAGTATCAACAAGCACCAATGCGCTTATCAAAGCCAGTCCTTTTTGGATGCGCCCTGCTTACTATCGGGGCCGGGATCATCCTTACCCTTGTCTCTTTCTACGAAGACCCCCTGATCCTTTATACCCTGGTGATTTGGACCGCCGTCGGGATCGGTTATTACTACGTTAAAACAGGCAAGGCCGGTTTTAAGTAGCACAGCCGGTTTTGTATAGTCACCGGGCAATCTTTTTAAACAGACCGATCAGCTCACGGGCCCGTTCAAAGTCTTCATCCGGATCCAGGACCGGACAATCATAGCCAAGGTTATCTTTCATCGTTTCAGCGGCCTGTTCGGTAAAAACCACCCGGCCGTCTTCTTCAATTTTCTCTATACCATCGCGTTTCCCGGCTTCCTCGTTCATTTTTACGGCCCCGGCAAGGGACAGCTCACCGGGTAGGGAAATTTCCGCTTTATCCCGGAATATAAGAGTGGGGTAGCCCCCGGGAAGGCCGCCCGGGCCGGGAACATGGATCAGCTTGCCGCTGTTTTCAAGAATGGCCTGGACAATCTGCAGAGCTGATGAGGCTACCTGGGGATTGATTTCCGCCCCCTCCAGCCGGTTTTTAGAGGCTTCATAGAGCAGCTGGTTTCGGTTCCATTTGCTGCTGATATCTTCGCCCCCGACATTAATTTTCAGGTAGTACGGCGGGGGGCCTTCGGCATGTTTACGGAAGAAACTGGTGTGGAAGTGGTGCATAACCATGATTACATCTACATTGGCGCCGTTGATTCCAAGCCTTCTGCCCACTTCAAGCTTTATAGCCGGGTATAGCAAATCGAAATTGCCCAGGCCGCACAGGGGAGCCAGGTCAAGTTTACCGAGAACGGGGTTTACGGCATCCGGGAAGCTGCCGTTGATTACACTGCCCCGGTAGTCTGCCTGCTTGACGGCCTTCATTAGCCTGCGGGTAAGGGCCAGGTGCATCGGGAGCCAGGGGCCAAAGCCCACCTTTTCAAGTTTTTCGAGGGTTTCCGGGGGCACCTGCTTGGTAACCCACCAGGAAAGGAGGGTCGTACAATTAATGATTACCTCGGGCTGCAGGCGGTTAATGGTTTCTGCAGTTTGCTGCTCCTTCAAAAGGTCGATCTGTTCAAAGTCGATCCGCGGATACCGGCCGTGGTAGGCAGCACCGGTGCGGGCATTTAAAACTTTCTTTTCCCCGTATTCTTCGTTAACATCAGCGAGCACAATCCAGTGAAACCTCATGTCCCGGGCAGCCAGTTCCAGGACCCAACCGCCGAGTCCGCCTGCCCCTAAGATTAATAACTGGGGACCTTTCATTTTTAGTCCTCCTTGTCTATTTGATCTTTTGGAATCTCCGGTTTCTAAGTTTTCTTAGTATGTACTTCTTCAAGAACGATGCCCTGTTCTTCCAGCTCCTCCAGAGCTGGTTTGTATAACCTTTGATCCACCGGCAGCTGAATGCCGGTTTCATTGAATTCTTCCCTAACCAACAGCTTGGCTGCAATCGCTACCGGCAGCCCGGTTGTCCTGGCCATGGCCGAATCGCCGCCAGGTTGGCCATATTCGACCAGAGTGGAGGTTATATGGTCGCTGGCTCCGTCCAGGTACTCGATCTCAAACTCATGGCGCATCACTACCAGATCCCGTTCATCTGCTTCGAACTTCAGTTTTTTTAGCAACAGGTCGGCCAGTACTTCCTTGGCTGAAGCTAATTCAAATGGGACAGGGCTTTCATCAAGCAGCCCAAGCCACTGGATATTTTTTATAACCAGCGAGTATTCCTGGACCCCTAAGTATTCAGCCAGCTCCGGGACGATGGCACGGTTTTTTGAAGAGCCAATCTTTTTGAGCACCAGGTCCAGGTATGAGCTGTTTTGCATGTTTTCTGGTTCGGTATCAAAAAAGTTCATTCTGCGCAAGCCTGCGATCAGTTCGCACCAGCCGGGATAGCGGAGTGTGCCCCTGTAGATGTCTTTCACCCCGGGAATATCGTAAATATCAATATAGGCAAGGGAATCGCTGTTGGGATATTCTTCAAACCAGCCGCATCCCGTCACCTGCATCAGGGCATAATTTTGCATCAGTTCGCTACCGGGGATATTTATCTCTTTTCCTTCTGTAAGAAACTGGGCCGGCCTCTCACTGGCCGATATAGCACCTTCGGGCGACCAGGAAAATTTATAGCGGACCGGTTCGGTGGCCGCTTCCGGGGCGGGAAGGCCTCCGCACCACGAAGCGAACCGCACCACCTGGCCACCTCTTGCTTTTACTTCGTCAATTATCTTAACGGCGGACATGTGATCGATGCCGGGATCCAGGCCCACTTCACTGAGCACAGTAATACCCGCTTCTTTGGCTTTGCTGTCCTGTTCTTTTATTGCAGAAGAAATGTAGTTTGGGAAAATAACAGAGGTTTTATGTTCGATACACTTTTTGATTACTTGCCCTTCCAAAAAAGAGGGCAGCAGGCTGATCACGAGATCTGATTGTTCAATCAGGGAGTCCGTTTCCTTTATATCCAGCGCATGGGCTTCGCCCCGGGAATGGCCGGTAACTGCCTGACGGGCATTTTCAAGAGATTGATCTACTACCACTACCTGCAAATCCCCTTCTTTTAACAGGTGCTGCACGCAGGGCCTTGAAACCCGGCCGGCACCTAACACCAGTACTTTTTTCATCTGCTTTAGCCCCCTTGCTTCTTAGGATTGAACGAACCGTTTATCCTTCTCTTTTCAAAGGCCCGGTCATGCAGTGGATCGCTCCCCACCCCTTTAAAAGCTCGGTTATGTCAACTGGGATAACTTCAATGCCTGCTGCTTCAAGGGCTTCCCGGGTCATGGGGTTACCGGCGGGCATGACAACTTTGCCGGGCTCCAGGGCCACGAAGTTTATAGAGAGGTTGTCCTTTGCCTCCTTGTTGGACGGGACTTCCAGAAGCTTGAATCCTTTAGCCTGCAAAGCGGCGCAGACATCATAGGGAACCTGCGGCGCATAAATCATGGCCGTTTTTTGATCGGCAATGTTTAGGAGACCGTCGATGTGGGCATGCCCGTATGGGATCTGCATGTAAATGACCTCGGTGACGCCCATTCTTCTCAATTCATACTCCACCTGTTCTATTCCTTCCCGGTTTGCTCTTGCCCCGGTGGCCAGGATCACTGTTTCCCGGTCAATCCACATCCCGTTGGCCCCTTCAAAAAACCCGGAACCGTTAATCGTCCTTACGATAGGTACTCCAATTTTAGCCAGGGCCTGGGCAACATACCGTTCTTCCCCACGCCTACCGGTCATGGCCGGCCTTGAGATAATGGCCCCCTCTGGGGTCATAAACATCAGGTCCCTTAAAAAATAAGAGTTGGGTCTGTCACTCCTGGTTTCTTCTACGTAATAAATTTCAACGCCGTGATCCCGGTACACTTGTGCCAGTTCATCGTGCTCACGGGCTGCTATCTCCGGGGAAGGTTTTGCTTTAAAGCGGTATTTGTCTGGGTCCAGATCTTGAATTTCTTCCACCGGTTTCCTTAATAAAGCTGCTTTCAGCTTCCCGGTTTCAGAATGGACCCCCCAGTCACCCCAATTTTTCTTTAAATCATCCGCAAAGGAAGATTGATCGGGAAACCACCTTTCCCCCGGGAAAGGCTTATCATGAGCTTCGTTTTTGTAGTTCTCGCTAACCATGCCGGCACCTCACTTCCTGGTTTTGGTTATACATTCCTCTGCCCGGGTGTGATTTTACACCCGGGCAGAGAAGATCATTACTATACTACTGGGTTTTCTTTTCTTCGGCTTTTTCTCCGAAGAATGAAGTAAGCAACAGCGCAAGCACAACAAGCGCCACCAGGGAAGCAATTAAACCAACTGCTGCGCTTCCGGTAATCCCTGCTCCTACAAAACCGATCACTGCCGCCACCGCCGCCGTTATTGCATAAGGCAGCTGGGTATTGACGTGATCGATGTGGTCGGAGGTTGATCCCATCGAAGACAGAACCGTGGTGTCGGAGATGGGTGAGCAGTGGTCGCCGAATATACCACCGCTAACCACAGCTGCAATGGCCGGGTATACCGGGGCACCGATAGCGATTCCCAGCGGAATGGCAATCGGCATAAAGATAGCAAATGTTCCCCAGGAAGTCCCGGTTGAAAAGGCCGTGATTGAAGCAGCCACAAATATGGCGACGTACATCATGGTCGGGGTCAGGAAATGCTCAGTAACACTAACTATGTAGTCTGCTGTACCAACAGCAGCAGCAGCACTGCCAATGGCCCAGGCCAGGATCAGGATTAATATGGCATCGAGCATCTGGCGGATTCCGCCGACCCAGGTGTTCATAGCTCCCTTGAAGTCAAAAACCCCGGCTCTTACGGCAAAAAAGCCGGCCAAGATACTGGCTACAAAGAAAGCAATAACCAGGGAAACCATTGAATTAGCATTCCCCATCGCTTCCAGAACTCCTAGCTCTGGAAATCCACCTGTCCACAGGAACATTGTAAAAATCAAAACCACCAGGATGATCAGGGGCGCCACCATGTTCCAGATGGTCGGACGGGCTCCTTCCGGAACATCGATACTTACCTCTGCCCTGATTGGCTGGGCATTGTCTCCTAGCACTTTGCCTTCCTGGTAAGCTCTTTTCTCTGCATTCTTCATCGGACCAAAATCCTTGTTGATCAATATCATAATCAACACCATCAGGATTGCACCAATCACATAAAACATAAAGGGCATGCTGCGAACAAAACCAACCAGCGGTTCAACAGGATAATCCGCGCCTTCGAATTCAGTAGCTATCAGGCCGATAATAAATGCTCCCCACGCGGTGAAGGGCAGTAAAGCCGGGAGGGTGGCGCTGGTTGAGTCCACGATGTAGGCCAGCTTTTCCCGGGAAATCTTCAAAGTATCCGTTATAGGCCTGAATACCGGGCCAACCACGACCGGGTTGGTGGAGTCACTGAAAAAGATAACCACACCGCCCAACCAGGTAATAAGCTGGCCCTGCTTCCGGTTGGTTATTTTATCCCTTAAACTCCTGGCAAAAGCGTAAGCCCCGCCGCCTCTTTCGATCATGGCGGAAAAAGCGCCTACGAGCATGGTCATGATAATAACCGATGCTTGCCAGGTATCTCCCAGTGCTTCAAAAATGTGAATGCCGAAAGAATCCTTCAACCCTACAATCGGATTCCAGCCGGCTGCCATTGTTGCCCCGATCCAGATACCCACAAATAGAGAAATAAGGACTTGCTTGGTAATCATGGCCAGCACAATAGCAATCACCGGTGGAAGTAGTGCTAAAACACCAAAATCAGCTTCCATTATAAGTTCCTCCTTTCAGATAATCACTTACCTTAAACCAACATTAAGCCAGAAACTAGAACCGGTTCTTTTCTTGTGCTAACACCCCCTATCCGGTATAAGGTTGAAGCATTTCATCATTTATAACTTACCTGGTATGGATTCAAGTTTGGATCAACCGCAAAAACTTGATATTAGATGACATCCCGATCTTCCTGGACTTTTACCTGAAGCCCTCTTTTCTTTAATTCTTCAAGGAAAATGCTCGAGTTAAAAGCCTGATCAGGGGTTAGGATCCCTTTTCCTTCAATACCGCCGGCTAAGAGCTGGGTGCCAACAGACATCGGGAGCGCCGTGTTCTTAACGTAAGCGCCAGGTACCCCCCATTCCTCCATGGAGGGATGCCGGGTATAGAAGCGGTAGTTTACCGGCTTACCATCACGGTAGCATTTAACATCTACCATCAACGCAAAACCCCATAGATCTTCTTTTTCCAAATCCTTGTTCTGGAAAACAAAGTTCTCTATGAAATGCATCGGCTCTACCGTGCCGCCCTCTATTTTTACTTCCGGGATATTAAAAAACCCGTAATCATACAAGAACCTTAAAAACCGGCGGGATTTTGGCGTCCATGTTCCCCTGACGCTGACTTTTTTAATCGAGGGGTACGATCTCGGTATGGTATAGACTTCGTTGTGTGGAACATAATAAGTTTCCTGGGGGCCGATCGGCTCAGGAAAAGCAACCTCTTTGGCCCCTGAGAAGGGTGGAACCCGGTGGTAGGTCCCGTTTTGATAGTACATCCGGTCATTTTCATTTGGATCAATTTCCCACAGGGTGGTTCTGACCAGGCCCGGTGCTGTTGCTATCGCCCGGAAAGAAGCAAAATAAACGTGGGCTTCTTCCAAATGATCACACTGTTCAGCGGCGTGGCTTACTATGACATTGCTTACCCCCGGGGTGATCCCGCAGCACACAACAAAGCTTAACTGCTTTTCCTGGAGCTGACTGTCCATGTCCAGCTGATCTTTGGTTGCTCCCAGGTCTATTCCGTTAACCCCGGCTTCATAGCAGCATTCGGTAATATAAGTATCGAACTGAAAAGGCAGGCAGTTGCATACTACAGGATAATTGCTGATTAACTCGACCAGCTTTTCGCGGTCATTAACATCTATTGACCTGGCTTCCAAACGGTTGTCCTGCAGTTCATTGATTAACTTTTCAGCTTTACCGACATCTTGATCGGCTATAACGATCCTGGAAAAATTACTGGTAGCAGAGAGATCTTTAACCACCTCAGAACCGATTAAACCGACTCCGCCCAAAACAATAAGTTCCAAAGGCAAGTCCCCTCCTTTCATTAAAACCTGGTTCTTAGAGGTTTATAATTACATTTTTAAACTTCCGGTTAAATTATTTCCTTACAGTTATTTGGGTTTTGGCTGTCTTTTCAGCCTTGCGGTTATGTCAGATCAAGAGATTTGAAATTGTTTCTTACGAGAAACTAAACATTAGGAAGCCTGCTCAAAAATATAACAAACCCCGCTCCTTTTTTGCTTTATAATAAAACAGTTGCCCTAACTTTGGCCTGCCGTTAGACTTTTAACACAAACTAGAATACCAAATTAGTTGCTTAATTTCAATACTATTTCTACCGGTTTTATAGCTTTTGCTATCTTTTGTTTAATTTGATTTTCTACAACTATAGCCGAAGATCCTTCATGAGCATATAAATTCCTTACTTTCTGAAGCTAGAGCCGGTAAGTTTCACATGTTAGCTAACCATTAATTTCAATCTTCCAATATTACCTCAGTTTATATGCCAGGCGCCGTCTTGCCAGGAGGAGGTTGGACTTCGTTGCAACTGGTAAGTTGAAAACTTATCGTGAGTTCAGTTATGCTATAATAAACCAGTAAAGTTCAAGCTTTAAAATATCAGCAGCAAAGGAGCAGATAAAGATGAGCGATCTACAACAACAGTTGAAGCAATGCAAGAAGCCCACCGGCGAGCAGGGTGAAGCGACAATACAGGAAATGAATGAATGCCATTTCCAATTGACCAGCTGGGGCCTGGAACTGATCGATATATCAGAAAACAGCACTGTTTTAGATATTGGATGCGGCGGGGGCAGAACCGTAGCCAGGCTGGCCGAAAGCGCTCCAAACGGTAAGGTTTACGGCATCGATTATTCCGCAGACTGTGTAAGGTGGTCGAGAAAATTCAACGAACAGCTGATTTCAGAGGGCAGGGCGGAAATTATTCATTCCGCTCTAGAAAACATGCCCTTTGAAGCTAACCAGTTTGACCTGGTGCTGGCTGTGGAAACTATATATTTCTGGCCCGATCTAGTCCGCTGTTTTGAAGCAGTGGAAAAGGTGCTCAAACGGGGAGGAAGGTTTTTGATCATCAATGCTGTGTACCCTAGCGAAAAGTTCAAAGAGAGAAATGAGCGCTACATGGCTACCGGTGAAATGACCATGTACAGCCCCGTACAGCTACAACGCCTGCTGGAGGAAGCAGGTTTCAGCGTTGTTTCACTCGACCTGATCGAAGCTAAAAACTGGCTGCGCTGCCTGAGCAAAGCATAAGCTTTATCGAACAGTTAATCCTACTACTTGAATAAAAAGGTGTACTAAAGCTGTTCGCGCACATTTTCACTTAGAAAGACCATTCCTTCCTCTATGAAAATCGCTCGGAGCGCGACCGGGTGATCCGCTACTTCTTTCCGGGCGAAACCATGCCCAGCCAGGACCTGCTTCATTTCTTTGAATTTGGCTGATAAATGACGGATAAATCTACATTGTGACAACAACTCCGTCCCCTTGCTACACCCTTGCTAAACATACTACATGAAAAGGGAGGGTCGATAAATGACTGAAGAAAAGTTATTGAAGGATATTGACCAGCTGCTGCTGGCCCACAAGAAATTCTTTGCCAGCGGAGCCACAATGGATATGGCCTTTAGAGTAAAGGCCCTGAAGAAATTGAAAAGAGCGGTGATAGATAATGCAGACAGGATAGCTGAAGTCCTTTCAGCAGACTTGCAAAAACCCTTATTCGAAAGTTACACAGCGGAAGCAGGCTATATCGTTAAGGAAATTAACTTTGCTATAAAAAATCTTCCCAGATGGGCAAAACGAAAAAAAACAAGGAGCATCCTTTTTACCCTGCCTTCCAGGAATTACATTGTAAACGAGCCTTATGGCCTGGCCTTGATAATAGGACCCTGGAACTATCCTTTTCAATTGACTTTCGCTCCCCTGGTAGGAGCAATTGCCGCCGGCAACTGCTGCCTGGTAAAGCCCTCGGAAATAGCTGAACAATCATCTGCTTTAATAGCTTCGATCATTAATGACACTTTCGAACATGACTATATCGCCGCGGTGGAGGGTGATGTTAAAGTTGCCAGGGCTTTGCTGGAACGTAAATTTGATAAAATCTTCTTCACGGGCAGCCCTGCTGTGGGTAAGATTGTCATGGAAAAAGCAGCTCAAAATTTGACCGATATCACTCTGGAACTGGGCGGAAAAAACCCCTGTATTGTTGATAGCAATGTTGACCCATCCTTATCCGCAAAAAGGGTTATCTTCGGCAAGTTTTTCAATGCCGGCCAGACTTGCATCAGCCCCGATTACGTTCTGGTTCACAAGGCTCTCAAGGAAAAACTCTATCATGAAATGCAACGCTGGCTCGGCCATTTTTACGGTACCGACCCCAAAACCAGCCCCGATTACAGTAGAATTATAAGCCTGAAGCATTTCCGGAGATTGGAAAACTACCTGGCCGACGGCGCCATCATCGCAGGTGGAGTATACGACGAAACGGAACTTTACCTGGCTCCCACCATTCTGGAAGTGAATGATCTGGGTAAACCGGTAATGCAGGAAGAAATTTTCGGCCCCATCCTTCCCGTCATCGAATATGCCAGCCTGGATCAGGTCGAAGAAATAGTAGCCCAAAACCCGAACCCCCTGGCCTGCTATATCTTTTCCAATAACCGGAGCAATGTAGAACGCCTGACCACCAGGATCCCCTTTGGAAGCGGCTGTATCAACGACACCATAATCTACAAATACAACCACCACCTGCCTTTTGGGGGCAGGGGCGGCAGCGGAATGGGTAAGTACCACGGGAAATACAGTTTTGATGCATTCTCACACCAAAAAGCAATCATGGCCAGGATGTTCCGCCTTGATCCGTCCATAATCTATCCACCTTACAAGAAGGCCCTTCAATTTTTCAAGAAGCTATTACTTCGGTAAGGCGGCAGGTGCTGATCATCTTTTGCCAATATGTTATAATAAGAACCAGTTTTACAGTCCGAAAAAATGAACGGGTTATCACAATCTAGAAGGGATAGTTATGGAAGTATACGCCTTAATCGGACACAGCGGAACCGGTAAAAGCCATCACGCGCCGGTTTTAGCCAAAAAACACGACATTAAATATATAATTGATGACGGCCTTTTGATTAAAGGCAACGTCCATCTGGCCGGAAGATCGGCCAAGCGGGAAAGCACCCGCTACGGGGCCATAAAGCGCGCCGTGTTTAACGATCCCGAACAAGCCCACCAGGTGAGAGAGAAGATTGAAGAGATCAGACCGGATAAAGTCCTGATCCTGGGCACTTCCAGGCGGATGACCGAGGTAATAGCCGGAAACCTGGGCTTGTCCAAACCAACCTTTATCTACAATATTGAGGATGTTTCAGACTCCGATTCGATTAAACAGGCCCTGGCCATAAGGGCCCAGGATAACCGCCATGTTATTCCGCTGCCCACTTTTGCGATCAAGAAGGAGTTCCCCGGATATATTGTCGATCCACTCCGCTCACTTTTCAGCCTGCCTCCATCCAAAACAAGTGATGTCCCGATGGAACGTTCAGTAGTAAGGCCCATTTTCAGCAACCTGGGCAATTTCTATATAGCCGAACATGTCATAACCGACCTGGCCAAGTACCTGATCTCTAATACCCCGGGCATCTATAAAGTGCTTGATATTGAACTGAAAAACGGCAGATCAAAGGTAGTGCTGGTTATAGAAGTGTCCATTGACCTGACCTACCTGCCTGAAATGAGGCTGGATAAACTCCTCCTGGAAGTACAGCAATCAGTTAAGGAGGAAGTGGAATACCGGACCGGGTTTTATCTTGATAAAGTTAATGTGTATGCCAAAAAGCTGCATTTGGATGAAAGCATGGTTAAAGATAAAGAAGCGCTTAAAAAGAAGATTGTCCAATCCGGAAAACAAAGCTAAGCCCGGGATCTGTTATTCAAACTATTACAGGCCCCAGGCCGGTTTAATCCTGAACCAACGAGCGCCCGGGTTCAACTTTTGAAACCCCTCCAATTTACTCGCTTAAACTTGAACTTCCCAACGCTCAGCTTTCCAGTTCCCGATTGATCAGGTTGGGGATCTTTTTACCTTTTAACCCGGCCAGCAGGTTCTCTGCTGCCATTACCGCCATTTTGGTCCTGGTTTCTACCGTGGCGCTGGCGATATGGGGGGCAAGAGTGACATTGTCCAGTTCTGCCAGTCCCGGTTCAAGCTGCGGCTCATTTTCATAAACATCCAGGGCCGC
>SKMK01000075.1 GCA_007121075.1 Syntrophomonadaceae bacterium
ATGAACCGCGTGCTCTTGCCAACTGAGCTACGCCGCCTCTGGAGCTCACGACCGGACTCGAACCGGTGACCTTGTCCTTACCAAGGACACGCTCTACCGCCTGAGCTACGTGAGCATGTAAATCAATATTTCATTTATTAAGGAAACCGCATAAGCGATTTCCTTGTGTAGTGGTTGCGGGGGCAGGATTTGAACCTGCGACCTCCGGGTTATGAGCCCGACGAGCTACCAGACTGCTCCACCCCGCGTCGTCACTGGAGCGGGTGATGGGAATCGAACCCACGTAACTAGCTTGGGAAGCTAGGGCTCTGCCATTGAGCTACACCCGCTCTTAAGCGATAATGATTATACAATGGCAGAATTTAAAAGTCAACAGCTTAAATAGGATTTTCTTGGATCAGCGGCTTCAACTTTTCCATTAAGCTCAGGGGTCGGCTTGGTTAGATTTTGCGAACCTCCAGGTAACGTTCCAGCTTACGCTTAACCCGCTGTAAAGCATTGTCGATAGACTTGACGTGCCTCTTTAAATCAACAGCTATCTCCTGGTAAGATTTACCTTCCAGGTACAGGGTAAGCACTTTCCATTCCAGTTCGCTCAGGATTTCACCCATTTTAAACTCAATATCGTTGTACTCTTCCCGGTTAATCATCAACTCTTCCGGGTCTGTAATCTTGGTTCCGGCCAGAATGTCAAGCAAGGTGCGATCAGAATCTTCATCGTAAATCGGCTTGTTTAATGAAACATATGAATTTAAAGGTATATGTTTCTGCCTGGTAGCCGTCTTAATAGCGGTAATGATCTGCCTGGTGATACAGAGTTCGGCAAAAGCACGGAACGATGATAGTTTGTCACCCCTGAAATCCCTTATCGCTTTGTAAAGCCCGATCATGCCTTCCTGGATAATATCCTCCCGGTCGGCACCGATTAAGAAATATGATCTTGCCTTTGCTTTAACAAAATTCTTATATTTATTAATCAAAAATTCCAGGGCGATGATATCGCCGCCTTTAGCTTCCATTACAATATCTTCATCACTGCGAATCTCAAGTTCCGGGTTGCCCTGGTAAGAATGCTTAGCCTCCTGAGCTAAAAAGCTCACCACTATCGCCTCCGTTTGGATATCTTATGGTGGGATTATTGCGGACTCTCGGACTTTCTCAGTCATTATAACTTAAAGCTCCAGCATGGTCAAGCTTTTTAAACAGCCCCGGCGATATTACCGTTTAATGTGAGCGGCGCAGCCTGTCCAGGCTGTTAAGGACCGATTTATTCAGGACATCATTAAGCATCAACCCTTCTTTTTTCTTAGTTCCGGTTAAGCGGCGGTAACTTTCCCTTTTTTCCATCAGTTTTTCTTTCAATGAAGCCGCCGAATAAACCCTGGCCCCCACATTGGAAGCCGCCCGGTATTCGGCAAAATCGGAGGTGGCTACTTCCACCCCGTAATTAACACTTAAGCCGGCTGAAAGCCTTTCAATCAAAGTGTCTGCCGTTTCCCGGCCTCCGGTGAAAACAACTTCCACCCCGTCTATTTCTTCCCAGGCATAGTTCTGGCCGTCAAAAACAATGATAATCCTGTCCCAGGCCCAATCCCGGTAACCAGCCATGAAAGATATCAGCTGATCCCGGGCACTGCCAATATCCCTCTCCATCATTGCTTTCAGATCTTCCCAGGCCCCGATAATATTATATCCATCTATGATCAGGACCGGAAGGCTCAATTAACCCACCCCTCCCTGTGGGCCAGGGTGGCGTATATTAAAATAGCCGCCGATGCGGCCACATTCAGCGAACCGGTTTTGCCAGGCATGGGTATGGATAAAATCAGATCGCAATTCTGGCGAAGGAGGCGGGAGAGGCCTTTGCCTTCCGAACCGATAACCAGGACCAGGGGGCGTCGGTAATCGGCCCGGTAATAAGGCTCCCTGCCGTTTGCCTCAGCCCCGTAAAGCCAGAATCCTTCTTTTTTTAGCATCTCGGTGGTGCGGTTTAAATTCCCGGCCATGGCAACCGGCATTCTTTCCGCGGCCCCGGCTGCTACTTTGCGAACCGCCGCGGTTACTCCCACCGCCCGCTTATCGGGAATGATCAGCCCGTGCACTCCGGCGGCATCCGCGGTTCTCATAATCGCGCCCAGGTTTTGCGGGTCTTCAAGATGATCGAGCATGATCAGGAAAGGCTCTTCCTTCGATTCCCGGGCCATGTCAATCAACCTGCTCAAAGAACAGTAGCGGAAAGGCGAAACACAGGCCGCCACGCCCTGGTTCCCCGAAATATCACCGGCGATCTGATCAAACCCGGTGCGGGATAGCCGTTTTACGGAAACTTTTCTCTGACGGGCCAGCAGGGTAATTTCGTTGATCACTGCTCCTTTCTGGCCTTCGGCCAGTAAAATGGTAGTCGGTTTACTGTGCCGAAGGGCTTCCAGGACGGCCTGGCGGCCGGCAATAATTTCTTCCCGATCATCGTCTTTCCCGGCCCCGTGCTCCCGGTAGTTTTGATTTTCGGAGTTGTTTGCCCCGTCGTGATCTGAAGACCTTTCCCTGTTTCTCATCACTCACTCCGCCTTAACATTTGTGGGCATTTAAAATATTGACAATGGGGAAATACTGTTCATAGATATGGGCTCCGGAGGAATAGGCGGTAATTAAACCGTCTTCAACGGGAAAATCAAGATGCATCAAGATGTACTCTTTTAAAAGCTGCAGGCCGCCCAGGTTTTCAGGAAAACCGACAAAAATGTCCCAGGACCGGAAAAAAAGAGACATGTTCAGGCGGCCGTCCACCACCTTCAGGTCGATCACCCGCAGACAGGGTGGATCATTTAGCTCAATACTCTCAGGGCCGCCGATATTGAGGCAGGCCTGGTTGGTGGCCCCTTTCGAGGCATTGAGCAGATCGATCAGCTTCGGCAGCCGGGGTGCGATAAACTGCCCGTAGGTATAATCTTCCGTTTCAGTCTTGGTATCGGTAGC
The DNA here is from genome assembly GCA_007121075.1 of Syntrophomonadaceae bacterium. Taxonomy (GTDB): domain Bacteria; phylum Bacillota; class Dethiobacteria; order DTU022; family DTU022; genus B1SED10-74M. The sequence goes on from SKMK01000075.1 coordinate 2,977, forward strand.
CAGGTAATCGTAGAAGTAGTTCTGGATCCTTTCTTCCGAGGTTGGGGCAGGGATACCACAGTTTTCCGGGAGCCATACCGCCATGGGGCGGGTATTAGGTTCCTCAATCATAACAGTCAGGTGATTGAGCTGTTTGCGCAGCTGCCCTTCGTAACTGCCTTTTTTAATCCGGTAACTGTATCCGTAGCGGGCGCAGTTCCACAGCACCATCCTCCAGGCCGACTCGATTGTCCTTTCCCTGATGTAGGCCATTATGATACCCCCGATCCGAAAATGCTAATTTAATATAGGCCGCTGTCTTAACCGGCTATCCCCTTTTACGGCCCTGCAGGTCTAAACAATAACCGCCAGCTATTCTGAATCCGCTCCTACTATATTTTGTTGGCCCGACCCGGCTACTTTTAAGCCACTGTTACTTTTTCTTCCAGCGTGTGCCGTGGGGTGTATCTTCAAGAATGATCCCCTTTTCCAGCAGTTCGTCGCGAATCTGGTCGGCAGTGGCAAAATCTTTTTCGGCCCGGGCCCGGTCGCGGCGGGCAATTTTTTCGGCAACCTCGTCATCGAGGCTCTCAGGCTCAGAAATATCGACAATATCAAAAATATTATTAATACCGCGGTAAAACTGGAGCACTTCTTCCAGGAGATCCCGGTTGTAAGGGTACGCTTCCTTTATATATATATTGCTGCTGCGGGCCAGGTCAAAGAGGGCACCCAGCCCGTCGGCGGTGTTGAAATCATCATCCATCGCTTCCACAAAACGGGTTTTGGCATCTTCCAGAGCTTTCTGCAGGTCACGCTCGCGTTTGCCGGAAGCATCCCCGCCAGATTCCAGGGCGCTGAACAGGTTATTGATCATTTCCTGCAGCCTCAGCCTGCCGGATCGGCTCTGGGCCACCAGTTCATCGCTAAAATTCAAGGGGCTGCGGTAATGGGCTGATAAAATCAGGAAGCGCAAATCAAGGGGATCGTGCTCCTGGAGCAGGCTGCGCACGGTCAGGACATTGCCCAGCGATTTGGACATTTTCTGTTCCTCTATATTGAGGTAGCCGGCGTGCATCCAGTAACGAGCCAGCGGCCGCTGATCCGCCCCCCAGGTCTGGGCAATTTCATTTTCATGGTGCGGGAAGATTAAATCCGCACCTCCGGCATGGATATCGAGCGTATCGTCCAGGTAATAAGTGGACATGGCCGAGCATTCTATGTGCCAGCCCGGTCGTCCTTCGCCCCAGGGGCTGTCCCAGGCCGGCTCACCCTCTTTTTTTTGCTTCCAGAGCACAAAATCCAGCGGGTTTCTTTTCTTTTCACCCGGTTCCACCCTGGCCCCGGCCAGCAACTCATCCCTCTTCTGGCGGGTAAGCTGGCCGTAATGAGGGTAACTGGAGGTATCAAAGTAGACATCGCCATTGGTAACATAAGCATAACCGTTATCCAGGAGGCGGCTGACCAGCTCAATAATCTGGGGGATATGATCGGTAGCCTTGGGCTTAACATTGGCCGGGCGGACCCGCAGGGCGCCCACATCTTCCTCATAAGCCTGAATAAAGCGGTCGGCCAGCTCTTTTACCGATATGCCCTGTTCATTGGCCCGGTTGATCATCTTGTCATCTATATCGGTGTAATTTTGGATCAGCTTGACGTTATAACCGCGGTATTCAAGGTAGCGCCTGGCCACATCAAAAACAATAAAAACCCTGGCGTTGCCGATATGGATATAGTCGTAAACGGTGGGGCCACAGGCATAAAATGTAACCAGCGGAGGAACCCCGGGTTTTAGTTCTTCTTTGCTGCGAGTTAGAGTATTATAGATTTTCATGGCCACTTTTGCACATTCCTCCATTTCTCAGGCCTGCTTGACTGCAATCCATTTTCTGGCAGCGCAGCTGATCAATTTGCTCCTGGAGCCTGTTTAAAGCCTCGGCTACCGGGTCGGGCATGTCGGTATGGTTCAGGTTTATGGAAGGCACTTTTTCACCGTTATAATAGACAACCCGGCCCGGGATACCAACCACGGTTGCATTGGCCGGGACAGTCTGCAAAACCACGGAGCCAGCGCCAATGCGGCTGTTTTCTCCTATCTCGATCGGACCCAGAACCTTGGCACCGGCACCGACAACCACGTTGTCGCCAATGGTGGGGTGCCTTTTACCGGTTTCTTTGCCAGTCCCGCCCAGGGTAACTCCCTGGTAAAGGGTCACATTGGATCCTATTTCGGTGGTTTCACCGATCACCACACCCATGCCGTGATCGATAAAAAAGGATTCACCGATCCTTGCCCCGGGGTGAATTTCAATCCCGGTTAAAAACCTCGAAAGGTGGGAGAACAGCCGCGGCAGCAGCACCAAACCGCGCCTTGAAAAAAAGTGGGCCACCCGGTGGGCCAGCAAAGCATGGAGGCCAGGGTAACAGAGAACGACCTCCAGGGTGTTTTTAGCTGCCGGGTCCCGGTCTTTTACTGCCTGAATATCCTGTTTGATCCTGTTAAACACTGCTTATTACCCTTTCTTATAGAACACGATTGTCGTTAATTTTATTTATAGATATCAACATTTTAGCAAAAAAAATGATCCTGCGCCTTACTTCAGCCTAAATTTTAAATAAATATATTTAATAAGGAAGAAAAAATTTCACCTGCAAAGTTATAAGACTGATGTTATTACTCCGCTTCCTGCCCTGTCGGGCCGGGCGGAGTCTGTTTCTTAAGCATTACAACGGCCTGGGCAGCAATCCCTTCTTCCCGGCCGCAAACGCCAAGCCCTTCGGTCGTCGTTGTCTTTATTGAAACCACACCCCTTGGAACTCCCAAAGCTTCAGCAATGTTTTCCCGCATGGCTTCAATATACCGGGCCAGTTTCGGCGCTTCGGCTATAACCACCGCATCGACATTGGCCACTTTCCAGCGTTCCCGCTCCAGTTTCATCCGCACTTCCCCGAGCAAAGTCAGGCTGGATATGTCCCGGTAACGCTCTTCGCCGGGCGGAAAATGAAAACCTATATCACCCAGGCAGGCCGCTCCCAGCAGGGCATCACTCAGGGCATGGAGCAAAACATCGGCATCGGAATGGCCTTCCAGGCCCAGGCGGTAATCTATTTTTACCCCGCCCAGGATCAAGGATCTCCCTTCAACCAGGCGGTGCAGGTCATAACCGATACCCACACGGTCCATTATAACCCTGTCCCCTTTAATAATAAAGATGCCAGATCCAGGTCGCGCGGAGAAGTAATCTTTAAGTTTTCCGATTCGCCGGGGACGGTTTTAACCGGTCTGCCCATAGCCTCGACCAGGGAGGCATCATCGGTCGCTTTGAGATTATGTTCCCGGGCATGACTGAAAGCGGCAAAGATGATCTTTTTTTGAAATACCTGCGGGGTCTGAACCAGGCGCAGGGCTTCCCGGTCCGGGGTAGATAAAACCCGGCCTTCCCGGTCGATTTGTTTGACCGTATCGTGGAGCGGAATAACCGGAACTGCCGCCCCCCACTCTTCGGCGGCTTCCAGCAGGGTTTCAAGCAGGTAGGGAGAAACAAGGGGCCTGGCCGCATCATGAATGCATACCAAGCCCGCCTGATCCGATATTGCTTCCAACCCCTTTTCCACCGACTCCTGGCGGGTGGCTCCGCCGTCAACCAGCCTGATCCGTTCAATGGGGCAGTAAGGTTGGAGCAGGATCTGCACATCGCCCCTCTCACCGGGCGGAATGACAGCTATTACCTCCCCCACCCGAGTATGGCCCAGGAAAAGATTGAGGGACCGGGCCAGCACCGGTACCTTCTCAAGGAACAGGTACTGCTTGCGGGTAGCGCTTTCCATGCGCAGGCCCTGGCCGGCCGCAGCTATAATTGCAGTAACATCCATAATTTATTAATATACCCCGAGTTAAAAAGATCTGATCTACTGTTTCATCCCGCTGACCTTGTCTGCATTTTCTTTCGGTTTGGCAAAAATCATCCTGCCGGCCGCCGTCTGCAGAACGCTGGTGACCAGGACTTCGATAGTATCGCCGATGTGGCGGCGCCCGCCTTCGACTACAACCATGGTCCCGTCGTCCAAATAGGCGACGCCCTGCCCTGCTTCTTTTCCTTCTTTAATTATCTGGGCCGCCATTTCTTCACCCGGCAGGACCACCGGCTTGACTGCGTTGGCCAGCTCGTTGATATTCAATACGGGAATGCCCTGCAGTTCGCAAACCTTGTTCAAGTTAAAATCATTGGTGATTATTTTCCCGTTGATGGTCTTGGCCAGGCGGACCAGTTTGCTGTCCACTTCGGCTACATCTTCAAAGTCGCCTTCGTAAATCTGGACCGGGATATTCATTTCTTTTTGAATCTTGTTCAGGACATCCAGGCCCCGTCGACCCCGGTTGCGTTTGAGCAGATCCGGAGAGTCGGCAATGTGGCGCAGTTCTTCCAGCACAAAACCGGCTACGACAATTATCCCTTCCAGAAATCCGGTTTTGCAAATATCAACAATCCTGCCGTCTATGATGGCACTGGTATCGAGGATCTTGAATACTTCGTTATCTCTGCCTTTACTGCGGGAGCCCCGGTTGAACAGGGTGGTCAAAAAGGCAAACTCCTCCTTGCGGCTAAGCAAAAACCTGACCCCGAGAAAAACCAGGAACAGGGTTAAAACCGGGGCAATATAAACCCCGATCACCGGGATCCTGGAAACAGGGTAGCTGATCAAAAGGCCGATCACCAGGGTAACGATCAGGCCGAAAACTACCAGCACTATATCCTGGGTGGGCACAGCCTTGAGCCTGCTTTCCGCCCAGGATAAAATACGGTTAAAGATATTAATTAATAAAGGAGTACTCAAATAAAATATAAGTCCGAACAAAATACCGCCAAAGGCATAATAACCAATATTAACCGGAGTGAAATGAACCCCTTCCGGAATATCGATATAGACGGAAACATAGGGAAGCAGGCCGGCAAAGGCGTAAATCCCGATCACTACCCCGACCAGGGTTCCGACTATCCGCAATACCTTGTTTAACACCATCCTCACCTCCTTTTAAAAAATTATGCTTTTTCAAAATCCTTAATAAAACAAAAAAACCAGGAAACTCTTCGCACAATTATAACTTAAAGCTTTCCCCGGAAGCAATATAATTCGCCTGGTTGTATAAAATAAAGCTGAAGGCACTTGCTTGCTTACTTACTTGGGAGCCTGGTCAAAGATATTGTCCAGGGTGCTTATAACCTCTGTCTGCTCAATGCCCTGAACAAGAATCAGTTCGCTGATCAGGATCTGGCGCGCAGTATCAAGCATCTTGCTTTCCCCTGTAGAAAGGCCTTTTTCACGCTCCCTCAACATCAGGTTGCGTACCACCTCTGCAACTTCATAGATATTGCCGCTTTTAATTTTTTCCAAATGGGTCCGGTAGCGTCGGTTCCAGTTGGTCGACAGTTCCGGTTGGGCGCCCTTCAAAATGACAAATACCTGAGGCACTTCTCCTTCTTCTATCACTTCCCTCAGGCCCACCTGGGAAATATTATCGATGGGAATTAAAACTTTCATTTCCCCTAACGGCAATTTCATAACGTAGTATTTTTTGGTGGCCCCGAGGATTTCCTTTTCTTCAATCGATTCAATAATACCCGCCCCATGCATGGGGTAAACAACCCTGTCGCCAACATTGAACAATGCCACAACCTCCTAAAATTACCTGTAAATATCTTAACACAGCCCCCCCTAAGTGTCAATTAAACTATATAGTTTAACATATCCTAACCCGGGTGACAACCATGTTTTCAAAAAACGCCAGTGGGCCGGTAATAATCAGCCCGGGGTCTAGTTGACATCATCCTGAAAAAGAAAGTATAATTACGTAAACACGGCCCACCATAAAAAAAGAGGTGACTGTAAATGAAAGACAACGAGGTTGTCGGGAACTTTCAGGATCTGGTGTCAGAAGTCTTAATTCGCCACCGCAGCATTCTTGACTGCTTATCCAAATATCAGGAATCAACCGCCCGGGTCAACCGCAGTATCATTAAAACTGTAACCGACTGCGGCTGCATCTCGATTATTGCCAATAAAAAAGAATATCCCAAAACTGAATCGCTTAAAGACTGCAGCAAACACATGGATTCTCACATTAAAGGTGAGTTGTGCGAGAATTGCCGGGAAGTGATTGCCGAAGAACTCGGCAAACATCTTTTTTACCTGACAGCCTTGTGTAATACACTGGACTTTGAACTGGAAGACCTGTTTGGTTTGGAACAAAACCGGATCAGCACCCTCGGGCACTTCCTGCTTTCCTGAGCAAGAATAATTTTATTTTAAACACATAGCGCCCCCGGTTTAACCCGGGGGCTGACCATAATCAATAAAAATAACAGGGCTGCCCACTTACAGGCCCTGTTTTTATTTGATAAAACTAATTTGCCGGAAGACCCGAGATAAACCGGAAAGTAATTACAGCAAAGCCACCCCGATCGCTTCCTTGATCGTTTCCACTCCGATTAGCTGCAGCCCCCTGAATTCGCTGCCGCTTTCTTTAAGCTCGGCCCGGTTGGCTTCTGGCAAAATAAATCTTTTAAACCCCAGCTTTTTGGCCTCGTTCAGGCGCTGGCGGATCCGGCTGACCGGCCTGATTTCACCCGTCAGACCTACCTCGCCTACTGCTGCCGTATCCCGGTTAAGCGGTTTGCCCTTTAAGCTCGAAGTCAGGCTCAGGGCTAACGCTACATCGCCTGCTGTTTCATAGAGCCGCACTCCGCCAACCACGTTTACAAAAGTGTCCAGTCCGAAAAAAGTGATCCCGGCATGCTTTTCCAGCACCGCCAGCACCAGGGCGACCCGGTTCAAGTCAATCCCGGCAGAGGTGCGCTTGGGAGTAGGGTAGCTGGTCGGGGCCACCAGGGACTGGATTTCCACCAATAGCGGCCTGGTCCCTTCCATGCTGGCGGTAACTACCGCTCCGGCGGATTGCTCCCGGCGCTGGTTTATAAACAGGTGGGAGGGATTGACCACCTCGATCATGCCTTCGTTTTCCATCATGAACACGCCGATTTCGTTTGTCGATCCGAAACGATTTTTGACCCCGCGCAGGATCCGGAAGCTGTGGTAACGGTCCCCTTCCAGGTAAAGGACGCAGTCAACCATGTGTTCCAGCAGCCGCGGCCCGGCCATAGTCCCCTCCTTGGTCACGTGGCCGACCAAAAACACGGCAATGTTGTCGTCCTTGGCCAGGCGGATCAGCTCGGAAGCCACCTCTCGTACCTGGCTGACGCTGCCCGGTACCCCCTCCAGTTCGCTGCGGTAAATGGACTGCACCGAGTCGACCACGAGCACCGCCGGCTTGATCGATTTGGCATTTTCAAGCAGGTCGTCCAGGTCGGTTACCGCCGCCGTAAAAAAACTTTCCTTTATATTAAGGCGCTGGGCCCTCATTTTAACCTGGTGCAGGGACTCTTCACCGCTGGCGTAAAAAACGGTGCGGTTGCCGGCCAGCCTGGCCGCTGCCTGAAGGAGCAGGGTCGATTTGCCGATGCCCGGATCTCCGCCCAGGAGGACCACCGACCCAGAAACCACTCCTCCGCCCAAAACCCGGTCAAATTCAGATACGCCGGTATAGTAGCGTTCCTCGCCCACCGGTTCGATCTCATTTAAGGGGATCACCCTGGTCTGCACCGCCTGGACGGTGTTTTTTTTCGGCGGGGCAGATTCAAACTCGGCCATGCTGTTCCACTCCCCGCAGCCGGGACAGCGGCCCAGCCACTTGTGCGACTCGTAGCCGCATCCGGTACAGCAAAATAAGGTCTTTTTCCTGGCCAAAATTTGCCCTCCATCCATATATACTGGCAAAAAATAGCTCTTAATCCTATCGAACCTGCAACCCACCCGGACCCGGCGGCCAAAACAGCCTGGAAATGCCCGTTTATATAACAAGCCGGTGCATAAATTTCCGGGAACAGCCGCTTTTATTTACCTTAAACTACGTCACCATAATACTACAGCAGCATGCTACCATACTGGATGGAGGAATACTGCTGCTTTATCAAATCAACAGCCGGTATCCACCATTGCAGCTATCAAAGGCTACCTTCCGGCCAGTTCGCGGAGGGCTTCCAGGTTGACCCGGTCCCAGTCAGTGCCGTTTTCGGGGGTTTCAAGGATTACCGGCATCTCTTCCGGCCACCCGTAGGTTAAAAAAGCGGCAAATCCTTTCCTGCCGATGCTGCCTTCCCCGATATGAGCATGGCGGTCAACCCTTGAACCCAGTTCTACGTGGGTATCGTTGACGTGAATGACATGAAGGTGGTCCAGGCCCACGGTGGCATCAAAACGGGAGATTGTCTTTTCCACACCTTCGGGGCTGCCCAGGTCGTAACCGGCCGCCCAGCTGTGGGCGGTATCGATACATACTCCCAGGGTATGCCTGGGAAAATGACTTAATATTTCAGCAAGCTCTTCGAACCGGGACCCCAGGGCGGTGCCGCTTCCGGCCGTATTCTCCAGGAGCAGTTTAACTTCAGAAGGCCAGCCGGGCAGTTCTTCTTCGATCACGCTAACTATCTGCTTCAGGCCCTTACCCGCCCCCTCTCCGCCGTGGTTTCCCGTATGCAGAATCACGTACGGGGACCGGTAAGCTCCGGCCCTTTCCATGGTCTGGTGAAGCAGGGTCCTGGACTTGGACAGGAAATCTGCGCTGGTGGAAGCCAGGTTGATCAAATAGGCACTGTGCACCACAAGCGGGCTCAGTTCTTTTTCTTCCAGCAGGGTGGCCCTTTTTTCAATTTCTACCGGGTCGAGTTTGCCCATCCGCCAGCCGGTGGGGTTGCCGGGGAAAATCTGGATGGTCCGGCAGCCAAGCCCGGCCACCCGCTCTACATTTGGTTTAAACCCGCCCTTCTGGGGCATGTGCACTCCGAATCTCACGCCCGGCCCTCCCTGCTGTCCAGTTCTTCTACAAGCCGGTCCATCACGTAGGAGGTGTTTTCGCTCACCGCCACTTTTGCTTTCTGATCGTAAAAGGTGTGAGTCCGGTTAATGACGACCAGGTTATCGCAAAACGAAGGGATCTGATTGGCCGGAGAAACCTCCATGCTCGAACCGACGATCATGATCAGGTCCGCCTTTTGAGCCTCCTCTAAGGCTTCACCGTAATCGGGGGTGAGCTGTTCCCCGAACAGGACCACGTCCGGTTTCATCACTTCCCCGCACTCGGTGCAAAGCGGTGGAAGCACCCCTTCCTCGACATCATCAAGGACCTCTTCGATGGGGACCTGCCGACCGCAGTGGCTGCAGCTGGCCGTGCTCAGGGTCCCGTGGATTTCAAGTACCCGCCTGGAACCGCCCTTCTGGTGCAGGCCGTCCACATTCTGGGTTATAACTGCCTTAACCAGACCCCGTTTTTCCAGTTCGGCCAGGCCGGTATGGGTTGGATTGGGTTTTGCTTTTTCAATCTGGCGGAAAAAGGGCGTACCTGCCCTGTAAAAAGCCGCCGGGTTGGCCTTAAAACCCTGGATCGTAAAAAGCTCGGGGTCAACTACCGTCCAGAGACCGTTCACGGGGCTGCGAAAATCGGGGATCCCGCTTTCGGTGGACACACCGGCCCCGGTTAGCACCACTACGTGATTGCTTTCTTCCAGCAGATCGGCAATTTTTTTGATCTTTTCCTGTAATTGATCCATGTCCGCCTCCCTCCCGGTTTTAGGTTTGTTTTTTAACTCCAGTTAAATGTTACGGCCGGGCCTTATTTACGCCGGCACTTAACATACCGCTAAAAGTTTTTAACTTAATGTATTTTAATTTTTCAGGCAGCAAACCCGGGTTTTAAGACTGCTTCCCCTTATGAGCGGCCGGGAAACTGAGCAAGCTGTTGTAAGCTTTAAAAAACAGCTTACAACTTTCTTCCCAGAAATAACCACAACCACCGGCAAAGTAGCCCTTTACCTTTCATCTGCCGTAGTGAAATGCTATTCGTCGATCCAGATCTTAACCTTGCGGGTGCGGGGGCCATCAAACTCGGCCAGGAAAACCCCCTGCCAGGTTCCAAGATCTAAATAACCGCTCCTGATAATCAGGTGCAGGGAACAGCCCAGCAGGGCGGCCTTGATGTGGGCATCGCTGTTGCCCTCGCTGTGGCGGTAATTGGCCTTTAAAGGGACCATGGACTGCAGAAAGCTAAGCAAATCCTCCATCACCGCCGGATCGGCATCTTCGTTGATCGTAACCGCCGCTGTGGTATGCGAAACAAACACCGTGCAGCATCCATCCCTGACCTTGTTTTCGGCCAGCAGCTCGTTGATCCGGGGAGTAATATTGATGCACTGTTCCCTGGCCGTGGTTTCAACGGACAACTCTAAGTACATCTTTGCTCAGCCCCTTTCCCGGGCAGGTTTTTTTTGAGTATACAAAAGCCCCTTTACAACAAGGGGCCTTGAATACGTCCAGACCGGTTATTAAAACTGCTCCCCTTCATGCTCGGTCAGGAAGGTGAGCATGTTGCGGTAAGCCTTCTGGTCTATCTGCAGAAGGCGGTTAATTTCTGAGTATTTCCTCCTGATGCTGGCTGTCGAAACCCCATACGATTCGGCCAGTTCTTTCTGGGTCAGGCCAAGGAAATGAAAGCGGCCCAGGCAGTACTCCAGACCCGCCGCCCAGGTCTGGGGTTTATCCACCCGGGGCACCTCGGGGTAGCTGTGGTTGATAAAATCAATCCAGATCGCCTCGGCATCTTCATAAAATTCGTCGCTGTAGTAAGCACTGCGGCGCATGTTGGCAAAGGTGCACTCCAAAACCTGCTGCCATTCGCTCTGCCAAACCGGTGCCGGCAGGGGGTAGTTCTGGGGAGTAACTTGTTGGAAAGCCCCTTCGCTGAACACCCTGTACGAACCCTGGGGCTCCAGTTTTTTCAGCTCAAGCATGGCCACCTGGCGCAGCCTTTCCTTGATCCAGGGGTTGGCCACAAAATCGGCCAGGACCTGCCGCCCCCCCGTGCAACCGCTTTCCCCCAAAAGCCTGATAATCGCTTCTTTGACGATATCATTGCCCTGGTAGAGGCCGCGCAGTAAAGCCATCCGGAAATTTTCATCCTCTAAGAGGCGCTCCCTGAAATTGATCCCGCTTATATCCCCGATCAGGCCCAGCAAAGCTTCGTTCTCGACCGTATCCAGGCTCCGGTCGCCGGATTCGTATTCCTCCTCGTCGTCTTCCATGGCAATGAGCAGGTCTTCCGCCTCTTCGGCCATGTCCCCTTCCGGGGAGAGGTGCAGGTATTTGAGCAAACAGCGCCTGGCCTCGGTCAGATCCTCCATCAGGCCGTAATTGACGGCCATGAAAAAGTAGCATTCGCTCATATCCGGGTCCATGTTCCGGACAATGTGCTTAAAGATATGGTTGGCTTCCTCCAGGCGGTTGGTCTTGCTCAGCAGACAGGCCAGGTTGTAGTGGTTGAGCGGGTTGTCCGGCTCAATTTCGATCGCTTTCTGCAAAAACAGCAGGGCCTTGGAAAGCTTGTTCTTGCTGTTATAGTAAGTCCCCATGCGGGTATAATAAGGCGCTTCCTGGTAAAGGGGAATTACCTTCAGGTTGCGCTCACTGGTTTTGATAATGCCTTTCGGCCGATCGGCTCTTCCCAAATTATTTCACCGTCACTCTCTGGTAGCTGCTCCAAATTTAAGCGGGTTAAATTTTTTCTTCCTCTATATATAGTAACTTATAATAAGCTCATATTAATAGTTCTCCGAAACCGGGACATAATCCTGCCCCGAATGAGAAGATGCTCAAGCAAGGGATAAAACATGTCCCTTATTGGTCGTCTCCGGGAGGCGGCACGTAGATGCTTCTTTCCAGGAAACGGTCCCATTCCGTCCAGTCCCCGCTGCCTGTAGAGTGTCTGTTCATAACATTGATGAACTGGTTCAAGCGGGCGCTGAGCAGGTCGGCATGGAAAAGAGCGTAAGCATGGATCGTCTTCGGGATTTCCGGCGAACCCCATTCCCGCATCCCGTGGTGAGTCAAGATCATGTGCTCTAACTCGAGCTTAAGCGAAGGAGGAAAACCGGGCAGCTCTTCCAGCTTCTGATCAAGCATCTCCTTGCCGATGCTGATGTGCCCGACCAGTTTGCCCCGGTCGGTAAACTCAAAACTGAGACTGTCCTGGCGGTACTCTTCGATCTTGCCGGCATCGTGCAGGATCGCTCCGGCCAAAAGCAAATCCAGTTGGATCTGACCCGTATAAGTTTCTGCCAGGCTGCGGCAGAAATGGATTACTTCCAGAGTATGCTCCAGCAACCCGCTGACGTAATTATGATGGATGGTCCGCGCCGCCGGGGCCAGGGCAAAGCGGCGGGCAAACTCACTGTCTCCGAAAAAAACCTTCATCAGCGCCGTCAAATGCTCATCGTTAATTTCTTCCTCTATAACCTGTTTCAATTCGCCCATCATTTCTTCCGGGCTGCGTACGGATACAGGCTGAAAAAATGAGCGGTTAACTTTCGAAGGGTCAAGCTTCCTTAAATCGCTGATCACGACCTGCGGGCCGTGGTATTCGCCCACGCTACCCCGGACGAAAACCACGTCACCCGGTTCTATAGTAACATCATCACCGGGCGGATCCCACATGACCGCCTTGATCCGTCCGCTGACATCGCCCAGCACCAACTTCAGGAAATGCTTCCCGGCCCGGTGGGGGGCACTAAAAGCAGTCTTGTTCGCTTCAAGCACCAGCACCTGCGTTTCCATATCATCGCCGATGCGCATATCCTTGATCATCTGTTTTTTCATCGGCTGCTCCAATCTTAAATCATTAAGCCAAATCCTTTAGTTAATCTACCACAAACCACCACCGCTGTGAAGAGCGGAAACGAAAGCTTAAATTGTTAAAACCCACAAACAGGCTCACACAATAATCTATTTGGATGTAATTATCACCCAAATTAGACTTGAAAGCCCATTTTTACTGCTTTTCAGAGTATGTAAGTATGTTCTGGATATAACATATATTAACAGCAACCACCCTATTTCTTAAAAAATCCTCAACATTTATAGATAATTTCTTAATAACCCCTTGACTGTCCCCGGGGGAGGATGTTAATTTCTTTTATGAGCGAGGTGCTCAACTGAAAATAATATTTAAAAAGGAGTGGTTAGAAAGTGAAAAAGACATTAGCAGTAGCAGTAGCTATCGTCTTTGTACTGGGCCTTGCAGCACCGGTATTTGCTGCCGGCAGCATGAACCACAGTACTGAATATCACATGGACGGCGATATCGACATCACCAAGCAAGTCGGCCATCTTTGCAACACCGGTGCCGAAATGAAGCAGGTCGTTGAAGGTGAAGGCGAAATGACCAAAGTTATGGACACCAACCAGGTTCGCGGCGTCCTTACAGTAGCCGACGATCAGGACTGGGTCACTGCAGAAGATGCAGTGCGCAACCTGACCGTTACCAGCGCTATTGAACTCTGCGCACCGCCGAAGACTGAGTACACATCAACCGAACATGTTTACCTTGAAGCTGATGGGGACTTCCCCGGATGGTGGTTCTCTGACGCTACCACCGGTGAATTAACCCCCGCTATGTATTACCAGGGCGAAGAAGCAGAATCAACCTTGATGGACCAGATTATTGATGATGCAATAGCTGGCGATTTATCAGCTGATCAGTTAGAACTTTTTGCTGACGGCGCCTCTGCCTTTGAAATACTGCAAGTTGAGGGCAGCGATGAGTTCAGCTCAGTCACCCACAATGAGCTGACCGACCAGATCTGGGCAGCCCAGGTTGAAGCAGATCCCGGATACTCCGGCGGCCTGAGCCAGGACTTCGAAGCTGCTTACGGACCATACTATGGTGACCACATTCAAGAGCTGCAGGGTGTAGCAGACACCTTCTGGTTCACCGATGCAGACGGCGAATACACCGATGAATATGCTGACAAAGTCGGCTTTGCTTCCGGTGAGGACTATGTAGGCAACTACTTCAACATTGACCAGTTCGCCCGCACTTCTCAAGGAACAACCCAGCGTTACATCGACATCAGCAGCCCCTGGTCCGGTGCTTACCTGCACGAAGACATGACCGTAGTAGGCACAGCTGAAATCGATGAAAGCTTCTCCATGGACAACGTAGCTCCTGGCGCAGAAGCAGTACCCGACTGGTGGGACCTGTTCTAAACCAGTATCACGTAAGTGTTAGTTCACCTCGCTAATACTTAAAAGCAGGGGAGTAAATAACTCCCCTGCTTTTTTCTATCTCTTTATCTTATATGCCCTCTTCTTACAAATTAAAATCAAAAAAAGTGTCCTGTAAAAAGTTTCCTTTTGTAAGTTATAAGACTTAGTTATTTGCAGCTCTCTCCAGTTACAGCCTGGCGGCTAATTTTATTAACATATCTTAATAATTTCTTAAAAGACTATTGACAAACCTTTTACCAAATGTTAAATTCAATTGTAGCGAGGTGTTTTAAGCAAGATAAAATTTTTATAATTAAAGGAGTGTTTAAAAGCGTGAAAAAGACATTAGCAGTAACACTGGCAATCGTATTTGTATTGGCCTTTGCAGCACCGGCTTTTGCTGCAGGCAGTATGACTCACAATGCCGAGTATAAGATGGACGGCACCATCGACCTTATGAAGCAGGTCGGCCACCTTTGCAACACCGGCGCCGAACTGAAGCAAACCATTGAAGGCGAAGGCGAAATGACCAAGGTTATGGACACCAGCCAGGTTCGCGGCGTTATTACCGTCAGCGACGACCAGGACTGGGTAACTGCTCCCGACGCAGTGCGCAACCTGACCGTAACCAGCGCAATTGAACTCTGCGCCCCGCCGAAGACCATGTATACTACAACAGATCATGTTTACCTTGAAGCTGATGGGGACTTCCCCGGATGGTGGTTCTCTGATGCTACCACCGGTGAATTAACCCCCGCCATGGCTTACCAGGGCGAAGAAACTGAATCAACCTTGATGGACCTGATTGTTGATGATGCAATAGCTGGCGATTTATCAGCTGATCAGTTAGAACTTCTTGCTGACGGCGCCTCTGCCTTTGAAATACTGCAAGTTGAGGGCAGCGATGAATTCAGTTCAGTCACCCGCGAAGCTTTAACCAACCAGATCTGGGCGGTCCAGGTTGAAGCAAATGCCGGATACTCCGGCGGCCTCAGCCAGGACTTTGAAGCAGCTTACGGTCCCTACCGCACCACTCACATTCCCGAGCTGCAGGGTGTAGCAGATACCTTCTGGTTCACCGATGCAGACGGCGAATACACCACTGACTTTGCTGACAAAGTCGGCTTTGCCTCTGGTGCTGACTACGTAGGCAACTACTTCAACATCGACCAGTTCGCCCGCACTTCTGATGGAACCACAAGGCGTTTCATCGACGTCAGCAGCCCCTGGTCCGGTGCTTACCTGATGGAAGACATGGAAGTTGTCGGCATGGCTGAAATCGATGAAAGCTTCGCTATGAGCAACGTAGCTCCTGGCGCAGAAGCAGTTCCCGACTGGTGGGACCTGTTCTAAATCAGTTTCACATAAGTGTTAGTTCACCTCGCTAATACTTAAAAACAGGGGAGACCAAATATCTCCCCTGTTTTTTTATGGCATGTAATACAAGGGCATAAATACCAGAACCGTTCTTTTTATCAACGAAAGAGCTCATTAGCTAAATTAGCATAACCTTTTTCAGTGTCTATCAACTTGAGTTTAGATTTTAAAATATACCCGGTTGTGGTGATCGCCAGATACTCAAACCTTGAATTATAACTCGGTTTATTTTTTCCGGGGCGTAATACAAAAGCTTAACCCGCTAGCTATTGACTCAGTGGGGGGTTAAG
>SKMK01000043.1 GCA_007121075.1 Syntrophomonadaceae bacterium
GCCGGCAACGCTGTGGATCCGGGTTATTTGCAGCACCTCATCGCCGGTGGGAGCGGGGAGGATGGAAGGTATCCTGCGGGCCAGCATTGTTTTTCCGCTGCCCGGAGGGCCATAAAGGAGCAGGTTGTGGGCCCCGGCGGCGGCGATTTCAAGGGCCCGCTTGGCCGTTTCCTGGCCTTTGACTTCCTTGAAATCAAGTTCGGGGGTTGTATCTTTATCTGATGCCCGGGATAATGCCAGGGCCGGCTGCAGATCTTCATCGCCGCGCAAATGCCGGACCAGCTGGGCCAGGGTGGTTATACCGAATATCTTGACGTCGTTGGCCAGGGCCGCTTCCGGCCCGTTTGCTTCAGGCAGGTAGAGGGCCTTGTTGTGGTGGGAGGGAAGGCCGGCCATGGACAGCGCTATGGCCAGGGTGCCATTGATGCTCCGCAAATTACCATCCAGGGACAGTTCGCCGATGAAAACTCCGGTTTCCAGTTTTTCAGTGCGGGGAATTTGCCCGGTGGCGGCCAGGAAGCCGACGGCAATGGCCAGGTCAAAGGAAGAACCTTCTTTTTTCAGGTCTGCGGGGGCCAGGTTGACGGTGACCCGTTTAAAGGGAAAATCAAACCCGCTGTTGCGGATCGCGGCCCGGACCCTTTCTTTTGCTTCCCTTACAGAGGCATCGGGCAGTCCGATGATGTCAAAGGCAGGAAGGCCGTCGGTAATATCGACTTCTATTTCAAGCGGTACCCCTTCAATGCCGACGATGGTGCAGGAATCTACTTTTGCTAACATATGTTGTTGTCCCTCCCTAAGATTATGTTTAGTTCATTTTTGGCACAGGCAGGAAATTCATATTAAAAATCGTAATTATAATACAGAAGCATTTAAATCCCTGAAAGGAGGAGAACTGCATGGATAAATGGGAATGCGAAGTATGTGGTTATGTTTATGATCCCTCCGAAGGAGACAGCGATGGTGGTATCGCCCCGGGCACTCCTTTTGAAGAACTCCCAGATGACTGGGTCTGCCCGGTTTGCGGGGCAGGGAAGGATGAGTTTACAAAATTGTAGAAGACCATTAAAAAAGTGGGCTTTACAAATTCAGGAGGATTAAATCCTCCTGAATTTTATTTCTGATTTCTATCCGGTTCCAACCCCAGTTCTTTTACCAGGTGCACCACTCCGACCACCTGCTTTAATTCCAGGACGAAGGCTACACCAGTTGCCGATTTATTCAGGTTGCCGGCCTTGATGATGGAATCTAAAACCTGTTCAGTTTTGTGTTCCTGGATTATTGTAAAAATAATCTCTTTTTCCGGTTCGATCGGAATACCCAGCAGCTGTTTCTTTTCATGGACGCCCGTACCCCGGGCCGGTATAATGGTGGCTCCTTCAGCCCCGGCTTCATTGGAGGCCCTGATGATCCTCTCGGAGCAGCCTTTTTTAACAATGGTTACAATTAAATCATGCTTTGGTATCTGGGTCATGACCATTACCCTCCTCATCAAAATTATCGTTACCTGTCGATCTATGCTCAAATTCACCGGTTCCGGAATCTTTTTGTTTTTCCTGGCTCCGGTCATTTTCATCTTCTGCCTGTTCCGTTGACTGGGATTCGTAATCAGCCGGTTGATCTTGAGTTGTATCCTCTGCCAGTTGATCTTCGGGCACTGCTGTTTCCTTAGATTCGGGTTCCGGTAAATCCGGGCTAACGCCGGTTTCTTCTCCCTGGCCTTGATCTTCTTCATCATCTTCTTCGGTGGGATATAAAAATCCGAGCAGCATGACCATAATAATCGGGGCCAGGGCTACCAGGGCAATCAGACCAAAACCGTCTATCACAGCATCTCTTCCTTCTATAACATCGGCGGCACCCACGGCCAGGGCCATGATAAAGGTTACGGTCATCGGGCCGGTGGCGACACCGCCGGAGTCAAAGGCGACGGCCGTAAAAGAGGGCTGCGAAAAAAACATCAGAATTATGGCCAGCAGGTAGCCGGGGATGATGATGTAGTAGAAGGGGATGCCGTAGACAATCCTGGTCATGCCCAGGGCAATAAAGATTCCCACGCCCAGGCAAAGAGTGTACAAAATGATGTTGCTTTTTATATACCCGCTGGAACTCTCTTCAACCTCACTGCTGAGGATTCTAACAGCCGGTTCAGCCATGGTTGCTACAAAACCAAGAATGAAACCCAGGGGAATCAGGATCCATTTATAGGGCAGGTTGCCCAGGATCGCTCCCATTTCAGAGCCGACCGGCATGAAACCTGCTTTAACCCCCTGCAGAAACAGGGCCAGGCCGGCAAAGGAAAATACTACCCCTACGATAAATTTGATCAGCATTTCTTTGGGCAATTTATAAACCAGCATGAAGACCAGGAATAAAACCAGAATTGGGGTTAAAGCAACCAGGACCTCTGCAAGCACTTCGTCATAGCCTTGAAAAATATCACCGAGGCTCAACCGTAAATCACCCCCAGGATCAGGACCCCGATCACCGGCCCGATAGAGGCCAGCCCGATCAAGCCAAAGGTATCTGAAATAGTTGATTTACCCCCCATTACAGAAGTGGCCCCCACTCCCAGGGCCAGGATAAAGGGTACTGCCATCGGCCCGGTAGTTACCCCTCCGGCATCAAAAGAGATGGCCACAAAGTCGGGGGGGACCCAGAAAGATAATATCACGATTAAAATATATCCGGCGGCCAGGAGATAGCGGATGGGAATGCCGAGCAGGATGCGCAGGATGGCTACCGATACAAAAAAGCCCACTCCGATCGACACCGCGGTTATTAAAATACCCGCTTCAATGGCCCCCCTTGATGCTATGTCGACCTGGTGGGCCAGGACCCGGACGTCAGGCTCAGCAACTGTGATTACAAATCCGAATATAAAAGCGGAGATCAATAAGATCGCCAGTGATCCGCGGGTGACCAGTTCCGAGCCGATCATTTCCCCGATCGGCAGCAGGGCTACCCTGACCCCGACCAGGAAAAGAAAGAGGCCTGATGTAACCATCACTGCGCTGGCGATAAACTGCCAGAACAGGCTGATCGGAGCCTGGAGGAAGAATAACAGGATCAAAGAAACCACCACGACAATGGGAAGGGTGGCCTGTAAAACTTCCAGCAAAATTTCTTTTACGTCCTTGACCATTTTATAATCCCCGCGTTCGGCTGTATATAATTAGAAAAGTTACAAATAATATGTCACTGAGGAATAACAATCATATCTTATTTAAAATTTATAACCCTGTCAAGCAAATGAAGCCCAATCCAGGTATGACTTAATTTGCTCCCCATTTTGAAGGTATTAAGCGCTATTTTGCTTCCCGGTGGAAGTGGAAGAGGAATAAAAAATATGTTATGATGCGCTGTAGTGTTACGGTTATTTGAAGAAAGGATATGGACCTATGGATGAACACTTCTTTGCAGAACATTCTCCGCTTAAACCCGATCAGCAGTGGACTGAACTCCTGCAGCATGAACTAAACCCCCAGCAGTATGAATTTGCCACCACCGAAGACCGGGCCCTCCTGGGCCTGGCCGGCCCCGGTTCCGGGAAAACCCGGGCCCTTATTTTTCGGGCAGCCCACCTGATTAAATGCGGGATTCAACCGGAACAGCTCTTATTGCTCACTTTTACCAACAAAGCTGCCGGGGAGATGAAAGAACGCCTGGAAGATTTACTGGGGTTTTGGCCCCGTGATTTGTGGGCGGGGACTTTTCACAGCATCGGCTCGCGGATCCTGAGAAGGCATGCAGACCGGATGGGAAGGACCCCTAACTTTACCATTTTTGATGAAGACGACAGCAGGTCAGCCTTGAAGCAAATCCTGGGCAACCTTGATGTCAGCGACGAAGATCGCAAGTTAATTATGAAGCGCGGCCTTTTAGGACGGATCATCAGCCAGGCCCGTAACTCAGGACTCACCATCAGGGAAGTAATGGAAGAGGACTATCCCTACAGGCTGGAGTACCTGGAGACGATCGAGCAGGTTGCCGGGCTGTATGAACAGAAGAAAAGGGAAAGCAATGCCTTTGATTTCGATGATTTACTGCTCTGCTGGCTGGATCTTTTTGAAAATAACCCCCTGATCAGGGACCAGTACCGGCGGCGGTTCAAACATGTCCTGGTCGACGAGTTCCAGGACACCAATGTCGTCCAGGCCCGGATTATTGACTTGTTTGCCGGCGCCAGCTCGATTTGCGTGGTCGGGGACGATGCCCAGTCGATCTATGCTTTTCGCTATGCCAATATCGGCAACATTTTATCTTTCCCGGAAAAATATGATCGCTGCCAGGTGGTGCGCATGGAACAGAACTACCGCAGCAGCCCCGAAATTGTGGAACTGGCCAACAACCTGATCAGCTACAACCGGGATCAGCTCCAAAAGACCCTCTTTTCCAAGAACCCCCCGGGCGAGAGGCCGATGGTGGCCAAAGTCTTCGATGCCCGGCAGGAAGCTTCGTTTGTCCTCCAGAATATCTGGGAGCTGCAGAATAACGGCATTTCTTTAAATGATATTGCCGTGCTGTACCGCAGTTCGTACCTGACCCCGGAAGTAGAATTTGCCATCTCTCGCAGGGGGATCAGCTACCGGACTTATGGCGGGGTCAAATTTTTTCAAAAAGCCCATGTCAAGGATGTCCTGGCCTACCTGAAGGTGATCTACAATCCCCATGACGAAAATTCCTGGCGCCGGATTGCCACCCTCCAAAGAGGGGTGGGGCAGGCTTCATTTGACAAGCTGTGGTCCAGGTTAAAAGCTTATAACAACCCCCTGGAAGCGGTGATTGCCGGTAATGAGTCGCCGGCCCGGGGCAAAGAAGGCTGGGAAGCCTTAAGAGGGACCCTGGAGCTGATTTATAAAAGCGGGCAGGATTACGTGCCAGGCCTGATCGGGGCCGTTTTGGACGCTAATTATGATGACATTTTAAAACAAAACTATCCCGACCAGTATGAAGACCGGTTCCGGGGCATCGAGCGGCTGGCCATCTATGCGGAACGGTTTGAAAACCTGCCCGCCTTCCTTGAATCACTGGCCCTGGAAGAGTCTGTTTTTGCCGACACCAGCGCCGCCGGGACAGGCGCAGGCGAGCAGCTGACCCTGTCCACCATCCACAGCGCCAAGGGCAAGGAGTGGGACGCTGTCTTTATCATCGGCATGAACCAGGGCCAGTTTCCGAGCCATCAGGTCGGCCCGGCTGCCATGGATGAAGAAAGGCGCCTTTTTTATGTTGCAGCTACCAGGGCCAAGCGGTTCCTTTATTTGAGCACATATATCGAGGATTACCGCAATTACGGGGCCGTGTCCGAGGGCCCTTCCCAGTTTTTGAGGGAACTGCCGCCTGAATGTTACCGGCTGGTTGATTTTGACAGCGCTTTCTAACCGGCATTGTTCTAACCTTCGCTTTTGCCGGAAAGGACTTCCTGGTAAACGGAAATCATCTTCTCAGCCATCTGGCCGGAAGTAATGCGCCGGGCGGCTTGATAGGCACCCCGACTTAGGCGCTCGCGGAGCGCTTGATCTTCCAAAACTTTCACCGCCGCCCCGGCCAGGGCGTCCGGATCGGGTTCGGTCAGGATCCCATCCACCCCGTCTTCGACCATTTCCGCAACCCCGTGGGCGCCCACTGCCACGACCGGCAGGCCTGCCGCATGGGCCTCGTTAATGATAATACCCTGGGTTTCCGTAACCGAGGGGTAAAGGAAAAGATCGGCTGAAGCATAGATTGAGGCCAGGTCGCGGCGTGAAAATTCACGATCCAGGAGAAAGAACCGGTCTTCCAGGCCCAACGACTTTGCATAAGGGCGAATTTTATTGCGCAGCGGCCCCAGCCCGGCCAGCACCAGGCGGGTTTCGGGCAGGCGCTGATTGATCCGGGCAAAGCTGTCCAGCAGTAAAAAGATATTTTTTTCCAGACCCAGCCGGGCCACGCACAGGATCAGCGGAGTATCTTGATCCAGGTTCAGGCTGCGGCAGAGCCAGTTTTGGTCGCACTGTTCAAACTCATCCAGGACCACGCCGGTCGATACCGCCCGCAGCGGCGCGGTAATACCCCTTTCTGATAGGCGTTCGGCTACTATCCCGGTTGGGGTTATGACCAGGTCGCAGCGGTTGGCGTAACGGCGGACGTAAGAGGTCAGATAGCGGGTGGCCGGTCCGGCCAGGGCGCCGGCATAATGAGTATACAGATCGTACAGGGTATGGTGGGTAAAAACCAGGGGCAGGTCAAGGCGGCGGCTGCAGGACATGGCCGCCCGTCCCATTATCATTGGGGACTGCGAGTGGATCAGGTCAACTGAAAGCTCTTTAACTGTTTTTGTTAACCGGGGAGAAAAAGGGATTGCCAGCCTGAAGCCGGGATTAAATACTGCCGGTATGGAGGTGAAACGGTATACGCCCGGCTCCTCATGGTCGTAGGTTCCACAAGCGGGGACAAAGAGGAAAACCCGGTGGCCGCGTTTTTCCAATTCCATTTTAAAGATTTCGATGGAGCGGTTTACCCCGCTCACGTAAGGATACCAGCTGTCTGAAAAAATGGCTATGCGCATAGTTAGATGATCACTCCTTTTTTAATGAAGCCGTGCTGGCTGGAAACGGTAATTTCTGCAAACTTACGTCCGGCTGTGGCCGGTTTAGCTCAGCTTCTCTTTATCTATCTTAATATAATTCGCTTTTTTGTTCATAAACCCTTTGTCGAAAAAGCATAAAACCGGTTGCTTGGAACGGGCATAACCGGGGATATAACTTCTAAGACTCAAAATTATATTGGACACTTTGCCGGGCGGTATAGTATAATACCAATTAATTTTACTTTCCGAAGATGCAGGAGGCCAGAAATGCGCACAGTTGATATCTATGATACGACATTAAGAGACGGTTCACAGCGAGAAGGGGTATCGCTTTCGGTAGCAGACAAACTTAAAATTGCCGAGAAGCTTGATGAATTCGGAGTCAAATATATAGAGGGCGGCTGGCCCGGTTCCAACCCCAAGGACATTGAATTTTTTAAAAGAGCGGCCACGGTTAATTTTCATAATGCCCGGCTTTGCGCTTTTGGCAGCACCCGCAGGCCCGGCGGTTCTGTCGCCGATGATCCGAATATCAAGGCTCTGGTCGAGGCGGGCACGGATGCGGTGACCATCTTTGGCAAGAGCTGGGATTTTCACGTTTCTGATGCCCTTAAGACCACCCTTGAAGAAAACCTGGCCATGATTGAAGACAGCATCGGATACCTTAAATCTCTCGGCCGGGAAATAATCTATGATGCCGAGCACTTTTTCGACGGTTACAAAGCCAACCCTGAATATGCCCTGTCGACTATCGAAGCTGCGTCCAGGGGCGGGGCCGATGTAGTCGTCTTATGTGATACCAATGGCGGGCTGATGCCCTGGGAACTTTCAGCGATCCTGTCTGTGGTAAAGGAAAAAGTTAGGGTGCCCCTGGGCATTCATGCCCACAATGATGCCGATATGGCTACGGCAAATTCCCTGCTTTCCGCCCAGGAAGGAATTTCTCATATCCACGGGACAATAAACGGCTACGGAGAGCGCTGCGGCAATGCCAACCTGTGCACGATAATACCCAACCTCCAGTTAAAAATGGGACTGGATGTTGTTTCACCGGAACAGCTTAAAAGCATTACCAAACTGTCCCGTTATGTGGCTGAACTGATCAATATTGCGCCCCCCGATCAACAGCCTTACGTGGGATATAACGCTTTTGCCCACAAAGGCGGGGTCCACATTGACGCGGTCAATAAAAAACCGGCCACTTATGAACATACTGATCCTGAGCTGGTGGGCAACCAGCGCCGGTTCCTGGTCTCGGAGCTTTCCGGGCGCAGCAGCATCACCATCAAAACCAACGATCAAGCTTACCATCTAAGAAAAGACCAGCCTGAAACGGAATCCGTCCTGCAAAAACTGAAGGAAATGGAGCATTACGGTTACCAGTTTGAGGGCGCCGAAGGTTCTTTTGAACTGCTGATTTTGAAAATGATGAAAGCATACCGGCCCCTTTTCAAGCTGGAAGGGTTCAGGGTGATCATTGAAAAGAGGGAAGATGGCCAGCTTTATTCGGAGGCGACTATAAAAGTGCGGGTGGGTGACGTCCAGATTCACACTGCAGCCGAAGGAAACGGGCCGGTAAACGCCCTGGACAACGCCCTGCGCAAGGCCCTGGAAGAAGTATATCCGGACCTGAAGAAATTTAAGCTTACTGACTTCAAGGTGCGGGTTATTGACGGGGTTGACGGAACCGGGGCCCAGGTCAGGGTCCTTATTGAAACCAGGGACGATCAGAGAAGCTGGGGCACTGTCGGAGTGTCTCCGAACGTGATCGAAGCCAGCTGGATTGCCCTGGTAGACAGCCTGGAATATGGACTGATCTGCCGCAAATTGCCTGAATTTGGAGAAGCTAAAAATATCCTGGATCGGCTCAAGCAGGGGCAGGCTTAGTTGCCGGCCGGGGGTGCCGATTTTTTAGGGGACATTTTAAAAGATTGATTTTTCCGGGCTTTACAAAAGGCCCGGTTCTTAATGTGAAAATAAATCCCTTTTAATTATATTTACGAGGTGCCGCCAGAATGACTACTTTAGAACGTGAAGAACTTATTTATCTAAATGCTCTGAACTGCATTCCCTTTCTTGGCCCCAGGCGAATAACAGCCCTGATTGAACACTTTGGAACTGCTGGTAAAGCCTGGGCAGCTGCTGAAGGGCAGTTGAAACAGGCCGATGGTTTGCAGGGATATGAAACAAGGCTGGCAGCAGAACGGAAAAAGCTGGACCCGGCCCGGGAGTGGGAGCGGATCAAGGAACAGGGAATTAAATTGATATCCGTTGATTCTTCAGAATATCCACTCCTGTTAAAACAGCTTCCATGTCCACCTCCGCTCCTTTACTGTCGCGGCTCATTGCAGGGGATGGACCGTCCGGCAGTGGCGATAGTTGGCAGCAGGCGTTCCACTTTTTACGGTAAGGAAGCGGCTCACCGCCTGGCCGGGGAACTTTCCGCAGCAGGGGTGGCCGTGGTAAGCGGGATGGCTCTCGGCATTGATACGGCCGCCCACCGGGGCTGTTTGGACAATAATGGTAATACCGTGGCAGTACTGGGGTGCGGCCTGGATAACTGTTATCCTCCCGGAAATACCGATTTAATGGAACAGATTGCCGCAACGGGGGCGGTGATCAGTGAGTTTCCCCTGGGCACAAAACCCCTGCCCGGTCATTTCCCGCAAAGAAACCGCATTATCAGCGGTCTATCCCTGGGAACGGTGGTGGTGGAGGCTACGGCCAAGAGCGGCTCCCTGATCACGGCGGATTGCGCCCTGGAACAAAACCGGGAAGTTTTTGCCGTTCCCGGTAATATCGGCAGCCCTTACAGCCGTGGTTGTCATCAGCTGATCAAGGAAGGGGCCCACCTGGTTGAATCGGCAGCAGATATCCTGGCTGAAATCATGGTGAAGCCGTCGCTGGAAGAACAGTTGACCCTGGACAGCGCTGTTTTAACCCTGAACGATCTGGAAAGTGACCTGTTGGATATAATTCCGTACCAGCCGATCCATATTGATGATATAATTCAGGCCTGCGAAAGCAGTGCTTCGGAAGTGATAACCGCCCTGTTAGAGCTGGAATTAAAGAAGATCATCCGCCAGACACCCGGAAAATATTTTTGCCGGATTTGACAGGTGTGATAAAATACCTTGCGGAGAGTAATTTTTCTGAATCCTTTTTTAAAGTTTAAGGAGCGTTAAATATGAACCTGGTCATAGTCGAATCGCCGACCAAGGCACGGACCATAAAAAAATTTCTCAGTAAAAATTACCAGGTGCTTGCCTCCCAGGGGCACCTGATCGACCTGCCCAGGAGCAAACTGGGGGTTGAGATCGAAAACAATTTCACCCCCAAATACATTACCATCAGGGGCAAAGGGAAAATATTAAAAGTGCTGAAAGATAAGGCTAAAAAAGCAAAAAAGGTTTTTCTGGCCGCCGACCCCGACCGGGAAGGTGAAGCTATCTGCTGGCATATCAGCCGGGCCCTGGAACTGGACCAGGAAGAGCCTCACCGGGTCGAGTTTAATGAAATAACCAGGGAGAAAGTGAAAGAAGCATTTAAAAACCCCCGCCTGATCGATTACAGCAGGGTTGATGCCCAGCAGGCCAGGCGTATTCTTGACCGCCTGGTGGGTTATTCAATTAGCCCCCTTTTGTGGCGCAAAGTCAGAAGCGGTCTCAGTGCGGGCAGGGTCCAGTCGGTGGCAGTCCGTTTGATTTGCGATCGCGAAGAGGAAATCAGCAATTTTGAACCCCAGGAATACTGGAGCCTCAAGGCACACCTCCGCGAAGAAAAAACCAAAAGCCGCTTTAAAGCTTCCCTGGAGCGCCATAACAGGAAAAAGATTGAGCTGAAAAATAAAAGCGACACCGACCAGGTTGTTGCTGCCGTCGGCGGGGAGAAATATATTGTCGAAAAGATAACCCGCAGCCAGCGTAAAAGGAAACCTTTTGCTCCTTTTACCACCAGCAGCCTCCAGCAGGAAGCTTCAGCCAAGCTCGGGTTTACCAGCCGTAAAACCATGAGTATCGCCCAGCAGCTTTATGAAGGAATTAACATTGGCTCGGGGGAAACGGTCGGCCTGGTAACCTACATCAGGACCGACTCTACCAGGGTTTCCACCCAGGCCCAGTCAGAGGCCCGCTCCCTGATCTCTGATAAGTATGGCCGGGACTTTTTGCCTGAAAAAGCACCGATCTATAAAGCCGGCAAAAGAGCACAAGAAGCGCACGAGGCCATCAGGCCCACCTCAATTAAGCGCGAGCCGGCCTCGATCCAAAAACATTTGAGCAGGGATCAAAACCGTCTCTATAAATTAATCTGGAACCGCATGGTGGCCAGCCAGATGAACCCCGCCATTTACGACCAGGTGCGGGTTAATATCAGGGCCGGGGAGTACACCTTTAAAGCTACCGGTTCTACCCTGCGTTTTTCGGGGTTCCTGGTCCTGTACCAGGTCGATGATATGGAAGAAGAAACCATTCTGCCGGATCTGGAAGAAGGCCAGGAGCTGAGCCTCCTGGAATTGCTCCCGGAGCAGCACTTCACCAAACCTCCCCCCCGCTACAATGAAGCCTCACTGATTAAAACCCTGGAGGAAAAAGGAATCGGGCGCCCCAGCACTTACAGCCCGATCATAGAAACGATCCAGAGCAGGGGTTACGTGATCAAGGAAAATAAGGCCTTTGTCCCTACAGAAGTAGGCTTTGTGGTAGTCGAATTAATGGTCAGTTATTTTCCGGAAATCATAGACATTGACTTTACAGCCAGGATGGAACAGCGCCTGGACGAAATTGAAGAAGGTAAAGAAAATGGACTGAAAGTGCTTAACGAATTTTACCACGGCTATTTCAAAGATCGCCTGGCTGAGGCTGATAAAAAGATTGAAAAAGTTGAAATCACCCCTGAAGTTAGCGATGAAACCTGCCCTCACTGCGGGGAAAACCTGGTATACAAACACGGCCGGTTCGGGCGTTTCCTGGCCTGCCCCTCTTACCCGGAATGTAAGTACACTAAAAAGGTCCTTAAAGAAACCGGAGTGGCCTGCCCGGTCGACGAGGGAATGATCGTGGAACGCCGGTCCAGAAAAGGAAGGACATTTTACGGCTGTGAGAACTACCCGGAATGTACTTTTTCCCTCTGGAACAAACCCCTGCCTGAAAGCTGCCCCCGGTGCGGTTCAATTATGACCGAGGCCAGGAAGGGCAAGAAAAAAGTGATTCGCTGTTCCAACAAGGACTGCGCCCATGAGCAGGAGCCGGCCAGGAATAAAGTTACCGCCTCCAGGTAAATCGGTTAAGATTTGAATAGGTGGAATTTTTTTAAAAACAAGCATATTTGCTTGCAACCAGCGAATAGTTATGTTAGGATAATATAGGTGTTGCGTTGTGAAAATAAATTATTGTCTTGATCGTTTTTTAAGTTATCTTTATGTGTCAAAAAACGCTTCACCTTTGACCTTGCAGGCTTACCGGAATGATTTAGTCCAGTTTCTGGGATTGGAGGCCGTGAACCAGGCCGAACTGATTGAGGTCAATCACCTTAAGCTCAGGAGTTACCTTGCCTGGCTTAAAGAAAGAGGTTATTCGCGTCGATCAATTGCTCGTAAATTATCTGCGACGCGTTCTTTTTTGTTCTTTTTACAAAAAGAAGGGGTAGTTGAAAGCGGGAAGTGGGCGACCGTTACCCGTCCCAAAATAGAAAAAACGCTGCCCCGATTCCTGTACCGGCATGAAGTCCAGGAGCTCCTGGAAGCCCCCAACAGCCGCACGACCCTGGGATTTAGGGACCGGGCTTTGCTGGAAGTCATTTATGCATCCGGCCTGAGGGTGAGTGAACTGGTCGGGCTGCGTCTTTCTTCGCTACAAATGGAAGAAAGATTGATCAAGGTCCATGGTAAAGGCAGCAAGGAGCGGCTGGTCCCGGTGGGAACGGTTGCTTCAGGATTGATTACTGAGTATCTTGAGAAGATCCGGCCGGTTTTGGCCGGCAAGAATAAAGGCGGTGTAATATACCAGGAGTTGTTTCTGAACAAATGGGGCCGTCCTTTGAGCGACCGGGGAGTGCGCTATATTTTTCGCAAGTATATTCAACAGGTTTCGCATAAAGAAGGGATCAGCCCCCATTCGCTGCGGCATTCATTTGCCACCCACTTGCTCGAAGGTGGGGCGGATTTAAGGGTGGTCCAGGAAATGCTGGGTCATGTCAGTATATCGACAACTCAGATTTATACCCATATTACCCGGGAACGGCTGAGTGAGGTTTACCATTCCGCTTTTCCCCGAAAATAGCCGAAAGAGGCGTTAAACAGATGTATGAAGGGACAACCATTGTTGCAGTAAAGATTGACGATAAAGTTGCCGTGGCTGGAGACGGTCAGGTTACTTTTGGTAACAGCACCATTGTAAAGCACGGGGCCCGGAAGGTGCGCCGCCTCTATGAAGGCAAAATTATTGCCGGTTTTGCCGGAGCGGTAGCCGATTCACTGACCCTGTGTGAAAAGCTGGAAGGCAAGCTGGAAAGCTACCAGGGTAACCTTCTGCGCGCTGCAGTGGAACTGGCTAAAGAATGGCGGACCGACCGGGTTTTGAGGAGGCTGGAAGCTTTAATGGTGGCCGCCAGCAGTGATGCGATCCTTTTAATTTCCGGTACCGGCGAGGTAATTGAACCTGATGACGGGATAGCGGCTGTCGGTTCCGGGGCTGCTTATGCCCAGGCAGCGGCCAAGGCCCTGGTCCGCAATGCTGAACTGCCGCCGGCCAGGATAGCCGGAGAGGCTATGAAAATTGCCTCTGAAATTTGCGTTTATACGAACGATAATATTATTATAGAAGAATTGTAGAAGGGTTTGATTGTTTGATATGACCAGAGAAGAACTTACACCATCACAAATCGTAAATGAACTCGACCGTTTCATAATCGGGCAAATGGAAGCCAAACGCTGTGTTGCCGTGGCCCTTCGCAACAGGTTCCGCCGTCAGCAGCTGGATGAGGATTTGCAGGAAGAGATAATTCCTAAAAATATTGTCATGATCGGCCCTACAGGGGTGGGTAAAACAGAACTGGCCAGGCGCCTGGCCCGACTGGTAAACGCACCTTTCGTTAAGGTGGAAGCGACTAAATTTACCGAAGTCGGTTATATTGGTCGTGACGTGGAGTCAATGATAAGGGACCTGGTGGAAACCGCGGTCAGGATTGTCCAAAACGATCGGATGATGGAAGTAAAAGGTAGGGCGACGAAAAATGCCAATGACAGGCTGGTTGATCTCATCGCTCCCCTGCCGAAGAAGAAAAGCAAATCTGCAAACCCGCTCGGATTTCTTTTTCAGGCCGCTCCAACCCAGGAAGAAACCTCAACCGGTTCTGAAGAAGAGAGCTTTGCCGAAAGGATGCAGCGGGCAAGGGAAGAACAGCGCAAGGTCAGGGAAAGGCTTTTAAACGGAGAGTTGGAAGAGCAGATGGTGGAGATCGAGGTTGAAGAAAGAAAACCGCCCATCGGGGATTTGTTCAGCGGGCAGGGCATGGAAGAGATGGGCATTAACCTGCAGGACATGCTGGGCAACTTGATGCCACCAAAGAAAAAAAAGCGCCGGGTTCCGGTAAAGGAAGCCCGAACGATCCTGGAGCAGGAAGAAGCGCAAAAATTGATCGATATGGATGCCGTGACCAGTGAAGCATTGAAAAAAGCGGAACAGTTAGGAATTATATTTCTTGACGAAATTGACAAAATTGCCGGTAAAGATTATCATGGATCTGGTCCGGATGTATCAAGAGAAGGGGTTCAACGGGATATACTGCCAATCGTGGAAGGATCGACGGTTGTCACTAAATACGGTTCGGTAAAAACAGATCACATCCTTTTTATTGCAGCCGGGGCATTTCATATGACCAAGCCATCGGATCTGATCCCGGAGTTGCAGGGCAGGTTTCCGATCAGGGTTGAATTGAACAGCCTGACCGAGGAGAACTTTAAACAGATTCTTACTGAACCGAACAATGCCTTGATAAAACAGTACAAATCACTGCTGGAAACGGAAGGGGTGAAGCTGACTTTTACGGATGAAGCAATCGAAGAAATTGCCAAGACAGCCTGTTTGTTAAACCAGGAGATGGAAAATATCGGTGCAAGACGGCTGCATACAATTATGGAAAAAGTTCTCGAAGACCTCTCGTTTGATTTGCCAAACCAGGTAGACTCGCAGGAAGTAACCGTTGATCGGGATTATGTGCAGAGTAAATTGCACAAGGTGGTAAAGGATAAAGATTTAAGTAAATATATTTTGTAAAAACTTAATGAAGAAAGGTGGTTGAAAGACGTGATTTCTTCTCCGTTGCTTGAGAAAACTCGTCGGATAAACAAAATCTTACAGAAAAGTGCGGGACAGCGTGTCGATTTTAAGGATGTAGCAGAAGTTCTTAAAAACGTGATTCACGCCAATGTTTA
This sequence comes from Syntrophomonadaceae bacterium, assembly GCA_007121075.1. Lineage (GTDB taxonomy): Bacteria > Bacillota > Dethiobacteria > DTU022 > DTU022 > B1SED10-74M. The sequence goes on from SKMK01000043.1 coordinate 15,000, forward strand.
CATAGCCTCCAGGCATGGGAAAATATTGGGCTGGTCCCTGGTTGATGAATTTGAATGTGAGTTAATGGTTAACAATGTATTGCAGGAAGGAATTTTTCCCGAGGATTACAATAACTTCTTGCTCAAGGACGATGAATCAAGGGTTAACTTAAGGCAGAAATCCAACGATTGTGTCTTCCTGGATACAGAGCGATGCCTGTTTGCCAACAAGATTACAACGGTTATTCCGATCCTTGGTGGTGGAGAGCGCCTGGGTACACTGCTGCTGGCCCGTTTTAACGAGCTGTTTGATGCAGAAGACCTGATCCTGGCCGAAACCGGCGCAACCGTGGTCGGAATGGAAATCCTGCGGTCCAAGTCTGATGAAATCGAGGAGGAAGCCCGCAGCAAGGCAGTCGTTCAGCTGGCGGTAGCAACTCTTTCCTATTCTGAGCTTGAAGCAGTCGAGCATATATTTGAAGAACTTGGTGGGAATGAAGGCCTCCTGGTAGCAAGCAAAATTGCCGATCAGCTTGGCATAACCCGCTCCGTAATTGTCAACGCTTTGCGTAAGTTTGAAAGTGCCGGGGTTATTGAATCCCGCTCCCTGGGTATGAAGGGGACCTATATCAAGGTTTTAAACCCGTACCTGCTAGATTATCTCCAAAAAAAATCTAAGCCTTTTTAAGAGCTTAGACTGACAGCTCGACAACCAACAACAGGCAGCCTGGTGCATCAGGGCTGCCTGCTTTTTTTACCGCCTGTTAATCCATTTTGATGAGTGAAAAAGGATTTTTGTCATTAATGGGTAATATATTTTAGAGCTACTAATGCCTTTATTCTTGATCCTAACTATTTAATGCCCAGGAGGAGGAAATATGATTAAAAGATTACAGGCAGATGTTACTGAAACAGCCCCGGTTGTGATCAGCGCCACGGATGACACTGTTGAACAAATACCTTTGCTTACCCGGATCCGCCGGGCAACGGAAGGTTTCAATACAATCACCTTTGTCGGCAGTGCGGCGGGCAATAACGATAACGGGGCGGTGACCCTGACCTGGAAGCAGCTGCATCAGGATGCTTTGTCCATGGCTGCTTCTTTGCAGGATAAAGGGGTCAAACCCGGTGATCACGTTGCCCTGCTTGGACCGACTACCCGCAGCCTGGTGACAGCCATCCAGGCTGTATGGCTGGCCGGTGCCAGCGTCAGTATGCTGCCCATTCCGATGCGCTTTAGTTCAGTTGAAGAATTTGCCAATCAAACCCGGAACCTGATGTACCATGGTGATATCAGTATGCTGCTGCTTGATCCCAACCTGGCCGCATACCAGGAGCCGCAGGAAGGGGATCCGCCCGTAGTGCTTTTAAGTGATATTGAACCCGGCCCTGAGCGTCCGGACGCTGAAGATTTTAACCCGGTGCCAGATGATTCGGAACGGCTGGCGGTCCTGCAATTTACTTCAGGATCCACAGCCGATCCTAAAGGAGTAATGCTTCCGCACCGGATTCTCAGTGCCAATATAAATGGGATGATCGAGGCAGCCAAAGTGGTTAAAGACGATATATTCGTATCCTGGCTGCCCCTTTTTCATGATATGGGTTTAATCGGCCTCCTTACCATCCCTATGGCTGTTGGCTGCTCCCTGGTTATAGCTGCGCCGCAGGACTTTTTGTCCCGTCCCGCTGATTGGATGCGGTGGCTCAATGATTACCGTGGCACGGTGACATCAGGCCCCAACTTTTCATGGGTTTTGGCAACCAGGGCTTTACGCCGTATGATCGATACCGGGGAGATGCTCGATCTTTCACCGGTCAGGCTTGCTCTTAACGGCGCCGAACCGGTGGATCCGGACGTGGTGGAAGCTTTAATAGAGACCTCCAAACCGCACAATTTTAAAGCGGAGGCTGTTTTTTGCGCTTTCGGTATGGCTGAACTGTCCCTGGGCGGGACTTTTCCGCCGCCCTTAAGAGGAGTGGTAGTTGATGCCGTGGACCGGGAGGCCCTTGAAACAGAACGAATTGCCAGGCCTTCCGATCCGGAAGAGAAAGGAACCAGGAGATTTGCTCTTTTGGGCAGCCCGATCCCAGGCCTCGAAATGAGGATCCGTGATGTTGAAAGCGGGGCAATAAGGGGTATGCGCGAGGTAGGCGAGCTTGAAATAAAAGGGACTTCGGTGATGGCCGGTTATTACAAGCGCCCTGATTTGAATGAAGACCTGTTGAAAGACGGCTGGTTAAGGACGGGAGACCTGGCCTACCTGGTTCCGGGGCCGGACGGTGGTCCCCCTGAGTTGATTATTTGCGGCAGGATGAAAGATGTGATCATTATTGCCGGTAGAAACATTTTCCCGGAGGATATAGAAAGGGCCGTCGGGGGCGTTGAAGGAATCAGGGCCGGGAATGTTATCGCTTTTGGCGTGGAAGGCAGTAAGCGCAAAGAATCCATTGTGGTCGTAGCCGAAACTCGCGCCGAAGATCCAAACATCGTAAGAAGGGCAGTTCGACAGCAGGTTATCAGTTTGATCGGGTACCCGCCGCGGGACATTGTCCTTGTTCAGCCCGGAACCCTGCCCAAGACCAGTTCGGGCAAATTACAAAGGAGCCTGTGCTCCAAACAATACCAGGAAGAAGAGCTTAAAACCGTACACTAAAAGGCATGATCAAAGTTGCCGGGTTTGTTTTTTGTTTTTCAATGGATCCGTTAAGATGAATAATTTTGCTTTAAATTGTAAACCGGCATTAGATTGAGGTGCTTGTTATGAATTGTCTATTTCAGCGTTTCTGGCATACTTCGGTACGACTTTATGACGGGGAACTGTCAGTGGAAACAACTTACTGCGGTTCAGACAAAGAGCTTACCTCCAGGATGGTTGTGGATCCGGATACTTTCGCTGTTCTCCGCGCCTGGTGGGAGGTTTACCGCGCGCCGGGCTGCGAACACCCGCAAATAAATGAAATAGAAGCGCTGCAGGGAATGAAAGCCTATTTTGGCTGCGGCCGGGATCTGAACAACGCCCTTGGACCGCTGAACTTTTCCGAAGCGAGGGAGCTTTTTGCCGAAGGAGTCAGGGGAGTTGTTCAGGCGGAAACTTTTTTATGGAGAAGAAGGGGGTATACCAGCCATAAGGAGTACGAAAATCAGTGGTATGAGCTTTTTGAGGGCGGCTGCCGCTACTACAGCAATACCGACCGGGTTACCAGGTCGTGGTATGAGCATGTAGGGTATCCGGAACGAAGTGGTTCGCTGTTTAACCGTTTCAAGTCCCAGGCATTGTATCAGGACGGTGACGATTGGCAGCTTAATGGCCATTTTGTCGATTCTTTTCACAGTGTGGCCTTGGAAATGACCCTGGAGAAAAATAATGGGGCAGTTCTCAAAGCCAATGGAGAAATACTGCGCGCACCCGATCGGGTTTGCACGGAAGCTTCTTCTTATATGGACCGGCTGGTTCAAAGCAAACTGCCGGAAATGAACAAAAAGGATATCGCTGTCCGCCTGGGCGCTGAAAATGGTTGTGTCCACCTGATTGATCTGACCGATGACGGGGCAAAAACCCTGAACCTGTTTCGGGAAGAAAACGATTTTTAAAAAGCACTGACCGTTTAGCAAAACCTGGGTGAATATAACCAGGTTTGTTCTCTTTATTTAA
>SKMK01000032.1 GCA_007121075.1 Syntrophomonadaceae bacterium
AACTCGAACTGGAAAAGGAATGATCCGGCTTTCTATAAAGAGATAAACATTGTATAATATATGAATGAAGGGAGTAGTTAGCGGCCTGGTGGCGCTCCTGGACTTCAAATCCAGTGGCAGGGCAGCCCCCTGCGGTGGGTTCGATTCCCATCTACTCCCGCCAGAATATCCATATATATTTTTAATAAGCTTTACCCTTTAGAATACCCCCCTTAACCTGAGGAGGGTATTTTTATCTAGATCAAATTTATGGCCAGGGTTAATTTTTACTTTACAGTTAGGACACTACAATTTTCAGCTTCTTGAACTACAGCACTACTGACACTGCCAAGGAATAATTTTTGCAAACCGCTTTGACCTCTACTACCAATAGCAATAATGTCAAATCCTTCTTCGCGGGCTGTTTTTACGATAGTATCTGCAGGATGCCCTTCTTTAAGGATTATCCGGGCCTTAATATTCTTTTCTTCAAAATATTTTTTGGCTTCCTCCAAAATCTTGTTTGCTTCATTCTTGTTTTCTTCCAGGATCTCCCTAAACCTTTCCAAGTCTTCCCGAGTTGGGGCATAGGCTTCTCCCCGGGGTAAAGCAGAAAGATTTACCCTTTCATCATAAACGTGAATAATGGCTGCTTCATCAACATTGCATCCTTCGGCGATAATGGCGGCTTTTTCTAATGCTTTTTGACTGGGCATTGATCCATCTGTACACACTAAGATTTTCATATAACATCGCTCCTTTAAAAAATTTTCTAAATAATTATCAACCTGCTTCTTATTTATATTACCACATATAATAGAATAATGAGAAATGGGGCGATCTATGCTTTATTTAAAGGGTGAATTTAGTATAATTATACTGTAGTTGTTGTAATCATGACTTTTATAATCCAATCAAGAGGTGGTTAAAAAATTTATTACCGGGAGGAGTATAGATAATTAATGAATTTTCCATGCAAGATAGCCATACTTATTTTTGATGATGTTGAAGTGCTGGATTTTTGCGGGCCTTTTGAGGTATTTTCCATAACAAAAGACAATCAAGAGCAGAAAGCTTTTAAAGTGATGATCGCAGCAGAAAATGAAGCACCGGTTTTAACCAGGAATCAATTAAGTATTAACCCTCATTATACAATCACTAATTGCCCTGCACCTGATATCCTGTTAATCCCTGGAGGGCCGGGGACCCGTAGAGAAATGGGAAATGACAACCTGTTGAACTGGATAAAGTCATGTTCAAAACAAAGCAAGTTAACTTTATCAGTTTGTACCGGCTCGTTATTACTGGGAAAAGCCAACTTGTTAGACGGCCTGGAAATAACCACCCACCATGGAGCGTTGGATTTGTTGAAAGAAGTGGTGCCAAATGCTGTGATACGAAAAGATAAAAGAATTATTGACAACGGCAAGTTTATTGTTTCAGGGGGTATTTCTGCAGGAATTGATATGTCCTTATATGTGGTAGCAAAATTGCTTGGCAAGGATGTAGCCATGAAAACTGCTGAGTATATGGAATATAGATGGTTGATAGATGATTTGGGAGTTTGTTGAAATTTAGCTTCTTTAAAACCGCTGGCAGGACAGCTAAATATTTAAAAGGGAGGATGCATAAAAGTGGATTTAAAAGAACTGAGCAGGGAGCAGCTGGAATACCTGCTCACAGATTTTGCAAAACGGTGGCTGGCCCACGACGGGTTATGGTTTCAGCAGGTTGAGCAGGCTCATGGAATGGACGAGGCCATTAAGCTGGATGCCGGGGCCTGGGAGAATTTTACGGTAATGGAAGCCAGGCGGATCATGGAGTTTTTGGGGCTCGAGCCGGGAGGGGGGCTTGATGCCTTAAAAAAAGCCCTGCATTACAGGATGTACAGTTTAATTAACCGGCAGGAAATAATTGAACAAGATCCTAATACAATTATTTTTAAGATGAACGACTGCCGGGTGCAGTCGGCCCGCCGCCGCAAGCAAATGCCTGAATTCCCCTGCCGACCGGTAGGGCTGGTTGAGTATGCCGGTTTTGCCCGTACCATTGATCAACGCTTTGAAACCAGGTGCCTTTATTGCCCCCCCGGTGAGCACCCGGAGGGCAGCTACTGTGCCTGGGAATTTACCTTGAAAGAATAATAAAGCTGGGAAGAGGGCAATTGCCGCCTGTGGCATTAACAACCTGTTTCCCATGGGTGACATATTATCACCAAGGTGACATTATCACATCCTGGCCATATTTTTTCAAACACTGGTTGCATAATTATAATATTATGATATAATAATAGAAACAGGAGGAACCTGGAATGGATACGCTGGAGGAAATGAATACGATCAGGGAAAAGGCAACCCTGCTTAAAGCCCTTTCAAACCCGGTCAGGTTGTGTATTATCCACGAATTAATAAAACGTGGAGAGTGCAATGTATCGTCCATGCAAAATTGCCTGGAACTTTCCCAGTCAACCGTGTCTCAACACCTTGGCCGGTTGAGGGATATGGGTATTATAACCTGTGAACGCAAGGGGACAGAGGTTTTTTACCGTATTTCCAGCGAAGAAGCAGCAGAAATTGTCAGGGCCCTCTTTTAAACAGTTATATTGGCATTCTTTAAGATTTGCCGGAAGGAGGTTTATTTATGTTGCAGGTAACTGAAACAGCAGAGAAAAAAATCCACGAGGTTTTGGAGCAGGAAAAAGAAGTCGATGATGCCTATGTCCGTATTTATGTGAGCGGAGTTGGCTGAGGAGGTCCCAAGTACGGCCTGACTCTGGATGAGTCGGTTCAGGAAGAAAAAGATATAGTTGAAGAAAAAGGGACCGTAAAATTTGCTTACGACAAAAGCATTGCCGGTTATCTTGAGGGCAAGCTCATCGATTTTCATGAAGGCCCGCGCGGTGGCTTTTCGATTACCGATGCCGCTCCAGGTGGCTCCTGTGATGGCTGTTCATGCTAACTTTGATGAAGCGTTTGTTTGATGATGTCAAGTAAGACGGGAGGTTTGACAATGGCTACAAAAAAAGAGCAGGTTTATAAATGCCAGGTATGCACCAATGTAGTTAAAGTTGTTGAAGAAGGTGTAGGCACCCTGGTTTGCTGTGACGAACCGATGGAACTGCAGTCATAATAATTGGGCTGCAGGATGCTTTACCGGTAAGACAAAACTTTCCTTAATAAAAACCGGGCGCCCCTCTGATCAGTGGCCCCGGTTTTTTTATAACTACCCCATATCTGCTTTAACTTCCTGTCCTGCTTGCCCAAATCGTATTTTAAAAGGTGTATAAGTATGTTATTAAAGCCTATTCAAAACTTGTTGAAAGTACTATTCCAGCAGCAGCGGAAGCAAAGCGGCGGCAATCATGGTCAGCCCTGTAAGCTGATAGACCTGGATCGTCTTGGCATTTGCTTCTATTAACCGGGGAATATTGTCGAAGTGCCGGCGGGCTACTTTAACCGCCCGCACGGCCAGGGGAAGACTGATAAAAGGCAGCAGCCATAAAAAGTTTTCACTTACCAGGGCCAGGGTAAGCAAAACCAGGTAGGCCAGCCCAAAAAGTGCGGCAAAAACAACTACACCCTTTTCTTTGCCCAGCCGGACTACCCCGTTCATCTTGCCCCCTTTAAGATCGGCTTCATAATCGGGATACTGGTTGATCCAGAGTACGTTGGCAATGATAAACCCGAGCGGCAGGGATGCGACAATTACTTCTGTGCTGATAGTATGGGTTTGAACCAGGTAGGTGCCGGTTGTGATCAGGGGTCCGAAAGTAAAACCTACTACCGCCTCCCCGAGCCCGCGGTAGGCAAATTTAAATGGAGGCAGGCTGTAAAAAAGGGCAAAAAAAACGCCGGCCAGGCCGATCCAGAGCACGGCAAATTCACGGTGAAAAACAACGTACAGGCCTAGCAAAGATCCGGCCGTGATTGTAACTGCACCGATCAGAAGGTTTTCTTTCAGGGTCAGCTTTCCGTCGATAATCGTTTTTTTGCCCCCGCTGAAGGGGGTCCTTTTATCGGGAATGACAAACCGGTCCACACCGCTTAAAAAATCAATGTATTCATTGATGGCATTTTTTCCGATTTCCAGCAGGTAGATAGCCACCACTCCGACTAGAAACCAGTACCAGCTAAAACTGCCCAGGTGTGAGTAAGCAACAGAGGCTCCTACGGCCATGGGGATCGTGGAAGCAATCCATATTTTAGGGTCTGATATTTGCCAGAAACCTTCCCAAAAACGTTTAGAATCACAGCTGAGCATGACTTTCTCCTTAATCGTTAACCCGTTTCGGTGTGTTCAGTGTTGTCGAGGCCGAAAGCATGGTGGACTGCCCTGACCCCGAGCTCTCCGTATTTTTCTTCGATGACGCAGGAGATGCGATATTCGGAAGTACTGATCATCTCAATATTGATGTTTTCTTCAGAAAGGGCCTTAAACATCCTGGCCGCCACGCCGGGGTTGGTTTTAATCCCGATCCCGACAGCCGAAACTTTGACGATATTGTTGTCCGCCTTCACTTCCAGGGCTCCGATTTTTTGGGCCACTTTGTCGACCAGCTCGCTGGCCTTGTTCAGGTCGGTGGTGGGAATGGTGAAGGTAAGATCAGTATAGCCGTCGATACTGACGTTTTGGATGATCATGTCAACGTTGATAGCTGCATCGGCAAGCGGTTCAAGTATCTGATAGGCGATGCCCGGCCGATCGGGGATCCGGATCAAAGAAATCTTGGATACATTTTTCTCCAGGGTGACGCCCTTGATAATAGAGTTTTCCATAATTTCCTCCTCATTAACAATCCAGGTTTGCCTTTCCCCGTTAAAGGAAGACTTGACGACCAGGGGGACCTGGTATTTTTGAGCCAGCTCGATCGAGCGGACATGCATTACCTTGGCGCCCAACCCGGCCAGCTCCAGCATTTCGGAATAGGATATTTTTTCAATGTGGCGGGCCCGCGGGCAAATATTCGGATCGGCGGTGTAGACCCCGTCCACATCGGTATATATTTCACAGCAGTCGGCTTTTAATGACGCTGCCAGGGCCACCGCCGTGGTATCGGATCCACCCCGGCCCAGGGTGGTAATGTTTCCGGATTCTGATACGCCCTGGAAACCGGCCACGACCGGGGTTATTTCCTCATCTAAAGCCCGGTTAATGATATCGGTTTTCAGATCGATGATGCGGGCCCTGGTGTGGAGATTGTCCGTTACCAGGGGAAGCTGCAGGCCGGTAAAGGACCGGGCCCGGTGACCAAGGCTTTCCAGGGTGATAGCCAGAAGAGCTGAACAGGCCTGTTCGCCGGTGGCGAGCAGGGCATCCTGCTCCCTTCCGGACGGCATGGGCGTTATTTCTTCCGACAGCTTAAGGAGGCGGTCGGTTTCCCCTCCCATCGCTGATACGACCACTACAATCCGGTCGCCTTTGTCTCTGGCTGAGGATATTGCCCAGGCTACCTGGCGGATATGGTCCAAAGAGGCCACGGAACTGCCCCCGTATTTCCTGACAATTAAGGCCATTACAAAAAACCACCTTTGCTGCGAAGAAAACTGCTTTTAAAATGAATGCTATTATTCTCTCATATTTGCGGCATCGGCACAAGATTTTTTTGCCTTTTCTAAAGCATTTCTATGAATGCCTCCAGCCGTGTTTTTATGGCCTCGGCCGGCTCAAAGCTGTAATTGTCGTCAATTAAAACCATCGGCAGTCCTGCTTCCTTCAAATAATCCCGCAGGTCGGGATAATCAAACTTGTGCGGATCGCAGAAAGAAATAATATAACCGACCACCCCGTCGATCTTGTACTCACGGGCCCGCTCCAGGAGATAATTAAACCGTTCCACGCCTGGACCGCGGTCTGTCCTTGGGCACTGGAAATTGATAAAATAATGCTCGGTCAGGCCGTCGTATGGATCATCTGTGGAGGGCACATCCTTTTCCCAGGTCCTGAACCCGATGCAGGTATCGTCACAGACTACTTTTCCGCCGGCTTCTTCAATTATTTTGTAAAGCACGGGGCTGTCCATGATACTGCCCCAGATCATGATCCGGGGGGCTTTTTCTTTCGCTGCTTCCCGCTGCTTTAAATCCTGCAGGGCCGACTTAAGGAAGCCGGTATATTCTTCCGGCGGCAGGACGCCTCCGGCCATCAAGATCTCGAACACCTCGCTTGCTTCCACTGGTGGCCGGTCGTGCTTCCGGAGCTTATAGATCTCGCGGATCAGAGAACGGTTTTTGTTATACAGGCTGATCGTTTCCTGTAGCTGTCTGAAAGATATTTGTTGCCCGGTAAAGTGCTCTACTTTTTCCCGGAAAAAGCCCAGCTCCCGTGTGAAAAAATCCCTGGCCCAGGGGGTAAGCTGGTGGGGAACGTTAAAAAGGTAGGAAAAGTCGAGAGGGTGGTAGTAAGTCCAGATCCCGTAAAGCCTCTGGACCATATCGCAGCTGTGCGAAATAACCAGCCCGTCTAAAAAATCAAGTTCCCCTTCCGCGGCCCGGGCCAGGATACTGCGCACATAAGTGCAGCCGTATGGTTCGACATAAGCATCGGCCGCAGAAGTGTCCCTGCCCGGCCGGCCCGTGATCCGGTAAGGAATAGCCCCGGCGGCGGCGATAATTTCGGGCGGGGCAAAGCAGCATAAATAACCGATTACCGGTTTTTTGGTTTTTTCCTTCAGGCACCGGACCAGGTTTTCGTTTTCCGCGGTTGTGAAGCTGTATTGGTTAAATTGAAACTGGTTAGAGCTCATCAATTTCCCTCCCCTGTCTGGCTTTGTCCATAGTTTCCAGGAAGGCATGCAGCCTGGTTTTGATCTGAGCGTCCGACCAGAAGCGGGGGTCGGCCATATCGCTTTCAAAAATCAGGGAAGGGACGTTCATATTAGCAAGCCTGTTCCTGGTGTGGACTTCTCCAAACGATACAGCCCGGCAGGAGCGGGTCAGATGCATCAGGGCCCCGGTAAGGCTGTACTCGTTCACCAGTTCTTCCAGCAGGCTGCTGCCTGAAAAGCCGCCGAAAACGGCCGGGTTGCACAACTCGGGCATCGTCTCCGAACCATACTCGTGCATTTTCAAAGCCCTTTGCCAGGTGCGGCGCACAATTGCCTCCAGGGGATCGCTCAGGTCGACTTCGAAATGATCTCCCACATTGTAGGTTGACTCGTAAGCGACCACGGCGCCCAGGGATTCCAGGTAATTAAATATGCCCATATTAAACCAGGGCGGAAGTCCAAACCAGATCAAGCGGTATTTTTCGTCTTCCACCACACCGATGTTGCGCTCAACCCGGTCTTTAACCTCTTCGTACATTTCCCTGTAAAATTCCACCGCGTCTTTATCGCCGACCAGGTACATCTGGGGGATGATGGCATGAAAATAGTCTGTTGAGCCCATCGGGGAAGGTATAGCCTTGCGCAGGGCCAGGGTGTCGCGCCAGTAGGCCAGAGCTTCGTGGGAGCGCTCCATGATTTCCCGCAGATGGTCAAGGTCGAGCTTTTTGCCGGTTTGTTTTTCCAGGAATTCGATCTGGCCGGCCAGGTCTTCACGGAGCAGGGTCAGGTAATGTTCCTCAATGCGCGGATCATGGGGATCGATGTCCCACGGCGGGGCCAGGGGATCGGTACAGTAGATTGGGATGTCAAAAAAGCGGGTTGCTATCGACTGGAACCACTTCCAGCGCGGTTCGCATACAAAACCCGAGCCGAGAAGCATGGCCGGATTACCCATTCCCCCGGGGAGCGGCGATTCTTCAGGGGCTTCGCCCCTTTCCCTGTACAGCTTGCAGTAGCCCATAGTGTTGGTAACATATGAACAAAGTTCGGGTGAATAACCGTCGTTCTCGGCCACTTCTATAAAATGGGGAGCCACCTGCCGGCTGGCACACATGGTCCCGAAATTTTCCGGCCATTCGAACAACAGATCAAAGGCCTTGAGCAGTTCCGGCGGAATGCCGACCATGCACCAGGCCACCGGCTCGTTGCTGAATTTGCGTTCCATCATGCGCATGAAAAAGCGGGGGAGCATCTCTTTCATCTTTTTAGTTGTCTCCAGGTGGCGCCTGGCGCGGCTCATTTCGCTCTGCGACATTAAGCAAAACCTCCTGCCTGACGGTTAATAGTTATCCTGCACTATTAAAGTTGTTTAAACAGATATTAAAGGCACTGATAAGTTCTCGGAACAGCTTTAATATTCCTGCCCGGTCCCTGACATTTCATTGACAGTCGGTTGTGGACGTGCTAACTTAATACTACTGACTTGTAAGCGAAAGAGGTGATAGCAATGAATAAACTCAAATTGGGCCTGCCGGCGGGAAGCCTGCAGAATACCACTCTGGAAATATTCAGAAAAGCAGGCTTCAACATCCAGCTCGGCGAACGCTCCTATTATCCCTACATTGACGATGAGGAGATCGAGTGTGTTTTGATGAGGGCCCAGGAAATACCAAGGTACGTGGAAGACCAGGTTTTGGATGTGGGGCTGACCGGAAAGGACTGGATCAATGAAACTGCGGCCGATGTTAAAGAATTGACCGACCTGAATTATTCCAAGCGGGGCCTGCGCCCGGTCCGGCTGGTCCTGGCCGTGCCCAATGACTCGGAGATCAACGGCGTGGAAGACCTGGAAGGCAAGCGAATTGCGACCGAACTGGTCGAATCCACCAGGCGTTACCTCAAAGAAAAGGGCGTAAATGCTTCCGTATCTTTCTCCTGGGGGGCAACCGAAGTCAAGCCGCCCCTCCTGGCAGACGCCATAGCTGAACTGACTGAAACCGGGCGTTCCCTGAAAGCAAACCAGCTGCGGATTATTGAAACCATCCTGGTTTCTACCCCCCGCATTATCATGAACCGCACCAGTTACGGCGATCCCTGGAAAAGAAAAAAGGTTGATCGAATGGTGACTCTGCTCAAAGGGGCCCTTTTGGCGGAGCAAAAAGTAATGCTCAAGATGAACGTCCACTCCAGCAACCTGGATCGGGTCATAGAGCTACTCCCGGCGTTGAGAAAACCCACTATTTCCAACCTGATTGCCGACGAATGGGTGGCCGTCGAAAGTGTGGTTGAAGAAAAGAAGGTGCGGACTTTAATTTGTGAACTGCAGGAAGCCGGGGCTGAAGGGATCCTGGAGTTTCCGATGAATAAAATAATTCCTTAGCGGACAATAGAAAAGAGGGGAAAATATGGAAAGAGAAGCCCAGTCTAATTTTGGCGAACGTTTAAAAGAAACAGCTGTCAGGCCGCAGGTGCTCTGGGCGGTGATTGCTGTATTGCTCATAACAGTCGTGGTAATGGGTGTTTTAATGCCCCAACAGACTTCAGGGGATGACCGAATAGCTGCCACAGTTAACGGAGATCCGATTATGAAGGACGAGCTTTTTGACATGATGTACGCCCAGGGAGGCAAAGAAATCCTCGATCAGCTCATTACCAGGCAGTTGATTATCCAGGAAGCGGCCAGGCTTGGGGTTGAGGTAAGTGAAGAAGACCTGGACGAAGAAATCAATAAGATTATTGATGAAAGTTTTATGGGTTCGGAAGAAGAATTTTTGATGATCCTGGATCAGTACGGGGTAGCTATCGAGGTTTTTCGCGAGGATGCCCGCCTGAATATGCTGGCCCGTGAAATAGCCATGGCCCAGACCGACTTTACCGATGAGGATGGCAGGGAGTTTTTTGAAGAGCACCGCCACCTCTACGAGCAGCAGGAAGAAGTGGAAGCAAGGCATATCCTGGTCGAAACCGAGGATGAAGCTGAAGAAGTAGCCCTCCTGCTTGATGAAGGAGAAGATTTTGTCGAACTGGCTGCCGAATATTCAACCGACTCGTCTAACAAGGATGACGGCGGTTATCTCGGTTTCTTTGCACGGGGCAGGATGGTCGAACCTTTCGATGAGGTGGCTTTTTCACTGGAGGTCGGTGAACTGAGCGAACCGGTCGAAACCCAATTCGGCTATCATATTATTGAAGTGCTTGATCGCCGGGAAAAGGAAGAGCTTGGATACGAAGATGTAAGCGAGCAGGTGATGGAAGCCATGGCCGATGAACAGGTTTCAATTATCCTGAACGAACTTTTGCCCGAGCTTTATGAACAGGCAGATATTGAATATATGATCTAAGAAGTTTTTTACCTGGGGCGGCCCTCAGCCAGTTTGAGCGCGGCCTGGTGGGCCTCAATTTCCAGGGAATCGTCAAGCTCGCGGAGGGTGATATCCTGGTGACGATAAGCCAGTGCTTTTTGCAGCAGGTGATCTGTCAGCCAGGGGTTTTTAGGTAGAAGAGATCCATGCAGGTAGGTGCCGATCACATTGTTGTAAACGGCACCTTCTGTTTTGTCGGTGCCGTTATTACCGTAACCGTATAATACCTTACCAAGGGGCTGCAGGTTTTCTCCCAGGTAGGTTCTGCCGCCGTGGTTTTCAAAGCCGACCAGGGTCCGGCTCGGATCCCATAGGGAACAGCTAATGGCGGCATTGCCAATCAACCTGCCATGACCGGGATCAGTGTAAAGGTTGATAATCTCAAGGCCCCCAATCTTTTCTCCCCGGGCGGTGGTGTAATAACTGCCCAGGAGCTGGTATGAACCGCAGACGGCAAAAATGACCATGTTTTCTTCTGCCGCCCTGCGCATTTCAGCGCTGCGTTCTTTTAAGTCTTCGGCCACCAGCTTTTGATCGCTGTCCTGCCCGCCGCCCATAAACAATAAATCGCAGGAAGTAAAATTGATCCCGTCCCCCGGCCCTACGGGGACGATATTAACCTCGATCCCGCGCCACCGGGCCCGGCGGCAGAGGGCCAGCATGTTGCCCCGGTCGCCGTAGAGGTTTAAATGATTTGGGTAGAGGTGATATATATTTATTTTACCCGTCATGATTCCTCCCAGTAAGGATTGCCCAGGCCCATTTTATTGAGGTGCTCCCTCATTTCAAGCATGGCCGTATAGGTGGGCAGGATAAAAAGCCTGCCGCCCGGTGCAGTGTGCTCCATGGCCTTTTCAATGGCCCGGCCGGTGTTTTCTTCCACTAAAACCTGCCCCGGTTCAAAACCGGCATACTTAAAGCGAACGGCCATGTCCCGGGCCCGCAGGCCCGAGGCTATAACGGTAGGAAAACGATCTTTAACTGTATAAAGCTGTTCAAAATCAACATCCCAGAGCCATGACACGTCGGTTCCATCAGCAATCCGGTCATTTATGGCCACCACCAGGTTTATCTGTCCGGTCCAGTTTAGGACTGTACGCAGCACTTCATTGGCCCCGACCGGGTTTTTGACCAGGGCCATTATTATTTCCCGGCCCTCTTTTTTAAAGCGCTCCATCCTGCCAAATGAAGGGGTTGCTTCTTTCAGGGCTGAACTGATAATCTGGCTGGAAATGTCCATGGCCCGGGCACAGGTTATCGCTGCAAGGATGTTGTAGAGGTTGTATGTTCCGAGCAAAGGGATTTCGAGCTGCAGGGTTTGATCAGGAAGGCTGACCCGGATCCGGCTTGTGCCCGAGGCACCTTCATTTAGGTCCGTCAGTTTGACATCCGGTTCAGGGCGCCTGTAATTACAGCCGGTGCACCGGTAGTGCCCGAGATGGGCAAAGTAGATCCGGGTGTAATCAAGCTTGTGAAAACAAACAGGGCATGTTTTTAAATCCTGTCCGGTATTTTCAAACCGGTCCGGGGGAAGTTCAAGGTCCAGCCCGTAGGTCCACCTGCTGGAATTTTTGTTCTTCTCCAGGGAAGCAAGTGAAGGGTCGTCGGCATTAATGACCTGGAAGCTTTCCGGCGGCATAGCGTCAAGACCTGCTTTGATCAGGGCCTGGATGGAATCGATTTCACCAAAGCGATCGAGCTGGTCCCGGAAGATGTTGGTGACCACTACACCACGGGGCTGCAGGGCGGCAGCGATGCCCGGGAAGGCTCCCTCGTCCACTTCCATAACCGCCATGTCCCCGTCAATGCGGCCTGTCCAGGAAGAGTTTTCAATCAAGGTCGATGCCACACCCCAGGACATGTTGGAACCGGATTGGTTGTGGATGCATTTTAAGCCCGATTTTTCCAGGATCCCGTCAATTAAGGAGGCGGTGGTGGTTTTACCGTTGGTCCCAGTTATCATTAAAGTGCCTCCTTTCAGCCGGGCGGCCAGCTTGAAATTCAGTTCAGGATCGACTGCGAGTGCCACTCTTCCCGGCAGGGTGGTCCCGCCTTTTCCCAGTCTCCTGGTCAGGGTGATCAGGATTTTCCCGATCCACGAGGCTACCAGCAGCCGCAAACCGGATGGCCTGCGGCCGGTGGCTTTGTTATGCTGATTTTGCCGCTGGTTGTTACCTGCTTCCAAGCTTTTCACAGCTCACTTTTTACAAATTTGCCATGCACTGGACCATGTCGGCCCTGGTAACAATGCCGACCAGCTTCTTTTCGCTGTTTACAACCGGGATCCGGTTGATGTTACGGCGGTTCATTAGCCTGGCAATGTCCGCGGCTTCGGCTTCTTCATTGACGGTGTATACTTTTCTGGTCATTACTTCACTGACCCGGGTTTGATGGAGGGTTTCTATGCCCTTCTGTATTGAAGCCAGATCTGAAACGTTGGCATAAGGAGATATCCACCCGGAAAGGTTGACCTTTGGCACTACGTTGATTTTTTGGGAATACCGGAGTATATCGGCATCCGATATGATCCCAACCAGCTTTTCTTCGCTGTCGACGACAGGCACTCCGCTAAAACGGTGCTTGGCCAGCAGTTCGGTGGTGTCCTTCAGGGTCTTGTCTTTATGAATGCTGACTGGCGGCGAACTCATTATTTCTTTGGCTGTTTGCATTTTGAACCTCCAGATATATTAAATGTAAATACAAGTATTAATTAATTCTATAGTTTTCATTGGTTTCCTGCATTGCCTGGCTCCAGGGCTTTTTTCTACTGGCCGAATTTTAGGGCGTCGACAAAGATATCCTGAAAATCCCGGCGGGTTGAGAGCTCGAGGTGTTCTACCTTGTCAGGAAGGGCAAAAGCCCGTTCCCGAATTTTCTTTGAGGCCAGCGCCATCCGTGAACCGTCGCCGGCCGCGTTTCCTACTGCAACAATTTTTTCCGAGGGAAGCTGGGGTAAAAGCCCGATCGTCAGGGCGCTTTCCTTGCGGACGTAGTTACCGAAAGCGCCGGCAAGCAGGACTTCATCGAGTTCTTGTTCGTCAATTTCAGCTTCTTTCAGCAGGATTTTTAGTCCGGCATAAATCGCCCCCTTGGCCAGCTGCAGTTCGCGCAGGTCGCCCTGGCTGAGGACGATATCGTCACCGGTTTCTGAATCGCTGCCCGGAACCAGGATAAATTCAAAGCCGCTTTCGCCGCGCTTTAACCTGTTCTTGAATTTTTCGGGTAGCTGATCCGGGTTTTCTTCGGGGTTGATAATGCGCCCGGTAGCATCGATTAAACCGGAATCGACCAGGGCGGCGGCGGCGTCGATCAGCCCTGAGCCGCAGACACCCTTTGCGGGGGCGTCGTCGATGGTGCTGATCTCAAAATCATCGTTGACATACTGCACCGCTTCGACAGCTCCCGCCGATGCCCGCATGCCCTGTTTGATCTGGGCCCCTTCAAAAGCCGGGCCGGCGGCGGTAGAGCAGGCCATCAGCCTTCCGTTGGCGGCCAGGACCAGCTCGCCGTTGGTGCCGATGTCGATAGCGGCGCATTTGCTGGTTCTTTTATCCATTTCGGTGGCCAGGATGACGCCCAGGGTGTCGGAGCCGACGTAGCCGGCGATATTGGGCAGGAATATGACTCGGCCGGCCGGGTTAATGTCCAGGCCCAGCTCTGATGCTTCCAGTTCCAGGGCCCGGCTGTAGGCCGGGATAAAGGGAGCCGGGGCCAGGTAGGTCGGGTCCACCCCCATAAACAGGTGGCTCATGGTGGTATTGCCGACCGCAACTATCTCATAAACCCTGTCCCTGGCCACTTTTGTTTGCTTTAAGAGTTCCTTTATGATTGTATTGGTCGCTTCAATAACCTTGTCCTGGAGCTGCTTTAAATTTCCTTTTCCTTCCGAAGCATGATTAATTCGGGAAATGACGTCGGCTCCGTAGATATTCTGGGGGTTGGTTTCAGCTGCCACGGCTATAACTTCCGCTTTGTGCAGGTCAATCAGAGAGCCCATAATTGTAGTGGTGCCAATGTCAAAAGCGATGCCAAACAGCTGATCGCTCGTATCGCCCGGTTCGATGGAAATGATCCTGTTTCCGGAAATAGCTGCTGTAACAGAAAAGTTGTTGCTGCGAAGCATCCCCGGAAAACCTGAGAGCTCACGCAGCTCTACAGATAGATCATCGCGGTCCAGGTGTTTGAGCAGGCGTTCCAGGTCGGCGGTTTGATCCTTAACTGCCGGACGGCTCAATTTGACTGCTATTTTTTCGATTGCCGGATCGCCTTCCAGGTTTTCCACTCCGCCGGCAAGGGTTGTCTTGCGCAGGTGGGCTTCTTTCTGGACCGGAACTTCAACAGTCCAGTTTTCTTTGACCCTTTTCTGGCAGGACAGGGCCCATCCCTCGGACAGCTCTTTCTCGGAAAGGTGTTTTTTCTCAGCTTTGGTCGGGTTTCCGGCATCGCCTTCTACTAGTTTAACCCGGCATTTGCCACAGGTTCCTTTCCCGGCGCAGTCACCTTCTATATACAGGCCGGCCTGGTCAGCCGCTTTTAAAAGGTTGATCCCGGACTCTACTTCAATTTCTTTGTTCTGGGGAATAAACCTAAGCTTGGGCATAAGGGCAACACTCCTTAAATTGTTGAAATTGTTGGCTGAATAGCGGGCATTACTGAACAAAAATAAAAGCAACCTGAAGCAGGTTGCTCCTGAGTATATGGTGCGCCCGCAGGGATTCGAACCCCGACTTCAGGCTCCGGAGGCCTGCGTGAT
This sequence comes from Syntrophomonadaceae bacterium, assembly GCA_007121075.1. Taxonomy (GTDB): domain Bacteria; phylum Bacillota; class Dethiobacteria; order DTU022; family DTU022; genus B1SED10-74M. The sequence goes on from SKMK01000032.1 coordinate 14,858, forward strand.
ATCCCTTTCACCACGGGCGCCTGGATACTTTTCACATTTTAATGATAACATCAAGCCCGGTGCAAGTCAAACTGTTAAGTTGACAATCATGGCAGAAAATTGTTATAATTCCCTCAAATAAAAGTGCCCGAGAAAGGATATCCAGTGGCTTTAGACCAGAATTTTAACATTTCCCCTAACTGTTGCTTCTTGATTGGAGTTTCTACTATTTTTAAAAAATGGTTTGTAGGGCCGGGTTTTTGCCCGATGGTTTTCTAAGCATATTTTTTCCGGGGCCATATAACCGGGGGTGGATGGATATGACTGAAGAGAAAGGAAAAAGAATACCTGAAGCAGCGGGGGAGGAAACCCATGATGCCTCCGCTTACTTGAAAGAAGAAGCCCTTAGAAACGAAGATAACTCGCTCATTGCTATCAGTCGGGTTTCGGCGGCACTGAGCGGTCTGGGAAACCTCGATGCTGTTCTAAACATAGGACTGGATACCACGCTTGAATTTATGGAGGGAAAAGCCGGAGGGATCATGCTGCTGGACGAAGAAAGCAGATTTCTGTCTTACCGGGTTACCAGGGGACTTTCCGATCGCTATTCCAAAGAGATGCATATGAAGCTCGGTGAAGGGGTTGCCGGCAGGGTGGCGCAAAGCGGAAAGCCGATCCTGATCGATGATATATCTTCCGAGCCCGGCGTGGCCCGCCCTGACCTAATCAGCCTGGAAGGACTCAAAACATTTGCCTGCGTCCCGCTAAAAGCCAAAGAAAAAGTTTTGGGCGTTATGACCATAACCAGTCAAAAACCCGGCCACTTTACCCGTAAAAACATTTACCTGCTGCAATCCATAGGAGATCAACTGGGTACGGCCGTGGAGCAGGCCAAACTTTATGAACGCCTCCGCCGGAGCAGGGAAAGGTACCGGCAGCTGGCGCGGCGGATCATAGTAGCCCAGGAAGAAGAGCGAAAGAAAATTGCCCGTGATTTACACGATGAAACCAGTCAAATCCTGGCCGGGCTGGCTCTTAACCTGCAGGCACTGATTGAAATGGCAGGAGCCAGGGGCATAGACGATCAACAATTTTTGGAAATTCTTAAAAGAAGCCACAATTCTACGGTCCAGATTCATACTGAAGTCAGCAGGATCATTGCCGATCTCAGGCCCACTCAACTTGATACCCTGGGCCTTGTTTCAGCCATCAGGCAGTATGCGCATTCCATTGTGGCTTCAAGGGGCATCGAGGTCGAGTTTGATATGGATGCAATTGAGAAATACCTCCTGCCTGAAGAAGAGCTCAGCCTGTTCCGGCTGGTTCAGGGGGCGATGGGTAATGTTATCCAGCATTCTAATGCAAAAAACGTTGACATCAGCTTTAAACAGAAAGATGATAACCTGGTCTTAGCCATAAGCGATGATGGCAAAGGTTTTGAGCTGGAAAAACTGGCTGAAATGAGAGAAAGGGGGCGGGGCTATGGCCTGTTAAACATGAAAGAAAGAATGGTCCTGATCGGTGCCACCTGTTCAGTTCAGAGCAGCCCCGGAAAAGGAACCACGGTAAGGGCCGTGCTTCCACTCTCAGGCAAAACGAAGATTAACTAAGAATAACTTTAAAGAATGGTGGGAAAAGGGTGGAAAAAATCAAGCTTCTGGTGGTTGATGATCATACCATAGTTCGTGAAGGGATCAGTGCGCTGCTTGAACTTTCTCCTGAAACCGTGGTTTTGGGTGAAGCCTCCAACGGTAAAGAAGCCCTGGAAATGACCGAGAAACTTCAACCCGATGTAGTCTTGATGGATATCGTGATGCCAATTATGGACGGTCTGGAAGCGACGCGTTGTATTAACAAGAATTATCCCGGGGTGAAAGTGCTGGTTTTGACCCAGTATGACGACCGGGAGCATGTCTTCCAGGTTATAGAAGCAGGGGCGATTGGTTTTATTGATAAATCTACTGTTTCTTCAGAGCTGATCAGGGGCATTCGTGCCGTATATCGAGGCGACTCATTTTTATCGCCCCAGGTGGCCAGGTATCTGGTGGACGATTTCAGGCAGGAATATGCGGGGCGGAAAAATCAAGATCCTTATACCAGGTTAACCGATCGGGAACGAGAAATTTTTAAGTTGCTGGCGGAAGGATATACCACCCGTGAAATAGCCGGTCACCTGGTGCTGAGCCCCAAAACCATAGAAGGCCATAAAACCAGGTTAATGTCCAAACTCGATCTGCGCAACCGGGTTGAGCTGATTAAATATGCCATGCGGAAAGGAATTGTAAAGCTCTAACCGGGAACTTAAACTAACAGGGCCTGTTTGTTTTAAACCGCCATGGCGGTTTTTTATTTGGCTTCTGCAGGCAATCATTAAAAACCGGTATTAACAGGGCAAAATTGAAGCAAAAAGGGGGTGTTTCCCCTGATCCCAATCCAGGGGAAACCTCTCAAGACAAAATATCAGGCTTGTCGTAATATTAAGAAAAGCCGGTTATATTATTATAACCGGGGAAGGAGGAGTGAAAATGGAAAAGCAAAGATTGGTGCTGGTGGTTGATGATGAGGGTGAATTTTGTGCCACCCTGCAGAAAGAACTGCAGGAATTAGGGTGTGAAACCTTGATTGCTGCAAATACCGATCAGGCGAGGCATATGGCCATTTCTCGCCGGCCGGACCTGGTCCTCTTGGGAACCATTATGCCTCGCGGCGAAGCTTTTAAGTTCCACCAGTGGCTTAAACGCAGCCCGATTTTAAAAGATATCCCTCAAATCATAGTTGATGCGGCTCCCGACAAGCATCTGATCAGGGGATGGCGCAGAGATGAAGGAATGCGTATTGAAGCGGTGGAGTATTATTGCAAGCCGTTAAAACCGGCCATCCTGGCCAGCAGTATCTGGAAGCAAATGGCTTTGGAAAAAGCGGAAATTAAAGTTTTGATAGCCGATGACCACGCTGTGGTCAGAGAAGGGATCAGAACTCTACTCAACCTGCAAAAGGATATGTATATCGTCGGAGAAGCGACCAACGGCGCAGAAGCGGTAAACAAAACCCTTGAACTACTGCCGGATGTTGTGCTCATGGATATAGTTATGCCTGAACTGGATGGAATTGAAGCAACCAAGCAAATTTGCAGCCGCTGCAGGGAAGGGGTCAGGATTTTGATGCTCAGCCAGTATGATGATGAGCAGAATATGGCTGCCGGCAGCGAAGCAGGGGCCATGGGATTTATTTCCAAGAAAAGTGTCAGCGACCAGTTGTTGGAAGCTGTCCGGGAAGCCGGCCGGGGTACGAAGCCGGGTGACAACCGCGATTATGCGAACTAGCCGGTTATTCTAACGCAATCAGATCCGTTTTAGGTATGGTCCAGTTTGAGTTGTCATTTACAGGGGAGGATGATTTTGATTGCAACCGGTAACAATAACAATCAATCAAAAGGTTG
>SKMK01000009.1 GCA_007121075.1 Syntrophomonadaceae bacterium
AGCCTGCTCAGCAACAGGTTTGACGAATTTTGGGGTCGCTATCAGACAGCTAACCATATCCCCCAGCAGGCCCTTAATAGATAAAATACCAATTATTTACTCATAAATTTGTCGTGCACCCATATCACAATTTTTAAACCAGGCTGACAATATCAGACCGAATCATAAAAGTTTTTTCAAATAGTTCACAACATCTGTTATTATTTAAGTAAGAAAAAGTTATTTGCAAACCGGAAGTCCTTACCGAATAATGCCGGCATGATAAATTTCATGAGGAGGTTGTTTAGTTGAGATCGCGAAACTCTTATGCCGAACCTTACCGGATTAAAATGGTGGAACCGATCAGCCTAAAAGGCCGCGCTGAAAGAGAAGACCTGATCAAAAAGGCTTATTACAATATATTCAACCTGAAAGCGGAGGATATTTATATCGACCTGTTAACTGACAGCGGCACCTCTGCCATGAGCGCCAACCAGTGGGCGGGGATGATGCTCGGCGATGAATCTTATGCCGGCTCCAGAAATTTTTACAAACTGCTGGCGGCGGTCCAGGATATCTTCGGCTACAAATACCTGGTTCCCACCCACCAGGGAAGAGCCGCTGAAAATATCCTTATGTCCATGTTTGTGATAGAAAATCAGAAAGTACCGGGCAACATGCATTTTGACACCACTGAAGGCCATATCCGCCTCAGGAAAGCCCAGCCTCTAAACCTGGTCATCGATGAAGGCCTGAATACGGAATCCAACCACCAGTTTAAGGGCAATGTCGATTTGGAGCGCCTGGAGAAAGAGTTAAAAGCCAATGATTCGTCTAAATTACCGCTGATCATTATAACAGCAACCTGCAATAACAACGGGGGACAGCCGGTATCGATGGACAACCTGCGGAATGCCTCGAAACTGGCCCATAAATACGGAAGGCCGCTGTTTATCGATGCCGCCAGGTATGCGGAAAACTGTTATTTTATCCAGCAAAGGGATCCTGTTTACAGGAACAAGCCAATCCGGGATATTGCCCGGGAAATGTTTTCTTATGCCGATGGATGCACCATGAGCTCCAAAAAAGACGCCCTGGTTAACATTGGGGGCTTCCTGGCTTTTAAAGACAATGAAGAGTGGTATGAAAAAGCAGTCCAGATGCAGATTTGTTATGAAGGTTTTCGCACTTACGGAGGGTTGGCCGGCCGTGACCTGGAAGCCATTGCCCGCGGCCTGTATGAAGGGACAGAAGCAGGATACCTTGAAGATCGAATCGGCCAGGTAAATTACCTGGGCCAAAAGCTGCTTGACATTGGCGTACCTTGTGTTACTCCGATCGGCGGCCACGGAGTCTTTGTCGATGCCCTCAAGTTTTTACCTCACCTGCCCCAAAACTTTTTCCCGGCTCAGGCTCTGGTTGTGGAACTGTACCGGGAGGCCGGAATCAGGAGCGTGGAACTGGGTACCTGTGCCTTCGGCTACACCGACCCTGTAACAGGCAATGAAGTGTATCCATCTCAGGAACTTGTACGCCTGACAATTCCCCGCCGCGTTTATACTGACCGGCACATGGACTTCGTGGTTAAGGCTTTTGAAGAAATTGCCGGGCGCCGGGAAAATATTCGCGGCCTGGAAAGCACTTATCAAGCCGATATCCTGAGGCACTTCACCGCCCGCTTTCGTCTGCGGGGCCAATAACTTCTCATGACATAGAAAACCGAAGCAGAAACTGCTTCGGTTTTATTCATATGCAGCCTGAACCGGTGTCCAGTCTTTTTTCCCCATATCAGGGCAAACCGCTAATTAAAGATATCTTTGTCGATAAAAAGATCTACAATCTCGGCCATTAAGTTTTCCAGATCACTGTTTTCTATACCCAGCAGATCAACCGTTTCTTGCGAAAGCGGGTAAAGCATCCCGTCAATACCTAGCCCCATCCCCATCTGCAGGGTCACTGCATCGGAAATATGAACTATGGAGGTAAGCCTGGGGTTGATTTCAGCCCGGGAAGGGTCATGATGATAAGAAATTGCTTCTACCAGGTCAGCCGGAAGATTCCACTTTTCTGCCACTTTTCCCCCCGCTTCAGCATGGCTGAAACCAAGAATCCTGTTCTCCGCTTGATCGAAAGTTATTTTTTCCTCATTTACCGCATTAATGACTTCCTGGTAAGCTTCATCCATGTAGCTGTTTAAAATCAATTTGCCAATATCATGGAGAAGGGTAGCTGTGTAAGCAAGTTCAATAGAGCGAAACTTAGTCTTCTTGGCCAGGAGCCGCGCGAAAACCGCTGCGCACTGGGAATGGACCCACAACTCCCCGTGGTCCATGACATAACCTTTTAACTCCCTTTTCAGGATCTTGCTCACCGAAGCGGCAAGGACAATACTGCGCACAGCATTAAATCCAATCAAGATAATAGCGTCAGTAACAGTTGCTATTCTCCGGGAATAACCATAATAAATCGAATTTGCCATCCGCAAAACCTGGGCGGTCATGTTCTGGTCCTGGCTGAGCAACTCTTGAATGTCGAAGGCAGTAGATTCGGGATCCTCTGTTAATTCCATTACCCTGACTACAATCTGAGGCAGTGAAGGTAGTTCATCCACCTTGGCAACAACATTTTCCAAAGACAGCTTGCTCATTATATCCTCCGGGCATTATAGATCGGCCACACTAAAGCCAAAAAGATTTATACAATTATATCAATTTTCTGCCACTAAAGTCAATGAGCAGATCTAAAAATAAAGCTCACTTATATACGCACTTATATACACTTATATTGACCGTTACCCGTCCAGGAAAGTAACTGCCCCAAGGCCGAAAAGAGTTAACCCTTTTGCCAGGGCAAATGATCCAGGTCGACATTTCCCCCTGATATAATCAGACCTATTTTTTCACCTTTCACCTGATCTCTTTTGCTCATGAGGGCCGCCAGGGGCAGGGACGCAGAAGGTTCCACGACCAGTTTCATCCTCTCCCAGGTCAGGCGCATCGCTTCAATGATCGCTTCTTCGTCTGCCGTTAGGATAGCCCTTACATGTTTATAAATGATCGGAAATGTAAGGCTCCCCAGGGAGGTCCGCAGCCCGTCAGCTATAGTCTGAGGATTCGTGAGAGGGATGATTTTACCTGCCTGGAGGGATCTGAAAGCGTCGTCTGCTCCAGCCGGCTCAGCACCCAGCACCTCGGTTCCGGGCTGGAGGGAGGAAACGCTTAATGCGGTCCCGCTTAAAAGACCGCCCCCGCCCACGGGAGTGATGATCGTGTCCAGATCGGGAATCTGTTCCATCAGTTCCAGGGCAGCGGTGGCCTGCCCGGCAATAACCCGCCTGTCATTATAAGGATGGATAAAAACAGCTCCGGTCTGGGCCACAATATCTTTTAAAGTTTCTTCCCGGGCCTGCTGGGTTGGTTCAGTATAAGTAATCCGGGCCCCGTAACCGGCTACTGCCGACTTTTTTACCGGTGGAGCGTTTTCGGGCATAACCACATGGGAGGTGATACCCCGACAGCGGGCGGCATAAGCCAGGGCCGCAGCATGATTGCCTGAAGAATGGGTGGTTACACATTTTTCGCCATTGCCATTGGCCGGAAAGTCCTCTTCGCCAAGGCTGAAAACCGCGTTAACAGCGCCCCGGGCCTTAAAGGCTCCTACCTTTTGCATATTTTCGCTCTTGAAATAAATTTGTCCGCGGCAGATTCGGTTAATCGTAGCCGAAGTAAAAACCGGGGTGCGGTGGATATAAGGCATAATTTTCTCCGCCGCCTCCCTTATGGCCTCGATACTCGGAGATGAATGCATAGCTTTTCCCCCATTTATTAAAGATGTGACAGGTTCCTGCAGTCACCGGACCTTCCGTAAACCTGATAGAATAATATAATATCTCAGGTTAATAAAACTATATTATCAATTCTGTTCCCTATAGCTTTATCCCTCCAAGTTTCACGGCTGCCTTAAAAAGTACCGGTCCAGGTTTTATAACCACCGGCAGGTAAAATTCTAATATTGTAGAATTAATAACAATGAAGGGAGAGATGCAGATGAAAATACTGGTATGTACCGATGGTTCAGAATTCAGCCAAAAATGTATCCAGGTAGCTTCAAACCTGGTCGAAACATGCTCCATTAACGAAGTAACCATAATTCATGTCCACGAAGGTTCTTCCATTCTACCCGATTACTGGCAGGGCAAATACCTGTTCAGTGAAGAAGAAGAAAAAAAGTTAAAAGCTATGGATAAAAGACTCCTTGAAGAACGCAAAAAGTACTTTGCCGATGCCGAGCAGGAATTTCAAAAACATGACATTTCAGTCAACACTCTCTTTAAAACAGGACACCCTGCCGAAGTGATCAGCAAAGTGGCGGAAGATGGCGGTTACGATTTAATAATTATCGGCAGAAGGGGTATGGGTGGAGTAAAAAAATTGTTCCTGGGCAGTATCAGCAATGCTGTTTTACAGATTGCCCATACCAATGTGTTAATTGTTAAGTAACGGCGGCCTAAAGTACAGAAGATCTATGGTTTTTTAAGCCAGGAAACATCCCCTATTCTAAGCTTTTATAAACGAGGCCGGGCTTACGATGCTGAGGAATATTTTTGAAAAACAAGACTGGCATTTTGTCCTGCTTGCTTTACTCGTAGTTTCGGCGCATGCGATTATAGACAGGTTTAATTATTACTTCCTGGGCGAGTTCTGGGGATTGAGCACCGCTACCTGGCTGTGGATAGGAATCATTGCCGCCATTATCCATCAGTTGTATGTGATGGTAATCTGGCGCGTCCAGCTTGAGACTCAGTGGTTAACGGTTAACCTGCCCCGCCTCGGATATCTTGCTTACCTGATCGATTACACAATTATGCTGGCCGCCCGTCTGGGAGCCATAGTCCTCGCAGCCGCAGCCAACCGGGGCAGCATCTTCATCCCTGATGATGCCAGGTGGGCAACTGCGTTTATCCTGGCTATTCCTTTCATATGGTTGATCCACTCAGTCGTAAAATACTACAGTTATAAACGGATCGCAGGAGCGGACCATTTCGAGCCGGCATATCGTGACACAAGCTGGACCAGGAAAGGAATATTCCAATATGTCCCCAGGGCCGTTTATGTTTTCGGACCCCTGGGCTTTTATATCCCCGGGATAGTGCTGACTTCTCCGGCGTCTTTACTCCTGGCCCTTTTTAACCACATCTATATATGGATTCATTATTACTGCACCGAACTCCCCGATATAAAACGCATCTACGGCCCGGACAACCGCTAGATCGACCCTCTATCGCGGTAGCCGAAAGGATCAGAAATAAATCGCGGTTTCTTATCCAGGGTATGGGTGGCATAAATATTTCGGATCGTACCAGTCACTCCGCGCATGACCAGGGAATGGGTTTCCGCCGTTTTGCCGCGGTAGCGAACACCGCTAAGCATGTCACCGTCTGTTATACCCGTCGCGGCAAAAAATATGTCATCACCTTTGACCAGATCTTCAAGAAGAAGCAATTTTCCGGGATCTTCAATGTTCATCTCGCGGATACGCGCCAAATCTTCATCGTCTTCCGGGGCCAGGCGGGCTTGCATTTCTCCACCCAGGATCTTAATCGCCGCAGCAGCTATAACCCCTTCGGGGGCTCCTCCAATACCGAATAGTATATCAACACCGGTATTATTAATCGCAGCAGCTATAGCCGCTGCAACGTCACCGTCACTGATCATTTTTACCCTGGCTCCCGTTTCCCTTATTGCATCGATAATATGGCGATGGCGGGGACGGTCCAGGACTATGGCGGTTACATCTACCACTTCCTTTTTCAAGGCCCCGGCAACCCTGCCCAGATTTTCCGCCACCGGATCATCGAGATTTATACAGCCTCTGGCCAGAGGGCCGACGGCAATTTTATCCATGTACATATCCGGGGCATGAAGAAAACAACCGCGGTTGGCAATGGCCACCACCGACAGGGCATTGGGCAAACCCCTGGCCACCAGGTTGGTTCCTTCAAGGGGATCTACTGCTATATCGACACAGGGATCGGTCCCGCTTCCAACCTGTTCCCCGATGAAAAGCATGGGCGCTTCATCCATTTCTCCTTCTCCAATCACCACTGTTCCATCGATATTGACCGTGTCAAAAACTGAACGCATTGCGTCAACTGCGGCCTGGTCGGCTGCTTCTTTATCTCCGCGCCCCATAAACCGGCCTGAAGCAAGGGCCGCGGCTTCCGTAACCCGCACAAATTCCAAAGACAGTTCTCTTTCCACTGACTACCCTCCATTTATATTAAAGTGTTTCCCTGTCCAGGGGCATGCTCATACACCTGGGGCCACCGCGGCCACGCACAAGCTCGGAACCGTCGATTTCAATTACACCAATGCCATGCTGGCGAAGGGTTTCATTAGTGGCTTCATTACGTTCGTAACAAACCACGGTTCCAGGTTTGACGGCTAAAGCATTTGTACTGTCTCCCCACTGTTCCCTGGCGGCCGTAATTTCATCATTAGCCCCTGAATAAATAATTTCAACCTGTTTCAGATCCAGAGCTTTGCGCAGGGCTCCCTGCAAGTTAAAACCGTTGGAAGCCGAGACCCTTTGGTCACTGCCTTTTTCCAGCCAATAAGTGTTAACAGAATCTTTGATCCCAGGGTACATCAGGAACTTATCTGTATCCACCATGGTAAATATAGTGTCCAGATGCATGTAAGCTCGTTTGGAAGGAATCTGGATCACCACTATCTGCCTGACCAGCTCTTTCTCCACCAGATACTTATGAGCAACCCACTCTATAGCTTCTTCAGTAGTCCTTTCACTGAGACCGATAACAAGGGTTTCCTGATTTAAAACCAGGATGTCCCCGCCTTCAACCCCGTAGGGGATTTCTTCATGGAAAGCAAGATCTACATTTTTAAACAAGGGATGGTATTTGTGAATAAACCGCAGGAAGACTGTTTCCAGGCGGCGGGCGGGATTGAACATGCTGCTGACCTGCAGTTTCCCTCCAATCATGGCCCCGTGGTCCCTGGTAAAATACATATTGGGCAGGGGAGCCAGGTAAAAAGGATAGCTGTCAAGGGTTAGATCGCTTAAAGTGCGGTATTTTTTCAAATGCTGGATCTCTTTTTTGGGAAAGCCTGCAATCAGTCTGGCTACCAGATCTTTGGGTTCCTGTTCATTCAGATAATTGTAAACCGTGTTTATTACATCCGGCTCAATCAAGGGGCTCGCTTTGAGATGCCTCTTGATCAACTCACTTTTAACATGCGGATCCCTGACAATTTCATTTAACAGTTCGGTAACGTAATATACTTCAGCCCCGTTTTCTTTAAGCACGGCGGCAAAACCGTCATGTTCCTTTTGCGCCTGGGCCAGCCATGGGATTTCATCAAAAAGCAAATCTTCAAGATAACGAGGAGTCAGATTTTCAAGTTCCTGACCGGGCCGGTACAGTAATACTTTTTTCAACTGGCCGACATCAGACCAGACTTGCATTGGTTTTCCCAACATCATCACCCCCGTTTTAATTTCTAAACTGTCAGTGCAGATAAAGGTCTTTTTCTGCTGTTTAAGTCAATACCCACCAGACCGGAAACAGCTTTGAATGTCGATAACCACATTCATCCTGGATACCAAACAAGTGTATATATAATATTCGCTTTTTAAAAAATATCACCTCTTATATATAGAGCATATTATGCCGGTTGCTATAATTTTTGCGTTCCAAAAAACCTGAACAGAGTTTGTGTCACTTAACTGGCACCATAAAAAAATTTCAAAAAGGATTTCTATGTGTATAAACATATTTAATTGAAACTTCACCTGGGCTATGAGTAAAATGTTAGCGGAGCATAGGGTTGACAGGGACTATATAATTACATATCATAATATAGTAATTATTAATATAAGCTCAATTTAAGATAAAGAAGGTTATTGTAATGTCAAGGATGCTTATGCTCGATTACAACAAATGCAAGCCTGAAGACTGCCATAACGGTATATGCTGCGCCGTCCAGGCTTGTCCGCTTGATATCCTGGGCCAGGAAGAACCTTACGACAAACCAATGATGTATTCGCCGGTCTGCAAAGGGTGCATGGAATGTTTTAGAGCCTGCCCAAACAGCGCCCTGGAGTTAAATTAAAGCGCACGCTCGTAATTATATTTTACTTGCTTTATCCGCAAAGACGTGATATAGTTTTTCACAGTGTTGAAAAGATGAGAATTAGGCAAACTGTCTTTAGCCTTTGCCTGAGAAAGGGAAAGATGTTTGATTAACCTCCTCTTTTTATACCATTTCTAAAATGAAGGAGAATTAAGTACATGCAAGGTAAAGTAAAATGGTTTAACCCTGACAAGGGGTACGGATTTATCGAAACAGAAGAAGGTGGAGATGTATTTGTTCATTTTTCCGCCATCCAGGCCGAAGGTTTTAAGACCCTCGAAGAAGGCCAGACTGTGGAATTCGAAGTTGTTGAAGGCGAACGAGGGAAACAGGCTGCTAACGTAGTTCCACAGTAAAACATAGTTGAACTAAGAACAAAGGCTCAGGGCATTCTCAAAATCCAAGGAGAATGCCTTTTTTCGGCCTTTAACTCCTAAAAAATAAAAAATTATTTACAATCTAAAGGAAAACACACCTATGATTTTTTCTAACATCAAATTAAAATACCCCCTGATCCAGGGGGGAATGGCAGTCCGTGTATCCACGGCGCCCCTGGCCGGAGCTGTAGCCCGGGCAGGCGGGGTCGGTGTAATTGCAGCCACCGGCATGAGTGTCGAAGAACTGCGCCGGGAAATCAGGGCAGCCAGAAAGATCGCTTTAAACGGGGTCATTGGCGTAAATGTGATGTATGCCGTCCGTAATTTTGCCGAATTGGTGAAAACCGCATTGCAGGAAAAAGTCGACCTGGTTATTTCCGGAGCAGGCTTCTCCAGGGATATATTCAGCTGGGGAAAAGAAGCAGGCATCCCCATTCTAACCATCGTTTCCTCTGCTCGGCTGGCAAAAATCGCCGAGAGATATGGTGCTGCTGCGGTAATCGCCGAAGGATGCGAGGCAGGGGGACACCTGGGCACCGACAAACCTACCACTGAAATTCTCCCTGAAATCAAGGGGGCGGTAAAAGTACCGGTGATTGCCGCAGGCGGTATTACTGACAAATCCGATATTGAACATATAATGAAGCTGGGAGCAGACGGGGTTCAGATGGGAACCAGGTTTGTTTTAAGCAATGAATGCAGCGTGGCTGAATCGTTTAAAACCCACTACCTCAACGCTACCAAAGAAGATATAGTTCTGATCAAAAGCCCTGTCGGGTTGCCAGGTCGGGCCATTAGAAACGTTTTTTCTGAAACATTAAGCCGGGGCGAAGTTCCCGAACCGCTTTGCGATAACTGCCTCAAGGCCTGTTCACAAGAATACTGCATCCTGGAAGCACTGGAAAACAGTCGCCTGGGCAATATTGATCAGGGAGTGGTTTTTTCCGGGCAAAACGTATACAAAATCAAAGATATTTTGCCGGTTAAACAAATCTTTGATAACTTAGCAGGCGCATTTTCTGAGCAGATAAAAACCCAAAACATTGAACGTCCTGGTGAATAGGTCAACCTTTTCCTTTAGGAGAGATCCAAAAGGTGCAACAGGTTGATTACTTTTGTAAGCTTCAAGGTTGTTCAAACCTGTTTCTAACGAGCTAATGCTCCGTTTGCAGCATCCAGGGCCTCCGCCAGATCTTTCGGAGAGAGGCTGATTTGTAAGCCTCTTGCTCCGGCGCTGACAATGATTGAGTGATAATTAAAGGCGCTTACGTCAATATAAAAGGGATAACTGGTTTTCATCCCGAGGGGAGAAACCGCTCCCCTGATATAACCGGTCAAGTTTTGAACTTCTTTCAAAGGCACCAGTTCAACCTTCTTGTTACCACTCACCCTGGACAGGGCCTTTAGATCCAATTCCTTGCCGCCAGGCACACAGGCAACAATCACCCCGCTTTTATCACCGCGGGCCACGAGGGTTTTAAAGATTTGTTCCGGAGGCAGACCAAGTTTTTTCGCCGCGTCCTGGGCGCTCAAATCATCTTCGTCCACATCAAATTCCAACAGCCGGTATTCTACGCCCAGGCGTTCCAGGATCCTTGCAGCATTGGTCTTTTTCACACCAACCAGCCTCCTGCAAACAGCGATTATGGGAACAGCCAATAGTAGCCTGCAGGATCAAGCTATTGGCTTCACTCGGTGGCCTGTATACATCACCTTCATACTGCAATGGAATCATGTAATCAACCCTTTTCATAAATCAATTCTAAGAAAGATGCAGTTAATTGTTTCGCCAGGAATCAATCTATCCCTGCTTGAAATAAGAAACCTTTTCCATTAGCTTAAATACTTAAAAAAAAACAGATATTGTCGACTTTAGTTAAATAATGTATGCTTTTTAATAGTAAGGTTATGCTGAAATCAAATTCAATTTTTAATTGACCGATCAAACAATGAAAAACTAACCGGTTTAAACGGGTTCAAAACAACAGCCTGAACAAGTCCCGCTGGAAATAAGACAGGAAGCACATATAATAACTGTAACAGCAGCCCTGATCGGATATTTTCTGGGCGGCCCCCTGGGCATCAGAACGGTAATCTTTGCCCTGACCGTGGGGATATTCATGGACACAGGGTTTGCTTTAATCAGGTTATTTAAAAAGACCATTCTTTATAAAACAATTGGTGTTGAACACTCCCGGGGGTGACAAGGTGAGGGAAAAAGAATTGCAGTGGCGTTCAGACGACGGCTTGCCCCTGTTTGCCCGGCAGTGGGAGCCGGAAGCTGTGACAAAAGGTGCTATTTGCCTGGTACACGGCCTGGGTGAACACAGCGACCGCTACCGGCACTGGGCCGGACGCCTGGCCGAGGCCGGATATGCCGCGGTGGCTATCGATCTGCGCGGGCATGGCCGATCAGGTGGCAAACGCGGCGACGTCCCTTCTTTTGACCATCTCGCAGATGATATTAACCTGATGCTGGATCATGCTGAAATAGAATTTAAGGAGACCCCCCGTTTCCTGTACGGCCACAGCATGGGCGGCATGCTGGTCCTGTTCTATTTAATCCAGCGCTGCCCATCGCTAACCGGGGCGATAATTACCAGCCCTTTCCTACATTCTGTGCTTAATCTGCGAAAAGATCGCATTGCAATGACCAAACTATTGAGCCGGATCATGCCTGGTTTGAGCGTTTCCAACAACCTTGAGGTGGATGCCATAGCGCAGGATCAGGCGGTGATAGAAGCTTACCGCCGCGACCCTCTGATCCACGACCGGGTTACAGTGCGCATGGGAAAAGGGTTTATTGATACGATTGAATATATTTTTAACCGGGCCGGCGAAATTACTGTGCCCCTGTTGATCATGCACGGGACAGCCGACAGAATCACCTATCCTTCGGGTTCGAAAAAAATAACAGCCCGGGTTTCAGGAGAATGCACCCTGAAACTATGGGAAGGAGTTTATCATGAATTGCATAATGAAAAGGAAAAAGATAAGGTTTTTGCTTACCTGGATAAATGGCTGGGTGGAAAGTCAGGGCACGATCGGCATTAACCGGTGATCTCATAATAGTTGCTCTATATATACAACTGCTAAATAATTTTCTTAATATAAAGGCATTTAGCATTGCCCGTAGAATAGTTTAGAAAGATTAATAAATATCGACTTAAATATATGAATTTGATAGTAATTATTTCGTTTGGCTTGGGTTTAATTTGGAAAGGAAGTTTTAATATGAGCGTGGGCAAGCAGCGCCGGCATAATAGTTACCATAATTCCAGCCAGGAACTATCCCGCCTGGAAAAAGTAAACCGGGAAATTGAGGAAAACCTGGTACGCTTTCGGGCCATGGTCAATAATACCCACGCTGGAATTGTGGCGGAAGATCAAAACCGGAACATTATCATCATCAACCAGATGTTTTGTGACATTTTTAATATTCAGGCCAGGCCTGAAGAGCTGGTTGGCTTCGACTGCTCGGGAGCAACCGAAGCAGTAAAGCATTTGCTGGCAGAACCAGATCTGTTTCCCCGCCGCATTAGCGAAATCATTTCCAAGCAAGAAACCGTTATAGCAGAAGAAATTAAATTTGCCGATGGCCGGGTATATGAACGCGACTATATACCGGTTTTTACTGAAGACAAAACTTTCATCGGCCATATGTGGCAATATCGCGACGTATCATCGAGAAAAAGAAGCGAAGAAAGCATCATTTATCAGAATAAACTGCTTAAAGCCTTGTTCAAAAACTCTACGGATGCTATAGTCTATTTTGATCAGTACCACCACATTATAGATATCAATGACAATTTCTATAAACTTTTTGGGTACCGCCTTGCAGAAATCAAGGGTTTTAATGTTGATGACGTTCTTGACAAAGGGAAAAAAGATTCTGCCGACAGGGATTTTACCAGCCAGGTTCTCTCCGGCCGCAAAATTGTTGCCGAAGATACCCGTTATACAAAATGCGGACGACCGGTCGAAGCATTAATCAAGGGCATTCCGGTCCATATAAACAATCAGTTCGCAGGCGGCTTTGGCATTTATACCGATATTACGGACAAGAAACGCTATGAGACACAGCTGAAGTTTTTGAGCCTCCACGACCAGCTGACCGGGCTTTATAACCGGACCTATTTTGAAGACGAATTGGACCGCCTTGATAACAGCAGGGAGTATCCGGTTACCATAATCTCCGTTGATCTGGACGGGCTTAAGCTGGTCAATGATACTGTAGGGCACGAACAGGGCGATAGACTATTAATCAATTGCGCCGCCATTCTAAAGCAGACACTTCGTATATCGGACATTCTGGCCCGGGTTGGCGGAGATGAATTTGTAGCCATCCTCCCCCGGACAGGCTACCCAAGCGGAGCAGAAATAGCAGGGCGAATTCAGTCGGCTGTCGAAATATTTAACCGTGAAAAACAGGAACACCTACCGCTCAGCATTTCGCTGGGCCATGCCACCTCCGAAGAACCGGGCAAGCCATTGCAAAAGGTTTTCAAAGAAGCAGACGACTTAATGTACCGCGCCAAGCTGCACAAGGGTGTCGATGCCAGGGCCCAAATAATCCAATCACTGCTGGCCACGCTGGGCGAAAGGGATTATATCACTGAAGGCCATGCCCGCAGGCTGGAAAGATTATGTGTTATGATCGGCGAGCAAATCAGATTGTCCAACAAGCAGCTTTCCGATCTTAGGCTTCTGGCCCAGGTCCACGACCTTGGCAAAGTCGGCACCCCGGACAACATCTTGTTCAAAGAAGGATCCCTGACCGACCAGGAATGGCAGACCATGAAACAGCATTCCGAAAAAGGATACCGGATCGCTTTATCTTCAGCAGACTTAACCGGGATCGCCAACTTAATCCTCAAACACCATGAACACTGGGACGGCAGCGGTTACCCGCTCTGTTTAAAAGGCGATGATATACCGATTGAATGCCGTATCCTGGCTATTGTCGATGCTTACGACGCCATGACCAGCGATCGCCCCTACCGGAAAACCATGACTAAGGAAAAAGCAATAAAAGAGTTAAAGAAAAACGCAGGCAGCCAATTTGACCCAAACCTGGTTCAAACCTTTCTCTCCATCCTCGAAATGGATGATCACCGGGAAAATAAGTAAGACATATTAAGAGCTGGAAACTAAATGTTCAGTTCCTGGAGCTGCCATTTCTTTCCTGTCGCCACCGATAACAGAGCTAACCATTACTGGTCAAAAAATTGCTACCGGCAGCAACAAGCTTTTCTTCAATAAACTGATGCTCAAATATTTTCCATCCGTTTTCAGTAGACGGGTTTTCACTGATTATCATATAACTAGCTGCCCTCTTGATAAGCTGAAATGGTGCCGCAAACTGCCTTGTTAAAAAAGTGATGGCTTCAAATCTTTTTTTACTAATCTAACTGGCCGGATGGATTTCAATTTTAATTTCCGGCAGGGAATAATTGCTTTTAATAATTCTTTTATTCACCATGGGATTGAAGGGATCATCGTCCATCGCAAATTCCACCTCACTATATCCGCCCTTACGGTGGGCAAAACTTTGGCCGTCGTCCAGGTAAAGACGGTATGTGCCTTTTTCTCCGGCATAGCAGTGCATGGTTAACTCTGTTCCCGCTTGTTCTGCATTAACAGCTCCCTCGACTGAATCATGCGGCAGGATCGTCCCGGCCTTGATATATAAGGGTAGAATAGAGAGGGGTGCTTTAGAGATAATATATCCACCGCCCCGGTAAAGATCTCCGCTCCAGTAATCATGCCACCACCCTGCAGGCAGGTAAACCAGGCGGTGATCCATCCCGGGCCTGAGCACCGGGCAGACCATAACTCCATTGCCCAGCAGGAATTGATCGCTGATATTATAGGTAACCGGATCATCCTGGAAGTGATAAAAAAGAGGGCGGGCGGCGGGAGCTCCCCTTAAAGTATTTTCCCGCATCAAATTATAATAATAGGTGAGGAACTGGTAGCGCAGGCGGATATAGCGGCGCGTAATTTCAAGGACCTCGGAAGAATATTCCCAGGGCTCCTGGCGGGCGGTTCCAATTTCACTGTGATTTCGAAAGTAGGGAAGCAGCGCTCCCGCCTGGGTCCAGCGCACCAGCAGTTCTCCGCTGCAGTCGCCCCGGAAACCGCCAATGTCGGCGCCGGCAAAAGCATACCCGCTGAGCCCCAGGTTCAGCATCATGGGAATACTGATTTCCAGGTTCTCCCAGGTGCTGGCATTATCACCTGTCCACAGGGCGCTGTAGCGCTGGCTGCCGGCATAAGCGGCCCTGGTTAGCACAAAAGGTCGCTTGTCGGGCCGGTACTTATCCAGCGCCTCCCGGGTAGCCCGGGTTTGCAACTGGCCATAGAGGTTGTGCACTTCAGAATGGGGCCTTGTATTGCCACGATCATCGAGGTGGACCATTTCCACGGGCAGGGTCCCTATTTCCCGGGTGAAATCTGTCGGTTCGTTCATATCGTTCCATATTCCTTCAACGCCTGCATCCAGGAGGTCGCGGTGCCAGCCAGCCCACCAGTGCCGCACTTCACTGCGCAGGAAATCGGGGTATACGGCGGGTCCTGGCCACACTTCTCCCCGGTAGGTTTCACCCTGCGGGGTTTTCACAAAATAGCCCCTGTCCCGGCCTTCTTCATAAACCCTGTAGCCGGCTTCGATTTTAATCCCCGGGTTGACAATTACCACCACGGCAAATCCCATTTCCCGCAACTGCTTTAAAAGATCTTTGAAATTTTTGAACCTTTCCGGGTGCACCGTAAAGACTTTATAACCATCCATGTAGGTTATATCGAGGTATAAAACATCGCAGGGAATATCGTATTTGCGCAGATTCTCAGCTACAGACAGGACCTCTTCCCGGGTTTCATAACTGTAGCGGCTCTGGTGATAGCCGAGGAAACATTTCCGGGGCAAGTTCGGCCTTCCGGTCAATGAACCGTAAGAGCAGACCACCTGATCTACCGAAGGCCCGTAAATAAAATAATAGTCCAAATTGCCGTCCCGGGCCTGGAAGGAAATCGTCCCGGGATCGGTTTTGGCAAAATCAAAGTCCGTCCGGTAACTGTTGTCAAAATAAATTCCATAAGCACAATCTGGAGCGGCCCCGATATAGAACGGGATCGAAGTGTGCATGTCCGGAATTAAGGGGTTATGAATGGAGTGGTGAAACAATACGTCACTATTATAGTTAAAAGTTGCCGAGCCAAGCTGGTTGATCCAGCTGTATTTTTCCCCGCTGCCGAAAATACCCCTTTCCCAGAGTTTTTCTTTTTTGATCCTTAGCTCTTTTAAATTTACCTCCAGGTCTTTGCTTATAACCCTGTTATTTCGATCCTTAATTTCAACGGCCAGAGATTTGCCGTCTACTTCAATTTTTAAAGATTCGGTTACGATTGCGTTTTCTTTCTGGACAACTTTTATTCCCTGCGGCCTGGCCACTATGGCTGGAGAGGATGAAGGCACTATGCGGTTACCACTGTAAACAAAGCGGACAATCCGGTTATCATAAAAGATGATATGCAGAAAGCCGGGAGCCCCCTCGACCATGTAGCCGGTATCGGTTTTTTCCATTCAATATTCTCTCCAATCGGTTTTGTTAATTATGCCAAAATAGTGCTTCGGGTTTGATCTCGGCTACAGAAGGTAATACCAGATCGGCTGCACCGACCCTTTCCGGCGGTCCAATACCTATGGTAAACATGCCGGCTGCTTTAGCCGCATCCAGGCCCGCCCCGGCATCCTCTACCACCACACAAGAACAGGGCTTGATAGCCAGTTTTTCAGCGGTGTGAAGAAATAAATCGGGAGCGGGTTTTGATTTTTCCACACTTCCACCATGAGCCAGAACGTCAAAGTAAGCAGTAATTCCAAGCCGTTCCACAACTTTTGGAGCATTTTTACTGCCTGAAGCCATGGCCAATTTATATCCCCGTGCTTTTAACTCTCTGAGCAGCTCTTCAGCCCCGGGCAGCAGATCTTTTTTTGTAATCGACTTGATATATTCACGGTAATAACCGTTCTTGCGATCCATCAATTCCTGCATTTTTTCTTCAGAGAGCCTTTTTCCCTGCAAGATCAACTCAAGAGAAGCACGCCTCGATATTCCCCGCAGTTTCTCGTTATCCTGCCGGTTAAATGAAAGGCCCTCTTCTTCAGCCAGGCGCTTCCAGGCCAGGTAATGGTACTCCGCGGTATCGGTCAGGACTCCGTCCAAATCAAAAATAAAAGCCTTAATTTTACGCAGCTTTGGACTGAGATCCATATATTTGCTATTATTCTCCATAACACAGCTCCGCCTCGGTTCCTTGATCTAAAAGGTGAATATCTGCAATTGGAAACAACGCTTTAACTTATCCTTAATCTTTAAGTTCACCTTTTGTTTCTTCGCAGGATTATATTGAAACTATAACTTTTTCACCCTCTACAATAAAAATATCCTTATTCCGGTGCCTAAAGTTAATTGAATTACCTTCCCTTAAGCTGTAAACAACTTCATTTTCCTTTACTTCAACCTCCAGCCGGTTTTCTTTAAAAATAATTCCAAACTTGTATCCCTGCCAGTCAGGCGGCAAATAAGGATTAAAGCTTAGATTACCATTAGTAGTCCTCATTCCGCCAAATCCATATACAAGGTTCATCCAGGAACCGGCCATATTGGCCATATGAACCCCGTAATAGGTGTCATTTAGATTATTGTCCAGATCAAGCCTGGAAGTCATGGCAAAAAAGTATTCAGCATCTTCATAAAGGCCAAGCTCCGAGGCCACGATACCGAAGATCGAAGGTGATAATGAAGAATCATGAGTTGTGATCGGCTCATAGTAATTGTAATCACGGCATTTCTGATCCAGGCTAAACTGGTCGGGAAGTAAGAAATGGGCCAAAATTACATCCGGCTGCTTACAGACCTGGTAACGATATATAACCAGCGGGTGATAATTCAACATTAAAGGATATCGTTCAGCCGGAGTAGCTTTAAAATCCCATACTTCTTTATCCAGAAAACCATCATCCTGGGGGTGAATTTGTAAAATATGATCATAAGGGATATACATATTCTTCGCCGCCTTAAGCCAGGCTTGCAGTTCATCTTGATCCAGTTCTATCTTATCGCTCAGCCTTTTAAATTGATCCGGATAATTGATTTCCAGGTTGCGGGCAATTTCATAAGCATAGTTAAGGTGCCACCTGGCCATCAGGTTTGTATAAAAATTATTGTTAACCAGGGCTGTATATTCATCGGGCCCGGTAACTTCATGGTAGCAAAACAAGTATCCTTTCCTAGAGTTATATGTTCCAAGGTCTTCCCACAAACGGGCGGTTTGGAATATGATCTCCGCGCCAAACTCTAGAATAAAAGAGAAATCACCGGTCATTTCAACATATTTGTTAATGGCATAAGCTACGGCAGCGTTTATATGGTACTGGGCAGTCCCGGCCGGGTAGTATGACGAACCTTCTTCTCCGGCAATTGTCCGCCAGGGATAAAGCGCCCCTTTGACATGATTAAGGACCCGGGCCCTCTCGCAGGCATAATCAAGGATGTAATAGCGGTATTCAAGGAGTTTGCGGGCCTCCCCGGGCATCAGGGCAGCATAAAAGGGGATCATATAAATTTCTGTGTCCCAGAAATAATGCCCGTCGTAACCTTCGCTGGTTAGCCCTTTAGCCCCGATACTTCTTCTTCCGTTACTGCCGGCAGCCTGGAACAGGTGAAACAGGTTAAAGCGAAGAGCCTGTTCTATTGAGGTTATATTGTCAACCTTTATATCCAACCCCGCCTTATCCCATAATCTTCCAAGATATTCCGACTGCTCACCGAGCAAAATATCAAATCCTTTGGCCATCCCTTTTGCCGCCATACGTGATGCCAGTTCGGGCAATTCCTCCACCGGATAATCCAGGGAAGTGTAATAAGTGACATACTTTTCAAGACAAATGCTTTCACTCTGCTTAATATCAAGCTGATAGCTTACAGTTACTTTCTGATGTTCTTGTTCAATGTTTTTAACAGCATCTGAGCCGCTTAACAACCTGTGGTCCATGGCACAGGCCAGTACCAAATTCGAACGGCAGGTTTCCTGAACCATAACTACAGGTTCCTGATCGGCAATAATTTTGCTTACAGAAAGACCCAGCCCTTCCAGGGTTGCAGAAAAACGGGGATCCTCTTCTTCGTGGGTGTGGTTCTCCACGTCACCATCAAGAGAAGAAGAAACTGTAACTTTACCGGAAAAATTTAAAGCCTTGACCTGGTATTTAAAAGCCATCAGGTGGCGATGGCTAAAGGAGACCAGCCGTTTAACGGTAATTTGCACTTCTTTTCCTTTCGGTGACCTCCAGACCAGCTCTCTGCTCAGGGAACCATTGCTCATATCAAGAACCCGTTTATATTCCAAGATAGTCCCGGAAGTCAAACTAAAACGTTCATCATCCAGGCAAAGTTCGATAATTTTACTGTTGGTTACATTTAGCATGGTCTGTGTATTGGTTGCATAGCCATATCCTCTTTCAGCATGAGGAATCGGAACAGATTCATAAAATCCGTTAAGGTAAATTCCCTCAATAGATCTGAGCTCGTTCCGGTCTACCCCTTCCTCAAAACTCCCCCGGATCCCTATATATCCATTACCAAGGGCGAAAATTGTCTCATTAAGTGTATATTGGGCCGGAGAAAAGCTATTCTCCGTTATGACCCACGGGTTGGATTGAGAAGTAGGAAGTTGCTCATGTTTAGATTGCCTTAAAATTTGGACCAGGCTCCTTTGCGTGGTAATAATTTTACCTGTTTATAGTATCATAACCGGATAAAAGCATCGACCGGACGGGGGGAATATTTTTCTAATATTGCAGAGGCATTTTTAATCATATCAACATATACCATAGTGTAACCGGTCAATAATTCCCGATCAACGCGCGGCCAGAGATTTTAATAACCCCGTTACATCACCCGGGCTTTCCAAAAACCATCGTGCCCCGGTATAAGAACTAAATCCTACTTTAATTTTCCAGGCATTTTGGGGAAGCACTTCAAACATATCTTCGTCGGTCCAATCATCGCCCACTGCCAGAATAAAGTCCCGGCTATCTACCTTTTCCAACCAACAATGGGACGCCTTTCCCTTGCTTATCACAGCCGGCTTTATTTCGACCACCTTATTTCCAAGCAAAACCTGGAGATCAGTTCCGGTTAAGATAGACCGGAGCATGTCAACCAGCTCTTTAGCTCTAAGTTCTCCAAGTTCTGGAACAGCTTGACGGTAGTGCCAGGCCAGAGCGTAGGATTTTTCTTCAATGAGAGAACCCGGGGTCCTGTCAGTAAATGTTTCCAGCATCGGGTAGACACTTGCCTTCCAATCATCGGAAAGGCCCCTTTCCAGCAAACTCCACTTCCCCTGAGCCGATTTGTAGATCCACGTCCCGTGTTCTGCAACCATATCAACACCGGTTTCAGATAACCACCCGGAAAGATAGTTGCGATCCCTGCCGCTAATTAACACCACCTTATTTTTTGGATCGGCATTAAGCAAACTTAAAATTTGTAAAACTTCCCGGTCCGGGCGGACCTGTCCAGGCCTCTTTTGCAGGGATACCAGGGTGCCATCGTAATCCAGAAGCAGCAGCCTGTTTGAAGCCTGCTGATATTCGGCCTGCAATTTGGCCCGCGATTCTCCTTTAAGGAAAAATTTCCGGCTGGTATCCCTAAGCTCCTGTGCTTGCTCCAGGTTAGCCATAAAGTCTTCCGCCCAGCGATAAACATTATATTTTCTGATCCGCTCAAACATATTATCAATAGCAGCCTTTTTTTCTTCCTCCGGGATGGAGAGCCCTTCAACAATAGCCCCGGTAATTGAATCTATGTTATTCGGGTTAACAATAATAGATTCACCAAGCTCGGCGGCTGAGCCGGCAGTTTCGCTAAGCACAAGAACGCCTTTACCTGCCCGGCTCTGACAGGCCAGATATTCCTTGGCCACTAAATTCATTCCATCCCTGATGGGAGTAACCAGTGCCAGGTCCGCTTCACTATATAAAGCAACCAATTTTTCAAAAGAGAGGGAACGAAACATGTAGAGGACAGGAAGCCAACCCGGAATTTCAAAGCGGCCGTTTATTTTTCCAACCAGCTCCTCAATTTCGCTTTTTAGTTGCCTGTACTCCCTGATCTCGGTCCGTGAAGGAACACATAATAGAACATAGGTAATTCTTTCATGCCACTCCGGATGTTTATCCAGGAACCGTTCAAATGCCATGAGACGTTCCAGGATCCCTTTACTGATATCCAGGCGATCCACAGATAAAATGATTTTTTCCACCGGCAATTCCTGTCGCAGTAAAGCTCTTTCTTTTTTTACCGGCGGGGTTTCCACCGCACCGGAGTACCTCTCTGAGTCAATTCCCATTGGAAATGTATCTATCTTAACCATTCTATTACCCAGGTTTATTTTCCCGTAGATTTGCTCTTTACCAAGAATACGAAGGACGCTGCTAAAAAAATGCCTGGTATAATCGTAGGTGTGGAAACCGATCAAATCGGCTCCAAGCATACCCTGAAGGATCTCCGCCCGCCATGGCAGGCAGCGGAAAATTTCCATCGAAGGAAATGGGATATGTAAAAAAAAGCCTATCGTGGCAGAAGGCATTTCTTGACGGAGCATTTCCGGTAAAAGGAGTAGCTGGTAATCATGAATCCAGACCAGGTCGTCCTGATGTAGCACCTCTAATAGTTTTCGGCAGAACTTCTGATTGACCTGTTGGTAGGTTTCCCAGTCCAAAGCATTGTAGGAACTATAATGCGGAAAATAATGAAACAAAGGCCATAATGCTCGATTGCTAAAGCCATAATAGTATTTATCCAGTTCATGAGCATTTAAAAATACAGGAAGGCAGTTATAATCCCTGGAAAGCAGCTCTTCTATTTCTGTCTTTTCTTTCGTGTCAGCAGGCTCTGTTCCGGGCCATCCCACCCACAGGCTTTTTTTGTAGCGATGAAAGGCTGATAGCCCTGTGGCAACCCCCCCGGCAGCAGGCGCAACCTCTAATTGGCCTTCGTTTTTTTCAACCCGGATTGGCAGCCGGTTTGCAGCGATAACCACTCTCTTAGTATATTCCTTGTTGGGTTGCCCCATAAAAATCTCCTCGCATTTTTAAAGATCCTCTTTAACTTTCCTACTTTCATAATAACACCTTCTTCTTCTCTGTCAAAATATAATATCCTACAATGTTTACCCGGGGCCCGGCCCGGGCGCACTAAAAGAAAATCGACGCAGGTCTCTGGCCATGGGCTGCCGGGTGGCAATCGGGTCAATAGCTGGTGTCGGCTCATCCATGAGCAAAATACGCGGTTTAACCGCTTGTATACCGCAGTAATCGCATCTTCAGTCAGGTTTATGATCGAAGGCAAAGCCATGTTTCCGACCAGGACGGCTTCATTTTTTAAAGCAGACAGAAAATTGCCAGCGACAATATCACGGGCAACACTACTGATTTTACCAATCGGGCCGGTAATTTTCCTGGATAGAAACCTAATATTTGCTGGTATTATTGTTCATACAACTAATCCGGACAGGCAATTCCGGATTGCTCTAAAAATGTACGGTCTACATTTACTGCAGGCATTAATTGAAGTAATCTGCCTGAGATAAAGAAAGATAACCGCTTGAGTGGCAAGCCTGCCTGGCAAAAACCAGCTTAGTTAAATTTGTTTTTGACCTTACTAAATGATAATATAAAGTAAGTTGGGCCGGTAATATTTGTAATATAAAGCTTATTCTCTACAATTTAATTGGAGGTGTATCCATATTGAGTAAGCAGATTGAAACCATGGACGGAAACACTGCTGCCTCATATATCGCTTATGCTTTAAGTGATGTAGCAGCAATTTATCCTATTACCCCGTCCTCACCGATGGCCGAAATATGTGACGAATGGGCTGCCTACGGGCGTAAAAACATTTTTGGCCAGACTTTACAAGTTTCCACCATGCAGTCAGAAGCAGGGGCTGCAGGAGCGGTGCACGGGTCGCTGGTAAACGGCGCCCTGACCACAACCTTTACGGCTTCCCAGGGCCTGCTGCTGAAAATTCCGAACATGTACAAGATATCCGGAGAACTTCTTCCCTCGGTCTTTCATGTTTCGGCCAGGTCCCTTTCTACTCATGCCCTTTCTATTTTCGGCGACCACTCCGATGTGATGGCCGCCCGGCAAACCGGTTTTGCCATGATGGCATCTTCCTCTGTCCAGGAAGTAATCGATCTGGCCCTGGTATCACACCTGAGCACATTAAAAACAAGAGTGCCTTTCCTCCACTTCTTTGATGGTTTCCGGACTTCGCACGAAGTTCAGAAAGTGGAATTGATCGATTATGAAGACATCAAGGAACTGGCAGACTGGGAAGCGATCAAAGCTTTTCGCGATCGCGCTTTGAGCCCTGAAAAGCCCCACCAACGCGGAACCGCTCAAAACCCCGATATCTATTTCCAAAACCGGGAAGCTGCCAATCCTTTTTATGCCACCACCCCTGAAAAAGTGGCCGCAGTAATGGACCAGGTGTATGAACTGACCGGACGCCGCTATCACCTGTTCGACTACTGCGGAGCGACGGACGCCGAGTCGGTAATAGTCTGTATGGGCTCGGCAGCCGACACGGTAGAAGAAACTGTAAATTACCTGAACAATCAGGGAGAAAAAGTGGGCTTGATCAAGGTTCGCCTTTACAGACCTTTCTCCAGCGAGCACTTTCTGGCGGCCCTGCCTTCCACCTGCAAACGGATTGCCGTCCTGGACCGGACCAAAGAGCCCGGTTCCCTGGGCGAACCGCTTTACCAGGATGTTTGCACGGCCATGATGGAAGCCGGGCAAGCTCCCCTGATTATAGGAGGCCGTTACGGACTGGGATCCAAAGAATTTAATCCCTGCATGGTCAAGGGAGTTTTTGACAACCTTAACTCCAATCAGCCCAAAAACCATTTCACTATCGGTATTACCGATGATGTATCCCACACTTCGATCGATTACCCGGGCTGCCTCCATACCAGCCCCGAAGGCACACACCGGGCCAAGTTTTTCGGCCTCGGCGCCGACGGGACAGTTGGGGCAAACAAAAACAGCATTATCATCATCGGCAACAACACCGAGCAGTATGCCCAGGGTTATTTTGTCTACGACTCAAAGAAGTCAGGCGGAATTACCGTGTCCCACCTCCGCTTTGGACCGGAAAAGATTAAATCAACCTATTTGATCGATCAGGCAGACTTTATCGCCTGCCATAATCCTGCCTTTGTAACCCGTTACGACATCCTGGAAGGAATCAAGGAAAACGGGGTTTTCCTGCTTAATTCCAACTGGAGCCTGGAAGAAATGGAAGAACACCTACCGGCTGAAATGAAAAGGACAATTGCCCAGAAGAACCTGAAATTCTACAACATAGACGCATTCAAGATTGCCGGCGAACTCGGGCTCGGCGCCCGGATCAACATTATTATGCAGGCAACATTCTTCAAACTTTCAGAAGTAATCGATCCGGACCTGGCTTTTAAAGAAATCGAAAAAATGATCGAAAAAACATACGGGAAAAAGGGTGCCGAGGTAGTAGAAAAGAATGTCAACGCCATATACAAAGCCCTGGAAGCAATCGAGGCAGTAGATTATCCGGAAAGCTGGGCGGAAGCTACAACCGGCGCCGCTTTTAGACCAGAAGAAGCTCCCGAATATGTCCATGATGTCATTTATCCAATGATCGAACTTAAAGGTGACGAACTGCCGGTAAGCGCTTTCAATCCCGATGGAACAGTACCCACTTCCACAACCAGGTATGAAAAAAGAGGGGTTGCCGTAAAGGTCCCGGCCTGGATTCCGGAAAACTGCATCCAGTGCAACCAGTGCTCCTTTGTTTGTCCCCATGCAGTAATCAGGCCTTACCTGGCCCGCCCGGAAGATTTGGATGGGGCCCCGGAAGGGTATACCACCCTGGACGGGAAAGCCAAAGAGATCAAAGGTTTCAAATACCGGATTCAGATCTCGCCTCTTGACTGCACGGGATGCGCCAACTGCGTCGATGTGTGCCCGGCCAAGGAAAAGGCCCTGGAAATGATACCGCTGGAAGAAGTAGTGGTGGCCGAAGATGCCAGGTTCCGCTTTGCCGAGAGCCTGCCTGAAATCGATGTCAACATAAATCCAAGCACTGTTCGCGGCAGCCAATTCCGGAAGCCATTATTCGAGTATTCCGGGGCCTGCGCAGGATGCGGCGAAACCCCTTACATCAAGGTTATTACCCAGCTGTTTGGCAATCGCATGGTTATAGCCAATGCCACCGGATGTTCTTCAATTTACGGCGGAAACGCTCCGACAGTTCCTTACTGCGTAGACAGCAGCGGGCGCGGTCCCGCCTGGGCCAGTTCGCTTTTTGAAGACAACGCTGAATTTGGTTATGGTTATTCTCTTGCTATAAACCAGCAAAGGAAAAAGCTTCTCGAGACGGTAAACCAGGCCCTGAATACAAGCGTTTCTGAACCTTTGAAAGAAGCGCTGCAGGAGTGGGTGGAAGTTAAAGATCAGGGCGATCCTTCGATCAAAGCTGCGGACCGTATCCGCGAGCTGCTGGAAATTGAAAAGCCCGGGGATGGTAATGCCGAACTTCTAAGTGAAATCAAGCATAAATCCGATCTTCTGCCCAAGCGTTCAATCTGGATTATTGGTGGAGATGGATGGGCTTATGACATCGGCTTTGGAGGGCTTGATCACGTCATAGCAACCGGGGCTGATGTTAACCTGCTGGTTCTCGACACCGAAGTATATTCCAACACCGGCGGGCAGTCATCCAAATCAACACCTACGGCGGCAATCGCCAAGTTTGCCGCAGCCGGTAAGGAAATGCGCAAAAAAGACCTTGGCCTGATGGCCGTAACATACGGTTATGTATACGTAGGCATGGTATCAATGGGGGCCAACCAGAGCCAGTTCCTCAAAGCAATCACAGAAGCTGAAGCTTACCCGGGACCCTCGATAATCATTGCCTACTCACCATGCATTGCCCATGGTATCGACATGACCAAGAGCCAGAGAGAAGGCAAACTGGCCGTTGAGTCAGGCTACTGGCCACTTTACCGCTATAACCCGATGTTGGCCAGAGAAGGTAAGAATCCATTTATACTTGATTCCAAGGAACCCAAGGAAGACCTGCGAACATTCATGATGAACGAGGTTCGCTTCCGTTCCCTGCAAAAAGAATTTCCGGAGCGGGCGGAAAGCCTGTTTACAGAAGCAGAAAAAACAGCCAAAGAAAAGCTGGAAATGTACAGGCAGCTGTCCCAGGCCCAGACGGATTCAGAAAGTTAACGAGTTTTACAGATTTGTAGAAATAGAAGGCGCGGCCTTACGGCCGCGCTTTTATTATGTTCCCGCCTTTTCTCGCTTTCGGGATAAGAAAGAGAAAATACTTCGTTTTTTTACCAGGGTTACTTCACCCAGGGCTTCCCGGGCAGCGTCATAGCCGCGATCAATAAGAACACCCGGGTTGCTGGTATCATGAAAAGCAATATCTCCCAGATCGGGTTCAATAATCGTATCGGTATGCTCATAGGCAGGCATATCCCGGTGACGTCGAACAATATCATAGGACTGGATCAAGATTTCAAAGATATTGACGGGCTCCTTCTTGAGGGGCCACTGGGCGCTAACATTGACGGCAATAACATGATCTACATTTCTGCATTTCAAATGCGCTGCAGGAACATTTTCCAGCAAACCCCCGTCAACCAGGAGATGTTTATCCCGTTTCACAGGAGTGAAAATACCCGGTATAGCACAGCTGGCCTGGACGGCTTCTGCCACCGGGCCCTTTTCGATCACAATTTCTTCACCGCTCAACAAATCAACAGCATTGATTACAAGGGGAATATCCAGATCATTGAAAGTAATTTCTCCAATATGTTCTTTTATGATCTTCAATAACCGCGTAGAATCAATAATTCCCTTTTTAGGAAAGGAAATATTTATCAAATCTTTCCACGACATTGTTGAAGCAATTTTAACCAGCTGGTCCACTGTTGTACCTGAACAGTACAATGAACCGACAATGCTGCCTGCACTGGTACCTGCTACACAGCTTGGTTTAAGGTTACGCTCTTCCAGGTATTTAAGTACCCCTACATGGGCTATACCCCTTGCAGCTCCTCCACTCAAGGCTAATCCGATTCTCATGTTCCAGCTCCTCTCGGATTCATTTTGTTTATTATCCTTAAACCTTCCAGCGTCAGCAGCGTGTTAACTTCTTTTATAGTTTCAGATTCACGGGCAATCAGGGACGCAAAACCGCCGGTGGCGACCACCAGGGGCTCAAGCCTGAATTCCTCCTGCATCCGGCGAACGATCCCATCCACCTGGCCAACAAAACCGAAAACAATTCCCGATTGCATGCTGGAGACGGTGTCCTTTCCGATCACCCGGCTCGGCCTGGCTATTTCTACCCGGGGCAGTTTGGCTGCTTTTTCAAACAGCGCTTCAAGCGATATGCCGATCCCGGGAGCAATTACACCGCCCAGATAATCTCCGTCTTCAGAAA
Source organism: Syntrophomonadaceae bacterium (assembly GCA_007121075.1). Lineage (GTDB taxonomy): Bacteria > Bacillota > Dethiobacteria > DTU022 > DTU022 > B1SED10-74M. The sequence continues at coordinate 27,085 of SKMK01000009.1, forward strand.
CAGCACAAAAAGTGGTAGCTGTTCCGAAGTCAACAATAATCAGCGGCCTCCCATATAAACTGTAGGCCGCTACAGCGTTCACAATCCGGTCTGCCCCCACTTCACGGGGGTTATCTGTAACAATATTTAGTCCTGTTCTTATACCGGGGCCGATTACGAGGGGTTCGATCTTAAAATACTTGGTCGCCATCCGCTCCAGGGAATACATCAAAGGAGGAACGACAGAGGAAATGGCGATAGCATCGATATCTTTCAGGCCTAAACGGCTGTTGTGCAGCAGGTTTTTTACCACCATCCCCAGTTCATCCTCGGTGCTGTCTTCCCTGGTCGGGAGGCGCCAGTATACGAGGATTTCTTCTTCCCTGTAGATCCCCAGCATAATATGGGTATTGCCGACGTCGATGGCTAAAAACAAATTTTTCACCCCGGAATAATGATTTTCTGTTATTATAGTAAAGTTGAGCACTTACACTATAGCAGATCAGGTCATATTTGAAAAGAATACTGGTTCAATTACAAAACCGTACCATAAAAAATAGTTTTTGTTATGGGCAATATACTTTAGCGGCCCTGTCCTGCTTGTTAAAGGAAAATTAAACAACCCGTCGAATTAGAAAAGGTAATTTGACATCTAGATTTTGCATCTTAAGGAGGAACCGCTTTGCTGTTGAAAAAAATATCCGGCAAGAATTACTTTATCGCTTCATTGATCTTGCTTGGAATTACAATATTAATGGTCCTTGCGATTTTTGGCCTGACGGCATTTATACCGGATGCCCTGGGACAAAAACCCCAGGAATATACTATTACCTCGGTTTGTGAATTCGAGCCGTGGCATTTTCGAGTAGAGGATTTAAGTGTTAACTTTCCTGAAGGAGGCATCATCAGCACTGTCCAGGAAACAAACTACGACAGGACGGTACTGCTCCTTGGAAGGGGAACTTTAAGACATAAACACACTGAATACGACCATACATCGGCCCTCGGAATTTTTATGACCGTTGAGCATGAATTATTTAATGAAATCAGGGGAGACAACATTTTCATCCCTATCGAAGACCGGGACAGGCTGGAAATGGTTTCAACGGTGTTCAACCGGCAGGTGGGCAAACCGGCAATCTGGGAAGATAAAATCCCAATCAGCTTCCACACACCTGGAGGCTTGTCATATTACTACTTTATCGCCCCTGACGGGGAACCAATGCTGCCGCCGGAAGCTGAATATAGCAGGTTGAACGTTTTCGGTTCGGCCATGGCCTATACATTATTTGCGCTGATCATGCTCCTGGTGATAACCCTTTTTACCCTGGATCACCGCTATTCCAATTACTGGGTTCACCTGGCCAGAACCCACCCGGGATACCTGGGTCTGGGATTGGTGCCGCTGCTGGCAGCAATCTATGCCGCAAGCAAAGTCATCCCAAAGCTTAATGATTGGCCTGTTTACTACGATTTTTTTGGTTATGCTGCTGGGCTTCTGATCTTAATTATATTATTCAGGCTGGGGCAAATTGATTACCTTGATTTTGGCTTGCGCCGGGACCGGCTTAAGAACGGGTATACCCTGGCTATTATTGCGGCAACGCTGATGATAATGGCTACCAGGGGGCTGCCTGGCGGCGTCGATATTGACGGCGTCAACACTATAGCCCACCTGCCGCTTCTATTCCTGCTCATTGGCCTGCCCCGTGAAATGATCTGGAGGGGTTATATCCAGGCCTTCCTAAGCCGCTTAACTGGGCCCAACTGGGGTATCTTGATCATGATTGTCCTGGCAGCGGCAACTCGCCTGGTGTATATCTGGGCTACAGATCCATGGGTGCTTTACTATCCTTACACTTACCTGGAGATTGCCGTCCTGGCTCCGGGCACGGCAGCTATCCTGGGCTACCTTTATTTAAGAACAGAGAATATACTGGCCTGCGCACTTATGCATAGTTTACTGATCTTTTTACCGGATGTAATACAGTATTAGAAGAAAGGCGGTATCAAATTGGACAAGGATAAAATTTCCCAGGCTGTGGAAATGATACTTGAAGCAATAGGCGAAGACCTGAACCGGGAAGGTTTACAGGGCACGCCGGATCGAGTGGCAAACATGTATTGCGAGCTTTTCGGAGGGTTGAATCAAGATCCACGCTCACCGCTCCAAACCTGCTTTGTAGAGGACGGCCACGATGAAATAGTCCTGGTCAAAGATGTTTCTTTCTATTCAATGTGTGAGCACCATCTGCTGCCGTTTTATGGAAAAGCCCATGTGGCCTATGTACCTGGCGGTGGAAGGATTGTTGGATTAAGCAAGTTGGTCCGGGTAGTCGAAATATTATCGCGCCGGCCCCAGCTGCAGGAGAGACTGACCAGCAAAGTAGCCGACATTATAACTGAAGAGTTGAAACCCAAGGGGGTTGTAGTCGTTGTCGAGGCCGAGCATTTATGTATGAGTATCCGCGGTGTCAGTAAGCCGGGTGCAGTAACTGTTACTTCAGCAGTCCGTGGCCTGTTCAGGACCAATGCCAGTTCTCGCATCGAAGCCTTTAGCTTGATTAAGGGAAAAGCTTAACCGGCGGGGGATAATCATGGACCGATGTAATAAAATAATGGACAACCGTGATTACCGGTTCTACCTGGACAAAAATAAAACAGCAGAAACAGGACGGGATTTTTGCAGTCACAATTTTGAGCATATTCTTGCTGTGGCCAGGTTGACCTACCTGCTGCTGATTGAGGAAGGCAATCCCTTTATTTCCCGGGAAATAGCTTATGCTGCCGGCCTGCTGCATGATATAGGCCGCTGGAAAGAATACCAGTCCGGCCAGGACCATGCTGAGCTTAGCTCAGAGTTGGCCGGCCCGATCCTGGAAGAAGCCGGGTTTCTTTTATCGGAGCGTTTGTTAATTCAAAAAGCCATCGCTCAACACCGTCACCGAAGCCATCCTCACTCCCACCGTTCCCCACTGAGCAGGGCGCTCGCTAAAGCTGACAGCCTTTCCCGCCTCTGTTTTAAGTGTGAAGCCCGTGCTGAATGTTATAAGATCGAACAGCAGCCGCATCAAAGGAGGTTGATCTATTGAGCAGGGAATTGCAGCTTGGTGATAAAATTTACCGGTTAGATCAAAGGACCCTGGTGATGGGCATTTTAAATGTAACCACCGATTCTTTTTCTGATGGAGGCCGCTTCAATCGGGTCGAAAATGCAGTTGAGCAGGCCTTCAAAATGGCTGAAGACGGGGCTGATATTATTGATATCGGAGGAGAATCTGTCAGGCCAGGTTTTGTACCCATAACCGCTGAAGAAGAATTAAACAGGGTTATCCCGGTCATTAAATCCCTGAAAAATGATCCCGCTTTTAAACTGCCCGTTTCCATTGATACTTACAAAGCCGCTGTGGCCGAAGAAGCTTTAAAGCTGGGTGTAGAAATGATCAACGATGTCTACGGCCTGAAAGCGGATCACAGGCTTGGCAAAGTGGCTGCCCGCTATAACGTGCCGATCTGCCTGATGCACAACCGCGACAGCACCGATTATAATGATTTAATACCGGATATCCTGGCTGAACTGGGGGAATCTACCAGGATAGCCCACCAGGCCAACGTAAAAGATGAGCAGATCATTATCGATCCCGGCATCGGCTTCGGAAAAGATCTGCAGCAGAATTTGGACGTTATGTATCACCTTCGAGAGTTTCACAGCCTGGGCTATCCGATCCTGCTTGGCACATCCAGAAAATCTATGATTGGAAAAACCCTTAATCTTCCCCTGGACGAGCGTGTTGAAGGAACCGCCGCCACGGTAGCCTACGGTATTAGCGCCGGCGCCGACCTGGTCAGGGTTCATGATGTCCTGCAAATGCGCCGGGTTGCCGATATGACCGATGCCATGGTTCGGAGGTGATCATAAGTGGATCGGATCAGTATTGACGATATAACCTGCTATGCTTACCACGGAGTCCTGCACGAGGAAAGAAATCTGGGTCAGGAGTTCCAGGTCAGCCTTGAACTGGGTACGGATTTTTCCAGGGCCAAAAATGACAGCATCGAAAGAGCAGTTGACTACCGGCAGGCAGTCAAAATTGTTACAGATATTATGTGGGGAGAACCCTGCCAGCTTCTTGAAACCATCGCCGAAAAAATTGCCGCTCAACTGCTGCAGTTACCTGGAGTTATGGAAGCAGAAGTGGAAATCAGGAAGCCTTATCCGCCTATACCTGAAGTAAAAGGCGGGGTCGGGGTGTTGATCAGCCGCAGGAAGTGAAATTAATGAACTACGAGAGGATAATAAAAGCATATCTTGGCCTGGGCACAAACCTGGGAGATCGCCTGTCTAACTTACAGCGTTCTTTAAAACTGCTTTTTTCGACACCGGGGATAGAACTGGAGTCATTTTCAAACATTTATGAGACAGAACCGGTAGGGGGGCCCCAACAAGGCCCTTTCCTCAACGCCTGCCTGGCAATTAATACCGAACTGAGCCCGGTAGATTTGCTCCTGGCTTTGCTGTCAGTTGAAGAGAAAATGCAAAGGGTTAGAGAAGAAAGATGGGGTCCGCGCATTATCGACTTTGATTTGCTGATCTATGAAGGAGTTACTATAAACACTCCCTTGCTGCAGCTCCCTCATCCCCGGCTTGCAGAAAGGGATTTCGTACTGGTTCCCCTGTCAGACATTGCCCCGGAACTGATCATTACCTCAGTCAACAAAACAGTCCAGCAGGTCCTGGCAGAAAGAAAAGAAAACCCTGACGTTAAACTTTACCGCCTTCGGAACTGGTTTAAAACAACCTGATCTCCTTTTAAAATCTTTCAGGTGGCCGTTTTTCTTAAAATATATAGCGATGAATTCATTTTTTATACTGCTATAACCAACAAGGCCGCATTCAACTTTAACAACTAGTTGAATGCGGCCTTTGGATTAACCGGTCTGATAAAAAACTCTACAAACAGGAGGCAAAAAGTGCTTTGCCTAGAATAATCCTTCTACTTTGCCGGTTTCTACATCGACATCCACCTTGCGGAAAGCAGGATTGGCTGCAGTTCCAGGCATCAGGGAAATTGCGCCTGCAACCGGAACCAGGAAGTCGGCCCCGCCGTAAGTGAGGATATCGCGAATCTTCAGGTTCCAGCCCTTTGGGACACCCTTCAAGGCCGGATCGTCGCTCAGGCTGAGGTGGGTCTTGACCATACAGGTGCCCATCTTTTCGAACTTGGGATCGCCTTCCATCTTTTTGATTTTTTCAAGGGCATCGGGAGTATAATCGACACCGTCTGCACCGTATACTTCCTTGGCGATGAGTTCAATCCGCTTGCGGAGCGGGGTATCGAGTTCGTAGAGGAACTTGAAATCGCTGGGCTCTTCGCATGCTTCGACAACAGCCTCGGCAAATTCTTTCGCTCCATCCCCGCCGTACTGCCAGTGTTTGGAAACAGCGACTTTTGCCCCTGCTTCTTCCGCCAGGCGGCGGACGGCTTTAACTTCATTGTCGGTATCGGTGTAGAAGTGGTTGATACAAACCACGGGGGTAATGCCGGCTTTTTTGATGGTATTAATGTGATGGACCAGGTTGTCGCAGCCTTTTTCAACCCACTCGACATTTTCCTGTCCATATGCCGGGTCAAGCGGCTGTCCCGGTTTGGGCATAGGTGCCCCGCCGTGTGCTTTCAGGGCCCGGATTGTGGTTACTAGCACAGCACAGTCCGGCTTCAAGCCCGACATGCGGCACTTCAGGTTCCAGAACTTCTCGAAACCGATATCGGCGGCAAAACCGGACTCGGTAATGACATAGTCGCCAAGCTTCAGGGCCACGCGGTCGGCTACGATGGAAGACTGGCCGATAGCGATGTTGGCAAAAGGCCCGGCATGGACAAATGCAGGTTGGCCTTCGATGGTCTGCATCAGGTTGGGATTGAGCGCTTCAACCATCCAAGCGGTCATGGCGCCTGCCACACCGAGGTCTTCGGTGGTAACCGGGGCACCTCTCTTGTCGTAAGCAACCACAATTCTGCCCATCCGATCCCGCATATCTTTCAGATCGTTGGCCACGGCCAGGATAGCCATAACCTCGGAAGAAACGGCAATATTGAACCCGGAGCTCATCATAAATCCGTCTCTCCTGCCGCCCAGGCCGATGATAATGTTACGAAGAGCCTGCGCACAGAAGTCAATAATCCAGTTCATTTCTACATTGCGCGGATCAATATTAAGACGCTTTAATCCACTGCGCTCCAGGAAAGCATCGCTGGAATTAAATTCATGTTGAAGGCGGGAAGATAAAGCAACCATGGCCAGGTTATGAGCATTCATAATAGCGTTGATGTCACCGGTCAGGCCCAGAGAAAACGGGGTCAGCGGAACACACTGGGCCAGTCCTCCACCGGCAGCGGACCCTTTTACGTTCATAGTCGGCCCGCCGGAAGGCTGGCGGATGGTGGCAATAACATTCTTCCCGAGCTTGCCCATACCCTGGGTCAGGCCCATAGTTGATGTGGACTTGCCTTCTCCCAGGGGAGTGGGAGTAATGGCGGTAACATCGATGTACTTCCCATCGGGTACATCTTTCAAGCGGTTAAGGACTTTTTTGTAGTCCACTTTGGCCACGTAATGGCCGTGGGGGAGAAGCTCTTCCTGGTCAAGCTTAAGCTCCTCGGCTAACTGGTATACTTTTTTCATGTTCTTTTCAGCAGCTTCAGCAATTTCCCAATCAGCATGTTTTGTTGGATCTAACGGCATTTAAACAACCTCCTTGATCTTTTATATAAATTTATCTCCTTCTACGTATAGACGCAGACAAAGACTTTATTTCAACATTTAAATGCATTTTCCTGCCGCATAGTTCAGGATTTCACATATTTTTTAATTCAAATTTGTAAGTTATCACAACTGCTTTAAATCATTCACCGCCGGCACTCCACAAAGAGAATCAGCCGTCGTAATTGCTCTTTCCACGGCACGGGACACAGCCTCAGCGGCCATTAGCCCCACAACATTGACATCTGCCTTCATATTTCCCCTGGAAAGGGCAAATATAGTGTCACCGTCCCACATTGTATGCACCGGCCATATGGATCGCGCCAGGCCATTGTGAGCCATCTGGCAGATCTTTTGCAATGCAGGTCTGTCCAATTCGGCATTGACAGCCACAATACCCAAAGTTGTGTTGCCGGAAGCGCCGCTGTTTCCATTTCCCAGCAGCAATTCGGCTGTTTTCTCCATTTCGCCTGTGATTGGGTTTCGCGGCCCCGCCAGCAGGCAGCTTTTTTGATCAAAGACATCTCCAAAAGCGTTAACCACCACCAGGGCGGCGACGATCAGCTTGTCATTACATACAGCAGATGACCCCTGTCCTGATTTTATTGCGCCGCTCATACCGCGGAGTTTGCCCACTGTTGCCCCGCAGCCGGCTCCGACTGACCCCTCCGGCACAGGTCCTGTTGAAGCATTAGCACAGGCCGCATAACCCATTTTTTCATCAGGTCGGATGCAGCCGTCTCCGATCAGGAGATCAAACAACACCGCCGCCGGAACAATAGGAATCCTGAAACGATCCACCTGGAATCCGCAGCCTTTTTCTTCCAGGTACTTCATTGCCCCGGACACCGCATCAAGGCCAAAGGCGCTTCCTCCCGCAAGAACCAGGGCCTGGATTTCCTCAACCAGCCGCCCCGGTTTGAGAAGATCAGTTTCCCTCGTTCCGGGAGCTGAGCCACGGACTTCAACTGCAGCCCTGGCTCCTTCTTCAATCATCACCACTGTAATCCCGGTAGCCGCATCCCGGTCAGAAACAACGCCTACCTTGATACCGTCAATGTCAGTCAGGCCTGGAGCCAAAACTGATCACCCCCCGGATTCCAGTTTGATCATGCACCCGGCCCCTAATTTAAAGAGCCAGGCGTCAGCCTGGCTCTTTAAATCACAGCTTTTCTGTTTAATGATCTTCGCCCGGGTTTTCTCCCTGCTCTGTATGCTGACGGAACGATGCCCGGCGATCTTCTTTTTCTTCTTCGACCTCTTCGTTTTCAGCCGACCCTGCTTCTTCAGTTTCAGCAGCTTCTTCTTCATGGGAACCTTCAGATATTTCTTCTTCATCGTGCTCACCGGTTCCGGAATCACTTTCTGCTGCCGGTTCTTGTTCCAAATTGCCATCTGCTTTTTCCGGTGCTTCATCTTCTTCAAGTTCGGGCATCTCTCTTCCTTCAACCAGAGCTTTTATTTCTTCAGAATTAAGGGTTTCTTTCTCCAGGAGCGCCTGGGCAATCTTTTCAAGCTCGGAACGATCTTCTTCCAGGATATCCTGGGCCCTCTGGTAACAATCATCAATGGTCTTCCTGATCTCCTGGTCAATTGCTTTTGCTATTTCCTCGCTGTAATCCCGATCCCGGCCCAGGTCACGGCCCAGAAACACCTGGTCCTGTTTCCTGCCCAGGGTAATCGGGCCCAGGCTGTCACTCATGCCGTACTCCATGATCATCTGGCGTACGATCTGAGTAGCCCGTTCAAGATCATTTTGGGCGCCGGTGCTGATGTCATTAAGCACCAGTTTTTCGGCAACCCTTCCGCCAAGCAAAGTACTGACCCGATCCAGCAGTTCCGAGCGGGTCATATAGTAGCGGTCCTCTTCCGGAAACATCAGGGTGTATCCTCCTGCCCGGCCTCTTGGAATAATGGAAACCTTGTGTACAGGATCGGTGTGCGGGAGCTGGTAACCAACCAGGGCATGGCCGGCCTCATGATAGGCTACAATTTTTTTCTCAAATTCGCTAATCACCCGGCTGGTTTTCTGGGTTCCGGCTACCACCCGTTCCACGGCCTCTTCCAACTCTTTCATTCCGATTACTTTTTTAGAAGCCCGGGCCGCCAAAAGCGCCGCTTCATTGACCACGTTTTCCAGGTCGGCCCCGGTAAAACCGGGAGTCCCGCGAGCCACCACTTTAAGATCAACCGCTTCGGAAAAGCGCTTGCTTTTAGTATGTACTTTCAATATATCCACCCGCCCCTTAACATCGGGCAGGGTGACTGTGACCTGCCGGTCAAAGCGTCCGGGCCTGAGCAGGGCTGGATCAAGAATGTCAGGCCGGTTGGTAGCAGCAATAATAATGATCCCTTCGTTAATATCAAAACCATCCATTTCGACCAGGAGCTGATTCAGGGTTTGCTCCCTCTCATCATGGCCACCGCCGAGTCCGGCTCCGCGCTGGCGCCCAACGGCGTCAATTTCATCAATAAAAACGATACAGGGTGAATTTTTCTTGGCATTTTCAAACATGTCCCGCACCCTGGAGGCGCCGACCCCCACAAACATTTCTACAAAATCAGAACCGCTAATACTGAAAAATGGCACCCCGGCTTCGCCTGCCACAGCACGGCCAAGTAGCGTTTTACCAGTCCCAGGCGGCCCAACCAGGAGGACCCCCTTCGGGATCCTGGCCCCTAGCTCAATATATTTACGAGGATCTTTCAGGAAATCGACAATTTCAGTAAGCTCCGCCCTTTCTTCATCGGCGCCGGCTACGTCTTCGAAGGTTACTTTCTTCTTCTCGCTTTCCTGCAGTTTGGCCTTGCTTTTACCAAAGTTCATAACTCGATTGCCGCCGCCCTGGGATTGCTGCATAAAGAAGAAAAAGATCCCAATAATTAACAGAAAGGGGATCATATAAGTCAGGGCGGTTTGCCACCATTCGGGCCCGCGTTCGGGATGTGGCGAATACGATACATTATGTTCCAGCAACAGTTCCGTTAACTGATGGTCCTCCGGCCGTGTCGTTTCAATTTCAGTCCCGTCAACAAGCACCGCTTCAATCTCATTACCGTGAGCAACTACTTTTTCTACTTCACCGCTCTCTATCTTTTCTACAAACTGGTTGTAGCTTATCTCTTCCGGTTCTGGCCCGGCGTTAAAGGTTGTCAGCAGGATTACTACCACCAGGGCTATAACCAGGTAGAATATTATCTGTCTCACAAATGGGCTCAAAAAGCACCCTCCTCTCCACATAAGCCCTCTAAGGCTGAAGTAAATTGTAACACACCGTCAGGGTGTAGGCAATAAACAAGGTAAAGCTTAAAGGTGAATTAAATGCTGCAGGCAATCCAGGATGGCGTTATTCATCTAAAACACGCAGATCAGATAACTGACGGTAATCTTCGCCATAATCAAGGCCATAGCCTATCACAAAGCGGTCCGGTATGTTAAAACCGCAGTAATCGGGTTCAAATTTAACTTTCCTTCGATCCGGCTTATCAAGCAGGGTAACCACTCTGAGGGAATTAGGATGCCTGCTGCCCAGGTTTTCGACCAGGTAGTTCAAGGTGAGGCCCGTATCAACAATGTCTTCAACAATGAGCACGTCTTTGCCCTGGATACTTTGTTCCAGGTCTTTTAAAATCCTGACCACGCCTGAAGAAGCAGTAGCATTTCCATAGCTTGACACTGCAATAAAGTCTATTTCCACGGGTATGGTCAGGAAACGGATTAAATCGCTCAAAAAAATAACCGCACCTTTTAAAACACCAATTAACAAAGGCCTCTTGCCCCGGTAATCATCCGAAATAACTTCCGCTATTTCTTTAACCCGTTTTTCTATCTGTTCCGAGGAGAGTAAAACTTCATAATCGTCAACTTTATTTCTGCCTGCCTCATGATCTGTCATATCATCATCTACCTCCCTCTATTAGTTTAGCAGATATTTTTCTACCCGGGCATCCTCATCTTTTTAAAGCTTAGCACCAGGACCCGCCTGGTGTCCCCGGTAACCCTGTAGGGCTGGGCAATCCTCAGCCCAACCACCCAGACAATTTCATCACCGGCTGTAACCAGCGGCAGGTGATCGCGCCGATGCCGGGGGATTTTTTGATCAATGAAAAAATCTTTTAATTTTTTCCGGCCCGGCGAGCCCTGGGGATAAAAACGGGCTCCAGGCCACCTCGTCCTGATCATTAAATTCCCTGCAGGGATCCGTTCATAGTCCAAATAAGCCTGGTATTTTGAGGGAGGCCAGTGGAGATCCTCTTTATTAACTACCCTGGTTTCAACCAGGGAACCACCGGGCAGGAGTGTTTTGCCTGGGACCTTCAGATATTTTTGGAAAGGTGCTTCTACTTTATTGTTTAAGCCTCCTGCTATAATCAGCTGTTCCGGGGTTAGGTACAGGTTAACATTCCCGGGCAGGGTAACCTGTCCGGTTGTTTTATCGCTTGCAGCAAGGTCAAAAATCTGCTTGATGTGAAACCTGTCCAGTTCTCTGGAGGAGGCATACCTTTTATGAGCCATCCTTAAAATCCTGCTGCTTAAGGAAGCAGGAAAGGTAGATAGTTTCTTTCTACTGAAAAAAGTTTCCTGTCTGCCAAAACCCGCCAGATCAAGGTACTTTTTTCTGGCCAGGTCATGCAAAAATTTTCTATCTTCAAAAGCAAGGGCAGCCAGCCCATATAGGGCTTCCCTGATCCGGGGATTGTATTCTTTTTCCAACCGGGGGATCAGCTCGAGCCTGAGCTTATTCCTGGTATAATCAGTTTCCAGGTTGCTGCTGTCTGTAAATGGGTAAAGGTTATGATTTCTACAGTAAGCCTCTATCTCATGGCGTCTCAGGCACAATAAAGGCCTGACCAGGGTGACCCCGCCTCTTTTATAGGAGGGCAGTATACCGGCCAGTCCGTCTACGCCCGTTCCTCTGAGAATATTTAACAGGACTGTCTCGGCCTGATCATCAAGGTGATGGCCAAGAGCAATTTTAGCAGCGTTATGCTTGCGGGCAGCTGCAAAAAAAAGATTATACCGGGCCAGCCTTCCCGCTTCCTCTTCAGAAATACCCCTGGCTTTTTTTAAGTGCCGGATGTCCACCGAACTTGATTCAAAAGGAAAAGACCAGGATTCAGCCAGTTTTCTGACCTCGGCTTCTTCATGGTCAGCCTCCGGGCGCAAGCAGTGGTTTAAATGGGCCACTACCAGGTGAAAGCCAGAGCTATCGGAAATAGCCTTTAACATATGCAGGAGGGCCAATGAATCAGGCCCCCCGGATACGGCAACAACTATTGTTTCTCCTCTTTTTAGAAGAGAGTGCTTTTTAATATAATCCCTTACCTTTTCCAGTTGAGACAGGATTAATCACAACCAATCGGCTTGTAAATCAAAAATAAAGAGGGCCAGATAAAAAAACACTCTGAAACAGAGTGCCTTTCTGTTTATATTAGTAGAAACTGGTTATATTTAAAATGCCTCCCGACAGGAACCGCGTCCGCCTCTTTTAGACTCTGTATTGCGCTTTAAATCTAACAGCCGCTCATCACTTTCTTTGAGAAAGCGGTTCATTTTATCTTCAAATGAGGCCTTATTTCCGGATTCAGGTTTTTTGCGTTCTTTTTTATTGTTGGGGGTATAACCTTCTTTAGCTTGCTTAATAGATAGACCTATTTTCCCATTGTTTTCTACCGAAAGCACTTTAACCTTGACCTTATCGGATTTTTTATAAAAATCATTGATGTCCTTTACGTAATCATCATCAACTTCCGATATATGGACTAGACCTGTAGAGCCGCCAGGCAATTCAACAAATGCACCGAATTTTGTTATACCGGTTATCACTCCTTCCACTATACTGCCAACAACTAGTTCTTCCTTAATGTAAAACTCCTCCTCAAATTTAGTAATTTTAAGATAATGTTATTATAACTGCTTGAATAATAATGTCAATCCTCGAGCTGGAATATCATTTCATCAGGCTTGACCAGGCCTAACCGATTCCGGGCCTGGATTTCAATATAATCAAGATCCTGCAGGCGCTCAATCTCTTTTTCGGCAGCCGTTTTACGCTGTTCAAGCTTCTCGACGCGAGCCTCATATTCAGCCATTTCTTTTTCGACCTGCCGCTGGCGAAGATGCTGGGCCCCGATAACCAGGAGCAGGCAGCAAATCATGAAAATACCGGCTGTACTGACCAGCCTGTACATACTAAAGTTACTCTCCCTGCGGGGCCGGGGAAAATTTGCCTGCTGCACCTTTTTATCATTCTTGCTGCCAAAAAACATCGCTATTATTCCACCAGCTCACTAAACCATCAAGAAATCCCTGTTTTAGAGTGAGTATTACCAGGCCCGGGTTGCCCGGGGGCGGGGTAATCACCTCACTTCTTGGAAAATATCCCCCCATCAGGTACAGGCAAAGCTACCATTATCAGGGGGGATATAACCAGTGCTATCACTTTAAACAGTTGTCATCAATAACAATATAAGCTTAAGGTTATTTCACCTTGTCTTTCAACGCCTTGCCGGGCTTAAAAGCCGGTACTTTCAATGCTTCAATTTTAATTTTTTCTCCAGTAGCAGGATTACGGCCTTCACGTTCTTTGCGGTTGCGAACTTCAAAAGTTCCAAAACCGACCAGCTGTACTTTGTTGCCTTTTACCAGCCCTTCAGTGATACTGTCTAAAACCGCTTTAACCGCTTTTTCACTGTCCTTTTTAGACATTCCAGCTTTCTCTGCAACCAGATCTACAAGCTCAGATTTATTCACAGTTCAAGCCCTCCTCATGCATAATGTAATTCCCTTTATGGTAGTGTCTATTCGACCTTGTTTTGAAGATTCCTGCTTTATTTACCTAATTTCCTTATTTTTTTAGCTTCTTCCCACCATTTATCCAATTGTTCCAGCGAAAAATCAGTTGCCGGCCGTCCGGCCTTTTCAGCCTGCGCCAGAACATATAAAAACCGATCTAAAAATTTGCCGACGGCTTTCCCAAGCGCCAGTTCCGGATTAACTCCCAGGAACCGGGCCAGGTTTACCACGGCAAAGAGGTAGTCACCGAGTTCTTCCTCAACGGCACCCTGATCTTGTTTCTGGAATGCCTCCTCCAGTTCGCCCAGTTCTTCCCTGACTTTTTGCAGAGGCCCCTGGATACAAGGCCAATCAAAACCGACATCGGCAGCTTTTTTCTGTAACTTATACGCTTTGAGAAGGGCAGGAAGGGAGTGATCGATTAAGATTGCCTTATTGCAGCTATTGGTATAGCCGTTCTCCCTGTTATTTTTCTCGTTCAACTTGATTTCTTCCCATTTTAGCCTGACCTGGTCCGCATCAGCAGCACTGCCTCTGCCGAAAACATGGGGGTGCCGTCTTACCAGTTTGGAAACGATACCGTCGATTACCTGGTAAAAATCAAAGCGGCTTTCTTCACTGGCGATCCTGCTGTGAAAAACTACCTGGAGAAGCACATCACCCAACTCTTCTTTCAGGGAAGCGTCATCCCCTTCGTCGATCGCTCCCACGACCTCATATGCCTCTTCAATTAGGTACTGCCTCAAGCTCCAGTTGGTTTGCTGTTTATCCCAGGGACAACCATCTTCAGAGCGCAGCCTGGCCATTACTTGAATTAAATCGCCAATCAGGTAATTCCTGTAAGGAGGGAGGTAAACAGTTGTTAGATGATCGTAAACCCTTAGCCGGTCCAAATCATACAGGCGGATCTTCCATGAATGTTCATTGCGCATCCCCGCAGCCCTGACCACGGTAACAGGATAGTTTGACGGATACAAGTCCAGCAGCTTAAGTTTTACACGGGAAGCAAGAATCCGGTTATGGACCTGAGCCAGGAGCAGGTGATTTTGAGAGGGCTCTTTCAATTGATCCAGGGCCAGGGCATCTACCACCCTGACCCCATCCAAAAGATCTATTTTCAAAGTATTGAACAGCGGACCGAGAAAACTCATCCCCGGCACTATTGTTATTTTTATTCCAAAACGAGGGGCCAGTTTGATCAGTTTCCGTACCGTTTCTTCACCGGTAAGAGGATGCCCCGGCACTGCATAACAAATATGCTTGTGTTTCCGAACCGCCTGTAACAATGAGCGGGTTATAACCCTGTATACCTGCCCTAAATCATCACTGTTTTTATATAAATGATCAAATGAAGTTACTTTTCTCCTGGCCGCATAAAATTGCGCGGCCGGATGTTTGCAAGTCCGGAAGTAGAGAGGCCTGCCGCTTTTAAGATACTTTTGCGCTTCCCGGGTTAAATGTTTTTGCCGGGCCGGGCCGAGCCCGATCACAGTTATTTCTCTCATTAAATCTCCTTCCCTTTCCTTAAAACATTAAATCACACATAATTAAATCAGGTGACACGAAACAACCTGAACCGATCAATAAGGTCGGAAAGAGGTTTCCCAACCAGCGGCATCATCTGTAATTCTTCCCTGCTCAAGCTTCCGCTTAACAGCAAGAAAATACTGTACGCTATGATCCCGATTACTATAGCGGTAATTGTGGCCATCGCATTAAGCATACCCGGTGAAAGGTAAGGCCCGGCAAACCGGTCAATTAGATTGTAAAACATAATGACAAATACAGACATGGCCGATACAGCCATAACTGGAACAAGAATAAGATGGCGCAAGTTGCCGCGCCATCCAGTATATCCCGCTACATGGCGAAGATTGAGGGCTGCAGCCACCGCCAACCCAATTACAGTTGCCAGGGCGGCACCTCCCACATTCAGGGCCGGCACGGCAGTCAAAAACCAGGCCAGAATAGTTTTGACAACCCCGCCGTAAAACATATTCAACGCAGGCAGGATTGGCTTTCCGAGGCCCTGGAGAATACCGGTAGTAGATACATAAAGACAAAGCGGGATTACCGACCAGGACATGTAAGCCAGAGAATAGCCGGCTTCGGCATTATCAAAAAGCAGGATTGTCACCGGTTCAGCCAGTAAAAACAAGCCGATCGCAGCAGGAACGGAAAAGAGAACCGTCAATTTAACAGCTGTGGCGGAGCGGTGCCTGATCAATAAATCGTTACCGAGCGTATAAGCCTCGGAAATAGCAGGCACCAGGCTAATGCTTAATGCCAGGGCTACCACATTGGGGAAGTAAACAACGGGCCCGGCCATACCGGTAAGCTGGCCGTACAGGGCCCGGCCTGTCTCCAGATCAAAACCGGCCGCCTGAAGCTGACGGGGGACTACAGCCAGATCAATCAGGGAAACCAGTGGAATCACCAGCCCTCCGACAGTGACCGGGATGGCCAGGCTGAATAAACGCCTGATTATGCTCCCGGCCGAGGCCGGATGGTGAGTTTCCTGTTCCAGGGCCAGGCTATAAAGAGAGCGCCGCCTGCCCCTGTACCAAATTACAAGCAGGATAAAACCGGCCAACCCTCCGGCAGCTGCGCCAGAAGAAGCTCCGGCCGCCGCGTATTCAAGCCCTACCGGCATAAGGAGCAGGACAAGGGCAATCGAAAAAGCAACCCGGACCAGCTGCTCCAGCATTTGCGAGGCTGCAGTGGGAGTCATATTTTGTTGGCCCTGGAAAAAACCACGGAGGGCGGCCATGATGGTCACAAAAAAAATAGCCGGGGATATAGCCAGCAATGGATAAACAGCCTGGGCATCCCTGACAATCCATCCGGCAAAAAGCTCCGCCCCCGCTACCAGGAGAACGGTTATCGTTAGGCCTGACAGTGTCAAAATCAGGAAAGCGACCTTAAATACCCTGAGCGCTTCACGGTAATCATGAAGGGCAATTTTTTCAGCCATAATCTTCGACAGGGCGACAGGTATTCCGGCGGTAGAAACAACCAGGAGGGTGGAATAAATAGGATAGGCGTACATGAAAAGCCCAATCCCTTCATCGCCGAGGATTGCCGCCAGGACAATCCTGAATATTGCCCCGATACCCCGGGCGGCAAGCCCGGTTAAGGCCAGGATAGCCGCTCCTTTTACAAAAGTGGTGCTGCTGACAGACAATAATTTACCCTACTTTGCTGGTTTTATTAATCGAACAGTATTATATCAGTTATCAGCTGCTGCAGCTACTGCCGGCTTCCAGCTGCAGATTGTGCAGTTCTTCAAGAAAAAGGATCAACTCAATTAATGCACCTGAGCGACGGCCTGCAGCTGTTTCCCGGCCCGGCTTGAACTTAAACTTTAAAGGCTTCTCCGTTTTGAAGCTGACCATGCCTTCCTGATAAAAAGAAGTTTTTTCAAGCAGGTTTTTGCCGGTTGAGGATTGTTTGGCAAACTCGATTAAATAGGTGCGCTGCTGTTGTTGGATTAATGCTATACCCAGTTCGGCAGCCAGCAGCCTTGCCCGTCCGGCTGCGAGGAGATTTCCTACTGATTCGGGAGGCGAGCCATACCGGTCTGTTAGTTCTTCTTCAATTTCCTGTAGTTCCTCCCTGGATCCGGTGTTATATATGCGCTGGTAAAAATCTACTTTTTGGGCCTGTGAGCTGATGTAAGAAGAGGGAATGTAAGCGTTGAGGCGAAGCTCCAGCCTCGGATTTATTGCCTGTTTTGGCTCTTTCCCTTTCAATTCCGCCACCGCTTTTTCAAGCAGTTTAGTGTAAAGATCAAACCCGATCGCAGTAATAAATCCGTGCTGCTCAGCTCCCAGGATATTACCCGCACCCCTGATTTCCAAATCACGCAGGGCTATTTTAAACCCAGATCCAAGCTCGGTAAATTCTTTCACTGCTTTCAACCTTTTCTGGGCAGTTTCATTGACTATTCTATCCTTACGGTAAGTGAGATAGGCATAGGCCAACCGGTTTGAACGCCCTACCCGACCTCTGATCTGGTAAAGCTGGGCCAGGCCAAATTTGTCTGCTTCATACACAATCAGGGTATTGACATTAGGTATATCGAGGCCCGATTCAATAATGGTTGTGCAAACTAAAATCTGGTAATAGCCTTCCTGGAAATCGGCCATAACCCTTTCCAGGATCGTTTCAGGCATCCTTCCATGACCTACGGCCACTGAAACTCCAGGGAACATTTTTCTAATCTTTTCAGCAAAGCCCTCAATTTGATCGACCCGGTTAAAAACAATAAATATCTGCCCTTCACGGTTTAGTTCACGCTGGACAGCCTCCCGGACCAAATGATCAGAATATTCGAGCACATAGGTCTGGACCGGGTAGCGATCTTCAGGAGGAGTATCGATAACGCTTAAGTCCCTGGCCCCGGAAAGAGAAAGATGGAGAGTCCTCGGAATCGGTGTTGCAGTCAAGGCCAGGGTATCTACTTCCAGGCGCATTTTCCTGATTTTCTCCTTCTGCCGCACACCAAACCGCTGTTCTTCATCCAGGACCAGCAGTCCCAGATCGTTAAACCTGGTATCTCCGGATAAAAGGCGGTGAGTCCCGATCACAATATCAATTTTCCCGGCAGAAATATCTTTGATCACTTCTTTTTGTTCTGACCTGGGAACAAAACGGCTCAGCTGGGCAATTCTGACCGGAAAGCTTTCGAAACGTTCTCTAAAAGTGCGATAATGCTGCTGAACAAGGACCGTAGTAGGTACAAGAATGGCTACCTGTTTGCCTTCCATCACCACTTTAAAAGCGGCGCGCATGGCCACTTCGGTTTTTCCATAACCCACATCGCCGCAAATAAGGCGGTCCATAGGATAGGGCTTTTCCAGGTCCGCTTTAACATCTTTGATGGCCTGAAGCTGATCAGGCGTTTCCTCGTATGGAAAATGGGTTTCAAATTCCTGCTGCCAGGGATGATCGGGGCCAAAACTGTACCCTTCGGCCGCCTGACGAGCGGCATAAAGCGAAAGCAGTTCCCGGGCCATCTCTTCCACGGCCTGATTGGCCTTGTTTTTCAGCCTCTGCCATTCTCCCCCGCCAAGGCTGTGCAGGCGGGGGGATGGCCCCTCACCTCCGGAATACTTTTGAATTAACCCGATTTGATCCACGGGTATATATAATTTATCGGTTCCTCTGTACTTTAACAACAGGTAATCGCGCTTCACACCGCTTATCTCCAGGGTGCTCAAGCCCTGGTATTTGCCGATACCGTGATGCTCATGGACCACGTAATCGCCAGCGGAGAGATCGCGGTAATCGCTGAGGCGTATTCCTTCCCGGTCGCGGAGGCGTTTCTTCTTTTTGCGCTTCGGAAGCAGGTTATGCTCCGTTACCAGGGCCAGCTTCAGGGAAGGAATGATCAAGCCTTCTTCCAGGCTGCCTGCAATGACCGGAGGAGGGGGCAAGCTTCCGGATCTGTTTCCGGATCCATTATCCTGTCTTTGTTCACGATCCGCCCGGGAAGTGAAAAGCCCCTGTTCCGACAGCTGATCCAGGAGATTCTGTCCCCTGTCGATCGATGAAGCCATCATATAAACCCGGTAGCCGTTTTCCAGCCAGACCCGGTAATCGTTTTTGAACAGCTCCCACTGTCCGTGATAATAAGGGGCGCTTTTACTTTCAAAGTGAAAAGACTGATCGGGGTTGAAAAGCCCGCCGGTGCCCTGAAAAAGAGAGCAGCTTATTAAAGGGCAAGGCAGCCTTTGAATAAATTCTTCCTCTTTCCACAACAGTTTGTCGGTGGAACCGAGCATTTCTTGTTCCAAAAGACTGCCGCTGAAATAGTTCTCAAATTCACGGCGAAAGTTTTCACCGGCTTCGTTTACGGCAGAAGGATCATCAATAAAAACAAGAAACCGGGAAGACATGTAGTCCCCAAGGGATGCTTCTTGATCATAAAAAAAGGGAAAGTAGCTGCCCAGGTAATCCAGTCCCCCCGGTTCGGCCAGCCTGGCCAGGTGCCTGTTTACCTCCTGGTCCAATTTTGCGGCAGCATCTTTCTCCCCCCGCTTTCGGAGCCTGCTAACAGCCCGGTCCAGGGTATAGCGGATCAGTTTTTCTCCTCTGCGATAAGCTTGATCAGTTACGATCAGTTCCCGAGCCGGCATAGCCGTAGCTTCCTGGAGCTGCCCGGTAGAGCGTTGGGTAGTTGGATCATAAAGGCGGAGAGTTTGAATGATATCATCAAAAAGCTCTATGCGGAATGGTAGTTGCTGTCCAGGGGGATAAATATCGACAATATCACCGCGAGCACTGAAATTACCCCTGGTTTCTGTCAGGGATGAACGTTCATAACCAATTTCGGTGAGGTGGACAATTAATTTTTCCCGGTCCAAAACTTGCCCGGGGCGAAAAGACAAGGTTAGATTATGCCAGGTTTTCGGTGGGACCATTTTCGAAAAGAACGCACTTAAGGGAGCAATATAAACACCTTCACTGCGGCCGGACAGCCACTCTAAAAACTGCAGCCGCATCTGTTGATAATCCTCGCTGCGGCTCAGCACTTCAGTATTCATAAAAAATTCCCGTGGCGGGAGAATCCTGACCCGGTTAGGGAAAAACCCGGTTAGCTCGGCATAGAGTTTCTCAGCCCGGGCCATGTCGCGGGTAATAACCAAAACCGGCATTTCGCTGAGCTTGCCAAGAGCAGCCATAAAAAAGGTACGGGCTCCTGTATCCAGGCCGGCAACCATGGCTCTGTATCTCCGCCGGGGAGTTAACCTGGTGTTCAAAATCCTGAATGTTTCGTCATCTTTCCATAAGTTCAGCAGTGATTCCGCCAAAATATATCCTCCCTGTCTAAAAACCCGGTGCTTGTGTACATCAGAACAGGGGGGAAATGATTATTTCCCCCTGTTAGCCTGCGGGTGGCCCGGTATTTTAAACCTGGCAGTATAACCGGTGCAATCCGGCTAATTATTATGTGTCCAATTGTACCTGCCCTGCCCGGTAACGTCAACCATTCAGAGCCCCCGCCGGATTAATATCAGCCAGGTTACTATATTTTCGATCAAAACGTCAGTAAACTTCCGCTTTCTCTTCTCTTCTGGGATAGGAACCCAGCAGTTTGAAATACGTAACTTCTCCGGCAATTTCTTTCCATAATTCATCCTTATGAGCATCGCTGCGGTGTCCTTCACAATCTATGAAAAAGAGCCAGTCTCCTATTATGCGGCGTGAAGGACGGGATTCAATCCGGGTCAGGTTAATCCGGCGGCGGGCAAAACAACCAAGGACCCGGTACAAACTTCCAGGCTGATCGGGGATGGTTAATACCAGTGAAGTTTTGTCATTTCCGGTAGGAGGGTGATCTAAGCGGGAAATGATAACAAAGCGGGTTGCATTTTCCTTGCTGTCTTCTATACCTTCCCTGAGCAGGTGCAGGTTAAACAATTCAGCCGCTCTCCTTGGAGCAATAGCGGCAAAACCGGTTTGGCCGACCAGGTTTCTTGCTGCGGCACCCGTGCTTTCAGCAGGAATGCATTCCACGCCGGCCAGATGCGTTTTAACGAATTCAGAGCATTGCCCAAGGGCATGAGGATGAGAAAGGAGCGCATTAATTTGTTCAAGCCGCACTTTATGCTCAGCCATCAGGCAGAGGCTGATCGGGTAAAGCATTTCCTCCTTGATAAAAATACCCTCACAGCCGGCCAGGCAATCCAGGGTGGCCCCAACTCCCCCTTCAAGGCGGTTCTCCAGTGGAACCAACCCTTCTTCAATCTTGCCCGTACTTACTGCTTCTATTACCGCACCGATGGTCGAGTATTCATAAAGGACGCGACTCGTATTCTTTTTGTATACTAAAGCTGCTTCTTCCGAAAATGTTCCCTGCGGACCCAGGTAACCAACCCGGTTTAAAGGCATTGCCTATAGTCCTCCTGTCATGGATAAATCTTTACCGACACAAACCGTCCGCTTCACTGCTTCCGCAACAGGTTGAAGCGAAAACAGCAGGCGGGAAAACTTTTCCGGGGTCAGAGACTGGGGCCCATCGCATAGCGCTTCGGACGGTTTATGGTGGACTTCGATCAGCAACCCATCCGCACCGGCAGCAATTGCAGCCCGGGAAAGAGGGGAAGCCAGTTTCCAGGTTCCGCTGGCATGACAGGGATCGGCAACCACAGGAAGGTGAGTCATGCACTTGGCCTGCGGGATGGCGCTTATGTCCAGAGTGCTCCTGGTTGAGGTTTCGAAGGTGCGGATTCCCCTTTCACATAATATAACCTGAAAGTTACCTTCAGCCAGGATATACTCGGCAGCCATCAGCCATTCCTCGAGGGTGGCGGCAAGGCCTCTTTTTAGCAGAACCGGCTTTTTAAGGCGCCCCACTTCCCGCAGCAGGGAGAAGTTCTGCATATTCCTGGCTCCAATTTGAATTATATCGGTATAATCGGCAATCAGTTCAACTTCCTGGGGATTGAGAACTTCGGTGACAATTTTTAAACCCGTTTCTTCCCTGGCCCGGTTGAGCATTTTTAAGCCTTCCAGTTCCAACCCCTGGAAGCTGTACGGCGAAGAGCGTGGTTTAAAAGCCCCGCCGCGCAGAACCTGGGCCCCGGCCGCTTTTACCAGCCGGGCGATGGTCAGCAGCTGCTCTTCACTTTCCACAGCACAGGGGCCGGCCATAACCACTATCTCGGACCCACCGACCTTAAGATCACCGACTCCTACCACGCTCCCCTTTTCTTTTACCTCCCGGCTGACCAGCTTATATGGCGCTCCGATCGGCACTACCCGTTCCACACCAGGCAGCACTTCCAGGCCGGTGGGGAATACCACTTTACGTTCCCCAACAGCCCCGATCACGACCCTGCCGGCTCCCTGGATCCGGTGCGGGGCAAAACCCATTTCAACCAGTTTTTGTTCAACCCCTTCTACCTGTTCTTTTTCTGCTGCTGTCTGCATTACAACAATCATTGCCAAAACCCCTTTCATAAATGGTTTATACAAATAAAAAACCGCCCCTCAAGGGGCGGATAGTTAATCCGCGGTACCACCCAATTTGATGATTATCCACTCGATAAAGTACGGGCTGACCTTTATGGCCGCCGATACCTTCTTCCAGTAACGGGGAAGGGCCGTTTATGCCTACTTTGCCCCTGGGCGGAGTTTCAGCATACAGCTTCAAAGGGAACTTCAGTTGAGGGCTCATTTGACCGGGCTTGCAGCCCCTGACCCGGACTCTCTGCTGAACGGCTCACCCAACCTACTTTCCTTCTGCATCGCTTTTAAATTATTATTTAATGCTATTTATACTAACATATTAGCCCGGGGAAGACAAGCCCTGGTTAAAATTATTCATAGCTTCTTCAATACCATCGCTGACAAAAACAAGGACCGCTTCTGCAGCCTTTTCCCGGGCCTGCTCAATCAGTTCCCGGTCATTACCTTCAAGGGGCTGCAGAACATAATCTGCTGTTTCCACTCCCGGTTGAGGTTTGCCAATACCGACCCTCAGGCGGGGAAACTCTTCGGTTTCAAGTGAGTCAATAATGGATTGCACACCACGGTGACCGGCTCCCCCGCCTCTTTTCCGGAGGCGGATCACTCCCGGGGGCAGATCGAGATCATCGTAGATTACCAGGATTCTTTCCAGATCTACACGGTAATTGCAAACAAGCTCTTTAACAGCCAGGCCACTACGATTCATATAAGTAAGCGGTTGAGCCAGCAGCAGTTTTTGATCACTGTATTGAACTTCGGCAAGCAGAGACCGGTGCTTAGACACCGGGGCATTTGATTTCAGGCGGCGTAACAGCGCATCAACCACCTGAAAGCCAATATTATGCCTGCTTTCTGCATAGCCCTGCCTGGGATTGCCAAGACCCACAATCAGATGCATTTAATCACTCCTGTGCGGAGCAGTTCCAAGTAATATTAATGCCCCTCAACCAAGGGGCATTTAACATTCATCTTCCCATGCTGCCAGTAGCACCAGAGCCTATCTTTCTTCTTCTGTATCCTCGGTGCCAGCATCTTCTTCAGCCGCTTCTTCGCCTTCTTCAACTTCTTCTCCTTCTTCAAGTTCTTCTTCGACAGCCGGCTCTAATTCTTCTTCAGACATCGGCGCCAGAACCTGGGCCAGGATTGTATCCGGAGGAGTAATCAGCTCAATATCTTCCCCCAGGACCAGGCTTTCAGCAGTTATGCTGTCGCCGATATTCAGTTCGGAGATGTCGACATCAAATTGTTCGGGAATATCGGCCGGTAAGCATTCAACTTCAACTTCACGGGATGCGAGGGATAAAACCCCGCCTTCCTCAACGCCTACGGGTTCTCCAATAAAGTTGATGTGGACAGGGACTTCGATCTTGTCGGTCATAGATATACGGATAAAATCAACGTGGAGAACACGGTCATGGTAGAGTATGTCTCTTTGAATATCCCTGAACATAACTGTTTCCTGCCGCGTCTTTTTACCTTTTGCTTTGACCTTGAGATCTAAGAGGACGTTGCCGCCCCCGGTTGTTAAAACCTGCCTTAAGGTGCGTCCGTCTACAACCAGGGGAAAATTATCGGCTCCCCTGCCATAAAGTACTGCCGGAACCTTGTCTTCCCGGCGCAGTTGGTTGAGCTGCCCTTTGGTCAAAGGCGAACGGGTTTGTACTTCCATTTCCATTCTATCCATTCATTCGAGCCTCCTTCTGCAATAGTATACTGCAGGAAGCGACGAAAATCAACTCAATCAAACAGTTCACTCACCGATTTTTTATTATGGACACGAATTATGGCTTCTCCGATCAGCGGGGCCACGGAAAGCGAAGTAAAACAATTGTTTAAACCTCTCAACATACTCCGATCAATCGGGATGGAATTGGTGTAAACCACCTCGGAGAGGCTAGATTCACTAAGCCGCTTAAGAGCCGGACCGGAAAATACCGGGTGGGTACAGCAGGCAAACACTTCGCGGGCTCCGGCTTCCTTTAGGGCCTCAGCGCCAAGAGTAATTGTACCCGCAGTATCAATCATATCATCAATAAATATGGCCGTTTTATCTTTAACATCTCCAATGATATTCATAATTTCAGCTTTATTTGGAGCAGGTCGCTTCTTATCTATAATGGCGATTGGCATTATCAGGCGGTTGGCCAGATCCCTGGCCCTGGTTACGCCGCCCAGATCAGGGGAAACAACAACCCCGTTTTCAATTTTCTTTTCAATAAAATATTTAGCCAGGATGGGCAAAGCGGTCAGGTGGTCAAGTGGTATATCAAAAAAGCCCTGGATCTGCCCGGCATGCAAATCCATGGCTACTACCCTGTTTGCGCCGGCAGCCGTGATCAGGTCGGCAATCAGCTTGGCAGTGATCGGATCCCGGGCCCTGGTTTTCCGATCCTGGCGGGCATAAGCATAGTAGGGAATAACGGCATTTATTGAATTTACTGAAGCCCTCTTCAGGGCGTCAATTATAATTAACAGCTCGAGGACACTGTCGTTAATAGGCCCGCATAAAGGCTGAATCAGGAAAGCGTTGGCACCGCGCACACTCTCCCTGATGCTGATTGATATTTCACCATCGCTAAAACGAGTCACTTCACAATCACTAAGAGGGACTCCAACATATTCAGCTATTTCTTCAGCCAACTCCGGATTGGCACTGCCACAAAAAACTTTGAGTTCTTCTCCGTTGCTCAACTTAAAACCTCCTGTACATATTTAATGCGAGATGCCTAAAATGTATTAATGGCATAACTGTTCTCTTTAAGCGCCTGATTTTCCTGCCGAAATGATAATCTGTTCAATATGATAACGCCGGACACACCCTGATCCTGGATTGCTTACTTTAGAAGGGTGATCTGCCGCAGTTTCTATCCGGTTTGAATCACTTTTTCTTTATATGTTCAAAAGGGCCGATTTCGGAGCCTTTTTCAACCGCTCCCCCGCTAACAACCGACTGTCGCACTACTGCCCCGTCACCGACTACCGCACCGGTTATGTGGGTGCCGGGGCCAATCACACAACTTTCGCCGATGACAGTCCCTTTCTCCAGCACACAGCCTGGCCGGATTACCGATTCCGGGCCGATTTGCACATCAACGTCGATAAACACCGAACCTGGAATATCGATGGTTACACCGCTTTTCATCAATTTTTGACTAATATTTTCCTGAATTATTCCCACTGCTTCTGCCAGCTGAGCCCGGTTATTGATTCCCAGTCCCAGCCGGTAATCATCAAGGCAGTAAGTGCCGGTGGTGTAGCCATCTTTTCGCATCAAGGTCACTACATCTGGCAGGTAGTACTCATTTTGAACATTGTCAGTCCCCAGGTGCGGCAGGTAATATTTGAGTAATTCCAAATCAAAACAATAAGTGCCGGTATTTACTTCACTTATTTTCTTTTCTTCTGCCGATGCATCCCTATCTTCAACAATCCTATCAACCTGCCCATTTTGATCACGTACTACGCGCCCGTAGCCGGTAGGATCGGGAACTGTAACCGTAGCCACAACTGCAGCATGCCGATGAAAGGATTCCAGAAGTTGTTTCAGGTGTGAAGCTTTTAAAAGAGGTGTGTCTCCGCACAATACCAGGAGCTTACCTTCACCGGGCAGCTTTTTCAGGGCTTCCATTACAGCATGACCCGTCCCAAGCTGCCGTTCCTGGTAAACATAAGACCACCGATTTCCAATCGTCTCCCGAACCTGGAAAGCGCCGTGGCCGACGACAATTAAAATTTGTTCAGTCAGCTCTACGGCGCTTTCCAGTATATACTCCAGCATTCTTTTACCGCACAGGGGATGAAGCACCTTCGGCAAACTTGAATACATGCGTTTTCCCTCCCCTGCAGCCAGAACTACAGTCCAGACATCACTCACAATCAGCCCCTCCTCGCTTTATGATCCTGGTGTTATTATACTGCAGTAAGCCAGGAGGGACAAAAAAATTAAAATATAAAAAATTCCTCAGACCCTGACAGCTTCTTTTTCCAGTTCGGCATTATATGCCTCAAGCACTGCCCTCTGGATTTCTCCCCTGGTATTGGCATTGATCGGGTGGGCAATATCCCTAAAATCACCGTTGGGATTGCGTTTGCTGGGCATGGCCACAAATAAGCCATTACTTCCCTCAATAACCCTCACATCATGGACCGCAAAGTTGTCATCCAGAGTAATAGACACAATAGCTCTCATTTTACCTTCCTGTGTTATCCGCCTGACCCGCACATCTGTAACAACCATTTGAACCCTCCTCCTGTTAAGTATCTATAATAAGCACCTTTCAATGATCCTGTTAAACAGAAAAAAAACACTGCCCGTCATAGCATAATTATTAAACGTCCGGTTACATTAATTTAAAACCGGTCAATATACCTGCTATTACACTATTCCGCATTTTTGCATTCATTATAAAAATCGGTTATCATATGTTTATAAGAATGAATATTATGTACAGTAGCATTAAGTTGTGTATAAATAATCATAACCGCTATTCGATTTTTTGAAAATCATTTAATCTTACATTTTTTTGTAAGGTAACTTGCGAAAAATTGCAGATTTCAGATATAATTTGATAAACAGGTGTATTAAAAATGAACCTTGCCGAATTTGGCACATTAATTAAAACCCTGCGCCGAAGTAGCGTGGATCAATGGGGCAACCCCTGGACCAGGGAAAATTTAAGCCGGGCCGTTCATCTGAGCCCGGACCAGCTGGGAAGATTGGAAAGAGGGGATCGCAAATACCTGGACACCCAGACATTAATGCTGCTGGCCGATTCCTTTAATTTGACCAACCTGGAAAGAAAAGAATTTTTATACGCCGCCCTTGGTTTGCCGGATGAAGAACTCTTCTTACATACAGATTGCAACGCCCAGTTGAACGGCCTTCTGGAAGAAATGGAATATTTCCAGGTACCTGCAATGCTTATTGACGCTTATGCTGATATAGTTGCCGCCAACACTTCTACCTTAAACCTGTTTATGATCACCCCGGAAATGCTCACTTACACCAGAAAAATCCCCGCCGGCCAAAACTTAATTTACCTGCTCTACTCTCCTTCATTTGGAACCAGGGAAATTTTGGGCAATTTCTGGCGGAAAATAGCTACAATAGAGATCCTGTTGTTTCGGCGATCTACTTTGAGATACCGTCATACCGCCTATTTTAGATACCTGCTGAAAATCCTGCTCCGGATAAAACAGTTTGATATTGACTGGTATTTTTGCCAGCGATACGCCGATCGCTATGACCTGACCTATGTTCATTTTCTTTATGAACATCCCCAATACGGCCTTCTTTCCTATCTGGCAACTGAAACCATTGTCAATACAACACGAGGTGAACTATATCTGCTGATCTACAACCCGGTGGACAAAGCTACTGCTTCAGTATTTGAAAACTTGAAAGAAAATAGTGAAAACAAGGCTTACCGGTTTGCCGGCTGGCCGGAGAAAAAAGTACTATCTGGATACGAATAGAATAGAACAGCGCACAAAGGGAATGCAGCTTTACAGGAGATCCGGTTTTCTCCCCGCCCCTACCTGGAAAGGGCCTGTTTAACTACCGCCAAATCACTGGGTTTATCAACATCCACACCGAGCTCAGCATGATCACAAGGAACTGCTTTCGCTCTTAGCCGCAGCAGGCGGGAGAGGTACAGTTCCAGATCGGACAGGCTTAGTTTTTTAAGCAAAAACTTGATCACCAGAGTTAAGGGCAGCAGGCGAAGCATTTTTAAGGGTTTTTTACGGTAGGAGATAAACATTTCCAGTCGATCCTTGTTCTCTAAATACCATTTGGCATTTATCAAACCAACATTACCCCCGGTAACTCTGCCTTCCTTTAAGCGGACATAGGTACGCTCGGTTTCCGGAAAATGGTGGACGCATGTTTCCTGATCAAGGACCGGATAATAAAGATCGTGATCATAGGGTTCACAAAGGGATAGAAAATCTTCGACTACAGCTGCATTGATCAGGGGAATATCACCGGTAACAACCAGACAAAGGCGGTCTTGATCAATAGCTTCAAAGCCGGCGGCAAGGTTGTCAAGCATGCTTCCTTTTTCCTTCACAATTTCAAATTTATAACCTTCATCGCCCAGCTTGTTAAGCTCTTCAGTGGGACCGACAACCGCAATTGCCCTTATTGAAGGTGCTTCCTGAAGAGCCTCCAGGATGTAGGCAAGCAGGGGCCGCCCATTAACCAGGATAAAAGCTTTATTGGCAACTTGTTCCTGCTCGGTTAAAGGTTCCGGTTTACCCCCCCCGGCTAAAATTACAGCATCAAACATAGCAGATTATTCCTCCTGGCAGCTGTTTTCTTAAAGAGTCCAGCACAGGTAAGCCCTGCAATTTTCTTCTTCCGCCATCCGGGCCATCTTGCAGGCCCGTTCGTAATTTTCGGCCAGCATAAACAGGGCCGGGCCGCTTCCTGATAAGACTGGCTTCAACCCACGAGCCTGAAGCTTGCTTTTTATTTCCTGCAAAAAGCCTGAACCCGGAACGACGGCAGTTTCCAGGGTATTGGTCAATTCGCAGGACAGCCAATCAAGGATCCTGCCCCTTTCGCCCGCCCTGATTGCTTCGATCAGGTCAGAAAGCAAGGGCTCACCCAACCTGCTTTGATTTAAGTTTCTATAAACAGTAGCAGTTGGCATCCTTAAACCGGCAGGCAAAATCAGGATTGCCCAAAAAAACGGGAGTGAAGGCAATTTTTCCAGCTTTTCTCCACGACCCCTGGCCAGGGCTGTTCCACCCTGGAGACAGAAAGGGATATCAGACCCTAAAAGCAAACTCATTTCCTGCAAAGTATCCCGCTCAAATCCCAGGTTCCAAAAGTGGTTTAATCCAACCAGGGTAGCAGCGCAATCAGTACTACCCCCGGCCAATCCCGCTTCAACCGGTATATTTTTATAAAGGGTGATTTTAACACCGGGTAACGGTCTGTCAGCCCTTTCTTCAAGCATAGAAGCCGCCCTAACTACCAGGTTATCCAATCCGGAAATACTTTCTTCCGTGCAAAAAAAATGCCACCCCTTTTCCAGGGCAGGTTCAAATAAAAGAGTGTCGGCCAGTGAAACCTGCTGCATGACAGATTCCAAATCATGAAACCCGTCTGCCCTGCGGGAAATGACGGTCAAGCCTAAATTTATTTTAGCCGGGGCCTTGAGTGTAAATTTTTTATCCATTTCAATTCATTTTCACCAGGCGGTTGTTATCTGTAATACCCGGGATACGACCTCTTTTGGCCACCGGCTTACCACTCACTTCTTTTAAATCCAGAGTCATATCTATGGCCGGGGCCCTGGCAATATAACTGCCCACTCCAAAAGCGTCAGCACCCGCATCAGTCAACCTGGTAATCCGTTCCGGATTTAGCCCTCCCGAAACAATAATTTGAACGTGGTTATAACCGTTCTGATCCAGTCGAGCTCTGGTTTCCCGGACCAGGTTGGGGGTTACTCCTCCCCTTTCACCGGGAGTATCAAGGCGAATACCGGTCAACTGCTTGCCGAGAGCATCAGCTACTCTTAAAGCTTCCTCAGTCTCATCCTTAAAAGTATCGATAAGGATAATACGTGGCGAATCCTCTGGAAGAAAACGATCATAGGCCTGGGCCAACTCCACTGTGTCGCCGGCAATAAGAAAAGCCGCATGGGGAATAGTTCCTACTGGAGTCCGTCCCAGCAAGAGGGCCCCAAGGATACAGCTGCAGGCATCGGCTCCCCCGATCACCGACGAACGCTCCATTACAGGCGCTACTGCCGGGTGGAGATGCCTGGATCCGTAGCAAACTACCATCCGATCTCCAGCTGCTTCCTTACAACTGCGTGCCGCGGTGCACCAGCCGCTGGAACTGGCCAGAATTCCCAGCAAAGGGGTTTCATAAATACCAAAATCACTATAGCGTCCCCTGATGCGCATCACGACCTCTTTGGCCTCCATTGCTTCGCCTTCTTGAAGGGACCAGATTTCCAAATTACGCTCTCTTAAAAGATAGAGGGCTTCATCCAGGCCTGCAAAAACGCCTTCCCCCGATGAAAATATCTCTGCTGTCACTTCCGTGTCAGCCAGGTTTATGGACTGCAAAAGATCCCTGCTGCGAACAAAATATATGTCACTGGTCAAGCCTCGCTGAATCTCAGATTCCGATGCAGAAAAAAAACGCTGTTTTGGATCTACTTTTATTGAATCAACCTCTTTTAATGTAATAAAATCCCGTGTCTTCATTAGCATCCTCCAGCAGTATTAAATCATTGTTACTCCCAGTGTTTTTTCCATTTCCTTTAGAGCAAAATTATGTGCTTCCTCGTCAAAGCTGGCCACCGCACTGATCGGAACATTTACCTTGTATCCGTACATACGGGCCATAGCAGCTGTATAAAGGATACAGATATTGGTTACGACACCGGCCAATTCAATCTCGTCAATCCCTTTATCCCGTAAAGTCAGATCAAGATCCGTGCCGACAAATGCGCTGAATCGCCTCTTTTCGATCACCCTTTCGTCCACTTTGGGGGTAAGCTCGGGTATAATGTCGTCGCCCCCGCTTCCTTCTACGCTGTGGGGAGGAAAAAGATTGAACTCAATGTCATCCTTAAGGTGGCTGTCACAAATAAATATAACCGGATTACCTTCGGACCGGTATTTTTCCAGCCGGGATTTAACCTGGGGAACCACTTTCTCAGCTGCCGGCCCAATATAAAGGGCTCCCTGAGGATCAATAAAATCTACCAGCATATCGATAACAAGCAAAGCTTTCACCGGTAACCCTCCCTGTTGATTACTGTGTTCACGGTATTCTACAAAATACATTTTAATCCTGCTTTTGACACTTTAAAAGCTCTTTCAGCATGACAAAAAGAAAACCGGATTTTAATCCGGTTTAATTCACTATTTATATCATCAGGCTTAATACTTTTAAAGATAAAGCCCAAGATATCAATACCGGGAGTGTTCAATTAAGCAATCAAACTAACTCCAATTTTATGCTAGCCCGCAGTTCGACGCATTTTACCTTCGCGGAAACTCAGTTCAACAGTCTCTGTTAAAACATCGGTATAGCTGAATGAAAGCCTCTGGTTATAGTTGTCTTCATCCACCCTTACAATAAAAATAGAAGGATACAGGCTTTCCAAAACTCCTTCTTTCTCGTAAGTCTTACGCCGACCTCGGTTGGCTCGCAATTTTATCTTTTCACCAAGATGAGATTCAAGCTTCTTGCGGATTTCAAATAGGACATCTTTAGCCACCATTTAAAACCACCTTATATTTATTCTAATATATATATTAACATAATATCCTGCAATATGTCAAGAAATGCTAAGAAAATAACAAAAATACTGGCTTCTCAGCCCCTGAAATCCTTTTTAACGGGTAAATCTATCGGCAACCGTGGCAGCCCCGTAAGAGTATGGCTTGATAAATGCCTGGTACCCGCTTCCTATAACCATACCCACGACTTCTTTAATAATATCACGGGTTTCACCCTTTTCTCCTACATCAAGATGAATTTCTACATTTAAACGAATTTCACTGTTTTCTGCCAGTTTCTCGGTCAGGCGGGTTGCCACTTCAAGGCTTAAAAATGTTTCATAATAGATCCGCTGCCGCAGGCTTTCCATATAACGTGTTTTTTGTTTGTGATAGAAAAACCGTCCACCTTTGCCAATTCGGTGGACTACAACAGCGGTGACAAACATAACATGATCATTTAGAAAGGAGTGGGAATCTGTACCGATGATCAGCTTATAAGAATCATCAGGAAATTCATTAGTGTAGTTAACCAGATCTTCAAACAAATCCTGGAACGAAACTTTACCTTTAGATGGACTTATAAAAAACATACGTACTACGACCTTTCAGCATCAATATTCTTTCAGTTTGCCTTATTAAGGTAATTATAAGTTATCCGGGTTAGCTTTGCAAATTCACCCACGCTCAGCTCTTCAGGACGGGCTGCGGGTGAAAGCGGCACCTTTTCAAGCAGTTCAGTCAGCCTGTTCCTGGAGATATCAAAAAGTCGATCCATGCTGTTAAGAATTGTTTTTCTTCGCTGCTGAAAAGCCCCCTGGACAATCTCCCATAATAACTTCTCTTCTTTACCTGTAAGATCTTTTCGACGGGGCACTAATTTAAGCACCGCCGAACCAACCTTGGGACGGGGGAAGAATACATTTTTGGATACATCAAACAATATTTTACCTTCGCAATAATAGCGGCACAGCACTGACATGGTGCTATAATCAGGATCGCCGGGTCCGGCAACCAGCCGTCGCGCCACTTCTTTCTGAAACATCAAGACAGCCATAGAAAACGGAAATTTGGCTTTAAACAGGTTGTACATAAAAGGACCTGAAATTTTATAAGGTAGATTTGAAATCAGCTTTATATTTCCCTGCCCCGGTTTGATTTGCTCAACTTGCTTATCCCAGCTTACATGCAGGGCATCCTGCTCAAGGATTGTTACCTGCGGCCACGGCTCTAAAAGATCGCCAAGCAGCCTGGTTAGCCCACGATCTATTTCTATTACAAGCAATCTGGCTCTCTTACGGGCCATAGAAAGAGTCAGGGCACCCGCGCCCGGGCCAACTTCAATAACGGCATCACCGGTTTTAATTTCTGCAGCATTCACTATTTTTCGCACAATGTTTGCATCAATCAGGAAGTTCTGGCCCATATGGCGCCGGGGTTGCAGGCCATATTTTTGGAAAAGGGCATTAAGTTCACGGGGTGAAGTTACATCGGGTTTTTCATCCACTTAAATATTCCCTCTTTTTTTCCTGATATGGCTTTAGTTTACCGTTCAAGGCTTACTGCGTCAAACGGTCCGTCCTTTCCACTGCTATAAACAAGCTCAATTTTTACTCCAACTGCTTCATTACTGCCCAAACTTGTATTGCCTCCATAAAGTTTTAACTACCGCTTTAAAGGGCAAAAAAATGCACTGCAAACTGAAACTTGATTCTAACAATCACCAAATGCTTGCTCCGGGGTTGTCGTAATAATATAATGACAAACAGAAGGTTATGCATTATAATATATTTAACAACAGGAACAATTCAACTGTTTAAGCATTTATTGATTGGAGGATTCATCTCTTTTTTTCATATACAGTTACAGTACAGGGAAGGGGTGATAAAACCAGCAAACCTGGTATGAGCTGAACGTCACTGTAACATGACTATTTTTTAAGGAGGTATTTATTTATATGGCCGAATACAAGGAGATTTTAGATAACTTGCATAAAAAAATTGAAAAAGCTGACCCGTCAAAAATGAAAGGGGTTAGCGCAGTATACCAGTTTGATCTTTCCGGAGACAACGGTGGAGTTTTCCATGTCGCGGTAGAAGACGGAAAACCAACCGTTGTTGAATCGGCGCACGATAATCCCAACATTACTATTACCATGGCCGCTGATGATTTCAACGATCTTCTGGAAGGCAAATTGAACGCCACTTCGGCATTTATGGCCGGGAAATTGAAAGTGAAAGGCGACATGTCACTGGCTATGAAACTGCAGAGCCTGGTCAGTTAAAACTTGTATTGCTTGTTTCACTAAACAGGTATCACCGGCTCAACTGCAACAAAAAAGACAGTGCTGATAAAAGTTTCAGCGCTGTCTTTTTTTATAAAAAGCCAAATAGAATTACCAAAAGCAACATTTGCCGGGAGGCCGGATTCGAAGATCACCATGTTATTTATAACCTGTCAACCAGGGTGTCTGAAAAAAGGCGAATTGCATTAACAAAGATCTGTTCGGTAAGCTGCTCAAGATCCCGGCCAAGGGTCAGGGCAGCCCGTTCGTAAACCAGCTTTACATAAGAAGGTTCATTGCGTTTGCTGCGGTAAGCCTGGGGCGCAAGGTACGGCGAATCAGTTTCCAAAAGCAGCCTGTCTTCCGGAATATAATTAAGCAAATCCCGGAGGTTGTGGGAACGGGGGTAAGTTAAAGGTCCGGCCAGTGAAATATAAAACCCGAGTTCCAGAAATGCTTCAGCCTGGCCTCGATCGCCGGAAAAGCAGTGCATCACCCCTGCACACGAGGGTAACTTTTCCTCCTTCAAAATCTGCAGGGTCTCCGCATGGGCCTTGCGGCTATGAACGATCACCGGTTTTTCAACCCGGCAGGCCAGCCGAATCTGTTCCCGAAAAACCTGCTCCTGGTCTTCCCGGGGCGACAAATCACGGTAAAAATCAAGTCCGGTTTCGCCAACAGCCAGAACTGTTTTTTCCCCGGCCAGCTGCTCCATTTTCTTCAACCAGCCGGCTGAAACCCGGGCAGCGTCGTGGGGATGGATCCCCACTGATGCTCCGATCTGGGGATACTTCTTACTTAGCTCCACCGAGCGCTCAGAACCCTGCTCGTCAGTTCCGGCATTGAGGACAGCTATCACACCGGACTCCCGGGCCCGCTGCAAAACCTGGTTTAGATCTTCATTGAACTGGGGAAAATCAAGATGGGCATGGGTGTCGATAAGCGCGTTCAAATCAGCTGATCCTGCTTCCGGGGGCCATTGTTTTATCTACAGTAGCCAGGGCCAGGTTGCCGTCATCACCCGTCGCAGCCAGCAGCATTCCCTGCGAAAGTACGCCCCGTAATTTAACCGGCTTCAGGTTAGCCACAAATAGGACCTGCCTGCCGATCAATTCTTCCGGCTGGTAATATTCGGCAAGGCCGGCCACTACCTGGCGTTTAGTTTCTTCCCCAACATCAATTTCCAGCTTTAACAGCTTGTCCGACTTGGGCATCTTTTCGGCGGCGTTGATTTCAGCCACCCTCAGATCAACCTGCTGAAATTGTTCAAGGTTGATTAAACCGGCCTGCTCTTCAGCCTCCTCCGGATCGCCTGCTGCCTTTTCTTCCAAAGGCTTATCAGCCCGCATGGCCCTGATTTCAGCCTGAAGGTTAAGGCGGGGGAACAAATCTTCGCCCCTCCTGACAGCAGTACCTGGTTTCATGCGTCCCCACTGATCCAGGCTTTCCCACTGCTGCAGCTCTTCATTACCACTAATCCCGATCTGCTCCCAGATCGATTCCGGGGTGCGGGGCATGTATGGCTTAAGCATAACTGCAATAAAACGGATACTCTCAATCAGGTTGTAAATTACTGTTCCCAACCGCTCCCGGTTGGCCGGATCTTTAGCCAGGTTCCAGGGCATGTTGTCATCGATATACTTGTTGCTCTGCCGCACCAGCAGCCACAGTTCAGCCAGGGCATCACTGATTTTCATTTGATCCATTGCCGATTCAACCGCAGCAGGAGTATTCAGGGCAATCCCACGCAGTTCTTGATCGGTATTTTCTTCCCCGGCATAAAGCTCCGGCAGGACACCGTCAAAGTAACGTTCCGCCATGGTCAATGTTCTGCTAACCAGGTTGCCCAGATCATTGGCCAGATCATTATTGATTCGGGTAATAAAAGATTCAAGGCTGAAAATGCCGTCCTGCCCAAAAGGTATCTCCCGGAGTAAAAAGTAACGCAGGGCATCGGAGCTGTACCTGCCCGCCAGGACCATGGGATCAATGGCATTGCCTTTTGATTTAGACATTTTCCCTTCCTGCAGCATCAGCCAGCCGTGCCCGAAAACGGTCTTCGGCAGAGGCTCTCCCAAAGCCATCAGGAATATTGGCCAGTAAATCGTATGGAAACGAAGGATATCTTTGCCGATTAGCTGAACATCAGCCGGCCAGAATTCTTCGTAAATGCTGCCCTCTTCACCGTAACCCAGGGCAGTTATATAATTACTTAACGCATCCAGCCAAACATAAATAACGTGATCCTGGTCAAAAGGCACCGGGATCCCCCAGTCAAAAGAGGTCCGGGACACGCATAGATCTTCCAGTCCCGGTTTAAGGAAATTATTGATCATTTCGTTTTTACGGGAAGGAGGCTGGATAAATTCCGGATGCATTTCTATGTGTTCCAACAGGCGGTCTGCATACTTGGACATTCTAAAGAAATAGGCTTCCTCATCGATTAATTCCACTTTGCGCCCACAGTCGGGACAGTTTCCATCCTCAAGCTGCCTTTCGGTCCAATAAGCTTCACAGGGAGTGCAGTAAAGCCCTTCATACTTGCCTTTGTAGATATCGCCTTGTTCATAATAACGTTCAAAAATCCGCGCTACTTTTTCCTTATGCCTGGGTTCGGTGGTGCGAATAAAATCATCATACTCAATATCAAGTTCATGCCACAGTTCCTTAATCCATCCGACTATTTCATCAACAAAATCCGCCGTAGGCTTTCCGGACGCCTCAGCCTGCCGCTGAATTTTCTGTCCGTGCTCGTCGGTTCCGGTCAAAAACCAGACCTTGTAACCGGTCAGCCTTTTAAAGCGAGCCATAGCATCAGCAGCCACGGTAGTATAAGAATTTCCCACATGCAATTTATTACTGGGATAATAAATAGGGGTGGTTACGTAGAAAGTCTTTTTTTCCGCCAATCTTAGGGCCTCCTCTTGATTTGACAGGATGACGTTATTATATCAGAGCACTTTAGACTGTCAAGACAGGGCGAAATCGATTACCATAGAAAACACATACATGTAATTTTTTTGTAAACCTGATTAATATGGGAAAAAAACTATTGACTTACCATGTAAATTACTGGTATACTTAGCAAACCGAAATAGCTCCATTATGAAGAAAAGGAGGAAATGCTCTTGAAATCAACGGGAATTGTTAGAAAAGTAGATGAATTGGGCAGAGTAGTCATCCCTATAGAATTAAGAAGAACCCTGGGAATTGAAGTCAAAGATGCCCTCGAAATTTATGTTGATTCTGATAGAATCATCCTTAAGAAATACGAGCCGGCCTGTTTATTCTGTGGCAATGCAGACGATGTAAAACACTTTGGAAATCGTATTGTATGCCAGGAATGTGTGGATAAACTGGCAAAAGAGTAAACGGTTCCGACATCAACAGCAGTTTTAAAGAGGGGGGCTACAAAAGCTGCCCCTTTTTTATGCCTTCTAGATTAACCTTGAACCATATCAATCTCTTCCCAGGGAAATGATCTTGTATAGCCCGATTCCTGCAATTTAACAACAACAGATTTTTTATTTTTATCAACATCCTGGACAACACCCTCACCATCCGGGGTAATGACCGCCTGGCCCTGTTTCGGTATCTGATCACGGGCATCTTCATAACTGCTTGCTTCATAGCGAAGACAGCACATCAGGCGCCCACAGACACCGGAAATCTTGGTCGGATTCAAGGAGAGATTCTGCCCTTTGGCCATGCGAATGGACACCGGTTCAAATGCTTCCAGGAAGGTGCTGCAGCAGAAAGGCCTGCCGCAGGGACCAATTCCCCCTTTAATCTTGGCTTCATCACGGACTCCAATCTGGCGCAGTTCAATCCGGGTTTTAAAGATCGAAGCCAGATCTTTGACCAGTTCCCTAAAATCAACCCTTTCTTCAGAAGTAAAGTAAAAAATAATTTTGTTGCGATCAAAAGTATACTCCACTCCAACCAGCTTCATATCCAACCCATGTTCCTTAATTTTCTGCTGGCACCTGGTAAAGGCGGCAGATTCCTTTTTTTCATTTTCTTCCGCCTGGGTAAAATCGGCCTCCGAAGCTTTGCGAATTACTTTTTTAAGGGGACAAACCAGGTCCTCTTCCAGAACATCTTTTTCCGTAATAACAATTTCACCAATTTCTTTTCCCCGGGCAGTTTCAACTATTGCATAATCGCCTTTATCTAATTTATGTGAACCAGGATCAAAATAGTAAGTTTTCCCGGCGTTTTTAAACCTGACTCCAACTATTCTTGGCATTGTATAAGCCTCCTTTGGATCATAATTAGCGTTTTTTCCAACAACAAGCGGCGGTTGGCGTTTGTTGCCGTCAGTTCGTAAATAGTATTATTAATCAGGCGGATAATATCTCCCAGCCTTGCAAGGGCAAAACTACTTTCTTTTAAAAAAGGGCGTTCAGGATCAATTAACAAGCAATTATTTCCACAAAATTTCATAATCAGGCCGTCTCTAAAGGAAAAGCAAAGCAGGTCCAGGAAAGAGAGCAAATCATCTCTTTCAGCTAGCGATGCGGCTTTTGCCAGCAGGTGATAGGCCGAATTATTTTCTGACAGGAGGCTAAGGGCAAGGTTATCTGCCTCTTCCCGGCGACGATCAATCTCCCCGTCTTCAGCCAGTTCATAAGCGCGGCCAGGGATCCCTCTGCTAAGACGAGCCAGCATTGAAGCTTTATCGGCATTTAATAACTTTTCTTTCACCAACAGATCTTTTATTTTATCCCGGCTTAAAGGCTGCAGGTGATAACGCTGACACCTGGAAAGGATGGTTTCAAAAAGCTGACCCGGTTGTTCCGCCAGCAAAATAAAGTAAAAGTCCTGGGGTGGGTCTTCAAGGATCTTTAACAGGGAGGATGAAGCTTCCGCAGTCATGGTTTCAGCCTGCTTAATCAAGCATACCTTTACTCCTCCAAGGAAATGGAAACCGGCTCGCATTGAACGAACCTGTTCAATTTTTATACTTTGTCCATCCGGCTGCAGGACAAAATATTCCGGATGGTTGCCGCTTTCAAACTGGCGGCACGATATACACTGCCCGCAAGCTTCTCCTCCAACCGGGTTATCACACAGCAGGGATCGGGCCAAAACCTTGCCCCAGCTCTGCTTGCCAATGCCGGTAGGCCCGGTCAGTAAAACAGCGTGGCTTAACCGATCATGAATCAATAGTTGGGTAAGCGAACGACGCAGTGTATCCTGGCCGATCAGATTACTAAAACTCATGGTCTGTCCTCTTTGTTGCCTTTCTTAAATGCGGAAGGAGCTTTTGCCATATATATCCGCACAGTTTTTCTTTACTAGCCTTAGCATCCACCACCACTACTCTTTCCGGTTCCTGCCGGGCAATTTCCAGGTATCCTCGTTGCACCCTCCTATGATAGTGGAAATTTTTCTTTTCCATGCGATCGGGATTGCCACCACGCCTGGCTGCCGCTTCTTGTACAGAAAGGTCCAGCAGAAAAGTCAGATCGGGCAGTCGCCCCCCGGTTGCTTTATGATTAAGCTGCCTTATCCACTGTAAATCTAGCCCCGCACCGTAGCCCTGGTAGGCAAGAGTCGAATCAGTAAAGCGATCACAAAAGACAACCTTGCCTTCCATCAGGGATGGTATGATGATCTGCCTGCTTAACTCCGCCCGGGCAGCCATATAGAGCAGTAGTTCTGCTTCAGAAGTTAATGAATAACTGGATTGCAGCAAGACCTGCCTGATTCCTTCCCCAACCGCGGTGCCTCCCGGTTCACGAACAGAAACAAAGGCAATCCCGCTTTGATTAAGCTTGTTTTGCAGCAGCTCAATCTGCGTCGATTTTCCGCAGCCATCAATTCCTTCCAGCGATACGAGTAAACCGCGCGTTTTAAACACCCCGTTATTAATTCTCTTTCATTTTTTTTGCCATCCCTAACTTTATTATAACGCTGCTTTAAAACAGGATAAAGGGGAACCGGGCAGCAGTTTTTTAAGCTAAAAAACCGCAGGCAATGCCGGCCTGCGGTCTCCGGGCACTATACAAGTAGTAAAGCAAGTTAGAAACTGTAATTAGGTGCTTCTTTGGTTATCTGGACCCCGTGGGGATGGCTTTCTTTAAGCGAGGCGCCGGAAATACGGATAAAGCGGGTATTTTGCTGAAGTTCCTCAATAGTGGTCACCCCACAGTAACCCATGCCGGCCCGCAGACCTCCGGCCATCTGAAAAGCCATATCGCCAATTGTACCCCGGAAAGGAACTCGACCTTCGATTCCTTCAGGCACCAGTTTTTGTTCATATTCCTGAAAATACCGATCACGGGATCCTTCTTTCATGGCGCCCAGCGAACCCATGCCCCGGTACACCTTGTAACTGCGGCCCTGGAATATTTCAAATTCCCCCGGGCTTTCTTCAGTCCCAGCCAGGAGGCTTCCAATCATAACCGCTGAAGCCCCGGCTGCAATAGCTTTGGTTATGTCTCCTGAAAACTTGATCCCGCCATCGGCAATGATGGGAATATTATATTCCCTCCCTGCCTGCGCAGCTTCATAAATAGCCGTTATTTGCGGAACTCCGATGCCGGCAATCACCCTTGTAGTGCATATGGATCCGGGTCCGACACCCACTTTAACTGCATCGGAACCGGCATTGATCAAATCACGGGCCCCTTCAGCCGTGGCTACATTCCCGCCTATCACCTGAATATTGGGGAAGCGGCTCTTGATATCACTTATAGTATCAATAACGGCCTGGGAATGGCCGTGTGCTGAATCAACAACTATCAGGTCGACACCGGCTTCAACGAGTGCCTCGGCACGGATCAGGGCATCCCTTCCGACGCCTACTGCCGCCGCCGCAAGCAACCGGCCGTTCGCATCTTTTGATGCCCGTGGATACTGGATCGTTTTTTCAATATCTTTAATTGTAATTAAGCCTTTTAAATTAAATTGGTCATCAACAATAGGGAGCTTTTCAATTTTATGGTGGCGTAATATTTCCTGGGCTTCCTGAAGAGTTGTGCCTTCCGGAGCAGTAACCAGTTCTTCACTGGTCATCGCTTCGCCAATAAGGCGGGTGTAGTCCTCTTCAAACCGTAGATCCCGGTTGGTAATGATGCCAACCAATTTTTCGCCCACTGTAATGGGAACCCCGGAAATCCGGTACCTTTCCATTAAAGAAGCGGCGTCATTAAGGGTATTGTCCGGGGAAAGCCTGAATGGATTGGTGATCACCCCGTGCTCTGAACGCTTAACTTTGTCTACTTCTTCGGCCTGTTTTTCGTAAGTCATATTGCGGTGTATCACACCAACGCCGCCCTCCCGGGCAATTCCGATCGCCATGCGGGCCTCGGTAACTGTATCCATGCTCGCAGAAAGCAGCGGGAGGTTAAGTTTTATTGTCCTGGTCAGTCGGGTGGATATATCAATATCGCGGGGTTGCACTTTAGATTTATCCGGAACCAGCAAAACATCATCAAAAGTAAGCCCTTCCCATCCAAATCTATTAGCCTGCAATTTATTCTCCTCCCGCTTATATAATAAAGGATTTTATAGCGCCGGTAATTTAAATGATCATAACAAACCCCCCTGGTAGTGTCAACAGAGCAAAGCTCCATTTTAGCTTTTGGGCAGCCCCGGAGCTGATTATCGCCTGCTGGCAGGATATGATTGCGGCAACCACGAAACAATTTATATCGAATCAATTCATACATGGTAAACTAAGCTATCATTTAGATCAACCGGCCGGGGAGGATGGCAAACGATATGCCCTACCTGGAAATCGACAAAAAAAAAGCCTATTACTCCGGGAATAAAAACAGAAACGGGATCCCCTTATTATTTTGTCACGGCTCAGGCGGAGGACATCATCACTGGCACTACCAGTTTAAAGCACTGCCGCCGTCGGTCAATCCCCTTGCTGTTGATCTGCCCGGGCACGGGCGCTCAGAAGGAGCGGCGCTTGATTGTATAAGTTTGTACCGAGATTGGATCCACCGCTTTTCCAGGGCCCTGGAAATACAGAACTTCATACTGGCCGGACATTCCATGGGCGGTGCTATAGCCCTTGCCTATAATTTGCAATACCCCGAAGAAGTAAGGGGACTGATCCTGGCCGGCACCGGTGCGCGCCTGCGGGTCCTGCCGGCATTCCTGGAAGAGTTGAGGCAGCATAACGTACCGGAAACCATGCTTGAATATCTTTATGCCCCTGATGCGCCGGAAGAGCTGTTAAACCTGGGGCGCAGGGAAATGGAAAATACCGATCCGGCCGTGTACCTTGCCGATTTAACAGCCTGCGATAATTTTGACATAAAGGATAACCTGCACCAGATAGAAGTTCCCGGTTTGATCATCTGCGGCAGCGAAGACCGCCTGACCCCTGTTAAATACAGCCAGTTTTTGAAGGAGAAATTGCCGCAAAGCCGCCTGGAAATTATCGATGGTGCCGGACACATGGTCATGCTTGAAAAACCGGAAACAGTTAACCGGTCAATTGCCCAATTTATTGAGGAGGTTCTAATATGACCAAAAAGCGCAGTTTTATGAACCTGGACGTGACCCAGGAAGAAGCGATAAAGAGTTTCTCCGCCCTTGACCCGGCCTTGACGGCAGAGCGATCCGGGGCCGTTTTTGACCAGGGTAACAGCACTCTCAACCTCTTCTTCATTAACCAGCAATACCGGGTAGAGCACCCTTCGGGGGAAATAACCGCTGAAGACGGAACGCCCGCCTCACAGTACCTGGCAATAATTATCCTTCATTACCTGGCAACCGCAGACGGCACACCCCTTACCGGGCGCTGGGTTGCCTACCGCCACCTGCCCGGAGGTGATATCTATCTCGACCCATTTAAAAAAAGGGCTGTTAACCCTTTTTTAAAAGCTTTCGGCGGCAAACCTGAACAGTTTCGCGAAGCTGCAACTGCTATTGGGGGTTATGAAACCTCCACAAGCGGCATCGGCATGGTCATCCCCGTTTTGCCCAGGGTCCCAATTTGCTTTGTGTTGTGGCCGGGTGATGAGGAGATGCCCTCATCGGCCAACATCTTATTTGACGAAACCGCGCCGTCATACCTGCCAACCGAAGATTATGCCCACCTGCCGGCTATCGTGAACGGGTTAATGAAAAAACAGCTCGGGTAAAACCTGCCTCACATCTCCCGGCGGCCGTCGAGCGCCCGGCTCAGGGTAAGCTCGTCGGCATATTCAATATCTCCGCCCACGGGAAGGCCAAAGGCAATCCTGGTAACCCTAACAGACAGGGGATTAAACAGCCTGGCCAGGTAACCTGCGGTGGCATCGCCTTCCACGTTTGGATTGGTGGCAATAATTACTTCCTCCACACCCATCTTTTCAATGCGCTTTACAAGTTGATCCAGTTTTAACTCTTCAGGGCCGATACCATCAAGGGGGGATAAAGCCCCGTGGAGAACATGGTAAAGC
Organism: Syntrophomonadaceae bacterium; assembly: GCA_007121075.1. Classification (GTDB taxonomy): domain Bacteria; phylum Bacillota; class Dethiobacteria; order DTU022; family DTU022; genus B1SED10-74M. The sequence goes on from SKMK01000009.1 coordinate 70,544, forward strand.
CCCCGGTACTTCCCGGTCTGTTCGAGGACCAGCACATCACGGGGCTCCTGGACAACGCAGAGCAGTTTTTGATCCCTTTTGGAATCACCGCAGTAAGCGCAAGAATCAACTTCGGCCAGACTGCCGCATTCCTCGCAAAAAGTCAGTTTATCCTTGGCTTCCACCATGGCCCTGGCTATGGCAACAACTTCTTCGCGGGAACGGCCAAGCAAAAAAAAAGCCAGCCTCTGAGCAGTTTTGGGTCCTATCCCCGGAAAACGGCACAGGACTTCAACCAGTTTTTTTAAAGCACCAGGATAAACCATCAGCCTTTGTAGACAGCCTCCTTATAATCTAAAACATGCCCGGGGGCAGGTTCATACCGCCGGTTATTTTTTGCATTTCGGAAGAGATCATCTCATCAACCCGTTGAAAAGCCTCGTTGACGGCAGCAATAATCATGTCTTCGAGCATTTCCTTGTTATCCTCGCTCAACGCTTCTGGATCAATCTCCAGGGAAACTAAATTTTTCTGGCCGTCGGCCACTACGCGGACTGCCCCGCCACCGCTTGTACTTTCCACTGTTTTTGAAGCAAGCTCTTCCTGCATCCGGCTCATCTCAGCCTGGGCTTTTTGCAACTGCTTCATCATTTTAGACATTCCACCATTAGGCATCGCTAAAACCTCCTCTCCATTCAATCAGGATCTATCAGCTCGCCACCAAACATCTGCATTGCCTCTTCCGCGCTTGGTGGGGTTTTCTGTTTGTTGTTCTTTCCACCTGCAGAGCCTGATCCTTCCTCTTCCTGTGATTGTTCAGCTGAAGAGGAGTGGTCTTGTTGATCAGGCTCAGGCGAGCTGTCCGAATAATTTTCGGCATGAACGGCTTCTTTTCCTTTGTCATTTTCGTCTGTTTCAGTTTCTGCATCACTTTCATCGAAATCAGCTTTAATATTAATCGGTATACGGCAAAAAGCCGACAAAACTTCTTCCACCAGCTTGCGATGACTGTTTTCCATTATCCTTAGCTGGTGAATCGTGTACTCGGGAGGATAAATGAGGCAGACCAATCGCCCCCGCAGATCTTCCAACCTGGCCGGCTCCAGCCAGGCGGCAGTACTTTTTTGTTTCTTTTTAATTTCCTGTATTATCCCCGGCCAATCCTCTTTCAGCCTGGCAAAGAGATCACTCTCGGGAGAAAGTTCCTCGTCTTCGTCTCCCACCGCAATAGTGGAAGCTGCCGATATGGAACTTGCGGCACCATCACTGGCACCTTTAATACCGGAAGGTTCAGGATCAACCGGTTTATCATTTTTTGCCCTTTCATCTGTTGAAGCAGCAGATGCCGCTTTTTCAGGCTCTTGCTTATCGACTTTTTCCCGGGCCTCTAAGGCAGCCGTCTTCGGACGACCGTGAAGGACCCTGAGCAGGCGGATAAATGAAACTTCGAGAATAAACTGGGGGAAGCGGGCATGGCGCAGTTCATGGGCAACTTCATGCAGGAGCTCAACAGCCTCCATAAGCAGATCCCTGGACATTTTGCCGCGATATTTGCTTAACAAACTTTCGAACCCATGGCCATGAGCCGGCTTTAGATCATTGTCTGTATCCTTTTGCAGCAGAAGCCTGCTGAAAACAAAAGTTAAATCGCGGACCAGCAGCTGCAGGTCGCGGCCGCTGTAAACCACCTGCTCTATTAGTTCCAGGCCGGAATCAGGATCATTTTCCACGGCGGCTTTAATTAAAGCTTCTATGGTTTCGGTCCTGGTCGCCCCGGTAACAATGCGCACATGCTCCGCGGAAATATGTTCCTCACTGTAAGATGAGCATTGCTCCAGGATCCCCAGGGCATCCCTCAGGGAGCCGTCGGCCAGCCTGGCCATTAGCTTCACCGCTTCCTGGTCGGACCGCCGGCTTTCCTGCTCCAGGATCTGTTCGATCCGCTGCTGAATCTGATCAACTGTAAGGAGGTGAAAATCAAAACGCTGACACCGGGACACAATTGTGGCCGGAAGGCGGGAAGGATCGGTAGTAGCCAGGATAAAGATAACATTCTGGGGCGGTTCTTCCAGGGTTTTCAGGAAAGCGTTGCAAGCTTCTGTGGTCAGCATATGGGCTTCATCTATAATATAAACCTTGAACCTGCTTTCCGCACTTGCATACCGGGTTCTTTCCCTTAATTCCCGGATTTCATCAATGCCCCGGTTTGAAGCGGCATCCATTTCTATAACATCCATTGAGGCACCAGCCGCTATGTTTTCACAGGGCGGGCATATTCCACAGGGTTCAGAAGCCGGATATTTTTCACAATTAACGGCCCTGGCCAGGATTTTGGCCACCGTTGTTTTCCCGGTGCCGCGGGGCCCGCAAAAAAGATAAGCATGAGCCAGGCGGCCGCTGCCCAGGGCATTGCTCAAAGTCCGGGTAATATGCTCCTGTCCAGTCATCTCGGTAAAATCAAGGGGGCGATGGCGCCTGTAAAGACTCAAATAAGCCACGGTTTGAATACTCCTTAAACATCAATTAATTGTACATATATTTTTCAGGAGGTCGGCGGCCCGGTTGATTTGATCTTCTTTAATAAGTATATAATCGGTATCATACGTAGATATAACGAATACACTGATCGCCGCTTCAGCCAGCGGATTTATGAGTGAAGATAAAATGCCTGTTAAGTGAAAGTCAAGCGGCCCTTCGACTTTGAAAGCACGAAACCCTCTTTCCGCCTGACAGTCGTCAGGAATCAACTCTTCCCGGCAAACAATTGAAGTTTCATCTGCGGTAACAGTGATTGAAAAAAAATGATTATTTAAAGCCCACTTAGGAAATGGCCGATCACTCTTTAACCTGCACACTCCCAGTTTGCCGGGCATTAAAGACATCTTCAATATATTTTTGCTCCAAAATAATTAATGACCGTGCACCTGCCGTTGACCGTCAACCCCAAGCGCTTTTCGGGCAGTTAGCTCCAACCCGGCGCTCCCGTGGCACCCGCAAATTCTCACTTACCGCTGCTTCCTTCCGGATCTGACGGGGTTCATGAGTTTGCGCCGCACGGGACCAGGCCTTCGACACCACTTACCCGGAGCCGACCCCAAAGTTGAACGGCCGCGAGCAGGAATTAAACCCCGCTGTAGCGGATTGCGGGTACAGGGCACCGCTACCTCCCCGTCTAGCACGGTCAAACTAAAAACTTGGCGGAGAGGGAGGGATTCGAACCCTCGAGACAGGGTTTTGCCCCATCTACTCGCTTTCCAGGCGAGCGCCTTCGACCAGCTCAGCCACCTCTCCGTGTATAACTAATAAGCTTGTTTTTGATCTGCCAACCGTATTATACATTCTACAAATAACATTTTCAACTGGATAAACCCGGTATAAAATACCTGAAAGCCCTTTTAACCCTGGCTCTCACTGCCATTTAAAAGATTAACCAGATTCTCTCCAAGCACCTTTTTCCGTTCCTCACCAGAAAAAATACTTTTTACCTTCCGGCACTCTTCCGCGGGATCCCCAAAAGGAAAATCACTGCCGAAAAGAATCCGGTCCACCCCGTATGTAGCAGCAAAATCCTCTATTTGCCCGGGGGCGGCCAGGGCTGTATCCACATAAACAGTTGGATCATCAAACAGGCCCGATTCTTTAAGCCTCCCGTATCCACCGTTCAAGCCGCCAAAATGGGGAATTATGGTCACGGTCCTGCCATCAAACTTTTCAACCATCATCAGGGTCCGGGAAAATTCTTCTTCCAGGATCACCGGCATCCGGCGCTCACAGATATGTTCAATGATCTCTTCACACTCACTGATCCCGTACAGATAATCCGGCTCATGGCCATGCCGGTGCCACTTAATACCGGAAAACTTTTCGCCCGGCTTTTTAAAATCATTCCATACAAACCAAAAAATATAATGGTCTTTGGAATAAAGTGATTCCAGGTAACGGTGCACCTTTCTCCGGCTCTCAGCATATTGTGGAGAATCGACAAAGCTCCGGTCAAAGCGATCATATATTTCTTCGACTGGTGAGAACAAAACCCCGCCTTCTATTCCTCCCGCTTCCCACAACGGCTGGATTCTTTCCAGGGGCAGGGTAAGTCCGCAGTGAACATGTGAGTCAAGGACCGGCATAATTTTAAAACCTCCACATAAAAAATGGCGGAGAGAGTGGGATTCGAACCCACGGTGCCTTGCGGCACACACGATTTCGAGTCGTGCGCCTTCAGCCAGACTCGGCCATCTCTCCACATCCATGGTCTATATTATAACAAGGCCGGGGTGATTGTAAAGGTTGCCTTTTCCCACGCTTTACGATCATATAAAATCAATCCCGCCTCTGGCGGAAAAAATCTCTGAGCAAAAATGCGCATTGATCCTGCATCACCCCGCCGCTGATTTTTAGGCGGTGATTTAATCGCGGGTCCCGGCCTATATTATAAAGGCTAATCACGGCGCCGGTTTTCGGGTCGGGGGCTCCAAAGACCAGCCGCTGTAACCGGGCCAGCACAATCGCTCCCGCACACATCGGGCAGGGTTCGAGGGTAACATACATGGTGCACCCGCTGAGGCGCCAGCCGCCAAGATGTTTGCCGGCCTGCCTGGTAAGAAGGATCTCCGCATGGGCGGTGGCGTCGTTTAATTCCTCCCTGCGGTTACGTTCAGCAGCCAAAATTTGATTGTCTTTCACGATGACTGCCCCTATGGGCACTTCTCCGGCCATACCCGCTTCTTGCGCCTGTTTTAGCGCTTCAGCCATAAATTTTAGATCATCTGCCATACTGATAACCTCCGGTAATTAATTATATCACGCCCGGAAGAGTCCATTAAAAATGCCCCTAAGCGGGGCATCGTTAGTCAAACAGCTTGCATATCACACCAATTTGGCGATTACTTATCTTTCAAAGCGCAGTTCCCTAAACACGTCGCCAACAGCCGAATCAGGATGGTTAACCAGGTGAATGACAACGCCGTCCCAGGTATCGGTCATGACAATAGTATCCGGATCGCCTGCTGACAGCTCTGCCGTCCGTTCCCATTCGTCATTACCGCGGTGGTGCAGTTCAAGGTAAGTAGTGTCGTCGGAGGTGATCAGGCGGTATTCAGTCCTGAACCAGTAACCTTCCGAAGGCACAGCAATACTGACCATGTCGTTGGGCTGAAATTGGAAATAGATTTCTTCATCTGCCGCCGTTGTTCCCTTCCAGGAACCGAGGATGTCATCGCTTTCAACGGCTTCGGCAACCGGGGTGGCAGCATCGCCCAACAAAAACCAGTAACCTGCACCGGCTCCTACCAGCAATAAAATAACAGCAACTATAACCAGCGGAACCAGAAGCTTTTTACTTTTCTTTTCCGAAGCCGGTTGATAGTGAACACCGGGCGGAGCATCAACCCTGCTCTGATCATCATAATATGAGGATGCAGCAGACGTTGATTTATCAGGTGCTTTAGGGGGAACATCATCTACCATAGATTCACAATATCTACATTTAATCGCCCTGGCCGGGATTTCTTCCAGGCAAAACGGGCATGTTTTCAAATCAGACATAGTAATACCTCCCGCTAATCGAATCGAGATATCAAATAACCCGGCAAAAAAGATTATGCCGGACTGCGAATTATATTATAACACAAAAAAGCAACATTAAAACAACAACCACTGTCATCCTGTCATCCACCGCTCAGTACAACTATTGCTTTTGCCTATGTCTTGAGTTATAATGCCCCCACAAGCTCGTTGTTTGATGAACCCAAAACAGGCGATCTTGATTTTGTCGAAAGGTCTTAACGAGGAGGAATCGTAATGCAAAAGTTCAAGGCCCTGGCAATGATACTGTCAGTTTTGACTTTATCATTTTTAATGATCGGCTGCGAAATGATTTTTGACCGCGATGCAGAACCAGAAGAACCAGAAACAGCCGAAAATGGCGAACTGCCCGAATGGCTGCTTTCAGAACATAGAACCGGACGTGAAGAGCAAGAAGAACCGTTAAAGCCTAAGGACCCCGAAGAAGAAGAGACCGAAGAGGAAGAAGCAACCGAACCAGAACCGGCAGAGGAAACAGCCGAGCATGAACCGACGGAAGAACAGGTGGCACAAGAAGGAACCGGCGATCAACACGCAGTGGATGCAGAAACTGAAACGCCTGAAGAAACTGCAGCAGAAGAAGAACCGGAACAAGTAACTGATCAAAGATGGATGAGAGGAACATACACCGGTAAATGGCTGGACGGAGCTCCTCATGGCGAGGGAACATTTAACCACCCTTCAGGGGGTCAACTGATTGGCAACTGGATCGCGGGACAGCCCGACGGTGAATTCACCCGGGTTGCTCCAGACGGAACTACAGATACAGTCTATTTTGATCGCGGCGAAATAGCAGAAGCAGAAGAACCAGTAACCGGGGATGAAACAACATGGTGGGAACCCGATACAGGAGAGGGCGGTACCTTCGTCAACAACTAAAAAAGCGGGTAATAATTTTATAAACCGTATAAAGCCCTTCCATTCTAAATGGTGGTGCTTTTTGGTGCGCCCGGCAGGATTTGAACCTGTGATGTACTATTTCACAGGAAACAAATGCCATACCAGTTAATGATAACATGTAATCCTATATCCTTTTTTAAAGGCTTTTCCACAAAAAATGCCACCTTATTACTAAACGGCACATAATGGTACCACAAAGATGTTATGAAATTCCTGGCCAGATCTTTTATTGAGCAAATACTACCACCCATTAATTGGATTACTTAAACTTATCGACCGTTTAAAAAGTGCCGCTGATAAAGCGGCATAATCTTTTTTGAAATTGTATTGAGAAAATCACAAATTTAATCCCTAAGCAGGAATGAAAGCAGATGTATCGAAATAAGATGTTACGGAATTAATTATTTATGCTACGATATGGCACTATTAAAAGGATTGGTGTTATGGCTAACTCAAAAACAATAGCAAAACCGGCATTGGAAGTTAACAATTTATCAACCTGGTTTTATACAGACAAAGGGATCGTCAGGGCGGCTAATGAGGTCAGTTTTACTATCAAAAAAGGCGAAACCCTGGGCCTGGTCGGAGAAAGCGGTTGCGGAAAAAGCGTTACTGCACGATCCATTCTTGGTTTGATCGAGCCGCCCGGAGAAATTGTAACAGGGGAGATTCTTTTAGATAACACCAACTTGCTGCAGGCTGAAACAAAAAAACTGGAAAAGTTAAGGGGCCCGGAGCTAGCCATGGTTTTTCAAGATCCCCTTTCTTCGTTAAATCCGGTGTTAAGTATAGGCCTGCAAATGATTGAAACTATCCAAACTCACAAAAAAACCGGCAGAAGGGAAGCTGAACGGCAGGTCCTTTTACAGCTGGATCAAATCGGACTGCCCGATCCTGAACGAATAATGCGCAGTTATTCTTTCGAACTATCCGGGGGAATGTGCCAGCGGGTCATGCTGGCCATGGCCCTGCTCCTTGAACCAAAAGTCCTGATCGTTGATGAACCGACTACTGCCCTGGATACTACCGTCCAAACCCAAATCCTGGCAGAACTAAAGCGGCTGCAGCGGGAAATGAATATGTCACTGCTGATGATAACTCACGATATGGGAGTAATTGCTCAGATGGCCGATACGGTAGCTGTAATGTACGCCGGTTCAATTACAGAAAAAGCACCGGTAAAAAAACTTTTTGACAACCCTGCTCACCCCTATACCCGGGCCCTGCTGAGCTCTATACCCCGTTTAGGCCAGAACAACCTTTCTCCTATTGAAGGGCAACCTCCTTCGCTGTTTAATCTTCCCCCAGGCTGTCCTTTTCTAAAGCGCTGCCCTGAGGTTTTCAGCAAATGTTTTGATTATATGCCTTCTTTAGGGGAAATATCTCCAGGGCATTTTTCAGCATGCCTCCTGGCAAATAACTTTGAACTGCCGGGGGTTTCCAATCAGTGAGTTTACTCGAGGTTAAAGACCTGGTCAAACATTATACCAGGCGGAAATCCCTGACCAATAATTTAAAGCTGATCGTCCATGCCGTAGATGGGGTATCCTTTTCAATAGCCAAAGGAGAGGTATTGGGACTGGTCGGAGAAAGCGGCTGCGGAAAAAGCACTCTCGGGCGCTTAATAACCCGGCTTGAGGAAACAACAGGCGGGGAAATATACTTCCGGGGAGAAGAAATCAGCAGCCTCAGGGGCGGCAAATTGCGCCTTATGCGCCGAAATTTCCAAATTATGTTCCAGGACACATCCTCATCCCTCAATCCACGCTGGAAAATCAGTCCGATCATCGAGGAGCCGATGCTTAATTTCGGAATGGCAGAATCTTTCAGGCACAACAAATGCCTTGAACTTTTAGACCTGGTCGGATTGGATAAAAGTGATGCAGAAAAATATCCACATGAATTAAGCGGTGGGCAGCGTCAACGGGTTAATATCGCCAGGGCTCTGGCCCTTGAACCGGCCCTGCTGGTATGCGATGAACCTGTATCAAGCCTGGATGTATCAATCAGGGCCCAGGTTTTAAAATTGCTGCAGAGATTACAGCAAAAGCTCCTTCTTTCTTATCTCTTTATTTCCCACGACCTTGCTGCTGTCAGTAATATTGCGGACAGGGTTGCAGTAATGTACCTGGGACAAATTGTAGAAATACTCCCTGCAGCAGGCCTGGAAAAAGCAGGCACCCATCCGTACACCAGGGTTTTGATTGAATCTGTACCGATGCCGGATCCGCACCGGGCTGGAGCACTGCTCAGGCCTGCTGTGCGAGGTGAACCGCCCGATCCATCAAACCCCCCGCCCGGCTGCCGTTTTCACCCGCGCTGCCCCCGTACGGAGGAGAGGTGCCGGATTGAAAAACCAGAATTAAGAAAATTTGAAGGCCGGCATTATGCTGCCTGCCATCTTTTGTAATATATTCACCCTGAGGAGGGTATAAAAATGGAAGCGAAAAAGGTTTTGTTACTGGCAACATACGGAATGGAAATAGTTGAATGCGGCGGTGCACTGGCCAAGCATGCCCAAAACGGAGGCGGCGCTGATGCCGCTGTAGCCCTGTCCAGGCCCGAGAGCAGGGAGCAAATTAAAAATGCTGCCGCAGTCTTAAGTGTAAGCGTTCGCTTTCTGGATTTTACAAGCGGGGACCTGAATCCAGATAAGCCTTCAAAAGAAAAAATCGTTCGTGTGATCAGGGAAACCCGGCCTGGTATTATCATCACCCAGGATCCCGAACATTCATATCTCGATCTTGACCCCGATCGCAGAACAGCCATGATATTGTACCTGGAAGCTATCAGCCTGGCTGCCAGGGACTGGCAGGTTAAAGAGTGCGGTGGTTTTCCTCCTCATTCCATTAACAGTATTTACTTTATGACCCCGGAAAAGCCAAACTGTGTGGTCAATATCGCAGATTATTTTTCATTGAAGGAAGAAGCCATGTCCGAGCTGACCAGCCAGCTTGCTTTCAGTGCTAAAGTCTTGAGTGGCAAAGTGACCGATGAGGCGCTAAAAGTCCTCCTTAAAGACTACGAAGATGTCAAGGATGACCCGGCTAAGCTGGGCAGCGCACTGCACCGTGAAATGGACCGCGCTTATCACCTCTACCACGGTTTGCTCTGCCATACCGGCTTCGCGCTGGCCGAGCCTTACCGCAAGGCCGAAAGATTCGAACTTGAATATCTATTTTAAAGGAGGATTTATATTGATGGGAAAATTATTTGATGTAAAGAAAGACAGGAAAATACGACTGTTTTATTTGACAATAATCCTGCTGTTTATCTTTTTAGCAGCAACAGCCTGCTCCCCGGCCGAGCAACCTCCGGAAACAGATCCGGCTGATGATACTGAAGGTGAACAGATAAATGGAGAAGAAGCAGTCAACCTGAACATAGCAATTCCAAGGGATGAAGGGCCGCTAAACCCTTACACCTATGTTACAGGCTACCCGGGACATAACCTTCTTTTGCTGATTTACGATACAGTATTCCAGCTTGACGAAGATAATGTACCTCAGCCCTGGCTTGTTAACAACTACGAAGTTGATCAGGAGGGTCTTGACTGGAGCTTCACCCTGCACGATGGCATCACCTGGCATGACGGAACACCAATGACTGCAAAAGATATTAAGTTTAGCTTTGAATATTACCGGGAACACAGCCACAGCCGGTGGACAAATGCGGTTTCAGCCATTGAAGATGTTCTTATCGAAGATGAACTGAACTTCAGGATTGTTTTGAGTGAACCGGTGCCTGCTTTTCTGACCAACCCTTTAAGTGATGTCCCGATCATTCCGGAGCATATCTGGCAGAATGTTTCCGCCCCGGACAGTTTTACAGATCACACCGGCAGTGGACCGTACCAGATTGCCAAATATGTTCCCGACCAGACTTATAAGCTGGAAGCAAACACTGATTACTTCCTGGGCAAACCTGCGGTTGAAGAAATTGGTATGGTGATCATTGAAGACCAGACGGCTACATTTACCGCCCTGCGGATCGGTGATATTGATTTTGCCTCTCGCAGCCTGCAGCCTGAACTGGTTGAAAACTTTTCCGGAGAAGATGAAACTGACATCATAACCGGGCCGGGTTTCACAAGCACCCTGCTGCAAATTAACAATGAACGCGAACCTTTTGATGACTCCCTGGTTCGTAAAGCCATTTCCATGGCCATTGACCTTGACGACCTGGTTGATACTGTAATGCTCGGCTACGGGACTGCCGGCAATCCCGGCTATATCCATCCCGGTCTGCCGCATTATAATCCTGAAGTTGAACATGTTTATGACCCCGATGAAGCCGCTGCCCTGCTGGAGGAAGCAGGTTTTAACGAAGCGTACGGCAATCTTGAATTTAAACTTTTAACACACTCCAATAACCCGCTACGAGTGCGTGCCGCCGAAATGATTTCTGACAACCTTAATGCAGTAGGGATTACTGTCAGCGTTCAGGCTCTTGATTCAGCCACCCTGGACGATATGGTCTGGCCGGAATTTGACACCACCCGGGGACGCGACTACGATCTGTCAATCTGGGGCTGGTCGGCCCCGGTAATGATCGATCCGGAACGTTTGGGAGGCCTATTTCATTCCGACCTGGCAAACCACGGCACCCTTAATGTTGGGGCATATGGCAATAGTGAAGTTGATACCCTGGTTGAAGAGCTCTCGGTTACAGCTGACCAGGAGCGCCAGGAAGAAATATTTAACCAGCTTCAAGTATTACTTGCCGACTCGGTACCTTTTGTCACCCTTTATTATCCCGACGACATCTATGCTTACCGTCCTGGGGTTTACGACAACTGGACCTATCAGAACGGACAGGGTATTTTGAACAAGCTTTCTTTTGTAGATATGCCATAGCCGATCAATTGAAAGGGGACATTAATGCTCCGATTTTGGGGGAAGAAGCTATTACAATACAGCCTGGTTCTTTTGATTACCCTGATCATCAATTTTTCACTGCCCCGGTTAATGCCCGGCTCACCTATGGAACTGCTGGCCGGTGAAGATGTGGGACGGTTAACAGCTGAAGAACGGCAGGAAGTAATGAGCCGGCACGGCCTTGATCAGCCCGTACATCAGCAGTTTATAATCTATCTGGGTCAACTGGGAGAAGGCGATCTTGGTTATTCATACCGGCAGAATAGGCCGGTTGGCACTATCATCTGGGAAAGGCTGCCCTGGACCCTGCTTTTAACCGGATCGGCCCTGGTTCTTTCCAGCATAATCGGGGTTATTTTCGGCACTATAGCCGCGTGGCGACGGGGCCGCTTCAGTGATGTCGGATCCATGTCACTATTTATTTTCCTCGATTCGATGCCATCATTCTGGCTGGGAATGATCCTGGTGGCCCTCTTTGGGGCCAGGCTGCGCTGGTTTCCGGTATTCGGAGCTAAAACGCCTTTTGCCGACTATACCGGTTGGGCCGGAGCGGTTGATGTACTGCATCACCTGACCCTGCCCCTGCTAACCTTAACCCTGGCCACCATTGCCGGTTTATTTTTGATCATCCGCTACTCCACGCTGGAAACTTTGGGCGAGCAGTATATTACCGTAGCCCGGGCCAAGGGGCTGCCTGAAAAACTGATTATATTCCGTCACGTGCTGCGCAACGCTATGCTTCCGGCCATTACTGTTTTCATGCTCAGCCTGGGTTACGTTGTTAGCGGGACCACGGTAATTGAAACAGTCTTTGCCTGGCCCGGGCTGGGCAGGTTAATGTTTGAAGCTGTTATGCAGCGTGATTACCCGGTGCTGCAGGCTACCTTTATGATTGTTACTGTTTGCGTGATTTTAGCCAACTTTGCAGCTGATTTACTCTATCCCCTGGCCGATCCACGGGTCAAGGCCGAAGGGAGGCAGTGATCAGTGTCTCCCAAAAACATATTAAATGCTATTTTGAAAAACAGGACCGGCCGAATAGGCATCATCCTGCTGGCCTTAATAATATTCACAGCCCTTTTTGCCCCCTGGGTGGCACCCTTTGATCCATACGAGCGGGTTGCACAACCTTTTCAGGAGCCATCTGCCAAGCACCTGCTTGGAACAAACGATATCGGCCAGGATATATTAAGTGAAATGATCTGGGGTACCCGCATATCCCTTTCAATCGGAGTTATTGCTGCTGCAATTGCACTAATCCTGGGAACTGCAATCGGCATTTTAAGCGGGTATTACCGGCGCTGGCTCGATACTGTACTGATGCGCTTCGTAGATGTAGTACTGGTGATTCCTTTTTTACCGCTGATGATCCTCCTGGCCGCCTACCTGGGGCCGCAGCTTACTAATATCATTATAGTAATTGGCATCCTTACCTGGGCCGGTCCGGCCCGGATAATCCGATCGCAGGTTTTAAGCATCCGCGAACTGGGTTATGTCCAGGCGGCCCGCTCCCTGGGCGGAACCGACTTTAAGATCATGATCCGCCATATTATGCCCGGGGTAATGCCGATTGCCCTGGCCCAGTTTATCCGGGCAGTTTCGACTGTAATATTGATCGAATCTTCACTGGCCTTCCTTGGTCTGGGCGATCCCACTGCAAAAAGCTGGGGTACAGTTCTTTACTATGCCCAAACCAGGGGAGCATTTTTAACCGGAGCCTGGGTCTGGTGGATTCTGCCTCCGGGACTGTTAATCACTTTTACCGTTTTGGCTTTTGCTTTAACCGGTTACACCCTTGAAGAAATTCTTAACCCTCGCCTGCGCAGTGCCGGACCACATCACCGGGTCTTTTTCGACAGTAAGGATTTAAAAAAAAGTCAGGGCTAATGTTATTATAATATTTGTGTGATTAACAAATTAAATCGGACGGTCGGCAAGGATTACCGTCCGTCCGCCGTTTTCATATGTCTTTACCTTAACCCGATAGACCGGTTCAATATTCTCCGGCCGCAGGATTTCCTGTCTTCCGGCTGCAAAAACGGCACCATCCTGGAGCAGTATCAGCTTGTGGCAGTACCTGGCAGCCAGGTTCAAATCGTGGACGGCAACAATGGAGGAGGTGCCTTCGTCGGTCATAGCCTCAATTATATCCATGACTTCGAGCTGATGCCTTAAGTCAAGATTACTGGTGGGTTCATCAAGCAGAAGCAAATCCGGCTCCTGGGCAATCGCCCGGGCAATGATTACTTTCTGTCTTTCGCCGCCGCTGATCGAGCCGATATCCCGCATTGCGATATCTTCCAGTTTTAGGACCTCGATAATTTCTGAGACTTTATCCAGATCCGCCTGTGACGGCTTCCAGTTTAAAAACGGCTTCCTTCCCATCAGGATAGCATCAAACACCTTAACCGGAAAACTGCTCTCTTCCTGCTGGGGCACATAACCGATTAACCGGGCCAGTTCAACCATTGAAAAGTTCCCGATCTCTTTTCCATCAAGGAAAATGCAGCCGGCTCCGGGCTTTAAGATCCGATCAATACACTTCAAAAGGGTGCTTTTCCCCGAGCCGTTGGGCCCGATTATCCCCAGGATTTCTCCAGCGCCCAGCTCCAAAGCGACGTTTTTTAAAACCGGGCGGCTGTTATAGCTGAAGGTAAGGCCGTTTACTGTTATTTTCACCAGTAATTCCTCCCCCTGACAACAAGGTATATAAATAGAGGCGCACCCAGGAATGAGGTCAGGATGCCGACCGGCAGGACCACGGGAGCAATAACCGTCCTGGCCACGGTATCCGCCCCAAGCAGCAGCAGGCCTCCCGCTACTGCGGAAAGGGGAATCAGGTATATTTCATTGCCACCCGCCAGGCGCCTGACGATGTGCGGTATAACCAGCCCGACAAAGCCGATAATCCCTATAAACGACACAATTACAGCCGTCAGCAGTGAGGAAACCAGCATTCCGTAGAGCCTGACCCTGTCCACATTGACACCGAGGCTCTTTGCCGTTTCATCACCGGCTTTGAAGGTGTTATAGTTCCAGCTGTTAAAAATAAAATAAGCCACGGCAGGGACTGTTATTGCCGAGATAACAACAAGATCGCTCCAACCGGTTTTGCCGACATCTCCGAAAGTCCAGAATATAATCGCCGCTATCCTGACATGATCGGAAAAATATTGAATAAAAGTTATACCGGCCGTAAACAGCGAGCCGAGGGCAACACCGGTCAAGATCATAGTCTCCGGCGCGGCTCCTCTCACCCGGGCCAGGACCAGGATAACCACTGTCGCAACAAGCGAGCTTATAAAAGCACAGATTGTTACAACATAGGGGTTATTGACAATTATTGAGGCTTCCGCGGCGCTTGAAGTCATTTCTCCCGCCCCGAGCACTCCAAGGGCAACGGCGGCGCCAAAAGCAGCTGCACTGGAAATGCCGAGGGTAAAAGGAGAGCCGAGGGGATTCCTGAGAATGCTCTGCATGGCCGCCCCGGCCACTGAAAGGCCGGCCCCTGCGGCAACCGCGGTTAAAATACGGGGTATGCGTATATTCCAGATCACATTGAAGGCGGTGGTATCCGCCTCGCCCAGGAACAATATGCCGGCCACTTCAGCTACGGGCAGGTTGTATGAACCTACAGCAAGGGCATACAAGGCAGCAACAACCAGCAGGGCAAAAAAACCAAGGCCCAGCAATATTTTAAAAATAATACTTTTTCTATACTGCTCAAGGATGCTGATTTCCGACATGGCTCTAATGTTTCTCTTTACCCTCCAACTATTTATTCAACCGTCGCCCGCTCGTAGTTGCCGTGCACTTCGATCATATCTTCCAGGACAGTTTTTCCCAGGAACAGGGTATAGACTTGATCGGCTGTTTCAGTGAAGTCGATATCGGCAAACTGCCCGGGGTAGATGACTGACCCTATATAGTAAGCATTTACCAGCACGGTCTCATGGTTGGTATTGGTCCATATTTTGGGGTGGATCCGGTATATGTTATTATCCTGAACCGCGGAAAGTGTTTCGAATTCGGGGCCCTGCAGTTCCTCAAAGGCCTGGTCAAAGCCGGTTGATTCAAGAAATATATAATCGGGATCCCAGCTCAGTAGAGCTTCACTATCGATAAAAGCATTCTCCTCGCCCACTTCAGCAGCCACATTTTTGGCATTGATAAAATCAAAGGCAGTATACATCGAGGAAGTCGAGGTCAGCCCCATTGAACCGGCCCAGGCTTTACCGCCGACATAAACCGAAGGCTTTTCCTCCTCCGCAATAGAAGCGCTTCTTGCATCCAGGTCCTCGATTACGGCCTTAATACCGGAAACGAGCTCTTCGGCCCGCTCTTCCCGCCCAATGGCTTCACCAAGAATCCTGTAGGATTCAAGAACATTATCTTTATGGGCGGAAAAACTGACATAAGGCCTCAAGATCAGAAGCGGAATATCGATTTTAGCAGCCAGATCTTCATGCTCCAAAAAGTCAAACCCGTCGGCGGTCTGGGTGGCCACCATGAGTTCGGGTTCAACGACAATAAGTGTTTCCGCATCTTCCCCGCTCACAACGGGAATTTCAAATATTTCAGGAGCCATGGCCATATTCCAGGGCGATCGAAGAGGTTCCCTTTTCTCGCTTTCCCTGACCCCGGTTATCATTTCCGAAGCCTCCAGATGAACCAAAAAACGGTGGGCACATCCACATAAGGTGGAAACCCTGTTTACATCAACCGGAACCTGGATTACCCGGCCGGCCATATCTGTAACAGTTATGTAACCATCGTCCGGTTCGGCTACAGCCTGTTCAGTTTCATCTAACTCCACCGGGTCATCAGCAGTATCATCTGGAACCGGTTCGGCTCCGCAGCCGGCAAAAACCAGGCCGATAACCAAAATAATCGTCAAAGTCACAATATATCTTACTTTCATCTGTTCTACCTCCAGTTTTATATTTTAGTCATACTGGTTTATTTATACAGGCAACCGTTTCCGGTCCGGCGCTGCGGTGGACACTCCAGGTTAACACAACAGTGACACTTATTACTTCCTTTGTGTTACTGATTATAATGCTTTTTTTTACGCCGGTCAAATATATTAATCAGGATTGATTAATGTTAAAGTAAAATAGACGGCGCATATATATGGCAATATCCTTGAAGCTTACTGATTTTGTTGGCTTATATAAACATATCGATTAGTTATTCGTTGAGATGGGTCAGCCCTTTTATCGCTATTTAACACGCTAGCTGTACACTAAAAAGGCCATGGGCTGTGTGGTAATACCCAAGACCTTTATATTCTGGTGCGCCCGGCAGGATTTGAATCTGCAACCTCTTGATTCGTAGATGGATACCTGAGCTTTTTATTGTTAGACCAAAGCATAATTTCGATTTAATACATAGGTCAGGTAAAAATTTACCGCACTATAAGCTGCCGGGGCCAGGTTAAACTGGCACCCGGCGGTTTATCCAAACAGTAGAACAGGGATATCACTATCGTGTTACGAAACGGTGAATGCGGCTGCCCGTCGCGCAGAAAAAGGCTGCTCCTTTCGGAGCAGCCTTCCGGCTTTAAAGGGTGAATTTAACTATCAAGGCCGGATCGAGGACCCTGAAAGTGAAAGATTCGGCCATATACAGCCTTACATTCTTACTGTCATGGTCCTGGTAGCCGATCGAAAAATCGATACCCAGGTTTAATTCCAGGTCTTCGTGGTTATAGGGTAGCAGTAATGCGCCTTCCAGAGCGGGGGAAAACAGGATATCGCCTTCGATTAATTCAGTGATCTGCTTGTATAGGGGGTATACCCCGGCTTCATGGTTGATCTGATGCCAAACTTTTTCCCCGGCAACCAGGGTGAGAGGGGGGGTGGCAAAGTTATTCTTTAGGGTGAGAACGCCGTCGGTAACGGCATCCATTATTGAAGAACTGTCCTGCCCGAATTCAAGGGTCCTGTCGGCCGCCTGAGCGAGGCCTTCAATATTGCCTTTTTCATAACCATTGAAAATAGTGTTCTCTTCAAACAGTGCCGCTTTCCGGGCCGCATCTTCCAGCGGCCCCAGGTCTACGTCCCGGGCGCCCCTGGCTAAATTGTCCATTTCCCAACGGTTCAGGGTAAAGCCGGTCCTGGTTTCAACCAAAGGTTTGACCTTAAACAGGCCGGTAGCGACCTCACCTGAGACTTCCTCAAGAATTGTCAAACGGCCTTCGGAAATCACAGTATGGTTCAACCCCTTGGGGCCGTCTACATGTACCACTTTACGGGCGGTAAGAATGCTTTTCAATACCTCCGTTGCTCTTTCATCTATCCCATGCCATGCTTCTTCCGTTAAAGGCGCCAGCTGGCGTTTCAAGAAATCCATAACAATACCTCCTGTTATTTTTTCATACTGCCCAAATTCAGGCTACCCGGGGTATCGGGGTTATTTGCATGGTGATCATTGCCCTCTTCCGAATGACCGATGGGGCCTTCTGTAAAAAGGTTTTCTCGCAGCTCTTCGTCCCAGCCTGGCATGTTTCTTCTTAGCCATTCCAAAACCATGCAGACATGCTCAATCTCTTCATCGCGGTTATGTTTCAGGATTTCTTTCAAGGCCTCATCATCAGAGACATCTATCCTTTGATGATACCAGATCACCGCTTCCACTTCTTCCCTGAGACTGTGGAGAGCACGGACGAAGTTTTTTGCTTCAGTGCTAAGCTGTTCTGCTGGTTCTATATAGTTTGACACTTTACTACCTCCTTACGTAAGTGATTTATACTCACATAAAAAGTGTATAACAGTATCTATTTCCGGTCAAGGTAATAAGCAGAAAATCGAGCGTGCTCTCTCCTGCGTCCTAAAGAAAATAAAAGGCGGCAGAATTTTGGAAGATTTAGGAATGTCACAGGTCTGTTCCGGGACGCTTGCTTTTTTAATTATATTTTTAATTGCCTTTTCAATTATTTTTGGTATTGCCAGCAGGCTGTATAAGGTGATTCCCCGCCAAATTCGGTTGCCCTGATTTAATCAATTGCTGAGTTTGTTTACAGGCTTGCTCAAGGGGATTTTAGCTGTCACTCTTCTCATTGCCATAATTGTTGCTCTGCCTATCCTTCTTGTTACTTCTGATCACATAGAGGTATCTTATTTTGGCTCTTGCCTGCTTGATGCTGCTGCAGCAGCGTCGTCACTTACCGCCCGCATCTTCGGCGAAATCTTTAAACATGCCCTGGCCTTCCTAACAATTGAAACCGTCGGAGGACGATTATGTTGAGCTTAATTTTACCGTTGCTGGCCCTGTAATTGATCCGGAAGCAGAAGAAGAAATGCTCAGGCTGGTCAATGAAAAACGCGCCAGACATGGATTGCCTGAACTTGTATTCGATGAAACGATTCGTAAGGTTGCACGCCTGCACTTGATCATAATTGGCGGAGGCTATATCGGTCTGAAATTCGGGCAGATATTCCGTCGTTTTGGCAGCAAAGTAACAATCTTGCACAGGGCTGAACATCTTCTTTCCAGGGAAGATCGGGATGTGGCTGAAGAAATAGCTAAAATATTCCATAACGAAGGCATAGAAGTGCTCTTTAACACCGAAACTTTATAAATTGAAGCACCGGAGGCTGAAAAAATTATTCTGACAGTCAAAACAGGCGATCAAAAACAATTGCTGGAGGGTAGCCACCTGTTGACAGCAACCAGCCGTATTTTGAAAACAGCTTCTCTTAACCTGAAATCTACCGGAATAGATGTAGACAAACGTGGCTTTATACCCGTAAACGATTAACTTTAAACTGCTGTTACCGGCATCCTTGCTCATCCGACCCTGGCAGACTCGTTTAATACTCTGTTTGAGACATTAGAGAGCGGAACCCTTGCCTTCTAAACCAGTAATTCTGTAAGTTTATTAATTGCTGCTGGAGTGTCGCCTTCCAGGTGGAAGCGTATTACTTTTCGGCCCGCTTCCAGGAGGGCCTGCCGATCTCCCAAAGCCTGGGCACTTTTAAGCAGGTCAAAACTTATCGTAGAGTGGTCACTGCCGGGCTGGTCCGGTATCGGGACATCTTGAGATGATTTTGAAGTAAGCTGAATAAACAGCCCATTGCCGGCATCACCTTTATGTAATTGTCCGGTTGAATGCAGGAAACGGGGCCCGTATCCCACGGTGACGGCCATCTGATACAGGGCTCCAATTTTATTACGCAAGCCCTGGAGAGCAAGATCAGTTTCCGGGCAGGGTTGCAGGTAAGCCTGGATTGCAACATAGCTCAGCCCCCGGCCTTTAATCTTATCCCGGTTTGCTAACTTAAAAAAATCATGCCAAATTTGCTTCAAATCTTCAGCCCCGGGATTTTCAGAACCCAGATAAACTTCTACATTGTCAAACTTAAAATCAGGGCCTGGTAGATGCAGCTCCCCCTTTTCGCGATATTTTGTTATAATCTTGCGGGTCAAAACTTTTGCCGATTCTACATTTGGCTGATCAAAGGGATTGATCCCCATCGACCAGCCTGCGACAGCTGTGGCCATCATCCAGCGGAACATTTCCCCACCAAGCCCGTATATGTCCTGCAAGCTCAGCCGGATAACAGGATGACCGGCTTCCTTTAACTTTTCAACTTTGTCATCGTATGTGGAATCACCATTTAACCGGAAATATACAAACAGGCGATCACCGGCATAAGTTTCAGGAGACCGAATAGTTTCACCAACAACCGGCAATATACCTTTCCCTGCTTTTCCCGTACTTTCAGCAAGCAGCTGTTCAAGCCACATACCAAAAGGCATGAGCTCAGGAGAGGCGATAAAAGTTACTTTATCACGCCCTTTTTTGCTCAGGGCGCCAAGTATTGTCCCCAAAAAGGCCGGAGTATTGTTCCCTTTAACCGGGAGGCCAAATTCCCGGGCTTTCATTGCCATTACTTCGGCACTTTGGAGCAACCTCTTAAGGTCGACACCGATCAAGCTTGCCGGTACCAGCCCGAAATACGATAAAGCTGAATACCTTCCGCCAATGTCTGGATCGTTCAAAAATACTTTTCTGAAAGCCAGTTCCTTCGCTGTTTCCTCTAACCCGCTACCCGGATCAGTAATAGCAATGAAATGCTTACCGGCCCTTTCCCTGCCCGGGGAGTGAAGAGATTTATTATAAAAATATTTCATCAGCGATAATGTTTCCACCGTTCCGCCCGATTTCGTCGACACAATAAAAAGTGTCTTATGCAGGTCGATATTTTTTTCTTTCTCGAGAATCGCCCCCGGATCTGTACTATCCAGTATATCGAGATCGAGATAACCATCCCAAACCCCAAATATCTTGCGGAAAACTTCGGGTGCCAGGCTCGAACCGCCCATACCCAGAAGCAAGGCCTGGTTAAAACCTTCTGCGCGGATCTGCTCTATAAAATTTACAATCTCAGGTAACTTTTCCGCCATTACCCTGTGGCTGTGCAGCCAGCCCAACCGGTTGCTTATTTCCGTTGGAATAGCGCTCCATACGCTGTGATCGCGTTCCCAGATCCATTCAATAACCCGGTCAGCCTTTAAACGCCCCAACTCCTCCTGCACAAAATCATCAGGCAAATTATCAACTGTGATGCGGTATGTATCCCGGTTAATTTCCATTAAAATCACTCCCTGAAAGTAAATATGATAAATCTAATTTTTTAAACGGATCATAGCAACTCACTGGAAAATTAGTTTTATGATTTTACGCCTTTATATCAAAGGCATGCTGTCCGGTGCCAAAAGAACTGACCTGGCAGGCAGGGCTTCGACTCCTTCTATCTTAAGCGGCATTGTTACAAGAATATACTCCCCCGGGGGGACTATTTGCAAACGCAGGCCTTCGATAATCCAAATTCCGGCTTTTAAAAGTAATTTGTGGGTTTCGTGATCGGGTTGGTCGCGTTCGATGCTCAGAGCATCGATGCCAACACCCCGAATATTTTTTTCAGCTAAGTAAGAAGCCCCGGATTTATCAAGATAAGTAAAGTTAAAATCAAAAACATCCTGGAGGGAATTTTTTGTTTTCAACAAAACCGCCTTCTTCTGATCATAAATAGAACCCGTAATCTCAATGTCCTGCAATTCCTGCTCCAGGTGTTTGGCTGTTATCGCATCGTCAGCCTTGGTGCTAAAATCAAGCACAACACAGCGTGTAAAGCTCTCCTCCTTGCTCCATTGTTCCGAAGCGGCACCGTCGGGGTAAATATGCAGGGGCATATCGATATGGGTCCCTGTGTGCAGATCCATATCAAGACGGGTTTCATAAACTGACCTGTTTTGAAAATTACTTGTTACCTTAAAAACAGGCCTTTTTTCCGTCCGGTTTTTGTAGACAGCTATATTCCGATTAATGGTCATAGAGATATCATAAAGAACCAAATGAACATTCTCCTTTTCAATAACTGTTCACAGCTTTTAATACCACCAGTGGCGCCCTTCCCTGATAAGCATCTCCTCTGCTGCCTGCGGGCCTGTGCTGCCCGGCTTGTAGCTTTGCATTTGTAACCCTGCGCGGTTATACTCCTCGTAAATAGAATCGACAACCTTCCAGGCCCTCTCAATTTCATCCCAGGCGCTAAATCGGGTCTTGTCGCCAACCATGGCATCTTTCAATAACCGCTCATAAGCTTCCGGAGTGTTGATCAGAAAAGCACAGGGTTGGCAGAAATCCATCTCGGCAGGTATTATTTCGGTCACAGTGGCTGGTTTTTTAATATTGAACTGGAGTACTGCGCCCTCTTTAGGCTGCACCTTCAGGGTCAGCAGGTTAAAAAGCTTATCTCGTCCGGAAATAGAACTGCCGGGCAAAATGTGGGCATAAGGATCCGGGGGATCTTTAAATTGGATTACGATTTTCACCAGTTTATCCTCAAGCTGTTTACCTGTCCGCAAATAAAACGGGACACCCTGCCAGCGTTCGTTATCAATCGCCAGTTTCAGGGCGGCAAAAGTTTCCGTCTGCGAACTGGAATTGATATCCTTCTCTTTGAGGAAACCGCTATACTGCCCGAATATAATATTTTCCGAAGCAGCTCTATCAGGCCAGAGGTGCACATTCTTTAGCAGTTTTAATTTTTCCCTGCGGACCGTATCTGCATCAATGCGGCCAGGCGGTTCCATTGCTGTTACCGTAAGCAACTGGAAGAGGTGGCTCTGGACCATGTCCCGCATGGCCCCGGCCTGATCGTAGTAACGCCCCCGATCACCGATGCCGTCGCTTTCAGCGGCGCTGATCTGGATATGGTCGATATAATTTTTATTCCACAGCGGTTCGAAAATCGTATTTGCAAAACGGATCACCAGTGTATTCTGAAGCATCTCTTTACCGAGGTAGTGGTCTATGCGGTAAATATCTTCCTCACCAAAAACCGTACTGAGCGCAGAGTTAAGCTCAGCGGCCGATTTCAGGTCGTAGCCAAACGGTTTTTCGATCATGATCCTGCGCCAGCCGGAAGAGGATACAGACATACCTAAGCGGCGAAGGTTAGAAGTAATGATCGCAAACAGCTGCGGCGAGACAGCCAGGAAGTAAAGGTGGTTATTAGCACCGTGATGCTCGCGGGCGCGGGTATCCAACATTTCTTTTAGATGAAAATAAGCGGCCGGATCCTTTAGATCAATTGACTTGTAATAGATTTTCTTTTCTATCTTTTTCCATTCTTCGCTGCTCCAACTTGCCCCTGAATATTGTTCCACTGAAGCAGCCAGTTCATCCCGGTACTGCCGGGCGCTTTTTTGTTTCCGGTCAACACCAACCAGGGAAAACCCGGACGGCAGCTGCCCACTGCGGTG
>SKMK01000063.1 GCA_007121075.1 Syntrophomonadaceae bacterium
GATAGCGCCCAAGCTGCCCCATACATCCTTTCAAAATAGCAAACTCAGGGCTGGCCATTGATATATGGGCTATTTTAAAGTCCATACTGCGGGCAAAACTGGTATAAACTACCGGCGCACCGGGATTCACCAGCTGGGATAAGGTCAGGCAGGCCAGGATCTCCGAATGAGCCATGGCACAGCTGCCGGCAATTGTCACCGGGGCAGTTACACCCAGGATCGGGCCAGAGCTGATGATTAAAGGTATTTTTCCCCTGGCCCCTTCTATCAGGGCTTCCAGGGTTAATGGATCCACCTTCATCGGCGGGGTAGTCAGGATCCACAAGGAGAAAAACGGCCTTTTAAGGAATTCATCTTCCCCTCCCGCCACCAGGGAAGCCATTTTTACAGCATCTTTGACACACCGGGCCCCCGTCCCGGGACCTGTAATATGCTTGGTGGTATTGCTAAAGCTGGTAGCCCAGGTGTACCAATCAGTTGTTTTATGCGGGACATCCTGAGGTGTTACCGGGGGACTGGCAATAGAAACATTATCCAGGAGTTCGAGGAGCTGGGTGGCCTGGGCCAGATCCCGGTTGGTTGCCGGTCGCTTTTCCCTGGTATAAAGATCTATGACACTGGTAGCTTCAACCATAGCTGCCAGGACCGGCCCTTTTTCTGCCAAATTGATGTCGTAGTCGGGGTTACGGGCGTAGAGAGTTACTTCATCCCGCCCGGGAATGTTTGTAAGAGCTTTTTCCACAACTCCCCGGGGAATATTTACGATCGAGCCTTCTTTAACCTGACATCCTTCGTTTTCCATAATCTGGACAGCTTCAGGAAGCTTTATATCTATACCGGTTGTCTCCAGTATCTCCAGGGCCTTATTATGGATTTCTTCTATCTCTTTCTGGGATAAAAAGCTGAGTTTTGGTTTCAAATGCTCACTCCTTTCATTATAATTACAACATTCATAAACACCAAGCAGGCCGTTAAACACTTATATTCGTCATAACTGGCATGATTATAACGAGTTTGCCCCGAGTTTATCCTGGGGAAACGATCTCCTGCCGTTTATTTTATATATATGCAATATCCATGCCATTTCATTAGAAGCACTAAGAGTACCTTTAAAAAAGAAGAATGGGGCCTTTCAGAGAGGGAGTTGGAAAACCAGGTTTATTGCAATTTTTGCATGGTAATTATTACAATAAAGGGCCCCGGCCTTTATAAGCAGGGTCCTTTATCAATTTGCAATTTATGCAATCTATTCTTGCATTTTTTGCAAAGATCAGGGTGCTTCATATTTATTGATCTTGTTATAAAGAGATCGCAGGGAAATATTTAAAGCCCGGGCTGCTTTTTTCTTGCCTGCAACAGTTTTACCAAAGCGGTTTAAAGCCCGGCGGATCAGTTCTTTTTCCATTACATCCAGGGCCACCGGTTCTTCACCTTCCAATCCGGAATCTGGCTCGCCGGAAAGGGAAGAAAGCAGTACTTTTTCAGGCAGCAGGGTAGTTTCGGCCATAATCACCGCCCGCTCAATACAATTCCTCATTTCTCTCACATTTCCAGGCCAGTTATACTGACTTAAACTTTTTAAAGCCTGTTCGGTAAATCCTTCCACATTTTTACCCAGCTTACGGTTGGTCTGCTTCAATATGTGGTCGGCCAGGGGAATTATATCATCCTGGCGCTGGCGTAGAGGCGGTATCTCGACGTTGATCACATTAACCCTGTAGAAAAGGTCTTCCCGAAATTTCCCTTCTTCAACCAGCATTTTCAGGTTGCGGTTGGTGGAAGCAATAACCCTGACATCCACATAAATAGATTCAGTGCCGCCAACCCGGACCACTTCTCCTTGTTCCAAGACTCTGAGCAATATAGCCTGGAGGGGAAGCGGCATATCGCCAATTTCATCCAAAAAGATCGTCCCTCCATGAGCAAGCTCAAACCTCCCTACTTTCTGCCTGGCTGCGCCGGTAAACGCGCCTTTTTCGTAACCGAAAAACTCGCTTTCGAGGAGATTTTCCGGTATTGCGGCACAGTTAACCTTGATAAAAGGGGAGTTGCTCCTGGCACTGACATTATGAATGGAATGGGCAAATAGTTCTTTCCCGGTCCCGCTTTCACCGGTCAGCAGCACCGTGGATTCTGTCACTGCAGCCCTCTTGGCTATCTCGAGGCTCTGCCTGACCGGGAAACTGTGCCCGACGATATCGTCAAAATCATACTCGGCTGTAGCCACTTTGGATAATTTATGATGAAGGACCCTGATCTTGCCCTTACTTTCCCTGACCTGGGCATTCAGTTTTTTAATTTCGGTCACATCCTGGAACACAACCACCGCGCCGACCATAACCTTATTTACATAAATTGGGGCAGTATTGGCAATGATATCGATCCCGGCATCTTTCATTTCCATCTTTTCACCAAAAATCGGGGTGCCCGTTTTAAGCACTTTAACCAGGGGGCCGTGGGGGACAACTTCAAATATATTTTTCCCGATCCGATCCCCTTCCTTCAACCCGGTAATAGCAGTGAAAGCAGGATTGATATACTGGACCCAACCGGCCCGGTCAACAATCTCTATTCCTTCCTGGATAGCATTAAAAATAGATATAAAAACATTGGCCGCGGGAGTACCGGAGACCTTTTCCCAGAAATGCGTATCCTCACTGGCAATAAAACTCTTATCCATGATTTTCCTCCAAATCAAAGATGACAAATGGCAAAGCTGTATATTACTATTCCCTGTGAATGGTCCCTTCCCAGGTGCCTACCTTGGTATCTTTGCGATCTTCTTCTGTAAACCAGCGGGTAGTTACACATTTTGATTCTGTGTAGAAGGCCACTCCATCCTTGCCCATTACATGGAGATCGCCAAAGAAAGAACCTTTATGCCCGGAGAAGGGAAAGTAGGAAACAGGAACCGGTATCCCGACATTTACTCCGACCATGCCGGCGTGGGTACGGTAAGTAAACTCCCGGGCATAGTAACCGTTTTGAGTAAAGATACAGGAACCGTTGGCATAAGGGCTGCTGTTCATTAGCTGGAGTCCTTCTTCAAAATCTTTTACTCGTTTAACACACAGAACCGGCCCAAAAATTTCGTCTTCTCCCACACTCATCCCGGGCCTGACATGATCAAGGATTGTCGGGCCCAGGTAAAACCCGTTTTCATAACCTTCCACCTTAATATTCCTGCCGTCCAGGACCGGCTCGGCCCCTTCCTCTATGCCTTTTGCAATCCATGAGGATACTTTTTCTTTATGCTCGGCGGAAATAACCGGCCCCAGGTCGGTATCGTGATTATAAGCAGGGCCGATCTTGAGTGATTTTGCCGCGTTTACCAGGTGAGAAACCAGTTT
Source organism: Syntrophomonadaceae bacterium (assembly GCA_007121075.1). Lineage (GTDB taxonomy): Bacteria > Bacillota > Dethiobacteria > DTU022 > DTU022 > B1SED10-74M. Next base: position 3,351 of record SKMK01000063.1, read on the forward strand.
ATCGGCAGCATCTTCCTCTACACATACTACAGGTAAGGCCATGCACCGCTGTCCCGCACAGCCAAACGCAGAGTTCCTTACACCCAGAGCAACTCTTTCAATAATGGCGTCTTTTAAAATCAGGGCATGGTTCTTGGCTTCCCCCAGGGCCTGGACCCTCTTGCCATGGGCCGCAGCGGTACTGTAAATATGCCTTCCCACTGAACTGGAGCCTACATAGGATATACCCTTTACATCGGGATGCTTAAGCAAAAGCTCGGCCTCATTGCGGCTGCAGGTAACCAGGTTAACCACACCTTCAGGCAATCCTGATTCAATTAACAGCTCGAGCATCCGCATCCCGGTCTGGGGGACCTGGCTGGCCGCCTTTAACACAAAAGTATTTCCCGTGGTAATACAAAGAGGCAGCATCCAGCCAAAAGGAATCATGGCCGGAAAATTCATGGGGACAATACCGGCAAAAACACCAATCGGCTCCCGGTACATTACAGTATCATGGCCTTCCGAAACATTCATCAATGAGTCGCCCTGCATCAGGTAAGGGGCGGCGCAGGCCAGTTCCACCACTTCCATGGCCTTGATTACATCGCCTCTAGACTCGGCCATATTCTTGCCGTGTTCAGTTGCAACCATGGTTGCCAGCTCATCCAGGTGATCCTCCAATTGCCTTTTAAATTTAAACATTAAATCCGCTCTTTGCTGAACCGGAGTTGCAGACCAGCCTGGAAAAGCATTCCTCGCCGCTTCTACAGCCTGGTTAACTTCATTACTGGTACAGCGGGGAGCCTGGGCCATCACTTCTCCGGTACTGCTGTTGGTTATATCCATATACTGGCCGGATTCAGTTTCTCTCCATTCGCTACTGACACAAAATTTCAATCTTTTGGGATTTGACATAATAAACTCCTTTGCATTTGTTTGACACTTTTTCAATTAGTTTATCGATTTTAAAAAAGCTTATCAACCCCGAACGTTGTTTAACCTTTTTCTTTTCTCTTTCCAATCAGGCATTAAAAGTGATAAAAAGCCATAGAATGCTTGATCATGTTTTTGATATATAAAGTGAGCCAGTTCATGCAAAACTACATAATCGATGTATTCCGCGGAAAAGCTGATCAACCGGGTATTTAAAGTTATCCTCTGCCGGTTCCAGGAACAGGATCCCCACCTGGTTTTCATGGTCCGGACGGTAATTCTCGGTCTGTCCAGTTGCACGTGGCGGTTAACCAAGGCCAGCATCCGGTCAAGCGAATCATGAAAAACAATTTCAGCCTGTTCCCTGAACCAGGCACCAAGCAGTTCTTCTTTCCTTGCAAAATCATCACTATCTCTAACTAAAAGATAGAGGCAATCCTGGTTCAGGTAAACTTCTTCCCTACCGGACGCAGGAATAACCGTAAGCCGGTACTGCCGGCCGAGATAATCAATATTTTCCCCGTTATTATACTTTTTATCCCGGTTTAAAAGTCTTTTTTGATCAAGCTGCCATATTTTGTTTATGATCCAGGGCGCTTTTTTCTGGACAAACTGTTCAATAAAATCATAGGGGGCTTTTTCAGGAGCGGAGACCACCACTGAAGAATCATGACAGACTCTTAAGTTTATATTTTTTACATTTTTTCTTTGGAGCACAAAAGGAATTACCCGGCCTTGATGCTCAATAGTATGTTTTTTCATCTGCTGCCACCTGTTAAATAATCGATGCAGTTACTGGTTGATATTATGAAGTTATTTCTTAACACCAAGTATATATTTAATGATGGATGCAGTCAAAAACTGCGGCAGCAACTTTATGTAAACTAATATTTACAATATGTAGTAAAAGCATAAAACTCCTTATTTTCCGGCCTGGACCGACGGTTTAATTCTGAGAAGGGCCGGCAGCATTGCACCAGAATATTTCACAGGCGGGCTTTTTGCCATTCTTAAAGGCCTGTATCAAAATTTTTTATTCCCTTGTTTTCAACACCTCGACCAGGTCCAGTTTCCTGACTTTTCGCAGAGCAAACTGCTGGGCGATCGAGATCGAGGCGATCGTAATTATCGCCCCCATTAACAGGGCCTGCGCAGACAGTTCGGCCGGGAGAGTATATAAATCGGTGCTCAGCTCACGGGCAAAGGCCATCATCATCATTTGAGCCAGGGGCAGCCCGGCCAGGATGGCAAAAACACTGATGAACCACTGCTCGAAAGTGATTACAGAAAAAACCTCCCTCGAAGTCATTCCCAGCACTTTCATCGAAGCCAGTTCGCGGTTGCGTTCAGAAAGAATGATAAAGCTGGAGCTGTAAATAATAGAAAAGGCCATAACCATTCCAAACAAGACATAGATGTAAATTACAACTCCGAAAGTTTCCATCAACTCCCTGGCCTCCCTGACCCTTTCTTCAAGCCCATCCACTGCCGCTACCTGCTCGCTTTCCCGGTAGCGGTCCCTGAGTGAGGCAATACTTATTGTTCGGCTGTCACCACCTGGATCATCCGGGCCGGATGTGCCGTCAACATTGACCATAAAAGAAGTGGCAAAGCTACCCTGGTCCAGTAGATCGATCAGCCCGGTTATCTCCATGTACGCGTTCATGCCCAGGTACTGGGGAATAACCCGGCATACATCCACCAGCACCGGCTCTTCCCCGTTTCGCAGGTAAGGGCTTTCAAGCTCCAGGGTTGAACCGGGAGATACATGTAGTTTATCAGCCAGCCGTTCGGAAAGGATCACTCCCCGCTCAGGGGTCGGGACGCGCCTGCCTGCTGCGTCCCTGATCACATATAAGCTGCTGCCTTCCGGTATGCCCAGCACGAGGACATTTTCCTCCCGCCAGGCATGGGATAATTTTACGGGAACTTCTGCCAGGGGCTCGACCATAGTGACTTCGTCATGGCCGGTCAGTTCTATTGTCACCGGATCCGGAGACAAGGGTTCGGTCAGGGTAATCCTGGCATCGTGGACTTCCACTTCTTCATATTGATAAAAAACCAGTTTGTCAATAATATCGTTAAGCGACCAGGTCACGATAACTACGGCACAACTGAGGGTCATCCCCAGGAACAAGAATGCGCTCCTGCTGCGATTTCGACCCAGGTTCCTGACGGCCATTTTCCCCTGGATGGTAAGCATAGCTGAAAACAGGCCTATTTTTTCCAGAACTGTTTTCTTACCGGAGATAGGTGCGGGAGGCCTCATTGCCTCGGCCGGCTTTAATCTTAAGGCGTACTTGCAGCCCTGGTAGCCGGCTACCAGGAATATTGCCAGGGAAATAATCAACCCGAGCAGTAAATAATACAGGGAGAAACCTTCATAAGTTTCCGGGACATGGAAAAACTCGAGCAAAAGCCAGGTCAGGGGATTGGCCAGGTAGATGCCGGCCAATCCCCCCAGCAAACCGCCTATAAAACCAACTGTTAAAGCATAAGCGAGGTAATGCAATGTTACTTCCCGGTTGCTGTAGCCAAAGGCCTTTAAAATGCCGATCTGGCCCCGCTGCTGTTCAACCAGTCGTTTTAACATGATGTAGAGGATCAATCCGGCCACCGATAAAAACATGATCGGTATTACAGTTGACATTCTCTGCAGCTGGGCCACTTCCTCGCTGAGAATCAGGTGGCTGGTCTGATCTTCCCTGGGATAAAGGTTGATCAGGCCGTAGGGTTCAAGTTCCGGTTCCAGCCGGTTTTTTACTTGATCAAAGTCGGCGCCATGGACCAGGGTAAAAACTACATTGTTGACCCGTCCCTGCAGTTCGGGAAACAAGCTCCACATTGCATCACGGGATATAAAAGCAATCCCGTACTGTTCCGGGTTGGGATATATCTCCCCCTCCGTCCTCAAGGGATAAGTAAATTCAGGACTCATGGCCACACCTTCAACGATAAGCTCCCGGGCCCGGCCGCCGGCTATTATTTCCAACCGGTAGCCCTGTTCAAGGCGGTAAGTATCAAAAAACTGGTCGTCGATCCATACCTCGAATTCTCCGGCCCTTAATTCCGAGCCTTCCAGCAGCCGGACGTCGTTAACCCGTTCCGGATCTTCCAGGTCCATGGAAACCAGCTCCAGGTAAACTCCAACTTCTCCCTCGGGCCTGGTCACCCTGGCCTGTTTTTTAACCCGGCCGCTGATCTGTTCTATACCCTCTACCTCGGATAACCTTTCCAGCTCCCGGTAAGGCATGGATGTAATTTCAGCGAAGCCATGAGCAAAATTCTGCTCACGGTAAAAGTCTTCCTGGGAAAGGCTTAAATTGTCGCCGGCGATGGAAAAGGAGGTGAAAATGAGCAGGCCGATGATTACCAGGACCAGGCAGGCCAGGTAAGAACCTTTATTGCCCCAGATATCCCGGATCATCTTTTTCCAGAGCATTACCAGCTCACCTTTTCCGGCGGAAGCGGTTCCGGATTTTCCTTTATTTCTTCAACCAAACCGTCTTTTAAATAAATAACCCGGTCGGCCATGTAACTGATGTTGGTGTTGTGGGTAATAATTACTACCGCCTTGTTGTATTGATCGCAGAAATCACGGAGTAGTTTCAAAATCTGTTTTCCTGTAGGCAGATCGAGGGAACCGGTGGGTTCATCGCATAAGAGCAACTGGGGATTTTTAGCCAGGGCCCTGGCAATGGCCACCCGCTGCTGTTCACCCCCGGAAAGCTGGGATGGAAAATGCTCCCGGCGATCAATTAAACCTACCTGTTCCAACAGGGCGTCTATGTCGAGGGGATCTTTTGCAATCTGGACCGAGAGATGAACATTTTCGTAAGCGGTCAGGTTTGGCATCAGGTTATAAAACTGGAATATGAAGCCAACCTGATCGCGCCGGTAGCCGGTCAACTCAGCTTCGCCGGCATTGTGGAGCGGCCGGTCCTTAAAGTAAAGCTCTCCTTCACTGGCCAGGTCCATCCCACCGACAATATTGACCAGGGTGCTCTTTCCGGAACCGCTGTGGCCCAGGACCACCACCAGTTCCCGATCATAAAGTGTAAAATCAACTCCCCTGAGCGCATGGACGGTTACCTCGCCCATCTGGTACCTTTTGTGGATATTGCGAGCCACGATCAACTCCAAGCAATCCACCCTCCTTAAAGCCCATTGCTGTTTCTTATGCTGCTTAATTAGTTTAGCTGGAACCGGTTTAATCGGCAGGCCTTATTACTCCTTGCCGGGCCAGCTTGAAGTCTTTCAGAGCAGTGCTGTAGTCATATCCGGATTGGGTATAATCCTGCCGGGCTTCCATCAGCTCAAGGTAGCTTTTCATCAGTTCCAGCCCGGAGACCAGTCCCGCTTCATGGCGGGCCCGGGCTCTTTCTAAAATAATTTCTGCAAGGTTAAGGGCCCTTTCCTGCAGCCGGTACTGTTTCTCCGCCTGCTGAACAGCCCTGAATGATTCTTTTACCTGCAGGCGGGCCTCTCTCCTGGCCTGTTCCAGCTTCAACCTCTCTTTTTCTCCAGGGTCAAGATCATACTGCTTCTCCCTCATCTTAACTGTCAACCCTTCGTTAAGGGCGTAATCTATAGCTTCCCTAAGGTTAAGCTCTTCTATTTCGGGCAGGGCTGGTTCAATCAGGCGCAGATTCAGATCCAAATTATAGCCGGCCAGTAGCTTCAGCCTGTTTAAAATATCTTTTTGCCGGTCCCTGACTGCCTCAAGAATCAGCTGGCTCTGCTCCACCTGGAGCACCGCTCTTTCAATTTCCTGCAAGGTAACCAAACCCTGCTTTCGCCGTTCTTTTTCCATATCAAACATTTCTCTCAGGTAATCAAGGGTTTCCTGCTGGATTTTCTCTTCTACCCGGAGAGCAAAGTAGGTATAGTATAGCTTTTCCGCCTGACGGGTTAGTCTTTCGGCAAGGATTTCCTGTTCATGTTCGAGGCGTGAGACCGCTTTGCGGGCCTCTTTATTTTCTTCTTCAAAGGATCTTACAATAGTGCTTAAAACTTCTTCCAATCCTGCTACTTCCAGTGCTTCGGCCTGCTCTTTTCCTCTTTCAAGCTCCGTCAAAAGCTCATCCAATTCATCAAGGTGATCCCGGGTTTCTTCCACTTCCAGGGTCATGACCCTGTAATCATGGTTGTGCCCGGTAATCCGGGCCCTTAAATCATTAAGCCTTAAAGTGGTTTCACCGGGATTGCCGCCAGCCGTGGTAATCCCAAATACAGCCAGCAAAACGGCTGCCAAAACCGCCATTATTAGCTGCAACCGGTTTTTAAATATTGACTTCATCAAAATAATACCCCTTTTCAGGCCCGGTTTTAACTAAAACAACCGGGCTAATAGAAAACCCTGGCTCCATCTTCGATTCCTTCCTGCTGGGGATCCAGGATCACCGGGTCTCCTTCTCCGATACCGTCTAATATTTCAACCTCCTGCCTGGTTTCCATTCCCGTAGTCACTTTCCGGACCCGGGCCCGATCACCGACAACCACCATCAGGGCATTTTCCCTTTCATAAGTAAATAGAGCCCGCCTGGGGACAACCAGTACGTTTTCCGCAAACCTGGTTATAAATTCTACATCCACCTTATATCCCGGACCCAGGGTCACCTGATCCGGCAGATCGGGCCGGATGGTCACCGTGACCCGCTCTTCTTCAAGCCCGAGCGGCGAGATGTCTCCTTCGGCATATTCAGCTATCCGGGTTATCTCCCCGGGAAACTTTAAATCTTCCTCTCTTCTTTGAAAGATCAGAGTCACTTCTTCACCAACGGAGATAAAATCGACATCGCGGGTAAGGACCCTGGCTTCGACTTCTAAATGCCAGTCGGTCACTTCATCCTTTTGAAACAGGCGCATCAACGGGACCTGGGGGCCAGCCAGGCCCTGTTCTTCGGCATTAAGATCGGTAACCACACCTGAAATTGGAGCATTGATACGGTGGTTCTCCAGCCGGTATTCTATAGCTTGAATCTGGGCATTCAGCGAATTGCGCTGGGCTTCCAAAGATTCCAGGGCGGAGCGGGCTTCCTTTTTCATTTTTTCAGCTTCTTCCAGCTCGATCCTGCTGGCCCAGTCCCGGTCGTACAGCGCTTTAATCCGCTCATAGTTGCGGGTGGCGGTATTTAAGTTATCCCCGACCATACTGATTTCAGAATTAACACTTTCGAGGCCGGATCGCAGCTCTGTCAGGGTATATTCCAGTTCGCTGGTATCAAGGACCACCAACAGGTCTCCCCGCTCAACCTGCTCTCCTTCTTCAACAGCCACTGCTTCAATCCGGGCCTGGTAGAGAGAATAAACGGTCCGCTGATCTTCTGATACCAGCTGCCCTTCCTCGGTAATGCTTTCTACCAGGTCGCCCTTTTCCACCCGGTAAGCGTCTACTTCAACTCCTATAAAATATTCATAAATCAATACTACTGCAACTACGACAATAAAAATAAGGCTCAGGGCAAGTTTCCATTTAGTCTTCATCTTTACCTCCGGCTTCTTGCTGGATAATCCTGGTACAGTGCTGCTTCACCAATTTCACTGACTCTTCAGGATAATATACTGGTTACAGCATCTAGTTTCCTGCTTCTACATTCTTTAATTACAATATTTTTTTAAAATATGAATTATCCTGGCAAAACTTCATAAGCCTGGAGAAATAGATCTTGTTTTTAATTAAATTTTTTCAAGAAAGCCCCGACCCGCCGGGCGATTGTTTCCCCGTCTCCTCCCTGCTCGACCAGCTTCATAATAGCGCTTCCGATAATTACCGCGCTGCCATGCTTGCCGATCGATTGGACCTGTTCCGGGCTGGAAATCCCAAAACCAAGGGCCAGTGGAACCTCCGTCATTGAGTTAACCTTCTCTAACAATTTATGCGCCTGTGCAGGTATAACGTCCCTGGCCCCGGTGACTCCGGCTACAGAAATACAGTATATGAAACCGGTAGCCCGCTCAACCGTCTCTTTTATGCGCTGATCAGAACTGGTGGGAGCCAGAAAGCTGATAAAATGGATCCCCGCCTTCTTGAGGTCCCAGGAAAAAGCTTCACTTTCCTCTAAAGGCAGGTCGGGAATGATCACCCCATCCACGCCGCTACATGAAGCAGAGTCAACAAAATTAGAGAGACCGTAACTAAATATCGGGTTATAATAGCTCATCAATAAAAGCGGTATCCTTACCCTGGATCTTAACCTCCCCGCCAGTTTCAGCACATCCTCGAGGGTAACATCTCTTACCAGAGCCCGCTTCGATGCGTCCTGGATTACAGGGCCGTCAGCTACAGGGTCGGAAAAAGGCACCCCCAGTTCCACCATATCAGCCCCCCTGCGGGCCATTTCCAGAACTATTGCTTCGGTTGCCTGCAGGTCAGGATCGCCGGCTGTAAGATAGGTAATGATTCCTTTTCGCTTAGAGGTTTTAAGCCGGGCAAATTTATGATCAACGCCGTTCATAATTTATCCACCTCCTCTCCGGCCGAAAGGACCGATGATACCTCTGCCACATCCTTGTCGCCCCTCCCTGAAAGGCAGACCGCGACAATCTCCTCCCCTGTCGTCAAAGGCATTAGCTTCTCCAGGTAAGCTAAGGCATGGGCGCTTTCCAGGGCGGGAATAATGCCTTCGCTTTCGGCAAGCAGCTTAAAAGCCTGTAAAGCTTCCGGATCCGAAACAGCAACGTATTTTGTCCTCCCCGATATCTTTAAATACGCATGTTCAGGCCCAACTCCCGGGTAGTCAAGGCCGGCCGAAATAGAATGCGCCGGGCTGACCTGTCCGGCCTGATCCTGCAAAAGGAAGCTCAGGCTACCGTGAAGTACTCCAGGACGTCCGCCGGTTAAACTTGCGGCATGATCACCCGTAGTGAGACCCCTGCCCGCAGCCTCAATACCGATTAACTGAATTTGCCCGTCTTCCAAAAAGTTATGAAAAAAACCGATCGCGTTGCTGCCTCCACCCACACAGGCAAGCAGGTAATCGGGAAGTTTTCCGGTGGAAGCAAGAAGTTGTTCCCTGGTTTCTGAACCGATAACTGCCTGAAAATCTCGCACCATGGCCGGATATGGATGAGGGCCTACAACCGAGCCAATAATGTAATGGGTGGTTTCCAGGTTAGCTACCCAGTCCCGCATCGCTTCATTGGTGGCATCCTTTAAGGTTTTACTCCCCGAAGCAACCGGGATTACTTCCCCTCCCAGCAGTTTCATCCTGAAAACATTAAGCTCCTGCCGTTTCATATCTTCTTCACCCATGTAAATAACACATTCAAGACCGAACAACGTAGCCACGGTAGCGGTGGCCACTCCGTGCTGGCCCGCGCCGGTTTCAGCGATAACCCGGCTTTTACCCATTCTTTTCGCCAGCAACGCCTGGCCAAGGGTATTGTTTATTTTGTGAGCCCCGGTGTGGTTTAAATCTTCCCGCTTTAGATATATTTTTGCTTTCCCGTATCTTTCGGTAAGCCGGCCGGCATAATAAAGGGGCGTCGGCCTGCCGCTGTAGTTCTTGTAATAATAGTGGAGCTCTTCCCAGTAATCGGGATCATTTTTGCAGTGCCGGTAGCTGCTTTCCAACTCCAGGAGGGCGCTCATTAATGTTTCCGGAACAAAACGTCCCCCGAAATTGCCAAAATAACCGTTCCGATCAGGTAATACCATTTTTTTTCCACCTCCGGACCTCATTTACAAACTGTTTGATCAAAAAAATATCTTTTTCCCCCTCTTTTTCAACTCCTGAGCTGACATCGACGCCATCAGGCCGGAGCGCCTCCAGGGCCCCATAAACATTACCAGGATTTAAGCCTCCCGCTGCAATCAACCAGCAGGGTATGAGAGCGGCCTGAAATGGTTTAAAGCTCTTCCAGTCCCAGGTTACACCGGTTCCACCCGGATGGCCGGGAAGATAAGAGTCGATCAGGCAGGCCATGATCTTACCCCTGTAGGCCTTGATATCAATAAAACCCCTTTCCGGATCGGGGCTGAAAGCTTTTATTGCCTTACCGGAAAAACGACTGCAGTAGGAAGGCCCTTCCGTTCCGTGAAACTGGAGCAGATCCAGTCCAAGGTAGTTTTGAATCCAGGCTACTTTTTGCTCCGTTTCGTTAACAAATACACCTACTTTCTTTAAACCCGGGGGAAGCTGCTTAATTATATTCCCGGCTACCTCCACTGTAATTTTCCGCCTGCTTTCGGCGAACACAAAGCCCACTGCATCAGCGCCCGCTTCGGCACAGGCCTGGGCCGCCTCCAAAGATGTTATGCCGCATATTTTGATCCACATTGTTTTTTTCCTCTCCTTTCAAGCCCGGTTACCCAGCAAGGTTTTCAGTTTTGCTTCGGGACTGCCGGCCCTGATCAAAGCCTCCCCCACCAGGGCGGCATTAACTCCCGCTTCATGCAGTCGCAATATATCTTCCCGGAACCTGATCCCGCTTTCACCGACCACCAGGACGTCATCCGGCACCAACCCGGCCAGTTCCAGGGTGGTAGCAAGATTAACCTGGAAATTCTTCAAATTCCGGTTGTTAATACCGATCATTTTGGCACCAGCATTAAGGGCTGTTTCCAGCTCCTGACGATCATGGATCTCCACCAGGGCCTCCATTTCAAGAGAGCGGGTTAATTTCAAAAGATTGCTCAAAAGTTGTTTGTCCAGGATGGCCACGATCAAAAGCAAGGCATCGGCCCCGTTAGCCCTCGCTTCATATACCTGGTATTGATCGATAATAAAATCCTTGCCTAAAACAGGCAGGCCCGTTAGTTGTTTAACCGGCTTTATATAGGTTCTGCTTCCTTTAAAGTGGTGTTCCTCGGTAATCACTGATATTGCCCGGGCTCCACCCTTTCTGTATGCCCAGGCCAACTTTAAGGGGTCAAACCCGGGGCCAAGATCGCCTTTAACCGGGGAAGCGCGCTTGATTTCAGCAATAATTGAGAATTCCCGGCTTTCTGACAGGGCCTGCTTAAACGGCTGGGGAGGCTCCAGTCCAGAAATTATACCCATTAGAGCTTCCAGGGATCTTTGCTTTTGATCCCGGGCCAATTGTTCTTCTTTTTTATTAACGATTTCTGTCAGTAACATTGATTCAGGCAGACGAGAGGCGAGCTCCAGCCTTTTCCCCCTTTCCGGAAACCCGGGCAGTAAACCGCTTGAGGTCCTCCAATTTTTGCCTGGCCCGGCCCGAAGAAACCGCTTCCCGGGCCATTTCAATCCCCCTGGCAAAATCAGGGACCTTATCTGCCGCGTACAGAACAGCCGCTGCATTAAGCAAGGCCAGGTCGAGCTTCGGCCCCGGCAGCCCATCCAGTACCCCGGCGGTAACTTCAGCATTCTCCCTTAGGTTGCCCCCCTTTAAATCTGCCTTAAAAGCCCTTTGCAAGCCCAGCTTTACTGGATCAAGATCATATGTTTGCATTGTGCTATACCTGACTTCGGTTATTTTTGTCGGCCCCAGGGTCGATATCTCATCCATCCCCCCTGCGCCGTGTACGACCAGCGCCGATTCGACGCCCAGACCGGTCAGCACCTCGCCGATTATTTCGGTCAATTCCGGGGCATAAACCCCGATCAGTTGGATTTGAACGCCTGCCGGATTGACCAGCGGCCCGAGCAGGTTAAAAACCGTCCTGATGCCGATTTCTTTCCTGACCTTTACAGCATGCTTCATGGCGGAGTGAAAAGTAGGGGCAAACAAAAAAGCGATGCCTGTTTCTTCAATGCACCGGATTGCAGTTTGCGGCAGTAGATCAACATTGACCCCCAGGGCTTCAAGCACATCGGCGCTGCCACATTTGCTCGAAACGGCACGGTTCCCGTGCTTGGCCACTGGTACCCCGCATGCCGCCGCTATAAAGGCCACGGTGGTCGAAACATTATAGGTTTGAAGCATATCTCCGCCTGTCCCGCAGGTGTCGGCAAGCCTCACTCCGGAGATTCTGACCGGTGGAGCTTTGGCCCTGATTGCTTTTGCAAAACCGGTAATTTCTTCTCCGGTCTCGCCTTTCATGCACAGGGCCGTTATTAAACCGGCCACCTGGGAATCGGTTGCCAACCCCTCCATGATCTCCGTCATAACTGCATAGGCCTGTTCTTCTTCAAGGCTGTTTCCGCCGGTTATAGCTGCTATGGCCTCTGTGACTCTCATTTCGCAACAACTCCCTCTTTAAGGAAATTATGAATTATCTTTTTGCCGTTTTCAGTTAAAACTGACTCCGGGTGAAACTGAACTCCCCAGATTGGCAGCTCCCGGTGCTTCAAACCCATTACCTCACCCTCTTCTGAGACTGCCGTTACTTTGAGCACTTCCGGAACAGCTCCAGGATCAACCGCCAGGGAATGGTACCGTCCCGCCAAAAAAGGATTATCAAGACCTTCGAAAAGCTCTTTTCCATCATGCTTGATCATGGAGACCTTGCCATGCATAAACTTTTTTGCAGGCCCTATTTTCCCCCCAAAAGCCCGGCCAATGACCTGGTGACCCAGGCAAACCCCGAGTAAAGGAATTTCCGGCGGCAAGGCGGTGACCAGATCGAGACAGATCCCGGCCTGTTCAGGAGTTCCCGGGCCGGGGGAGAGGATTATTTTTTCAGGACCCAAACCGGCAGCTTCGTCCGGAGTAATGATGTCATTGCGAAAAACTTTAATTGCCTTGCCGACGGTCAATTCCCCGCAATATTGGACCAGGTTATAGGTAAAAGAATCATAATTATCGATAATAAGGATCATTACAGCTCCTCTCCGGCCAGTTTTAGCGCTTTTAGCATAACCCTGGCCTTGCTTATTGTTTCTTCATACTCGGCATCGGGCTTAGAATCGGCTACAATACCAGCGCCGGCTTGAGCATAGGCTTTGCCGTTTCGAAAAACGACCGTCCTTATTGTTATGCAGGTATCCATATTACCGTCAAAAGAAAAGTACCCGACAGCCCCGGCATAAGGACCTCGCTTAGTCGGCTCAAGTTCATTGATTATCTCCATCGCTCTCACCTTGGGGGCCCCGGATACTGTTCCGGCCGGGAAACAGGCCTCAAAGGCGTCGAAGATATCTTTATTCCCGGCCAGCCTGCCCCTGATTTCCGACTCCAGGTGCATTACGTGGGAATATCTTTCGCATTCCATAAAAACGGGCAGTTCAATGCTTCCAAACTCCGACACCCGGCCCAGATCGTTGCGCCCGAGATCGACTAACATCACATGTTCCGCCCTTTCTTTTGCATCACCAACCAGCTGCCGTTCATATCTGAGGTCCTCTTCCGGTGTTTCTCCCCTGGGCCTGGTTCCAGCAATAGGCCTGGTGATAACAGTCCCATTTTCTACCCTGGTCAACATTTCAGGTGAGGCGCCTGCTATTTGAAAATCACTGAAATCAAGATAGTACATGTACGGGGAAGGATTTAAGGTGCGCAAAGTCCGGTAGACTTCAAAAGGATCGGCACCGGTTTCAACTGCAAACCTTTGAGAAAGAACAGCCTGCAAAATATCGCCGGCATAAATATATTGCTTTATGGCCTCTACCTTATCTACAAATTCATTCCTGCCAATATTGCTCCTGATCGGAAGATCATCAAGAATTGTCTCATGGCTGTTTACCCGCTTTAAAGCATAGTTGCTGTTATTTTTTATGGAAACCTCGATTTGATCAACCTTTTCTAAAGCATCATGATAGGATGTTTCAGGATCATCACCGGGGCGGCTGTTGACGATTATTTTGAGGCGCGAGCGGTAATGATCGAATACCAGGACAACTTCGGGGAAAATATAGCAGGCATCGGGCAGCTCCAGGTCATCCGGCGGGTGATCCGGAAGACTTTCAAACAGGCGCACTGCATCATAACCGGCAAAACCCACAGCTCCTCCAAAAAACCGGGGAAGGTCAATATTTTCAGGCATCCGGTACGAATTTATAATTTCACGAAGAACGGAACTGAACTTCTGCTTTCTCACCTCCTTTTTGCCTTCGCTTAGTAGCTCCACTTCCTCCCCGCTTGCTTTCAAAGTCAGAAACGGTTCACCGGCAATAAACGAATAACGCGACAACCTGATACTGCCTTCCACACTTTCCAGCAGGCAGGAACAGCTTCCTTTGAAAACCTTGTCATAAACAGAAACGGGCGTCTCGAGATCGGCAACAATCTCCCTGTGGACCGGGATAAGATTGTACTTCCCGCACATCCTGATGTACTGTTCTTTTGCCGGGCTGCAGCAGTATACTTTTTCCATTTCTTTTTTCCCCTTTCATAATTCATAATAAAAAGCCAAATAAAAAACCCTTCACCCGCTACAAGGGTGAAAGGTTTGCTTCCACGGTGCCACCTTAATTAGATTCGCCTGCTATCATTTCTTTACCGATCGGGATTGTTCCGGCAAGCAAGGTAGGCGTTGGAAAGATAATAAAATCAAAAAAGCCTTTCATCCCCTGGGACGAAAGGCTTACTTCCGCGGTGCCACCCGGCTTTAAAATCCCACCCGGCAAATTAATCATAGGGGCGAAATCTCACTTAAACAGGGTACGAGCTCTCAACTTAACTCAATTATGAGCTGATACCCCCCTCATTGTTACGGTCGAGGTTTCCGTCAGAGTCTACTCGCAAATAAATTCTGCTTTCGATCCGCTGCTCCCGGGCCCATTCAGTATGCCTGTATGTGCCGGTTTTCCACTGCCGCCGGCTCTCTGTTACACCCCGGACATACCTACTCTTCCCGATCAAGGCATTTTCCAATATAAAGTTCTTTTATTGATAACACAATAAACTGGGTTTGTCAACATGTAGCTCTTGGAAGCCAAATTATTAGATGCCATGGATCGTGATTGGATTGGAAGAAGAAAGTTCCTTTTTCTGTCCCCGATTGCACTATTTTTGAAACAAATCCAACCAGATCTTCTGCAGATCTGTTTTCCTAATCAAGCTTGGATGAGTGTAATCCCCCTTGCCTCTTCAAAGGC
>SKMK01000036.1 GCA_007121075.1 Syntrophomonadaceae bacterium
ACTGCTTCCCTTCATCGAAAGGTATTGGGCACCTCGAGTACACTAAACATTATATGCATGGCACAAAATCTTGTCAATAGCAGACCTAAATTTTTGTGTCCCTGAAATTTTTAAGTAAATTTTTATCGCCCAGGCTATTAATTGTTTTGTCCGCCCACCTCGACCAGGTAAGAACTGCCCGACTGCATGTCGATGACCATCATTTTATCAGCGGGCAAAACTCCTTCGAGGCCGGCCAGCAGTTTTACTGCTTCACCAGCCTGGTAAGCAGCCAGCATGGCCGGGGTAAAAGCCGGATTGCCCAGCTTAACCTCCACCCCCTGGCTGGCCCCACTTTCCCTGACATTGCCGTAAATCAGGGAAAGGAGCGGGCGCTCCGACCTGATTACGGCCAGCTGGCCGATAAAACCGGCTATCGCACCGTGGACCATGGCCAAACCCAGTTGGCCGCACACTTCTTCCAGCTCAAAACGGGAAGGCAGGTTATCCAGGCAATCTAAAACCAGGTGGCAGCTGGAAAAAATTGAGCTCATATTGGAACGTTCCCCGCGGCAGTGGTGAACTTCCACCTCCAGGGAACTGTTTATTTCAGAAATCCGCCTGGCTGCTTCAAATGCTTTCGATTGGCCTATTGTTGATTCGGTAGCCAGCAGCTGGCGGTTCAGGTTGCTCTCAGAAAAATTATCACCGTCAATTATGACCAGCTTACCCACCCCCATGCGGCCCAGAAGTTCCAGGGCAAAACCGCCCAATCCTCCCGCGCCGACCACCCCGATCGAGGAAGCAAGCAATTTTTTCTGCCCTTCCAACCCGAGGCTGCCTATACTGCGCTGGTAACGTTCCGGAATTACTTCGCTTTCCAGGGCGGCAATCTCGACCCACCGCCCGGCCAGGTCGTGCAGGCAGGCCAATTCCCCGACAGCAGCCACCGAAATGCTCAAATACTTTTCACCGGCCGGATTTACCTTTTCGGCTGCTTTTTGTAAGACAGCTTCTCGGAGTTGGTTCTTATCCATACCTCTTCACCCGCCGCCAGCATTTAATTTATCCGTCACCTGTTGAATCCGCTCGTTGGGCTTATTCGTTGAGAAGGAAAGAACCGTCTGGTTCCTCTTCCAGGTCAACCTGGGGTGCTTCCGACCAGAGCCTTTCCAGGTCGTAGAATTCCCTTGATTCCGGTTGAAAAATATGGATAACAACCGAACCGTAATCAAGGACTACCCACCAACCTTCACGGTAACCTTCAACCCGAGAGGCATAATAGCCCTCTTTCTTGAGCTTTTCTGTAAGGTGATCACAAATGGCATGGACCTGGATCGCCGTCGCTCCGGTCCCGATTATAAAGTAATCCGCTATAATCGATACTTTCCCTACTTCCAGCAAAAGCATATCCTGCGCTTTCTTTTCCGCCGCCAGCTTAACGGCCATTGAAGCCAATTCCCGGGAGCCGCTGTCTGGTTCCCGTGTCAAATACAATCACCTCCGTCTTTTAAACCTGCCCCACATTTAAACCATTCCCCGCCCGGCGGCACAGCAGTTATTTTAGATCACCAGGTCCTTTACCAGCCCTGTTTCTCTGTGCCTCCACCAGTTCGTTGCGAAAAGCAACCGACCGTGGGTGCAGCATTAACCCCCGTTCCAGCACCGATCTGATTGCAAATTCAACCGCTTCCAGTAAAGCCAGGTCGAGATCCTCAAGGGCGGCCTGCCTAATTTTATCAGCAGCGGGAAAATCCCTGCCCTTTTCGATATAATCAGCCAGGTAAACCACTTTTTCCAGCCTGTCCATCCCGCGGCGGCCGGTAGTGTGGTTGGCTACCGCCCGGATTATGTCCGGATCGGTAAGCTGCAAATCTTTTTCAAGCAAAGCTGCCCCTACCGTAGCGTGCAGCAGGCGCGATTCCCGGCGGCTGATGCGGTCCAGGGGTATTCCCAGTTTTCCTGCTATCTCCACCAGTTCCCGCCCTGAAAATTGCTTGCCATAATCATGAACAATACCGGACAGGTAAGCCTTATTTTTATCGGCGCCGTACCGAGCAGCTAAATCCGCCGCGGCTTCCGCTACACCCAGGGAATGCTCAAACAGCTCATGATCAAGTTTTTCCCGCATCAAATCCTTGTAGTGGTCAGGTTGCATAGACTAATCCTATCTGCCTATCCAGGTTAAATAATAAAAAATAAATGCAGCCGCTACTGTTCCCGCGGCTTGGCCTCGTTAACAACCAGCTTCCGCCCTTCCAGTTCGGCACCGTTTGCCTTCTCCATGATCGCTTCCATCTGGTCCTCGTTTACTTCCACGAAACCGTAACCGCGGGAGCGCCCGGTAGCCCGTTCGGTAATAATCCGGCACTCCAGCACTTCGCCAAACTCGGAAAAAAACTTTTCCAGCTCGCCTTCTTTGGTACTCCAGGGAATGTTGCCTACATACAAAGTTTTTACCATTAAACAAAACACCTCCGCTTATATTATAACCTATTTACAGGTTAGTAGAACCGTTAAACATTAACCGGAGAGGTATAAACCATGTTTCTTGATGTATTGCTCAACCGGTTCAGGAGTCAAGTACTTGATCGTTTTGCCCAGGGCAACCCTTTCCCGGATGTAAGTCGATGATACAGCCAGGGCCGGTATTTCCAGAAGGTGGACCTTGTTGACCATCTCGGGGTAAGCCCGATTTAAGGTTTCACGAAACCGATCCAGCGAGTAACCGGGCCTGGATACAGCTATAAAAGTGCAAAGCCTGAGCAGCTCTTCGTAATCTTTCCAGGTAAATATTTCTAAAATCGCATCAGCGCCGGTGATAAAATACACTTCGGGGCCTTCTTTCTCACTGCCTGAAAAATGCCTTACTGTATCGATGGTATAAGTGGGAGCTTCCGTGTTAATCTCGACCGTGGATACGAAAAAATAGGGGTTGGACATCACGGCCAGCGAAGTCATCAGATACCGGTGTTCGGGAAGAGAAATTGTTTCTTTTTCTTTGTGAGGAGGGGTTCCAGTGGGTACAAAAATCACGTAGTTCAAGTCAAACTGCTGCCTTGCCTCTTCGGCAGTTACCAGGTGCCCCATATGAATGGGGTCGAAAGTCCCGCCCATTAATCCTATGTTCATCGCAGCAGCATTTCCATTGTTACGGAGAAAGAACACTTATGGCAACTCCTTTTACTTTATTCGTAGTAATAAAATTCTTCACCGCCAATACGAACGGTATCGCCTTCCGTGATCCCTTTTTTCTTCAACTCTTTGTCCAGGCCGATCTTACGGGTATAATTTTGAAAACGCTGCAGGGCTTCTTCATTCTCAAAGTCGGTCTTTGCCGCCATTCTTTCGATCGCCGTGCCTGTAACTTTAAAAACACCATCTTCCAGTTCCACCCTGATCGGTTCCTCCACAGCTTCCTCTACCCGAATTTCTTCTTCCGTTTCAACAGGCGGCCGCTCTTCAGCAAGTTCATTAATTCTCCTGAATAAAAAGCGGACCATTTCCTCAAGACCTTCACCGGTAACGGCAGAGATGCCAAAAACCGGGATATTTTCTTTTTCTGTTTCAGTGATTTCCTGCTTCAGTTTCTGCAGCCGCTCTTTAGTTCCGGGAAGATCCAGTTTGTTCCCGGCCAAAACTCTCGGGTACTTTATGAGCTGAGAACTGTAAGCTTCCAGTTCTTTTTTCAATAAACGGTATGCTTCACCGGGCTCCGGATCCGCCCCGGGTGACAGGTCGATCAAAAAAAGCAGGAGCAGGTTTCTTTCAATATGCCTCAAAAAACGGTGACCCAGCCCGGCTCCCTGGTGAGCGCCTTCAATTAACCCGGGCAAATCGGCCACAATAAAACTACCCTCCTCGCCAACTTTTACCATTCCCAAGTTGGGGGCAAGGGTAGTAAATGGATAAGAGTCAACCTTCGGCTTTGCGGCAGTGATCCTGCTCAACAGGGTAGATTTACCCGCATTGGGTAATCCGACCAGTCCCACCTGGGCAATCAGTTTTAACTCAAGCTTAATAGTTCGCTCTTCGCCAGGCAGCCCGTTTTCCGCCAGGCGGGGCACCCGGCGCCTGGAGGTGGCAAAGCGGGCATTGCCTTTCCCCCCTTTTCCGCCCCTGGCGATAAGCGCCTTCTGGCCTGCAGTTGTTAGATCGGCCAAAACATTGCCCTTTACGTCACGAACAACCGTGCCGGGAGGCACGGGCACAAATATATCCTCACCCCTGGCTCCATGCTGGTTTTTTCTTCGTCCGTGCTCGCCGTTTCCGGCCTTAAGGAGGCGGCGGTAACTCAGGTCGAGAAAGCTGTGTTTGGAAGAATCGGCCCACAGGTAAACATTACCTCCGTCGCCTCCGTCCCCCCCATCGGGACCGCCCTTGGGCACATACTTTTCCCTCCGGAACGAGACTGTACCATTACCACCTCGGCCTCCGCGCACGACAAGCTCTAATTCGTCTACGAACATTAGCCCCTGATCACCTGCAGCGCTGCCAGTAAAGTAAAGGTCAAGTTAAACAAAGGCCCGGGATTCTACCCGGACCATTTTATCCTAGTTTGCCGCCGCGCCTTCTAATGGCAGTACGCTAACCTGCTTTTTGGCACGATTGGTATGTTCAAAAACCACGCGGCCGTCGGCCTTGGCAAATAATGTATCATCGCCACCCCTGCCGACGTTAATGCCCGGGTGGAACCTGGTCCCTCTCTGGCGCACAATAATGCTTCCGGCCTTGACAACCTGACCGCCATAACGTTTTACACCCAGTCGTTTCGCATTACTGTCACGGCCGTTGCGGGAACTGCCAACTCCTTTTTTATGAGCCATTTATGACACCTCTCTTTCATACCTGCCCTTATAGTTTAAAATTAATGTTTTAACTGTTGATTTTTTCAATCATGACATCGCTGTAAGGCTGGCGATGCCCTTTCTTGCGACTGTAATTCTTTTTCGGTTTATACTTGTAAACCGTAATTTTACGGCCGCGCCCGTTGTTCAATAATTTACCCTCTACGTTGCAGTTATCCAGGTAGGGATTGCCAACCTGCACTTCGTCCCCGTTTTTACACAGCAGGACTCGCTCAAAGATAACCGCCTCGCCTTTCTCTGCCGGCAATTTTTCCACGCGGATCGTTTTGCCTTCCTCCACGTGGTACTGTTTGCCGCCCGTTTCAATAATTGCGTACATAAACAAACCCCCTGTAAGGACTCGCCGAATCAGGTAGCCCAAGTTTTACGGGGCTTTTAAGACCATCTTCGTGCGGTTTCAATCTATTGCAGAGTTTAACACGCACCCACGACTTTGTCAATCAAATTGGCGCTTTCCGGGGCAGATAGCTTTTCCTGCTTTCCACAGGTGACATATTATCATGATAATTAATAAGGTGACATTATCACGTCCTAACCACACAAATTTTATCCCAAAACTTGACGGTGCTTTCTGCTTGTTATAAAATGCTCATGGACCAGGAATTGAATAGCACTACCTTCGATCCATTTTATCTAAGGTTTGCCTCTTTGGGTGAGCTAGGGTAAATGGACGTCAGGGTACAGGTGGAAACGGCTGTGCCTCCCGTTGCGGAAAGAAGGATTGTTCGGATCTGACTGAGCATAATCGCATTTTCCAACGGGAACTGCGATTTTTTTATGATTCAGATCCTGGGAGGGGGTATCACCGGCCATGTCTTTAAAAATATTGAATAAACCACTCACAAAGTTTATGCTTTGTATTTTGGCCATCGGCTTTCTGGCGGCAGGCTGTACGCAAGAACCGGCGCCTGAAGAAGAGGGCCCAGGCGGAAATTTGAATAAAGGCAACCTCACCCTGACTACTACAACCAGCACCTATGATTCAGGCCTGCTTGATTATATTAACACGATCTTTGAACAGGAAACCGGCCTGCGGGTGGAAGTAATTTCCCAGGGAACGGGCGCCGCCCTTGAAACAGGGAAACGGGGCGATGCCGATGCCCTGCTGGTGCATGATCGTGAAACTGAGCTGGAGCTGGTAGATGAAGGTTATTTTGTTGATCGCCATGATGTGATGTACAATAACTTCATATTGATCGGCCCTGAAGCCGATCCGGCGGGGATAAAATCTGCAGACAATGCTGTCGTGGCTTTAGGATTGATCGCTGAAAACGAAAGCACTTTTGTTTCCCGCGGCGACGATTCGGGAACCCACCGGACGGAAATGAAATTATGGGAAAACGCCGGCATTATCCCCGACGAAGAAGATTGGCACCTCTCCATCGGGCAGGGTATGGGCGATACCCTGCACCTGGCCGATCAAATTTTGGGCTATACGATAGCCGATCGGGGCACCTACATCGCCGTTAAAGACAATCTGGAACTGACCCTTTTATTTGAGGGCGATCCCGATCTCTCCAACCAGTACGGGGTTATGGCCGTCAATCCCGACAGGCACCCCCACGTTGAATACAATTACGTTTCGAAGTATATCGAATTTTTAATCTCGGACCGGGGCCAGGAATTAATCGGTTCGTACCAGGTTGAAAGTGAAACCCTATTTTTCCCCGGTTTCGGATTAGAGTAAGCTCAATCCATCTGGAGGTATATAAAAATTGTCCCTGCTACTGGAAGGAATTTTGGAAGCTTTAAGGTTGATTACATCTTTTGACCCGGATCTGCTGCAAATTGTATTCCTGTCGCTCAGGGTTTCTGTCATCGCGATCGTAATCGCCACCCTGATCGGGGTGCCACTGGGCGCATTCCTGGGGCTGAAATCGGAAAAAAAGACCCGCCTTTTAAACAAGATTATTTTTACTTTTATGGGCATGCCACCCGTTGTAGGCGGGTTGATCATTTACCTTCTCCTGTCCAGGCAAGGTCCCCTGGGAGTACTGGGCCTGCTTTACACCCCTTCAGCGATGATCATTGCCCAGGTGCTACTCGCCACGCCGATCATTACCGGTTTAACCCTGGTCGGAATCAGGGCCAGGGGCACGGAAATAGTTGAAACGGCCCGTTCGCTCGGCGCTGATTCGGCCCTGGCCACCTGGACGGTAGTTAAAGAATCCCGCCTCGCGATTCTCGGGGCGGTTATAACCGGTTTCAGCCGGGTCATCGCCGAAGTCGGGGCAGTCATGATCGTCGGGGGTAATATTGCGGGGCGGACCAGGGTAATGACCACCGCCATAGTCCTGGAGACAAGGAGAGGCAACTTCGAGCTGGCCATTGGGCTGGGCATTATCCTGTTGATCCTGGCCTTTGTAATTAATTCATTCCTTTACAATATCCAGACAGGAGGGCAGGACAATTAAAACCATAAATAACATTTTCACTAACGTAATCGTCCAGCTGGACGGAATAAAAAAAGAATATGACCGGGAAGTTTTAAAGGTCGATAAACTGGAACTGAAGAAGGGCCTTATCTATGGCATTATCGGCCCGAGCGGGGCCGGTAAGAGCACCCTTCTGCGCATAATTAACCTGCTTACATCACCAAGCAGCGGCACCTATTATTTCCACGGCCAGAAAGTACCCCCCAATACCCGGGAACGGATCAACATCCAGCGTAAGATGAGCCTGGTTTTTCAAAAAACAATCCTGTTCAGGGAAAGCGTCTGGAACAATGTGGCATACGGATTAAAAGCACGGGGTTATAAAAAACCCGAAATCAATGAACGGGTAGAAACCCTGCTGGCGCAGGTCGGCTTAAAAGAACTGGCCTGGCGCAGGGCCGATACCTTATCTGGCGGGGAAGCACAACGGGTTGCCATAGCGCGCGCCGTTGCCTTCGACCCGGAGCTGCTGCTGTTGGATGAGCCGACTGCCAACCTGGACCCGTACAATATTGAATTGATCGAAGAAATGATCAAAAAACTGAACCGGTCAAAAACAATAACCGTGGTTATCGTCACCCACAATGTCTTCCAGGCCCGCCGCATAGCCGATGAAGTTATTTTTATCGACAGGGGCAATATCGTAGAAATGGGACCGGCAGAAAAAATTTTTACCGGCCCCGATCATGAAAAAACGCGCCTTTATGTTGAAGGCAAAGTGATTTCTTAAGCCTGTGCTCTTTCAAATTCCCTTTGCAGTATCCTCACAGCACCGCCTATTTAAGGATTCCCCGGGCAAAGGTGCGGTTGACGTCCTTAATTTCCACTTTAACCTTCTGCCCCACTTTATCGCCGGCATTTTCAACGTTGATTACAAACCCGTGAATCCGGGAAATGCCGTGATTCGGGTTGGTGGAATGAGGTTCTTCGATATACAGCTCCAGCACTTCGCCAGCTTTAACCGGCAAGGCCAGTTTTTGGATTTCTTTCTGGCTGCCCCTGGCCGCGATCCGGTACTTCTCAATATGGATATCCTCAGCACCGCGAATAAAAATGCGGCGGTTCAATTCTTCTTCCAGTTTTTTCAGGTTGCCCCCGCCGGTGCCGATAATTATGGCCGCTACTTCATGGTGCATTTCAACTAAAACTGCTTCGCTCTTTTCTTCCTGCAGCTGCCTTTTCAACTCCCCTTCAATTCTGGTACTGACCACCAGGGGAGTCAGCACTTTGCCGGAACCGCTGCAGTAAGGGCAGGCCTGTTGGAGGTATTCCGACAAATCCTGGCGCACTTTTTTCCTGGTCATTTCCACCAGTCCCAGGTTGGTAAGCCCCAGGACATAGGTCTTGGTCCGGTCATTTTTAATGGAAGCATTAAGCCTGTCTATAACTTTACGGCGGTGATCTTCAACGCTCATATCGATAAAATCGACAATGATGATGCCCCCGATATCGCGAAGACGGACCTGGCGGGCAATTTCTTCAGCCGCTTCCAGGTTGGTTTTCAGGATGGTGTCGGCCAGGTTGCGGCGTCCTATATAGCGCCCCGTATTGACATCAATGACGGTCAGGGCCTCGGTTTCATCAAAAACCAGGTAGCCTCCGCTTTTTAGCCAGACCTGCCGGGACAGGGCTTTTTCCAGATCTTTTTCCACCCCGTAGCGCTCAAAAATTGGCTCTTCATCCTTGTAAAGTTTGACCTTATTCTTCAGGTGGGGCGAAATATAGTCGACTATCTCCCGGACCTTGTCGTATTCGTGTTCATCATCGACCATGAAACTGCTGAAATCCTCAACGAACAGGTCCCTCGCAATCCGGCAGGTCAGGGACAAATCCTGGTAGAGAATAGCCGGGGCAGTTTTCTGCTGAAAGCGGGTTAAAATCCGGTTCCAGAGCTGAACCAAAAACTGCAGGTCCTGTTTCATGACCTCGGTATCGACCCCTTCGGCCACGGTCCGGACGATCAAACCAAGTTCTTTTGGTTTGAGCTTCTCCACTTCCCGGCGCAGCCTCTCCCGTTCCGTCTGGCTTTCAATCCGCCTCGAAACACCGATATAATCGGCTCCGGGTACCAGCACCAGGTACCGGCCGGGGATGGTGATTTGCCCGGTTACCCGGGCTCCCTTGCTGCCGAATGGTTCCTTGATCACCTGAACCATTATTTCTTCCCCCACCCGGAGCAGTTTGTCGATAGACATCCGGGAAGGTGGTGGACTTTCTTCCGATTCGTCGGTAAAAACATCATCAACATATAAAAATGCATTTTTTTCCAACCCAATGTCGATGAAGGCAGCCTGCATGCCCGGCAGGACATTAGCCACAATCCCCTTGTAAAGATTGCCCACTACCCTGTACTGCAGGGGCCTTTCTATATCCAGTTCCACCAGTTTGCCCTTTTCCAGCAGGGCGACCCGGGTGGCCCGGTTATCGCAATTAACAATAATTTTCTTGTCGATATCAACTCACATCCCTTCAGACAAAGGCTTCAGGAATTGATCCTGGTCCCGGTACAACCTCTCGCGGTGCAATTCCCAGTGCGCTTTATAGTTACATTCAACGGTCAATTCTTTTTCCAGCTGTTCGATTACAAAAAAAGGCGACACCCCGCCCCTGCTGCCGGCCTGCAGCAGCATATAAAGTTCTAAGGGGCGTTCCTTTTCCGGTTCGTTAAAATATGCTTCATAAATGTAGGATCTTACATTGACAAAAACTTTTTTTGTCTTCTTTTTTTTCGTTTTCGGAGCCAGGATTTCTTCTTTGGCCAGGAGGCGGTCCAGGGTCTGCCGGTACTGAACGGGATCGACACGGCACCCTTCTTCCGCCACCAGGGTGGCCCGGTAAAGAGCGGCGCCGACGGTGGATGGCAGGGCCGGCGCGCTGTAATCATCTTCAATCCAGGCACCGGTCAAATCCAGTCCGGCAGGAAGCTGCTCGCCAAAAGCGGCCATAAACTGATCAGGAGTTACCGGATCAGCCAAAATAACCTCACCATATTCTTCCGAAGCAGTAACATTAACCGGCAGCGGGAGGGCGAGGTTGAAGCGTAAATGCGGATTATAGCCTTCGCTGTAAACCAGGGGAAGCCCACTTCTACGCAGGGCCCTCTGAATCAGGCGCATCATATCCAGGTGTGAAATATGTTTCAAAGCCTCGCCACGGGCAAAACTAAATCGAATCCGGGTCATTGAGCTTCTCCTTGCTCCGGTTTGTCAATATTAAAAGCTTTTTGGTGCTCCCTGATCAAAACTGCTTTATCCACTCCGCAATGCAAATGGTCCCAGGGCAGTAAATCGTCATAACCAAACCGGCGAAGGGCATAATCCTCCGGTTCAATACCTGTTTCCCGGAATGCCTGCCTCCATCCGGGCATGGAAAAATGCTCCGACCAGCCATCAAAGCGGCAGCCCAGGCTCCAGGCCTTTTCCAGGGCCGGAGCCAGGAGGCGATCTCCGCGCGCAAAAACTGCCTCCAGGAAACTGGTTTCGGCATCATGCCAGCTCAGATCTATCCCGGGCATTTTCTTGAACCCTTGTTGCAGGATTTCCTGGCGTCTGGTAACCTCCGGCAGCGAGAGCTGCGGTTCCCACTGAAAAGGGGTATGGGCTTTGGGGACAAAGGTGGAAACACTGACCGAAATGCCGATCTTGCGGCTGCTTTTGTGGCGGAAATACTGCCTGAGCCTTCGGCATAGATCGACAATCGCTTCAACATCTTCTTCCGTTTCAGTAGGCAGCCCGATCATAAAGTAAAGCTTGAAGCCCTGCCAGCCGGCATCAACGGCATCGTTGAGCGCTGAAAATATTTCAGCTTCAGAAATGTTTTTCCTGATCACCCGGCGCAGTCTTTCGGTCGCCGCTTCCGGGGCAAAGGTAAGGTTGCTTCGCTTGCCCCGGTGCAGCCTGTTCGCCAGCTTGATCGAATAGGAGTCCAGGCGCAGAGAAGGCAGGTTGCATTTAACCTGTTCCCCGTATAACCCCCGGTCCAACTCGTTGATCAACTCTTCAAGGTCCGGGTAATCAGCGCTGCTCAGGGACGCTAAAGAAAGCTCTTCGTAACCGGTTTCAGCAATCTGCTGCTTTGCTGTTTCAACCAGTTTATCCCGGCTGCGTCGGCGGACGGGGCGGAAAATATAGCCGGCCTGGCAAAACCGGCAGCCCCTGCTGCAGCCCCGAAACAGCTCCACCACGGCGCGGTCGTGAATTGCCTGCAGGTAGGGCACAATTGGGGCGGTGGGATAGGGGGCCCGGTCGAGATCGCGGACCAGTCTTTTCCTGATCACCGCCGGCGCCCGGGAGTCGGTCCTTTCAATGGCACTAAATTTTCCCTCTTTATAGGCCGGCTGATACAAAGAGGGAACATAAATTCCTTCCCATTCGGAGAGCCGCACCAAAAGCTCTTTTCGATCCGGCGCTTCTTTTTTTAAACGATCCAGACCGGAGAGCAGTTCCGGCAGGCATTCTTCCGATTCCCCCAGCACAAAAAAGTCAAAAAATGGAGCCAGCGGTTCCGGGTTAAAAGCACAGGGCCCGCCGCCAACCACCAGCGGATCAGATTCGCCGCGTTGATCGGCGTAAAGGGGGACCCCGGCCAGGTCCAGCATGTTAAGGACATTGGTATAACTCAATTCATACTGCAGGGAAAAACCGATCAGATCAAATTCCGCAAGCGGCTTTCCGCTCTCCAGGGCAAACAGGGGTTGATCATAAGCCCGCATCAGCTCTTCCATGTCCATACCCGGAGCAAAAGCCCTTTCCATCAACATTCCCGGCCTGCTGTTGACGCTCTCATAAAGGATTTTCAAGCCCTGGTTGGACATGCCCACTTCGTAAAGATCGGGAAAAGCCAAAACCATTCTGACCGCCGCTTCAGCATGGTCTTTTTGCCGGGCATTCCACTCGTTGCCCATGTAGCGGGCTGGTTTCTGCACCTGGGACAGGAGTCGTTTAAGTTTTGTATCTAGAGCCTGCATATCAACACTTCGCAATCATAACCATTCTAACAACCGGTATCGGGCCGGCCTGAAAAAAATACCTGATTTTAAATCAGGTTCATAATACCATATCATTCCTGTTTTGATAAGCAACTCCTAAAGCAGCCCTTTTTCCCTGAAGCTGAAGAAACAGCCGTCCCCAATAATAATATGATCTCTGACCGCGATGCCGAGGATGTTGCCGGCGTCAACCAACCGCCTGGTAACCTCCAAGTCCTGCTGGCTGGGAGCAGGATCGCCGCTGGGGTGATTGTGGAACAAGATCACCGAGGCCGCGCTCTTGCGCAGGGGCACGCTAAAAATTTCTCGCGGGTGGACAATCGAAGCGCTTAAACTGCCCACTGATATTTCCTCCCTGGAAATGACATGGTTCTTGGTATTTAAAAGCAAAATTTTAAAATACTCTTTTTTCTTGTACCTTAGCTCTTCCATAAATAAATCGGCAGCTTGCCTCGGGGTGGTTATACTGCCGGTTTCCTCACGGGGTGCGGTGGCCAGCCTGGACCCCAGTTCGAGAGCCGCTTTAATCGTGACCGCTTTGTCCGGCCCGATGCCTTTATTTTCCTGCAGATCTTCCAGGGAGAGGTGGGGCAGGTTCCGCAGCCCACCGCTCCTGGTAATTATCCTGGTGGCCAACTGAACAGCCGATTCGGTCCTGCTTCCCACCCGGAGCAAGATCGCCAGCAGTTCGGCATTGGAAAGGGCGCCTGCGCCTAAGGCAACCAGTTTTTCCCGGGGCCTTTCCTCAAGGGGCATATCTTTAATCGTAATGCATTCATTATCCATTGCCGCCATCCTTTCTGCTTAGCCATGTTGGAACCTTCATCCGTAGCAACAATTCAAAAAGCAAACTCAGGGGCAAACCGACTACGTTAAAATAACAACCCTCGATTTTGTCTATGAATACGCCCCCCCGGCCCTGGATGCCGTAAGCGCCGGCTTTGTCGAGCGGTTCGCCGCTTTCAACATAACGGTTAATATGTTCCTTTTCCAGGGGCTTCATCCAAACCTTTGTTCTCGAAAAACCGGTTTCGAACCCACCTGTCCCGGCATCAAAAAGGGCCAGCCCGGTAAAAACTTCGTGCTCTTTTCCGCTCATTGTTTCAAGCATACGTCGGGCATGATCGCCATCAACCGGTTTGCCCATGATTTGCCCGTCGCATACCACAACCGTATCGGCAGCCAGGACAAAGCCGCTGTCCAGGCGGCGGGTAACATCCAAAGCTTTTTTTTGAGCCAGCCCTACCACCATATCCCCGGGGTCCCCACACCCTGTCATGTCTTCATCAACCGCCGGCTCAATAATTTCGAAAGCAAGGCCGGCCTGCTTTAGCAGTTCGGCCCGTCGAGAAGATGCAGAAGCTAAAATAAGGGTCATCGGGTATCACCTGGATTGGTCTGTCTGATCATCCTGCCGGTCACTCCTTCCAGGTAATAAGCGGCCAGGCCGGTAAATATACCGGTCGGCACCGACAGGAGCAGCAAAAAGGGAAAATACCCTCTGAGCAGGTCAAAGCTGGCAATAATGATACTGGCCATGCTGAGCTGGGTCAGGTTATGGGCGGCCGCCCCGAGAACACTGACTGAAATCAGGCTAACCAGGCCCTTTCTTTGAAATACCAGGATCAGGGCCATGGCCAGGCAACTCACTATACCGGCGGTAATACTCAACCAGAAACCAAACCCGAACAGGCCGCCGACAAAAATGCTGCCCAGCACTGAACGGATCACGGCAACCATCAGGCCGCTGCGCAGTCCAAACAAGATCAATGTGAGGAGGGTAATAATATTGGCCAGTCCAATCCTTACTCCCGGAACCGGCATCGGTAGAGGCATGGCGGCCTCAACAGTATGAATTACCACCGCAAAAGTAATCAGCAAGGCCAGGTAGGTTAAATATTTTAAACGGTTTCCAACCCGAAAACCGGGATGCTGCATAATAATTACGTCCCTTTCACCAAAAATCCGTTTTCAAACAAGCAGTAACGTCTTTCTTTAAATACAAATACAACCGAAATTACAACCGCCCTGCAACAGGTAAATAGTCCTCTATAAAAGGAAAGCTATTCCAATTCAATAATATCTTCAAGACCATCGGTATAGGTTAACTCCAGCCCGGGAGTAACAAAAATCCCTTCCACCCCGGCCAACCCTTCGATCAGTTCAAGGCCTTCATCCGGGCCGATGATAAAAGCAAGCGTGGATAAAACGTCCGCTTCAATCGTTGTATCGGCAACAACAGTGACACTGGCCAGGTCCATGGCCGGCATGCCGGTTTGAGCATCAAGAATATGGTGGTACTTTACCCCGTCTTCTTCAAAATAGCGTTCATAATCGCCCGAGGTATCCACGGCCTTATCAATCAGGGCCAGAACAGCAATCATATCCCTTTCATCTCGGGGATTCCTGACCCCAATCCGCCATGGTTCACCATCGGGCCGGGTTCCCAAAAGACCGATGTCTCCGGCATTAACGAAGGCGTTTTCCACGCCCGCCCCCGAAAGTATCTCCAGAGCTTGATCAACAATAAATCCCTTGGCTATACCCCCCAGCTCAAGTCCCATCCCGGATACCGGCAGATAAATGGTTTTTTCTTCCGGGTCAAGCTCCACCAGTGAATAATCAACCAGCTGCAGGGTTTCTTCAATTTCTTCGGGTTCGGGAACCCGGTAGTCTTGATCGGAAAAGAATCCCCACAAATCAGTAAGCGGCGCTACGGTAGGATCAAAAGCCCCTTCACTGAGCTCAGCATATTCAATAGCCCGTTCTGTCACATAAAAAACCTCGGGGCTGACCTGAACCGGCTTTCGGCCCGCATTCTCGTTCACAGCAACAACATCGCTTTCCGGAATACTCCTGCTGAACAGCTCTTCCAGCCGTTCTATTTCAGTAAAAACTTCATCTCTTATCTCTTCTGCTTCCCTTACCCCCCGGGCCTGAAATCTTAATTCAGCCATTGTATCCATTGTCATATGGGTATAGGTAAAAGTATCAACAGTATGAAAGGCCCGTGTGTAAAAGTACCCCATAAGCAGGAGCAGGACAAATACAGGTATAATATATACCGGCTTTAATAACCCGGAAGCCCGGCCGTTTTTTTTATCCGTCGGATCGTTATTCTTTATCCCTGGCAAAATATTCGATATCCTCCTTGCCTGATCTGGAAAAATCACCGGCCGAGAAAGCCCTGCCGGTATAAGATTAAAAGGACAGGGTAAATGCGGATGATATCACCCTGTCCGCTTCATTACCGTTTTGACCGACGATCCAATTTTAACGCCCGGTGTAAAAAATGACAACCAGCACAGCGCCAAGCAGCAAGGCCAGGATCAGCTGGTCAAAATTCAGGTTCTTTGTAGTCCACTCGATTGGGTTGAAGCGAAGCCGACGTTTGATGGCAGCATCGTCTTCTTCCTCGCTGCCATTATCCGATCTGTCAGCCATCCGGCGCATTGCCTCTCCAGTCTTCACATAACCTTCATCTATGCTCTGATCAAATCTCCTGGAACGATCGGCAAATTTTCTAGCAGCATTCCCGGTCTTAGCATAACCCTCATCAATAGCCTCATCCAGGTAGCGGGTTCGCTCTGCCAGGCTGCGTCCGGCCTCTGCCGATTTTTGAAAAGCGCTGTCAATGCTTTTATCCAGGGTGGTTATATACTGGCAGAACTGGTACAAATTCTGCCCGGTTTTCATGTAAAAGTTGTCAACAGATGAATCGACAGCAGTCCCGTAATGGCAAAGGCGTTTATACAGGGCTTTGCCCAGTGGGTTAAAAATCATGTATTCGACGCTTACCCAGGGCGGCAAATGGATCCCGCGCTGTAAAATCGCAGCCAGGTTAAGGAAAACCAGAAGGCCTGCTAAAGCCAGCCTGACTGCACCCCAAATTCCGTCAAAGGTGTAGATTCCCACCACTTTTGAGGCGTAGGGGATGATCGGGGTGATCATCTGTGGATAGACACCCAGTATAATACAAAAGGCCGCCGTCCCAATGATCGCCAGGATGCTTGTAATCGGAATCTTTCTGTGAATTTTTGCCCTTCCTTTAATAAAACCAAAACCGATCAGTTTGCAGAAAGAAGCTGCCGTGCCGATACTGGCTACCATCAACATCGTTTCGGCCAGCCCCATGTCGTAAAAAGCATACTTGAGCAGGTATTTGCTGACATAGCCGTTAAAAAGAGGGAACCCGGAAATGGCCAGGGCCCCTACAATACCACCGATTGTAGCCAGAGGCATTGCTTTCCAGATACTTTCCTTTTCCTGTTCTTCTTCTTCCGAATCAACATGGGTCAGGTCATGCAAATCTTCTGTATTGGTAGCGTAAAAAACCGCCCCCACGCTCATAAACAGCAGGGCCTTATAAAGCATATGGTTAACCACATGCAGAAGGGCCCCGTCGGTGGCCAGCTCCGTAGCCAGGCCAACCCCGGCCACCATGTAACCGACCTGGCTGATAATATGATAGGAGAGGAGGCGGCGCATGTTATGCTGGAGCATGGCCATGGTCACACCGGCAAGGGCCATGGCAGCGCCCATGTACATGATTATTTCACTTGGGGGTAAAATCCTGGCAATGGCAAAAACTCCGATTTTTGTCGTTAGCCCGGCAAGGATGACACTGGAGGGAAAGTTGGCCGAAGGATATCCCCGGGCTACCCATAAATGAAAAGGCAGAAATGCCGCTTTAAAGCCAAAACCGACGATGAAGAAAGCCAGGCCAGCCTCGGGTTTGGTCAGCACAAAACTCTGCACCTGCTCATAGTGAAGCAGGATCCCCAGTAAGACGATCAAACCCCCGGCCAGGTGAAAAGAAAGGAAATATAAACCGGCCATCAAGGAGTCGGGAGTTTTCCGGAGCAGGATTAAACCAGCCGTGGACAGGGTAAGCATCTCCCAGAAAATAAAGAGGGTGACATAGTTGTCTGAAAAAACAATTCCGACGGCGCTGGCCAGGGCCACCAGGGCGACGGCCTGTTCGCTCGGCCTCGACAGCTGCAGCCCGTAAAGCAAAGCAAAAGCTCCTACCAGGGTAAATCCAAAAACGGCAATTCTACTGTATTCATGTTCGCTAAACGACACCGGGGACAGAACAACATCCCCGAACAATACTGCATAACCCAGGGTTGCTTCCGTCAAATCGTAGTAAGCCAAAAACAGCAGGACTCCGATTACTCCAAGCATTAAAATATATCGTATCATCCTGGGTCCGAATACAACACCCGGAACCAGTATTATGGGTAGCGCTATACCTGCTATCACAAAAATATCGATCCTAATCACTCCATTACTGATGGTAGTTTGTTGTATTTTATGGTTACTAATGTTTTAGACGATCATAGCTTAAAAGTCAACCAATGCAAAGCACCAGTGTTTTCAAAAAGATATATATGTCAGTTTCCGAATGAAAACACAATAAAGAGTATCACCCCTAACATAAACACCAGTAGCAGGTTGTCGAAATTCAGGTTTTTAATAGACCATTGTTCCTGATCCCACCAGAAAAAGCGCTTGAAATGTTCTTTTAAAAGTCGGTCCCGATCCAGTCCTTTACCGTAAACACAGTATGCCGATTGACCCGCCTCATCATGGGCCGGGTCAGGGATTTCTTCCATATCGCTTGAGTAATACTCAGCATACCTCTCTTCTTTATCGGCATGCTCGTAAAATTGTCCCAGGGCCATATCATTGATATTTGTTTCCCGTAAGAAGAATGACAGGATCAGCTGCGGAATAGGTTGAATAACAAGACTTTGAATACAAAGCTTGGGTGGAGGAGTCCATTCAAACCAGCCCCTGGTCGATGCCGGCAGGTAAATAAACAGGGCCAGCAGGGTTACCAGCATCATTTTGCGCAGGGGATACCACTCAAAAAAACCGAACCCGTAAAGGTTGGCAATGCTGTAATCGCTAAACCCCAGCAGATGTGCCCCGGGTACCAGCAACCGTTCCAAAAGAAAGTTGGGGAAAATGCCCACTACCAGCACCAGGGAGGCAAAAACGATCGTTACCAAGTTGGCTGAAAGCGGAAGCTTGTAGTCCCGATCGAGTTTTTCCGGCACCGGGCCAAGAAACACCCCCTGAAAAAGCTTCAAGAAATAACAAATCGTTAAAGCGCTGGAGATGAAGAAAAAACGCTCAGCGACATAAATGCCGTAAATATCAAAGTGCTTGTAGGACTCCAGCATGGCATCGTGAATCAAGGTTTTGCTGGCAAAGCCGTTAAATCCCGGGATGCCGGCGATGCCCAGGGCAGCGATTACAAAAGCAACTGTTACCAGGGGCATTTTCCTGGCCATACCGCCCAGACGGGGTAAATCCTGTTCGTGGGTCAGCATGTAAACGATTCCGATCATGGAAAAGAGCCCGGCCTTGAAAACAGCATGATTGGCGATGTGATATAGAGAGCCGGTAAAACCCATAGCTCCTTCCAAGCCCATAAACACGGCCACGCCAAGACCGGCGGCAATATATCCCATCTGGCTGATGCTGCTGTAGGCTAAAATTCTCTTGGCATTGCTTTGCAGCAGTGCCATCAAAGCCCCGGCCAGCATGGTTACAATCCCGATCCACATCAGGATATAGCCGCTGTTAAAAATAAAGATCCAGTCGGCGGTACTGCCCTCACCTGCAGGTCGGAACAGGATCAGGCTGACTCTCAGGATACCGTAAGCCCCGGCCTTGATCATAATCCCCGACAGCAGGGCGCTGGCCGGCGAAGGGGCGACGGGGTGGGCCAGCGGAAGCCAGATGTGCAGGGGCACCAGGCCGGCTTTAATGCCAAAGCCAATCATAAAAAGAACCAGGATGGCCAGGCGCTGTGCTCCCAGGTCTTCAAGCGCTGGAACCATGGCCAGGTGTCCGATATTGCCGTACACCAGAAGGAGGCCAAAGAAAAGCGAAAGGCCGCCAATTATAGCCATGTAAAGATACAGAGAACCGGCCTGCAGGGCTTCCCGGTCCTGCTTGTGGATAACCAGGACCAAAGTGCTAAATGTCATAATCTCAAAAAAGATAAACAGCGAAAAAAAATCGCCGGCAAATACAATCCCGAGCATAGCTCCCAGTGTAAAAATCAGGAAGCTATAGTAGCGACGCCGGTTATGCTCATAATCCATGTAAGAGAATGAAAATAAAATGGCCAGAAAATAGACCAGGGTGATCAGGACGGCAAAGACCCAGCTGATAATATCAATGCTAAATAAAAGTCTAAACTGCAAGAATTCGATCAGGTCGCAGCAAACTTCTCCCACGAGAACATAAGGTAGAAGCCAGATCACGCCGGCCAAAGAGAATAACGAGGCTAATATAGAAACCACTTTACGGACCAGCATCTGGTTTTCAGGAAAAAAGTAAAGCACTATCCCGGTCAACATGGGAACCAGAACCAGGTAGAGGGGAACATATGTGGTAAATATAACTTCCACGGGCCAGATCACCTCATTATAAAGATAAGTCTGTAAAAAAATATAATCCAAAATTTAATGTATTTTTTTGTTTACTACTTTTTTAGACGATAAAGGTTTCAAAGTCAACCTGCTACTAAAAAGCATGTTCTTGTTATCTTGAGTAACAGTGTCGATTGACCAATCAATTGATGTATAAAAACGCGATAAAAAGAAGAACTGCCAGCACAAAAGCAAAAAGAAGGGTATCAAAACTTAAATTTTCCATGCGCCACTTACGCTGGTCCCACCGGAAAGAACAATAAAAATCTTTTTCAAGATGCCTGCCCCGATCGAGCCCTTTGCCCGATATGTAGTAGGCAGATTGCCCCGTTTCATCATCAACTGAATCCTGAAATACTTCCTGGTCGCTTAAATACTCAGTTTGTAATTTTTCTTTAACGGGATGCTCGTAAAACTGACCCAGGGCCATATCATTTACATTGATTCCCCTGAAAAGAAATTTCAAGACCAGATTCCAAATAGGCTCAATAATTAGTTTTTGAATGCTCAGCCATGACGGCGGAGCCCAGTCAAACCAACCCCTGGCAGACGCCGGCATGTAAATGAATAAGGCCAGCAAAACAACAACCAGCGCTTTTTGCAAGGGGAACCATTCATAAAAACCAAACCCTGGCAGGTGCTCGATGTTGTATGCGCTAAAATCCAACAACTGCGCTCCCGGTATAAGGAGCCGTTCCAGCAGCAGGTTCGGCAAAACTCCTCCCCCCATGACCATAATGGCATAAACAACCAGGGCAATACTGGCTGAAACAGGCATTTTATAATCCTGGTCAAGCTTCCCAGGAACAGGACCCCAAAACACCCCCCTAAACAACTTAATAAGGTAACAAACCGTCAGGGCACCGGCAATGATAAAAAAACGTTCAGCAACAAAGATACCGTAAATACCATAATGCTCATAAGCTTCCACCATAGCATTATGAAGCAAAATCTTGCTGGCAAACCCGTTAAATCCCGGCATACCAGCGATCCCCAGGGCGGTAATTACAAATGTAACCGTCACCAGGGGCATCTTTCTGGCCATCCCGCCCAGGCGGGAAAGGTCCTGTTCGTGGGTCAGCAAGTAAACAACCCCGATCATGGAAAAGAGCCCGGCCTTAAAAACAGTGTGGTTAGCAACGTGATAAAGAGCGCCGGTAAAACCTTTTGCTCCTTCCAACCCCATAAACACGGCCACACCAAGACCGGCGGCAATATATCCCACCTGGCTGATACTGCTGTAGGCCAGAATCCTCATGGTATTGCTTTGCAGCAAAGCCATCAAAGCCCCGCCAATCATAGTCACAATCCCGATCCACATCAGGATATAGCCGCTATTAAAAATAAAGATCCAGTCGGAGGCACTGCCCCCATTTGCCGGCCGGAGCAGGATCAGGCTGACCCTCAGAATACCGTAAATTCCGACCTTACTCATGATACCAGCCATTACGACTGTAACCGGTGAGGGAGCCGCTGAATAAGCCGGGGGTGCCCATATATGAAAAGGAACCAGGCCAATTTTTATCCCAAAACAGATCATGAAAAGGAATAAAATGGGCAAACGCTGGGCTCCCAGCTCTTCAAGCACCGGGATCATGTCCAGATGGCCGCTTTTATCATATAAGAGCAGGATGGCAAATAACAATGCCAAACCGCCTATAATATTCATGTACAGGTAAAGCGATCCTGCCTGCAAAGAATCACGGTCCTGTTTATGTATAACCAGGACAAATGAACTCAAAGTCAAAATTTCGAAAAAAATAAAAAACGAAAAAAAATCACCGGCGAAAACTACCCCCAGGATCGCACCAAGGGTAAAAAACAAGAAGCTGTAGTAGCGGCGCGGATTATGATCCTGATCCATATAAGAAAAAGAAAACAATACAACCAGAAAATAGACCAGGGTAATCAGGCCCGCAAAAATCCAGCTGATTAGATCGATGCTGAAATAAAGCCCTAATTCCATGAATTTGGTCAGCCCACAGACAATTTCGCCTTGTAACACATAAGGAAGAAGCCAGATCACGCCGATCATTGAAAACAAAGAGACAATCATGGCTCCTATTTTGTGAATTAGCAACCGGTTTTTTGGAAACAAGTACAGCAATATCCCCGTCAACATGGGCAATATGACCAGGTATAAAGGGACAAATGTGTTAAATGTAACCACCACGTGCTAAATCACCTCAATCGAACATTGGATTCTTAAAACCACCCTCCCTTTAATAAGAAGTCCGCGGTCATCTGGGACAAATCAAATGGTACATTTATAGGCGACAGCCCGAAAATAACAGTGGAAATGGCCAGTATTATCATTGGGGCCAGCATCTTTGGAGGGACATCCTGAACACTTAATTTTAAAGCATGCCCCTGCTCCTCATCCCCGACCATCTCGAAAAATGCGGGGACAATTATCGGCAGATAGTAAAGAGCGTTGAGCAAACTGCTGACCAGCAGCACAATAACATAGAAGGTAGCGTTGGCATCCAGGGCACCCAATCCCAGGGTCCATTTGCTTAGAAAACCGTTCAGGGGAGGAATTCCGATCATGGCCAGGGCCGCTATAGAAAAACAGGCCATGGTAAAAGGCATTTCCCGGCCAATACCGCCAAGATCGGAAATCGACCGCTTACCGGTTTTCCATATAATAGCTCCGGCGGCAAGAAATAGACAGCTCTTCATAATGGCATGACAAAAGATATGGAACATGGTCCCAATAATTGCGTTTTCATTTAGGATGCTTAAACCTAATAGAACGTAGCCCATCATTCCCACACTGGAATAAGCCAGGCGGCGCTTGAGATCATTCTGGGTCAGGGCCACGGCCGATCCCAGCAGGATGGTAATGACCGCCAGAACCCCCAGGACTATGTCCCAGTTGTTGGTCTGCATAACTTCAATTGAAAAGGCGTTAAATATAACCCTGAACAGACCGTAAGCTCCTGTTTTCAGCATCACCCCGGATAAGAGGGCGCTGGCGGGCGAAGGAGCAACCGGGTGGGCATCGGGAAGCCAGACATGGAGCGGAAACATACCGGCTTTCATCCCAAAACCGATTATAAAGCAGATAAATGCCAGAAATGCCAGCAGGGTGCCTTCCTGGATAATGGTCCCCACACCAAGCGAGACGGTCCCCCCCACTTCAAAGGTGATAATAATGCCAAAGAAGAGGGCCAAACCGCCGATAATGGTCATGACCAGGTACTTGTAGCCGGCTTTCAGGGCCTCTTCCGTTTCCTCGTGAACTACCAAGATGTAAGAAATAAGAGACATTAACTCAAAAAAGACAAAGAGAGTAAAAAAGTCACCGGCCAGAAAAATACCAAGACAGCTGCCCAGGGTAAACATCAAAACCGGGTAATAACGGCTTCCTCCGTGTTCTTTCGCCATGTAGTCAAGAGAATAGATCGTGCTCAAAAACCAGATGAAGGAAGCAATAGCTGTCAGGCTAAAACTAAGAACATCAAGCCTGATCGAAATTTCCAGGTTCGGCAATATCTCAAAGAATGTATGTTGAACAATGCCGCCTCTCACTACAAAAGGATAGAGAGTCAGGACCAGCAGGAAAGTAATTGCGCTTGTCACCACGGCCAGGATATCGCGTAGTTTTTCTGAGCGTTCGCTTACCGACATCAGGATCGGGGTCATTATGATTGGGAAAAAGATTACAGTCAGGATTACTGTTATTGCTGTCGCTTCATCCACCGAAGCCACCTCCAGGGTTCATTATATAGTTCAATTAAGTACACGGCAATATTTTATACAGTCCCAGGGATTGTTAAAAAAACAATGCTAATGCCTCATCCAGCAATACTATAGCAGGCCTGGAGAAAACTCCAAAAAAGATTATGGCTGCCATCCCGACAATAAGCGGGATCAACATCTTGCGGGGAACCGGTTTTACCTGATGCTGGAACTGTTCCTGCTGCATAAAAGCATTGACGATGATCGGCATGTAGTAAACCGCGTTCAACAAACTGCTGGCCAGGATGATTACCACAAAGATGGGCCTTCCGATTTCCAGGGCACCAAGGGCCAGGTACCACTTGCTGATCAGTCCCCCGGTCCCCGGGATACCGATCATAGAAGCGCTTCCAATGGTAAAGGCAATCATGGTGATCGGCAATACCTGCCCGATCCCTCCCAGCTGTTTGATCTGGCGAATCCCGGTGGTGTAAATAATTATCCCGGCACACATAAAAAGCATTGATTTCATGATCGCATGCACCAATAAATGATAAAAACCACCGGTCATGGCGATAATGTCATCCAAACCGATACCGAGAAATACATAGCCGATCTGGCCGATACTGGAATACGCCAGCATCTTTTTTAAATCAACCTGAACCATCGCAAATATAGAACCAAACATGATCCCCATAGAAGAAAGCCAGAGCACGATCTCATTCAACGGTATAGACTCAAGCAGCGAGCGGGGAAACAGCTGGTAAAACATAATAAAAAGGGCAAATGCGTATATCTTAATCACCAGGCCCGAAAGCATTGCGCTCGATGGCGAAGGTGCCGAAGCATGGGCGTCGGGTAGCCACACATGGAGTGGGAACAAGGCCGCCTTGGTTCCAAAAGCCACTATGAAAAGGGCCGCTGCGGCAAACATGTTGTTCGGATATAATTCAACGGCCTCAGGCAAAGCCGCATTAACCAGGTCATAATTCATGTGGCCGGTAACCATGTAAAGCATGGCCACCCCGAGCAGGAAACAGCCGGTTCCCATGGCGCTCAAAATGAGATATTTGAAGCTTGCTTCCAGGCAGGCGCGATCTTCCTTAATTGAAATAATAGCACAGGCGGAGATGGCGCATATTTCCATTAACACGAACAAGTTAAAGAGGTCATTGGTCAGGGCCATGCCGGCCATCGAACCGACCACCAGGGCATAGAGGGTATAATACCAGCCCATAACCTCAGTTTTCAATTCATGTTCCAGGTCTTTCAAAGCATAAACCATGATCCAGAGGCTGACGGCCAGAATAATCAGCAGCATATATACCCTGAGCAGGTTAACTTTGAACTCAATGCCCCACGGCGGAGGCCAGCCGCCCATATAATAGGTAAATTCACCAACCTGTAAAACCTGGACCAACAGGTAAACCGCCATCACCAGGGCCAGGAACAGGGAGGCAATCAAGGCCGGAGCACTGGCCTTTCTGGCCCAGCGGTATAAAATTGGGGACAAAAATGAAATGCCTAAAAGAATTGCTAAGATTAATGCTGGGAAATGATTGGTTAATTCCACTACTCCTGGCTCCTTATCAGGCAAATTTCGTCGTAATCAACAGTTCCGTAATAGCGGTAAAT
This sequence comes from Syntrophomonadaceae bacterium, assembly GCA_007121075.1. GTDB lineage: Bacteria > Bacillota > Dethiobacteria > DTU022 > DTU022 > B1SED10-74M. The sequence goes on from SKMK01000036.1 coordinate 25,040, forward strand.
TTTTACAACCAGGCTTAAAGCATAAGCGGTAATACTAACGGCAACCACGATCCCGGTCAGCATCAGCGAGCCGGGAAGAGGGTTTACATACAGGACTTCGTTGGCCGGAGCCGTTATAATCGGAGCTGCTCCCCCGTAGGTGTATCCAATAGCCACAAACATCAAAAAAACAGAGGTGTCCATGATGTTCATAGCAATTACTTTTTTGATCAGATTCGAGTGAGTGAGCATGGTATGCATACCAATGATAAAGAGCAGAATCGCCACCATGTAATAATAATTGTGGGCAATCTTAATGAGCATCTCCACTTTTCTCTTCCCCCTCGATAATGTTATAGAACAGCGTTACAATGGTACTGGCCACCTTAACCCCAAGGAAAGCCGTGATAATGAAAATCGCTCCGGCACTGAATAATTCCCCGGCTTCACCCAGGGGAAAGCCGGCCGCCCGGTTGGCCAGAAAATTGGCCCCAAATGCAACTCCCACCAGGCCGGTAACAACAAACCCTAGCGCTCCACCGCTTTCCAGGACCGATGCGGTGGCATGAGAAATCTGCTTGGCCCCGACTTCAAGGTTAAAGGAAAGGGCCACCAGGACAAGGCTCGCCCCAAATATCGCTCCACCTGAGAAACCTCCACCAGGCGAGAGGTGGCCGTGCAGGATTACATAAATCCCGTAAACCTGGATAAAGGGTGTCACAAGCCTGCTGGTTATACGTACAATTTGGTCTTCCACGGCTAACTACCCCCTCGCTAATGGGATTTCAGGGTTGCTATTACAGCGGCAATGGCCACAAAAAGGACCGTCGCTTCACCCAGGGTGTCGAAAGCACGGTAATCGATAATAACACTGCTCACGATATTGACGGCACCGGTATCGGTTATCCCCTGTTCCATGTATCGGGCCGGTATTTCATTGAATACCGGGTTAGTTGGATCCCCAAAAGGCGGCATTTCCGCAACAGTAAAACTGAAGAAAAATCCAATCAGGCCGACCAGCAAAATTGTAAACACACCACGGGCCTGGAGGCGCAATAGATAGCGCATGGCAAAGATGGCCGCGATTATGATAAACAGAATATCTTCCACTCAAATATCCCCCCTACAGGAACCTTATTCAGCCCGCCTGGTTTTACTGATAGCCGCTATCAACAGCAGCGTTGTTACCCCGGTGCCCAGGGCCGCTTCAACCATGGCCACGTCGGGTGAGCTGAGCTGCTGCCATACAATAGCCATAATCAACCCAAAAGAGGCAAAAACAATCACAGCGCTAAGCATATCCCGGATCTGAGCCACCGCGATAGCGCAGACTATAAGAAACAGTAACAACAAAGCATTTAAAACTTCAGTCAGTACTTCGGTCATCTGGCTCACTCCTGCCGATAATGGGGGTGATCCCGGTTGAATAGGCAGCTCTGGCTATAACGTGGGCGGCCGTCGGGTTGGTGATTAAAATAAAAATAATTAAAAGGGCCAGCCTGATCGCCACCGCCAGCTCACTTTGCAAAGCAAGGGACAACAAAACCAGGCCTGCACCCAGGGTGTCGCACTTGGTCGTCGCGTGAAGGCGGTTATAAACATCGGGCAGCCTCAGCAGGCCGATAGTGGCAACCGCCAGGAAAAATATTCCCACGATAAATGATATGATCGACAATATATAAAGTCCCGTATTCAGCAAAGTTTCGATCAGTCCAGGGCTCCTTTCTCCAGGTACTTGGCCACGCCAATTGTGGTAATAAAGCCCATCAGGGCATAGACCATGGCGATGTCAAGAAAATAAACCTGTTCATAAATCCGGGCAATCAGGGTAATGATGATCAATGTGTAGGTGGTAATAATATTGATGGCCACTACCCTGTCCGGAGCCGTCGGGCCGGCCAGGGCCCTGATCATGGAAAAGAAAATCATAAGCATGACCAGGATCGCTCCTATAGTATAAGTATAATCCAGTATTTGTTCAAAATTCACTGCTACTCACGCTCCATCTGCTGAAGCCTGGTAATGGGATGCCAGGTCTTAACTTCTTCACCGCTCTCTATGGTCAAAGCATGGACCAGAAAATCCTTCTCATCTGCCAGGACCGTTAAAGTCCCGGGGCACATGGTTATCGAGTTGCCTAGAAGCACCCGGCTGGCCATGCTTTCTATTTCCACCCTCAGCGGGACCATATTCGGGACTATGGGCATTTTTGGGTGCAGAACTATATATGCTACCTGGAAATTAGCTATAAAAATATCCCGGAGCAGTTTAAAGAAATAGCCCAATATCCAAAGAACAGTTTTAAAGGTAACAGGCGGCCTGTCTTCGGCTGTAATAAGCAGGTTGCGGTTAAAATAAACCACAAAAACAGAAGCGGCAAACCCGACCGTCATCTGGGGCCAGTCAAACCGACCGCTGACAGCCACCCAGAAAGCAAACAAGACCAGAGTAGTCCCAATATAATTCAACCAGTTCTTACTCATCTTAATCAGCCACCCGGCAGTTTAATAATTCAAGCTCGCAAGCTTAATAATATTTTCACATGCTTTAAAAATTAAGATAACAAGCTGACTAACTGCCGTCTTCGGAAGCTGCAGCAGCTGGATGCTCGATATCTGCCAGTTTTTTTGGTATTGCCGTGCGCGGATAAATGGTTACCGGTGGACATACAGGGACGCATTTTCCGCAGTCGTCGCACTTGTCAATATCGATTACGGCCAGCTTGTCATCCATCTCAATTGCTTCCTGGGGGCAAATTTTGACACAGGCCCTGCAGGCTATACAACCCACCGAGCAGACCTTTGATACGCTTTTACCCCTATCGTGGGAACTGCACAATACCAGGTGCCCCTGGTTGGACCGGCGGGGCAGGGTTTTGATCAAATCCCGCGGGCATGCATTCACACAGAGGCCACATCCGGTACATGCTTCCTGATCTACAACGGGCAGCCCGTGCGGGCCTATCTCTATCGCTTCAAAGGGGCAGGCCCGGGCACAGTCACCCAGCCCCAGGCAGCCGTAAGTACAGGCCTTGAAACCGCCGTAAAAGCGTCCGGCAACAGCACAGTTTTTTACTCCTTCGTAAATAAAACGGTCAGCCGCTTTTTCATTGTCACCGATGCAAAAAACCGTCGCCACCAGCGGCTCTGTTTCGGCAAAATCAATCCCTAGTTCAGCAGCCAGAGCTTTTGCCGTCTCGGTCCCTCCCGGAATGCAGCCGGAAGGATTTACTTCACCTCTTACCACGGCCTCGGCAAACTGGGAGCAGCCGGCATAACCGCAGGCGCCGCAATTGGCTCCGGGCAAACTATCTTTAACTTTGTCCACCCTCGGATCTACCTTGACGGCAAACACTTTTGCAGCCAGGGAAAGAAGTATTCCGAAAACCAGGCCGATCAGGCCCAGGGCGATGATTGCATATATTATTTGCACGGCTTATTTCACCTCGTAAAATTAGTGACTCAAGCTTTTCTGCATTAATCATTTAAGGCAGGCTACAGGGTAAGCATACCCCTGAAACCTTGAAAAGCCAGGGATAGAATCCCCGCTGTAATCAAAGTCACCGCCGAACCCTTTAGTACCTCCGGCACATCAGCCAGTTCCAGGCGTTCCCTGATCCCGGCCATGATCACAAGGGCCAGGGAAAAACCGATAGAAGCTGCGATTCCAAACACCACCGCTTCAATAAAAGCAAATTCTTCCCTTACCGCCAGGAGAGCCACAGCCATAATAGCGCAGTTGGTGGTAATCAAAGGCAGGAAAATACCAAGTCCCTGGTACAGGGTCGGGCTGATCTTGCGCAGTGTAGTTTCAACAAGCTGAACCAGGGAGGCAATGACCAGGATAAATGTAACAATTTGCAAATACTCCAGGTTTAAAGGGATAAGGACAAAAGTATAGAGCAGCCAGGTAACCAGAGTGGCCATGCTCATTACAAAAATAACCGCCATACTCATCCCCACTGCGGTTTCCATCTTTCTCGAGACGCCCAAAAAGGGGCAGATCCCGAAGAAACGCTGCAACACAAAGTTTTCTACCAGGATATAGATAAATATTATCGATAACAGTCGTTCCATATTAACCTCCTGCCTCCGGTAGTACTATCTTCCATTTCCTCATTTCTTTAACCTGCATAGGGCAGTATTTTATCAAATATTTAACTTCTTAAAAAGCATATTCGCAAAACCAAGCAAAAGCCCCAGGGCAATGAAAGCTCCGGGCGGTTGGCCAAACAAACCCATTGGTTCAAAACCTTCCCCAAACAGCAGGATGGCACTTTCAGGATCGGGCCCCATGATCGTCCCTTGCCCCGCTATTTCGCGGACCAGGGCCAGGATGCCCAGGGCCAGGGTAAAACCTATTCCAACGCCGACACCATCGACCAGCGAGCGCAGGACAGGTTTCTTGCTGGCAAAAGCTTCGGCCCGCCCCAGGATAACGCAGTTCACCACGATCAGGGGCACAAATACACCCAGGGCTTCATAAAGGGCCGGTTGAAAAGCCTGTAAAACCATTTCGACAATCGTTACAAAAGTAGCTATAACCACAATAAAACAGGGAATCCTGACCTGGGCGGGAATATAGTTCTTCAGGCTGGCAATCACTACGTTGGACGCAATTACAACCGCTGTTGTCGCCAACCCCATTCCCAGGCCGTTAATAAAATAAGCGGTAACCCCGAGAACCGGGCACATCCCCAGCAGTAAACGGAACACCGGGTTTTCCCTGATTATTCCCCGTGACAAGTCATCAACATAAGGATTATGTTCTGCCATTAGTTATCACCGCCTCCGCTTCCGCTTTCTGGCGCTTCCTCCAGGGCGTTTATCACTGCGGTTATAATTCTTTCGGCGCTTAAAGTCGCACTGGTCTGCACATCTACTTCAAGGCTTTGCTCCTCGATAATTTTTTCAGGAATCTCCGGGTAAGCATCGACAAAGTATGCTTCTGTTTCATTATGTTCAATGACCTCTATGTTTTGAAATCGCCCGTCGCTCAGTTCAACTTCTACCGTAAGGGGACCGTAAGTGCCCTCAACGCTGCCCCGGTATACGCCGTCAGCCAATCCTTCGAGTGCAAAGGCCTTCCTCTCCATGTCCAGAATATTTTCGCCGATAGTGATCACGGTGCGCCTGATTGAGCTGATCATCGAACCGGTACTCATAGTGGCCCCACTGACGGCATCAACATCCTCGCCTTCCTGAATTGTATCTTCAAAACTTTTACCGATAAACTGCTCCTGGAAGTCGTCGGTGGTAATCACATCACCGATTCCCGGGGTCTCGGAGTGGGAGATAACCCGGATTCCTATTATTTCAGTATCGGTATCAACAGCCAGGTTATAGGTAATTGTTCCTTCATAACCCTGGGTTTTAACCGTAGCCATGATCCCTAGCTTTTCACCATCCTGGTCGTACACCAGGTCAAACTGATCGCCTTCGATTTCACGGGTTTCATATTCGTTAATGCCCGGGAAAAACTTCTCCAGGGCTTCTAAATACTCCCGCTGTTCCTTCTCCCGGATGACCGGCTCGGTTATATTGTGCATCCCGGTTAGAAGGGCCGCCGATATTATGGCAACCGCAACCAGGGTTACGGACAAACGCAGTATATTATGCACTCTTTTTCACCCCCCCGAAACGCTGAGGAATCGTAAAGTTATCTATAATCGGAGTTACCGCATTCATGAGTAAAATGGCAAAGGTAACCCCTTCCGGCAAAATTCCCCACAACCTGATCAGCATCGTAATCAGTCCGCAGCCAATTCCGAAAATCAGCCGTCCGGCCGGAGTAACAGGTGTGGTAACAAAGTCGGTGGCCATATAGATAGCACCGATCATGACCCCTCCTGCCACAACATGGAACAAACCGGTCATGAAAATATTAGCATAAAATCCTCCGCCAAATAAAACACCCAGGATAAAAACAGTACCGATAAAACCACCCGGGATCCGGTAATCAATATGACCTTTATAAACCAGCCAGAAGCCCCCGATCAAAAGGGCCAGAGCGGAGGTTTCTCCCAGGCACCCGGGAATATTGCCAATAAACATTTCCGGCAGGCTGAAAGTCACCGCTTTTTCCGGGGCAGCCAGGACAGTAGCTCCGGTTACAACGGCCGCATCATATCCAAAAGCAAAAGGCTGCGGCGAGGGCCATATATCACCGGCCATGTGACCGCCCCAGGAAACAACCAGGATGGCCCGGCCAACCAGGGCCGGGTTGAAAATATTGTAGCCAATCCCGCCAAAAACCTGCTTGCCGATAATAATGGCTGAAGCCGAACCGACAACCACCAGCCACCAGGGCACGGCTGCCGGCAGGGCCAGAGCCAGGAGCAACCCGGTAACCGCCGCGCTGCCGTCACTAAATATATCACTTTTACGCCGCCAGATCGCTTCTGCCAGCATCGCTACAGCTATCGCGATAACCATAGTCAGAAGGGCCCGATATCCAAAAAGCAATACTGCCATCAGGGCCGCGGGAAAAAGAGCGATCAAAACATCGACCATCACGCTCTGAACCGATTCTACCGATCTTATGTGCGGTGATGACGATACGATCAGTTTTCCGTTTATGACCATCACATCCTTTCCCGGGTTGCTGAATTATTTATTTTTCCTTTTCATAATTTCATTTTTACCGATCCTGATCCACTGGACCAGGGGAATTTTAGAAGGGCAGATATACGAACAGCAACCGCATTCAAAACAGTCGAGAGCATAAAGTTTTTCAGCCCTCCTGTAATCGCCGTGTTCTGAGGCCTGGGCTATGGATGTGGGCATCAGGTTCATTGGACAGACACTGACGCACTTGGCACACCTGATACAGGGGCTGCTTTCGGCAAGATAAACATCTTCATCGGTCAGGGCCAGGATTCCCGATGTCCCCTTAATGACCGGTATATCGGCACTGGGCTGGGCCAACCCCATCATCGGGCCGCCCACAACCACCTTCAAGGTGGATTCACTTATTCCGCCGCAAAAGTCAAGGACCTCAGAGGCCAGTGTCCCCAGCCTGGCCTGGACATTGGCCGGTTTGGCAACACCGGAACCGGTCACGGTCAGGACCCGTTCCACCAGGGGTTTTCCTTCACGAATAGCCTGGGTGATGGCCACCGCTGTACCGACATTATGGTTAACTATCCCAACTTCCATGGGCAAAGCCCCCGCCGGGACAACCCGGCCGGTGGTGACATAAATTAGCATCTTTTCAGCACCCTGAGGATACTTGGTCGGCAGGGTGCAAACCCTGATATTTTCTTCTTCGGCCACCATGCTCTCCACCTGTTTATGAGCATCAGGCTTGTTATCTTCAATACCGATAATTCCTTCCGAAGCGCCCAGGGCTTTCATCATTGCCTTTAACCCAAAGACGATTTCTTCCGTTTTTTCAAGCATAACCCTGTGATCGGCGGTCAAATATGGCTCACATTCGGCGCCGTTTATAATCACCACATCGATCGGTTTGTCCTCAGGGGGTGAAAGCTTAACATGAGCGGGGAAAGTGGCTCCTCCGAGCCCGACAATACCGGCTTCACGGACTATCTTGCGGATATCGTCGGCGGAAAGATCTTCCAGGCTGCCGGCCGGCTTAATATTTTCATCCCATTCGTCGTGGCCGTCCGATTCTATGGTCACCGCATTGATTTTCATGCCAAGGGGATGGTTGTACGGGCCAATATCTACCACCGTACCTGAGATCGGGGCATGGACGGGAGCGGACACAAAACCCTTATTATCGCCAAGTTTCTGGCCCGCCTTGACCTCAGTACCTTTTTCTATCTTTTCCACGTCGGCCAAAAGCTCGCAGGGTGCACCAATATGCTGCTGCATCGGTACAACCACTTTTTGCGGCAATGGCATTTTCACAATGGCCAGTGTGGAGGTAATTTCTTTACTATATACCGGATGAACGCCTCCCCTGAATGAAAACTTGGCCATTTAATATATTCACCCTTTCCAGATAGTTTGCTGCCCCTTTGTGCTTTAACGGCAGGCTTTAATTTTGGGTATAAATAAAATAATACATTTAAACAAATTAACTTAACTAACTTTCGTTAAATAATAGTAAATTCCTTCTATAAAACCGTCTTTTTATAGTCTTGATAAAAAATATAATAAATCACCTTTTTAGCAATATTCTAATCTATACCAATTTGCCAGAAACAAGGCCGGCGGTCATTTGACCGGTTGGGCCCACAGGGCCCTGGCATCGCTGACTGTATAAAAAGAACCGGTTACAAGGACCAGGTCTTCCGGACTGGCGCCGTTCAAAGCCTCTTCCAGCGCCATTCCTATATCATCATTCACCGAGGCCTTTTCCCGGCTGCAGTAAAGCTGTTCGAGGGCGGTTTTATACAACCCTGCAGGATCGGCTGCCCTGGGAATGGAGGCTTTGGTAAAAATTACCCGGTCGGCGAGCGGTAGGATGGCCGACATCATTGCCGGTGCGTCTTTGTCGGTCATGATCCCAAAAACCAGGACCAGGCGGCGGTAACTAAAATATTCGGTCAGTGCTTCCGCCATTTGCCGGATCGCAGCCGGATTATGGGCTCCATCCATGACCAGCTTTGGACTGTTTTTCAATAATTCCAGGCGCCCCGGCCAGATTACTTCAGACAACCCCTGCCGCAGATGCTTTTCATCCACCATGGTGCCCCTGTTTTCAAGCAGTTCCACTGCCGCCAGGGCGGTGGCCGCATTACAAATTTGATATCTGCCCCGGAGGGGAATAAACAGATCCTGGTAAGAGCGTTTAAAGCCAGTGTAATCAAAAATTTGGCCCTTGTCGGTAATTACCCGGCGGTTAAACACCGGCCGTTTGATCTTTTTTCCGCCGTTATCGTGGGGTGCAAACAAGCTGTAGAGGGAGGCATCAAGCTCAGAGGCTCTGGCTTTGATCACCGCAAGCACCCTGGGATCTTCGCTGGCAGTCAGAACAGGGATCCCTTCTTTTATGATGCCTGCTTTCTCGAAAGCAACCTCTTCCACAGTATCGCCGAGCACCTCTGTATGCTCCAGATCAACATTGGTGATGATACTCAACAATGGATCGACAACATTGGTGGCATCAAGACGCCCTCCAAGACCGACTTCCAGGACAACCAGGTCAACTTCCCGGCGGGCAAAATAGGTCAGAGCCAGGACAGTGACCACTTCAAATTCAGTCGGCTGCCCATAACGCTCATCGGCGGTCACTCCTTCTACGACCGGCCGGATCAATCCGACCAGGTCAGCCAGCTCCTCCTGCTCAATATCACGGCCATTAATAGCCATCCGATTGGTAAATGAAAGAAGGTACGGAGAAGTATAAAGGCCTATCTGGTAACCGGCCGCCTCAAGGATGGAGGCAAGGATCGCCGCCGTGGAACCTTTCCCGTTCGTTCCCGCTATATGGACATAATCAACCTGCCGGTGGGGATTGCCCAGCCTATCGAGCATAGCATTCATCCGCTCCAGGCCCGGTTTAATCCCAAACCGGCTCAGGCCATGAATCCAATCCAGGGCTTCCAGATAACGCTGCTCACTTTTCATCAGTTAATTTAGCTCCTGCAATCTCTGCTGTAATTTTTGCAACCTGGCTTCTTGTTCTTCGCGACGGGATTTTTCCTTGGACACGACTTCAGCAGGCGCTTTTTTCAGAAAACCTTCACTATTTAGCTTTCCTTCGGTCCGCTTTATTTCAGTTTCCACCTGGGACAGTTCTTTTCTGAGACGCGCTTTTTCCGCATCAATATCGATTACGCCTTCCAAGGGGAGATAAACTTCAACTTCTTCTCCAATGATAGCAGTCAGGGCCTGCTTCGGCTTTTCCGACTCGGGATGAATAGTCAAGGTGTCTACGGAAGCCAGTCTTTTAACCTGGTGAGCTTCTTCCTCCAGGAAGGCGGTAGATCGTCCTCCGACCCTGATAATAACCGGGGCCTTTCGGTCGGGAGGAAGTTTAACCTGGCTGCGGAGGTTCCTGATCGCCCTGACCACTTGCTGAAACAGCTCCATTTCTTCGGCTTCCCCGGGAAAGTCAAGTTTCTCTGCCGGGCCGGGCCAGGCTGCCGTTACCAGGGCCTCTTCCCTGCGGTTAGGTAGTTGCTGCCATATTTCTTCGGATATGAAAGGCATTAAGGGGTGCAGGATCCGCATTACTCCATCAAGCAGGAATACCAGGATACTCCGGGTCCGGTTGCGGTCCGCTTCCGCCTCAATACTTTCGCCCTCACGGTAAAGATGGTACTTGCTGATCTCAACATACCAGTCACAAAAATCATTCCAGAGATATTCATAAATCAGGCGGGCTGCCTCGCCCAGCTCATATTCTTCGAACAGCCGATCGGTTTTTTTAACCGTTTCATTAAAGCGATGCAGGATCCAGCGGTCGGCCCGGTTAAGGTTTTCCGGCAGTTGATCCGGGTCGAACTGGGGCAATTTCTCTCCCTTTTCTTTTTGTTCCCCCAGGTTCATCAAGACAAATCGGGAAGCGTTCCAGATCTTGTTGGCAAAATTACGCCCGGCTTCGACGCTTTCCTGCCTGAAACGCTGGTCATTGCCCGGGGCTTGCCCGGTAACCAGGGTGAAACGGAGCGTATCGGCACCGTAATTTTCAATCACCTCGAGAGGATCAATGCCATTACCCAGGGATTTGCTCATTTTGCGCCCCAGGGCGTCTCGGACCAGCCCGGTTATATAAACGGTCCGGAAAGGAACGTCCTTCATAAAGGCCAGGCCCATAAACATCATCCGGGCCACCCAGAAGAAAATTATATCGTATCCTGTAACCAGGACGCTGGTGGGATAGAAATGCTCCAGATCGTCAGTTTTGTCAGGCCAGCCCAGGGTTGAAAAGGGCCACAGGGCCGAACTGAACCAGGTGTCAAGGACATCGGGATCCTGCTTGAGTTCACTGCTTCTGCAGGCAGGGCAGCTCTCAGGATCTTCATAATCAACTATTACTTGCCCGCATTCGCAGTACCAGGCTGGAATCCGGTGTCCCCACCAGATCTGCCGTGAAATACACCAATCGCGGATATTTTCAAGCCAGTCGTTATAGACCCTGGTAAAACGGGGTGGGACAAAACTGGTCCGACCTTCTTTAACCGCCTCTATGGCCGGTTCAGCCAACGGCTTCATTTTAACAAACCATTGCCGGGATATGAGCGGCTCAACCACCGTATCGCATCGCTGGCAGTGGCCGATGGAGTGCTCGTAATTTTCGATCTTTTCAATCAGGCCCTGGGCCTTTAAATCTTCAACTACCTGTCTGCGGCACTCGAAACGGTCCATCCCCTCATAGGGTCCGGCTTCGGCAGTCATCCGGGCATCTTCGCCAATCACCTTGATAACTTCCAGGTTGTGACGTTGGCCGATGGCGAAGTCATTGGGGTCATGTCCGGGCGTGACTTTGACGGCCCCGCTGCCAAATTCGGGATCGACATATTCATCGGCGACGATGGGAATTTCACGGTTTAAAAGGGGTAAAATAACTTTTTTGCCCACCAGGCCCCGGTAACGCTCATCATCGGGGTGGACAGCAACCGCGCTGTCACCTAGCATCGATTCAGGGCGGGTGGTGGCCACGGTAATCATTTTCCCGTTTTCAGACAGGGGATACCTGATATGGGTAATCGTAGAAGCCTCAGTTTCATGCTCCACTTCTATGTCGGACAGGGCAGTAGAACAGCGCGAGCACCAGTTAATCATGTAGTCGCCGCGGTAAATCAAACCCTGGTGGTAAAGATCGACAAATACCTTTCGCACCGCCCGGGAACATCCCTCGTCCATCGTGAACCGCTCCCTCGACCAGTCGCAGGAGCAGCCCAGGCGATGCAGCTGTTTGGTTATCCGCTTCAGGTAAGTATCCTTCCAGGCCCAGACTCTCTCCAAAAATTTTTCCCGGCCCAGTTTACGGCTGTCTATACCTTCTTCAGCCAGGTGCTTCTCGACAACATTCTGGGTGGCAATTCCGGCATGGTCGCAGCCCGGCAGCCACAGGGTGTCGTACCCCTGCATCCTGCGGCGGCGGATCAAGACATCCTGAACGGTATTGTTCAAAGCATGCCCCATGTGCAGGGAACCGGTAACGTTGGGCGGAGGTATCACTATAGTAAAAGGAGTTTTGTCGGGATCTCCGGAAGCGCGAAAGTAATCACCATCAAGCCAAAAACGGTATCTTTCCATCTCCACTTGATCCGGATCATAAACAGGCGGCAGCATATTTTCAGTCATCATATCACCCCATCTTATCTGGCAGTCAGAAGCAGCAACTGGTATTTCGGCCAGCCTGGTAAAGGACCTGCAGTATTATTTATTCTGATCTTATAAATAGTATTATTTTACGGTCTGAAAGTCAATGCAACGGGTGCAACGACAGCATAAAAAACCATGACCAGATTTCTTTTTGATGCAACGATACCACTCTCGAGTACTTTTAAATATGAGGCATCGGGGCATGATAGAACAACTGAACAATAATTATGGTCCTCAAGGGCTCTCCTGCAATCAACATTAAGTTGTACCGCGAAATAAGAGAAATCTAGTCAATTTCTTTAATTGACACATAGTAACTTTTATCATCAATAAACAACCTGAAATGCTTTTCCCCCTGAGCCGGTTGAGACACATACTCAGTCAAACCCTGGAACCATTTGTTGTAATGATTTTTTTTCTCTATTGCTTGATCAAGGGAAACGCTTCTGAAAGAAAGCTGATCACCCGGCTTTGCCTGACCCAGACGATAAATTTCATAAGAAACCGCCGTCGCAATTTTGGGGTAGCCACCGGTCGTCTGGCGATCTTTCATCATTATTATTGGCTGTTTGTGTCCCGGCACCTGTATTGCACCCAGTGGAATCCCGTCAGAAATAATATCCGCTTTATCCACATGCACAACTTCCGGCCCCGTTAGCCTGTATCCCATCCGGTCGGCTGATTCACTGATTTGGAAGGTTTCATTCAAAAAAGTGTTAATTCCTTCCTCGGTAAAAAAATCTACCTGGGGTCCCATGATGACATCTATTTCAAAAGGAGGCAGATAAGAAGGCCACTGCTTCTCAGGCAAAGCCCGCCCCAGCGAATTATTACTTTGGAACGCAGAGAGTACTTCTTCTCCTTTTAAACGCCTCCCTTCAAAGCCTCCAATTTTACCCCTCAGGTAAGTTGAGCGGCTCTGCATAATTAAGGGGACGTCAAAACCACCCTTTACAGCAAGATATCCCCGCACTCCTTCAGTTATCCATTCAATATCTACTTGATCTCCGCTTTTTACCTCGATCGGTTCAAAAATTAAATATTTCCGGTGCCCGTTCACGTTAACAACACATCTTCCCCCGGTTACTACCAGGGCCGTGTCATGTAAGATTTCCAACCGGGGTCCTTTTAAAGTAAACTCTAAGGACGCCGCATTTGCTTCATTTCCCAAAATTAAATTCCCCAGTTGATAAGAAACCTCATCCATAGCGCCTGCTGGAGCCATTCCATACCGCTGGTATCCGAACCGTCCTCCATCCTGCACGGTTGTAAAAGGCCCGGATTCAATAACTTTAATCACTTGCAATTCTTTCACCTGCCTGTATATTAAACTCGCTTATTGAGATTAAGCCTGTAGATACGATTCAAATTCATCCTCGCTGATCGGGTAAAATTTTAAATAATGACCTGGTTTGGGCAAAAAAGGATCTTCTTTCGAAGGATCAAATAGTTTCAAAGGAGTTCGACCTATTAACCGCCATCCTCCGGGGCTTTCCAGGGGATAGATGCCTGTTTGACTGCCGGCTATACCAACAGAACCGGCAGGGATCTGGGTGCGGGGGTTTTCCAGGCGCGGAGTGGCAATTTTGGAGGACATCCCGCCCAGGTAGGGAAACCCGGGCACAAAACCCAGCATATATATCAAATAAGTTGAAGAATGATGAATATCAATTACCTCTTCGATCGTTAAATTGTTATATTCTGCCACATAATCAATATCTGGACCATACTCCCCTCCATAGAGAACCGGTATTTCTAATGTTTCAGGATTTGGAATTGCAACATCCTTTAAATGTTCCTCTACATTAAGCAAAACCTCTTTTAATTCTTCATAATCCCATACATCCGGATCATAATAAACCAGCAATGAGCGGTAAGTTGGAACGGTTTCCAAAAGACCTTTCAGTTTACTTTCTTTCGTTAAATAGTAATCTGCAGCCCGGACTTTGGAATTTATCTCGGGATCGATTCGGTTCTCGAATTCCAGCGCCAGGGCCTGATCACCTGCTGGCACCACGTTAATTTCCGCCATACTTATCATCTCCCAGTTAAATAATACTCCTGTTAATTGGCTTATTTTTTCAGCAGAAAATATTTCGACCCATACCCAAAGGCCATTAACCTGCTACAGGTTTAAATTACACAGACAGGGGTTTGATTTTAATACCTTCTTCATTCAGCCTGAATTTTAGCTGCCTGGTTAGCTCAACCGCTTCAGGGTTATCGCCATGGACACATATAGTGTCCGGATTAATGTCAATATCTTCACCCGAGACAGTACGGACCTTGCCTTCTTGAACCATTCGCAATACCCTTTCAACAACCATCTCAGGATCGTGAATTACCGCTCCCGGTTGCTTTCTTGAAACCAACATTCCTTCAGAATCATAAGCCCGATCGGCAAAGCCTTCCCGGGCTACGTTCAACCCCTCTTCCCTACCTGCTTTTTCCATTTCAGAAAAAGCAAGGGCAACAAATATTAAACCGGGGTCTACCGCTTTAATAGACCGGGCAATAGTAAATGCCAGCTCCTTATTAATGCTGGCTATATTATTTAAAGCTCCATGGGCTTTTACATGAACCATTTTTACTCCATTGGCTTTACAAAAACCTTGCATAGCTCCTATTTGATAAATCAATTCTTTTTCCAGTTCTTCAGGGGCAATATCAATCCTTCGGCGACCAAACCCTTTAAGATCGGCAAAACCGGGGTGAGCGCCAACAGCTACTCCATGTTTTTTGGCTAGCTTTACAGTGTAATCCATAATTTGGGGATCTCCTGCGTGAAAGCCACAGGCAATGTTAGCTGAAGATATATTTTGGATAACCTCGTCGTCAGAACCCAATTTATATACTCCAAAACTTTCTCCCATGTCGCAGTTCAAATCAACTGTCCTCATACCTGATCTCCCATCTCCTTCTTCATATAATTAGTTATTTTTTGATTTTGATTGGACTATGTTGCCAATTTTTGATTTTTGCAGTGTTTCTTCAGATAAAAAGTACTTGCCCTCTTCAGTCATCTGTATTACATCCAGCTGGAAAAGGGAATCGAAAACGTAGGGCTTATAGTCGCGCAGCTTAAACATACCGTCGGTTAACTTGGTTTCAGAAGAAGTCTTCAGGCCTAGTTCATTGCCAGTTTTGGCACTTTCCGGATCCAGGGCTTCTTTTTCCCTGAAAATCCTGATAACCTGCTTTAAAGCCCGGCCCATCATAAAGCGAAGCAGTAGTACTCCCAATCCAATCAGAGCCACAATGATCAGTATAAAAATTACATAAGCCACAGGCTTAAATCACCTTCCTTCTTTGTTTAGAACACCTTGATAGTTTTATCCTCATCTATTTGATGCCGGCGGGCAATTTAGATTTTAAAAGGTTATAATAACAATAGCCGACTGGCAAGATTTATGAAAAAGCTCATCGTTAAACCCGAAAGCTACGATGAGCCTGTTCTAGCAACAAAACAAAAATACCATGTTCCGGTGCCAGTAAACAGCCCGGGCAATTGATGTTCAACTGGAATCAAGGCCGCCTTTACCTATTATTGAGGATTTTGCGCTGATTGATCGATATCCTGTCCCGAACCCTGCTCATATAAAAAATAGCCCATGTCAAATGCCTTTTGATTGATTTCGCCGCTGCCTTTGGGAGCCATTTCAAAAATACTTTCCCGAAATATGTCCGGATCCACCAGCCCGGCGGCGGCGTTAACTACGCCCAGGGCCAGCATATTGGCAACCACTTCTTTGCCCACTTTTTCTTTGGCCACCTTGGTAATCGGATAATTCTGTACTTTGTACTCTTCCCGGAAGGGTCCGCTGACAAAGGTCGAGTCGACAATGACAATGCACTCCCCGACTCTCTTAATCTTGGGCAGGTACTTGTTAAAAGAAGCCTGGTTCATGCAAAGCAGGACTGTTGGATTAACCACCTTGGGGTATTCAATTGTATCAATGTCGATTATCACACCGGCCATGCTGGCTCCGCCCCGGGCTTCCGGACCGTAAGATTGGGTTTGAACCACGTTTTTGTTGTCGTTTACGGCAGCATGGGCAAGGATAATCGAGGCCAGGATCAAACCCTGTCCTCCGGCTCCGGTCAGTAAAATTTCCTGCCTGTTTCCCAAAAAAACTCCCCCCGCTTTTAACCGCTCGATTTTACCGGGATCTCTTTACCAATTGAATGGTAATACTCAGCGGCGTATTCAGGTTCTTCATAGTTAAAAATAACCCCGGTTATTGTTTTGCCTTCCAGTTCCGAGTCTTCTTTGCCGGCAGCCCGCTCGGTTGAAATGCTGTTTTCTTTCAGATCCTTCATCATATCAACCGGCCCCCCAAGCTTGTTTCTTCTACCATAAGCAATGGGGCAGGGCGATAATGCTTCCACTATCGAAAAACCTTTATGTTTTGCCCCCCTGGTAATAAGCTGTTCAAGCTGGCGAGGTTGAGCGGCATTGCCCCTGGCTCCAAAAGTTGCACCGGCGCCCCTGGCCAGTTCCAACAGGTTAAATTCCCGCTCCAAAGTCCCGCGGGGAGCTGTGGTCGCCTTTTTCCCAATTGGTGTCAGCGGTGAATGCTGTCCGCCCGTCATGCCATATATGTGATTATTGACCACGATAGCATTCAAGTCAATATTCCTCCTGGCCGAATGAATAAAGTGGTTGCCTCCGATGGCGCTGCAATCGCCGTCACCCATGATCACAAACAGTTTTAATTCCGGCCTGGCCATTTTTAAACCGGTGGCAAAAGCCAGGGCCCGGCCGTGGGTAGTGTGCAGGGTGTTGAAGTTCAAATACCCGGCTGCCCTGGAAGAACAGCCTATACCTGAAACAATTACTACATCGCGCTGGTCATAATCAGCCCTTTCAATGGCTCTGACCAGTGCGGCGGTTACGATTCCGTTCCCACATCCGGGGCACCAGATATGGGGCAGCTTCTTCGTCCTTAAAAAATCCTGTGTTAACTGTTCTATGATAGCCACCTCCCCATAATATCTGAAATCTGTTCAGGACTGATCATTTCACCATCATAGCGGTTTAAAGGAATAACTTCTGCTTCGCCTTTGACCTGGCGTTCCACTTCGCCGATAATCTGGCCCATGTTCATTTCCGGTACTATGACCACATCGGCCTTTTTGGCTATTTCCTGTACTTCTTTATCCGGAAACGGCCACAGGGTCTGCAGGCTCAGCAGCCCCACCGGCTGTCGGTTGTTCCAGTAAGCTTTTTTAACAACGGCCCGGGCCGAACGCACTGTGCAACCATAAGTCACAATTACTACTCGCGGTTCCTTGTGCCCAATATAATTTGTGAGGACCACTTCGTCCCGGTACTTCTTCAATTTTTCATGGATCCGATCCAGGGATCGTTCAACCTGCTGAGGATCCCCGGTGGGGAACCCGTACTGGTCGTGAAACAGGCCGGTGACATGGTAGTAATGGCCAAAACCAAATGGAACCAGGGGGGTAAGGCCTTTGTCATCATAGGGCTTCCAGTCGGCAGGCACCTTGTCGCTCGCTTTTTCCACCATTAATTTGCTGTCCTTAGGGATGGTAACCTTTTCCCTCATGTGGCCGATTACTTCATCAAGGAGCAAAATAATCGGCTGTCTTAATTTTTGGCTTAAATTAACGGCCGCAACAGTTAAATAATATGTTTCATAAACTGAAGCGGGAGAAAACACTATAACCGGGTGATCACCATGGGTACCCCAGCGGGCCTGCATAACATCTCCCTGAGAAGGCGCGGTAGGGACACCCGTGCTGGGCCCCATTCGCTGAACATTCACTATCACACAGGGTATCTCGGCCATAATGGCATACCCTATATTTTCTTGCTTAAGTGAAAAACCGGGCCCGCTGGTAGCGGTGAGAGTCCGCATACCTCCGATGGATGCTCCGATAACGGCAGCCATGCTGGCTATTTCATCCTCCATCTGAATAAAAACTCCCCCTATATCAGGCAGCTTGACCGCCATCCGTTCAGCCACCTCTGTAGAAGGAGTTATCGGGTACCCGGCATAAAAACGAACCCCTGCACTGATTGCTCCTTCAGCACAGGCTTCATTTCCTTGCATCAAGACCGGCTTCGTCTCCGGCATTTACAAAAAGCCTCCTCTTGATCAGTGAAATCGCAAAGTCTGGACAAAAAGTTTCGCAGATGCCGCATTTAGTGCATTTTTCCATGTCTTTTTGAGCTTTGCTCTGTTCATCCAAAAAAAGAGCCTCCCTGGGACAGAAAGCTGCACAAATACCGCATCCTTTACACCATTCTTCTTTGATAATAAGATCTGCAGTAAAATCACCCTGATTAGCCTGCACCAAGAACTTATTTCCTCCTTTTGAATAAAACCTGTCATTTTTCTATTATAACTGCTGTTTTAAAGTGTATAGCCCTTATGCTGGAAATAACAATAACATGCTACAGATCGCTGTTTATGGTTAACATATTCACATCTAACTTATAATTTTCTGAAATAATTAGCAAATCACCGGTTGAAGCAGAGGCGAGCCCTAAGCCCTCCCCTGCTCCAAAAAACTCTTACTTAATCTCAAATTCTTAGTTATATTCGCCAAAGCTAACGTTTTTATAAATACATACCATTATGCAGCCAACCCCGATATTGCATTGCTTCAGCAAGCCGATTGATAGAATACATATAAGCGCCGGTCCGCATATCGGAGTCAACACATTTTTCACAGAAATAGCTGTAAACGTTGTTAAAAGCACTAACCATTTTATCTTCTAAGTGCGTATTAACCGTATTTAGATCCCAGCTAAAACCGTAATTATTCTGGACCCACTCAAAATAGGAAACGGTAACCCCGCCGCTGTTGGAAAGAATATCGGGAACCACCAAAATCTTTTTATCCTTAAGAATCTTGTCTGCTTCCGGGGTTGTCGGCCCATTTGCCGCTTCCACTATAACTTTTGCCCGGATAGCATCAGCATTTCTGCCGGTAATCTGATTCTCCAGAGCAGCGGGAATAAGAATATCGCAATCCAAGGTCAAAAGATCTTCATTACTGATTGGTTCAGCGCCAGGGAAATCCTTTACATATCCGGTTTCCTTAACATGAGCTGTTAATTTCCCTACATCGATACCATCTTTGTTGAAGATGGCTCCGCTAATATCGCCCACCCCTATGATTGGGCACCCTTCGTCATAAAACATTTTCGCAGCATTACTGCCTACGTTACCAAAACCTTGAATCACAATCCTGCTCTTCTCAAGGGGGATTCTGTAAGCCCTGGCCGCTTCCCTGGTCACAAAAAAAGTACCTCGCCCGGTTGCTTCATTCCTGCCGACACAACCTCCAACAGCCAAAGGCTTCCCTGTAACCACACCAAATGAAGGTTCACGCACATTAGCGCTGTATTCATCGGCCATCCAGGCCATTACCTGGGCATCGGTAAAAAGATCCGGAGCGGGAATATCGATTTCGGGGCCAAGGATTGTACCTAGAGATCTCACATAACTTCTTGTCAGGCGCTCCCTTTCTCTATCGCTCATTTTTAAAGGATCGCAAACGACTGCTCCTTTAGCTCCTCCAAAAGGCACTCCAACCAGGGAACACTTTAAAGTCATCCACATTGAAAGGGCCTTGAGGCTATCTGCTGTTACATCCCAGTGATAACGGAGGCCACCTTTAAAAGGGCCATAAACATTGTTATGCTGGGAACGATAACCAGTATATACTTTTGTCGTACCATCATCCATTTCTACCGGGATGGCAACTTCAACAAAACGCATTGGAGTTTTTAAGTGTTCATAAACATCGGTAGACAGCTCCGCAAAATCTATAGCCTGCTTTATCATATCAAGGGTTGAATTCAAAATATTATCTTCTTTTTTTGTTTTACTCACTTCTGACAACATTAATTGTCCTCCTTTTTCTTGTTTAGTGATTAATAAAATTAAAACCTTATTTCTGGAA
>SKMK01000080.1 GCA_007121075.1 Syntrophomonadaceae bacterium
ATCCAGAGCTCTGCTTTGAAATGCCGGAACGAATTGTCATGACAATGGTCGATGGAGAAACAGTCTTTCAACGATAGGCCATAAAATACTACAAGGTTGAAAATGTGGTGTGCGCCTCTTATTGGGCGCACACCGCTTGTATCCATAAAAGCTTGCTTATATTCACCACAGTTTAAGAGAAATAAATAAATTTTTTATCTGAAGCATTGAGGAAGTAAATCATGGTTGACTATAGTGGTTTCAGGAAACGGATATGGTTAATTGTATTATTTTTGGCGCTTATTTAACCGCCAACTTAATTTTTACCTGGTTATGATATTACGACTGAGAAAAGAGGTTATTTCATAAGCTTGGAATTAATTTATCATACAAAAACTTATTAAATGAAAGAAGGTATATTTTGATTTATATAGAAATTATTTACGCAACAAAAATTACACCTGATCGTGGTCTCGATCAATTTAATCAATTATTTAAAAATAATTAACAAGCAAAGCCGGGGTTTTTACACGATTTTAACTAGTTTGTCAAACGGAGGCCAGTTTCCCAAAACATAAGGAGCCGGGAGGTCGATAAATACTTAATTAGGTACTATTTTGGACTCTAACTTTGTTGATGCATCTCATCCAGCTAAAACAGCAAGAAAGACTTTAAGACACTGGTAATGATTCAGATGGGGAGCAATTTGCAGGCGCACTTCTTCTTACCATCCTCAAGCTCACAAAATTTCCAGGCGTCTAAAGAGAGATGAGCACTATGATTTACCTTATATCTATACGGAAGGGCGTGAAATAAATGCCGGAAGAGCAAAAAGATCTTGGATTGCATTTTACTCCGGCTTTGCAGAAAGCCACACAGCTTAATTTCGAAAAAGGGGAGGGGCCTTATTTATACAGCACTGATGGAAAAAAATACCTGGATTTTGTCCAGGGGATTGCTGTGAATGCATTAGGCCATTGTCATCCCAAAATTGTTAATGCCATCGAAGAGCAGGCTAAAAAATTGATTCATGGTTCATTTAACCTGGGATATTATCCGTCGGCCCTTACTCTTGCCGATAAACTGTCCGAAATAACCCCGGGTGATTTAAATTTATTTTTCTTTAGCAATTCCGGAGCAGAGGCGGTCGAAGGGGCATTAAAGCTGGCCCGATACCGGACCGGGAAAAAAGCGTACCTGGCTTTTCGCGGTTCTTTTCATGGCAGGACTTTTGGCGCCACCTCTATGACATCTTCCACCGTTAGTTTTCGCAACAAATACGAGCCTTTGCTGCCGGGCATTTATCACGTTCCCTATCCCTATTGTTATCGCTGCCCTTATGGCCAGGATGTAGAAACCTGCTCACTGGAATGCCTTGAAGAAATAAACACTGCTTTTCATTATCTTGTGCCCCCTGAGGAAGTGGCAACAGCTTTATTTGAACCGGTCCAGGGAGAAGGCGGCTATATAGTCCCCCCCGAAAAATATGTTCATGCTTTAGCTGAGCTTTGCAAGGAGAATAACATCCTGCTTGCTTTTGATGAAATTCAAACCGGATTTGGTCGAACCGGCCATATGTTTGCCTCCGAGCATTTTGATATTGTCCCCGATATTTTAGTTTTGGGCAAAGCTATCGCAGGAGGCATGCCGCTTTCTGCTGTAGTATCGAACGAAGAGTTGATGCGGGAATGGCCTCCTGGCGCTCATGGTGGCACTTTTGGCGCCAATCCGATCAGTTGTGCCGCAGCCGTTGCTTCTTTGCAGGCCATAGAGGAAGAGAATGTGCTGGAGAATTGCCGGAACAACGGTTCTTACTTTAAAGAAAAGCTTATGGAATTACAAAATAAGTTTAACTTCATAGGGGATGTGCGTGGACTTGGACTGATGCTGGCGGTAGAGCTGGTTG
Organism: Syntrophomonadaceae bacterium; assembly: GCA_007121075.1. Lineage (GTDB taxonomy): Bacteria > Bacillota > Dethiobacteria > DTU022 > DTU022 > B1SED10-74M. The sequence continues at coordinate 1,886 of SKMK01000080.1, forward strand.
ATGCCAAAGGTAATCCCGATGCGGAGTTAAATAAAAGAGTAAACAATTACTGTAGAGAAAACGGCCTTTTGTTGTTCCCCTGCGGAACTTTTAAGAACTGCATTCGCTTTATAGCCCCGCTTAATGTATCGAGGGCGGTAATTGATGAAGCCCTGCAAATTTTTGAGCAAGCTCTGGCAAATGAGTCTTAGACGGCTGTTTATTTGATATGGCAGTTATCACGGCTCGAAAGAAACTTGTAAAAATCTTTACATTATGGACAACTTTATATATACTTGTTTTACTTAATGAGGCTTGTTGGTAAGACTGTCAACAACTCAATATAACGATACAACAATACAAACTGGTAATGTTCGGTTTAAACTTTATATATAATCATGTATCTAAAAGAAACTTTATGTTTCAACATTTTCAAAATGAGGGGTGATGCTTAAGGTTAAATGATCAAGGCTTTATGGTATTTGTAAGGGGTGGTTGTATTTTGGCCCGGTCAAGGCTGAGTTATTTGCCTCTTAAGGCTTTAAAAATCAGCCATGGTGATGTAACCGCCGCCGGGCAAAGAGCGAACTAGTGGATGAGAATGATTGAAAATGCAATTAATTTGAAGGGGGTAAAAAAGAATGAAGCGTTTTTTAGTTGTTTTGCTGGCATTAGGATTACTGTTTGGAATGGGATTTTTGATGGCCGGCTGTGAGCCGGAAGAACCCGTAGAGGATCCTGAAGAAGTTGATCCTGTTGATGAACCTGAAGAACCTGTAGATCCTGAAGAGACATTTGAATGGCGCCACCAGGTTGCCTATGGTGAGGCGGACCTGGAGTACGTGGCTCTGGATTCGTTCTTTGACGAGATTTACGATAGAACTGACGGCCGTCTGGAAATCACCGCCTATCCTGCCGGAACCATTGTTCCTGAAGAAGAGCAGCTTGAAGCTGTTGAAAGAGGCGTTATCGACGTATCTCACGCTTACGGCGGATATTTCCGGGACGTTGTTCCTGTAGCAGATATTGAAGGTGGCCTGGCTGGCCAGTGGCCCGGCTTTGGTTATACGGAGGATGCAGAGCATATGCTCTATGAATTTGAAGATGGAGCGCTTGCTGAGCTGTTCAGGGAAGCTTATAGAGAGCAGGGTGGAGTTTACTACCTTGGATCCCACTCATACAGCGGCTATCCCGTTATCAATTCGGTAGAGCCCATCGAAACTCTGGATGACATGAGGGGCATGATTGTAAGGGCTACCGGTGCCTGGGTTGATTTGCTTGAGGAAGCCGGAGTTTCAACCACATTTGTGCCGGGCGCTGAAATGTATACCGAGCTTAGCCTGGGCACAATCGATGCCGCCACCTGGAGCGTGGATGGTTTTATAGATTATGCCTGGTATGAAGTGGCACCCTACATCCATATTCCCACCATTTCCGCCCACAGCAAAAGCCATATGAAGATCAACTTAGATTCCTGGAACGCCCTGCCGGAAGACATCCAGCAGATCGTGCATGAAGTGTACCGGGAAGTTTACATTCCCGAACTTTATGCTTTGTATGAAACACAGTGGGAAGAAATTTATGAAAGAGAAGAGGAATTAGGCTATACGGTAGTAGATCATACCGAGGTGGTAGAAGAGTTAAGGGACCTGGCTACTGATGTAATCTGGGGGGAAGTTGAAGATAGAGATGATTATACCAGGGAAGCCATTGAAATCATCAACCGCTGGTATGAAGAACATGACGAAGGGGATTTTAAGCCCTAAAAAGGTTACTCTAATTTAATTAAGCACAGCAAATATAATGCTTAGGCCTTAAAGATGTCTAGGGGTAAGTGTGGGGGGCATGCTATTTAAAAGATTTAAAGTAATGCCCCCTTAACTCCTATTCTGTTTTGTCTGGAGCTTTACTCCCAAAAGGAGGCTAATAGATGAAGACAATTGGACGAGGCATTGATTTTGTAAACCACTGGCTGGGTAACATTGCCTGCTATGCGGTTTTAGTAGTCACCCTGTTCATGATTTTGGAAGTTGTCATGAGATATTTTTTCAGGCGCCCCACCCTGTGGGTTTGGGATATGAACATGCAGATGTTTGCGATCATGGTTTTTATAGGTGCGGGCTATCATATTTATAAGCGCCAAATAATCAGTGTGGATGTTTTTTACGAAAGGTTCCCCCCCTCATTGAAACTTGCTTCAGATGTGATTGCTTTTCTCTGCATGCTCTTATTTTTTGGAGCCTTATTGTGGACAAGCTACGAATATGCCCTGCGTTCGTTCCTGATCAGGGAGCATGCTACTACTGCTTTTGGCCCTCCCATCTATCACTTGAAGATGATGATGCCCCTGGCAGCTTTATTAATGATCCTGCAATTTACCAAACAGTATTTTGAAGACTTTGCTAATTATTTTAAGAACAAGGGGGCCACCAACAGTGACGATTGAAACCATCACCATACTCCTTTTCGCATCACTGCTGATCCTTTTAGCCCTTAAGGTGCCGGTTGCCCTTGCGCTGGGGAGTATTGCCGTTGTTTTTACCTACTTTTTATGGGGGCCCCAGGGCCTTTCCAATATCCCGCTGGTAGTGTTCAGGCAGGTAAGTCCAACTTTGCTTGCCCTGCCCCTCTTTTTATTGATGGCCAGTGTTTTGGAGCGATCCGGCATCGCCGATTCACTGTATGAAGCAATTTACCGGTGGACCAGTTTTCTTGCCGGTGGACTGGCCATGGGCACCGTAATGATCAGCACTATTTTTGCTGCAATGTCCGGTGTGAGCGGAGCGGCGACGGTATCGATGGGCCTGATTGCCATTCCATCCATGCTGAAAAGAAATTACAGCAAGTTCCTTGCTACCGGATCGGTTGCCGCCGGCGGGGTGCTGGGGATTGTTATCCCTCCCAGTGTTATCATGATTATTTACGCCTCGATTACGAAACAGTCGGTGGGGCAAATGTTTTTTGGAGGCATAGTTCCCGGCCTGGTTATAGCAGCGATGCATATAGGCTATATCTTTCTCGCCTGCCGCCATAATCCAAGTTTGGGGCCGCCCATTCCGGTTGAGGAAAGAGTTGACTTAAAAGAAAGGATCGCTTCTTTAAAATATCTTATTCTCCCGGCACTTTTAATTTTTACAGTCCTCGGTTCGATCTATACGGGGATTGCAACCCCTTCCGAAGCGGCAGGGGTCGGGGCTTTCGGTGCTTTTATATGTGCTATAGTGAATAAAAGATTTAATTTCGATCTGGTCAATCACACCATTAGAAGCACACTGGCTATTACCTGTATGGTGATGTGGATTGTAGCCGCAGCCAGTATTTTCAATGCCACCTATATTGCGCTTGGAGGAAGAGAACTGGTTGTCGGCCTGGTAGACGATTTGGAAGTAAACAGATGGGTTATTATTTTGGCGATGCACATCTTTCTTTTCATAGCGGGTATGATTATGGATGATTATGCGGTTGTAATGCTTGCTGCGCCAATCTTTCATCCTGTTGCCGTTGCCTTAGGGTTCCATCCGATCTGGTTCGGGGTATCATTTATCCTTAACAAACAGATGGCTTATTTAACCCCTCCATATGGCTTTAACCTGTTTTATTTGAAAGGGATCGTGCCCAAGGAAATATCGATGGCAGATATATATCGATCCATTGTGCCTTTTGTCATCATTCAGGCGCTGGGGTTACTTTTGATCATGTTCTTCCCAGAGCTGGTTACCTGGCTCCCCGATTTGATGAGGAGATAATAATAGATTGAGAAAAAACAAACAATGCCGCCAGTAAGCTTGATTAGTCGTGCATTATCTTCGGCTTTTGGCTTGCGCTTGCTCGTCTGGAGGGTACGTTTATTTAATATATCTGGTTGGAAAGAGAGGCTGCCGGGTATCTGCCGGCAGCCTCTCCTGAACAATTAACAATAATCCCACCTGGTTTGACTGTTTAATGCACTTTAAACCTCTTTGATGCTAATATTTCTTTTTTTGTATTCTTCGATCATTTGCTGGAACAATACAGGGTCGCCACCGATTTGTTCCGGCATTACAATCCCGGCTTCACCAAATTGACCTTTATTAATCATATCAACCAGGATGGAGCCGGTAAATCCGGTCGTCCTGGCCATGCTCAAGATCCCGGTTTCCAGATCCTTGTAATCTACCAGTTCATAAGAATAAGTAGCTTTCGCACCGTTTAATGTGCCATATGAATTAACCCTTACCAGTGTCATATCCCGCTGGTCTGCTTCCAACTTTAATACCGGTTCCAGCAGGGCGGTTAAAAATTTACGGGGAGCTATTTTGCTGTCCCCGCATATAATTGGCTCATCATTTAGAAAGCCGCATTCCTTAAAAGTTTTAATTTTATCATAATGTCCGGGCCAGCGAATAGTTTTGCCATAAGCATTTTTTACCCCTTTCATAACCGGGTGTTTGTAGGCATGCAGCATTGTTCCCAGGCACTCAGTATATGCCGCCTCAAAATTTCCCACTCCCTCAAATTCAAGGGTTTCTATTCCGGTAACAGCTTCTATTGTAGCCGGGGCCCCGTCTTTAATAATCCAGCAGGAACCGGTAAACTGGGTCCATACACCTTCGATGCTCCATACAGTTTTATAAAAAAGAGGCGGTTCCGGTATTTCCGGGTTACCCCCGTCATATACTTCAACGGTATGGGCTGAATCAAGCTTGCTGACCCCGTATGCCGCCAGCATATTGGTGATCCCGGGAGCCAGCCCGCAGCTTGGTATTATGATTGATCCGGCTTCTTTTGCTTTTTGATCATATTCTTCAAATCTGTGATCAAACTCTTTATTGTGATAAAGCCCAAAATCCACAAAATTAATGCCGCTTTTAATAGCAGCATTTACAGGAGGTAAAGTTATTTGCCATGGCAATGAACAAACAATGATCCCGGCATTTTCACTTTCAATCAGCTGAGTTATTTCCAGTTCTTTGCTGCAGTCGACAACCGCTGTTTTACATTTAGGCGAATTAATCCACCCGGCTACCTGGTTTAATTCACTGTCGTTAAGGTCGGCCAATATAATTTCCTCAACGCTATCGTTCTTTGCCAGATCAAATGCAACCGCTTTCCCCTGAGCTCCACTGCCGCCTAAAATGATTACTTTCAAGGCAATTTCTCCTTATTGATTATTTAATTTCGGGTATCATTTCGAGCCATACGGTTTCAAATCGTCCAGGTACAAGTATTCGACAATATTTTAAAAATGTTACTGGTCTTACCTTCCCGCCTTGATCAAGTATTAAAGAAGAAAATTATTACATAAATTTAGTTCAGCCTCCGGCCACCCTTGGGTGTACTGTTACTACTTCTCCTCCCTGGAGGGCTGTCTCCAGGTTCTTTTTTTCCCCGTTAATTAAAATAAAAGAAACAGCGGATAATGGGATATTTAACTGCTCTATAGTGTCCCGTACGGTGACATTGCTGCGCTCTAAATGAACTTCTACAATTCGCTTACCATTTCCATATTTCTGTAGAGGTCCCCTTAAAAGTATTTTAACTTTCATATCCGGATCTCCTTCTTATGCTTACCGTTTTGTTTATGTATGTCCAGTCACAGGTTTCAGCAGGCTTTTTAATTATACCAGAACACTGCTTGCCCAAAAACCGATAATGGTTTCATATTTAAGTTTATATCTAAGACAGAGGGACTTGACAATCAAGTCAGGCAAGGCACTAATAATTCATTTATTATAAGTGCCTTGCCCTTTTTGTTATATCCTAACTATTAGATAGCTTTTACTAAAGGTTCAGTTCCCGTTTTTTACTTGCGCTTACCCGGCCTTCCAGGTCCCAACCTCTTAAGCGGTAGTATTCATCGAGCATTTTTTCGTAATCCTCTCGCGGCAGCACCTTGCCGGCCGAGGGGCCGGAAGAGAGAGGATCTTTAAAAATCCGCTCCGGTAAAGAGTCGTCTTTAGAGGTAAACCCTTCCCGCTCGTTAAAAAGCCGGGCCAGGTTGGTTACCCTTTCCCCTATTGTTTTTAAATCTTCGGCATTCATATCGTAGCCGAGAGCGGCGCTTAGGATTTCGGCCTGGGTTTCTTCGTCAACGTCCCAGAAATCACAGAAAATAGCAGAAAATTTTGCAGAATTGGCATCCTGCATATCTTTTACCATTTCAGCCTTACCCTCAACTGTGTACGGATCTCCGTCATCATCAAATGCTTCAACGGCAATCGGCCAGGCCCTCATATGGCAGGCGCCGCGGTCAGAGGTGGCATAGGCCAGGCCCATTCCCCAGGAGCCGCGGGGCTCATAGCCGGGAAACTCCAACCCTTTAACCTGCATGGCGAACTCACTGCCTCCGTATTTTTGAGCAAGGTAGCGCACCCCTTTTGCCAGTTCAGCTCCGATTCCTTCCAGCCTGGTGATCTTGGCCGGAATCTGGAGGTACTCTTCGACACCTCCAAACTTAAGCCCAAAATCATGGATCCCTTTTTCGGTAAGCTCCATGGCAAAAGCCGTTACGTTTCCGGCGGAAATCGTGTCGATTCCGTAGTCGTCACACAGGCGGTTAAATTCAGCAATTGCTTCAAGGTCGGCAATTCCGCAATTTGAGCCGCAAAGAGCGAGAGTTTCATACTCGGGTCCTTCCACAACACTTTGTCCGGCCTTAATGTAGTTTCCGCATCCCAGGGGGCAGGCAAAACAGGCTTTCTTGGCAGTGCGTACTTTTTTCATTGCTTCAGTATCGATTGCTTCATATTTTTCAAAAGCGCCATCCTGGAAATTACGGGTAGGCAAAGTCCCGGTCGTTTGAGTCAGCTCTACAATCATGGGAGTGCCGTCGCTGTAAGTCCACATGTTGTCATCACTCATGGTGTTTTCCCGCCGCAGTTTATTCATGGCTACTGAGAATTTGCGGATATCGGGCACATCTACGCCTCCGGATCCTTTAACGGTGATTGCTTTTAAATTCTTACTGCCCATAACGGCCCCAATCCCGCCCCGGCCGGCCTGACGGTATAGCTCGGAGTTTATGCAAGACATTGTTAAGAGGTTTTCTCCAGCCGGGCCAATAACCAGCACCCGCGCTTCTTTGTCTGTTTCCTTGATAAGATGTTCTGCTTCATGAGCTCCTTTGCCCCAAAGGTGGTTGGCGCTGCGCAATTCTACCTTGTTATCTTCAATGCTTAAGTAAACTGGAACGCTGGCTTTGCCTTCAATGATGATTCCGTCGTAACCGGCGTATTTAAGCTCGGCCGAGATAGCTCCTCCGATAGAGCAATCAAGGATTGTTCCGGTAGCCGGTGATTTTGAAGCAATAGCCAATTTTCCGGAATTGGGAGCATTGGTGCCGGTTAAAGGTCCGGTCATCAAGATCATTTTGTTTTCGGGTGACAAAGGATCAACTCCGGCCTTCAACTCTTCATAAAGGTACTTAATGCTCAAGCCTTTCCCGCCTAAATAATCGCGGGCCCAGCTTGTGACAAGGTCTTCAACTTGAATTTTTCCCGTAGACAAATTAACTCTTAAAATCTTGTTAGTGTAAGCCATTTAACTTTTCACCTCCTCGTAAGTCACAGCACTGGTGGGGCACCAACCAGTACAGCTCATACATTGCACGCACACCCCTATGCCTTGTTCTTTTTTAACGATTACGCCGTTAGGGCATATGTCCACACACAATTTACAGTCCGTACAGGTTGGTTCATTAAATATAAGGCGTCCGTTTTTTAACTGGATTGAGTTGGTTGGGCATGCTGTAACGCATTCCAAACACAGGTCACATGTTTGACCTTTTACTTCCAGGCCGGCCCTGGTATATTCAGAAGTGATTTTAAGCCGGGCCAGGGACGGATTAAAGGTTTGCTCATTTTGAACGCTGCATGCCAGGTGACAAAGTTTACATCCGATGCATTTTTCTGCTGCGAATTTTAAAATTTTTGCTCCCCTGGCAGTTGGCATGGCTGATTTGGAAATATTATCGAGGACTTTGTCCAGGGTTTCCAATACGTAGTCCAGCTCTTCGTAGCTGATGGTCAAGGTTGGTTCAATTCTGATAGTTTTGGCGTTAATCAATGTTCCTGCCACCAGGATCCCGTTATCGTACAACCCTTTTGCCACTTCAAAACCGACTTCATCATCAACAAATTCCAGGCCTATCAGCAGGCCTCTACCGCGTGCTTCTTTCATCAAAGGCTGCTTTTCGGCTATTTGTTTAACCTTAGGCAGGAAGTAGTCGCCTTTTTCTTTGGCCTGTTGGCAAAGGTTTTCTTCTATGATTACATTAATCGCTGCAATGGCTGCTGCGCAGGCTACGGGGTTTCCTCCAAAGGTGGTGGTATGTAAGAACGGATTGGGAGTCATCTTTTCGAAGATTTCCTTTGTGGAAACGAAAGCCCCGATAGGCATAACCCCGCCGCCGAAAGCCTTGGCCAGGCACATAATGTCTGGGACTACATCATAATGCTCCATTCCGAACATCTTTCCTGTGCGGCCCATACCGGTCTGCACTTCGTCGGCAATCAATAAGACTTCGAATTCATCACAAATCTCTCTTACTTCTTTGAAATAATTGTCGGGAGGAATGATTACTCCTCCTTCTCCCTGGATGGGTTCCAATATCACTGCTGCGATTTTGTTGCCCACGGCAAAGCTGCTGTGGATTACTTTGCGCATGGTTTCCGCATCGCCGTAGGGAACATGTTGAACCCCCGGCAGCAGGGGCAGGTATGGAGCCCTGAATACTTCTTTGGCGGTGGCGCTTAACGAGCCCTGTGATTTTCCGTGAAACGCGCCTACTGTAGAAATTATACCCGGGCGGCCCGTATGCAGCTTGGCCAGCTTCAATGCTCCTTCCACTGATTCTGTCCCGCTGTTGGTAAAAAATGAAAAATTTAGCTCCCCGGGAGTAATCATAGAAACCAGTTTGGCCAGCATTGCCCTTAATGGGTCAAGCAGTTCCTGGCTGTGTAAAGCCTGGCGGTCAAGCTGATCTTTGACTGCCTTGAGCACTTTTGGATGCCGGTGTCCAACGTTATAGATGCCGTAGCCTCCAAGGCAGTCAATGAAACGGCGGCCATAGATGTCGACAAAACCGGTTCCGCTGTCTTCCCATTCTACGGCGGCATAATTGGTGGAAACGGATTTTCGATATTCAAGAAACCCGGGATTGTAGTTGTCCCTGAATCCTTCCAGGGTTTCTTGTGCCACCCAGTCTTTTTCCTCAGTGCTGAGTTCTCTTTTTGATATGAAATCCAGAACTTTGTTAGAGAAATCAAAACCCTCGTTAAATCTCATAATCTTGCCTCCTAGCTCAAATTCTCGCTCTAAAGTATTTTTTAATCAAAAATAATAGTTAACTGTGCCGGTATCGCCTCCCTGCCCAATTGATTAAAGGTTAGTATCACAGGTGAACAAATATAACGCAATATCTGTGCCAAGTTTAAAAGTGCTTAAACTAAAGGCTTTCTAGCTTTAGATCAAGAAAAAATGTAAAATTTACCTCTCGAATGTAAGAAATCCAATTGCTATCTTCTCAATTTTGAGATATACTTTGGATAACATTTTTCATCAACGGGGTGTATAAAATGTCCGGCTTGAAAGATATCCAACCCATGGTTCAAGATGTTTCTGAGGCAATTTCTGCTGCCCTGGGCGTTGAGGTGGAAATTGTCGATGATGGATTAACTGTTATCGCCGGAAGCAGCTACTATAAAGATCGGATCGGAGATCAATTAGAGTTTGGGAAAGTTGAAGGCAATTATTTGTATGCCCGCACATTGCGCCAGCAGAGTGCTTCAGTCGTTGTCGATCCGGCGGGAGACCCCAGTTATGACCCTTCCTCTCTAACCGGGATGACTCGAGAATTGGGTGAAATTTGCAGCCCAATTATCTACAAAGGTCGAGCCTGCGGTGTGATCGGGCTTTCAGCCCTGACCAGGGAACAACGAAAGAAGCTTTTTTTCGACAAGAGCGCCATTTTGAATTTTCTCAAGCATATGGCCCATTTGTTATCTGTAAAGCTGTCTGAAGCGGAAACTGTGGTTCGTTTAAGCACCCTATCCCGGGAATTGAAAGTTGTTTTAGAGACTATCCATGAAGGAGCGCTGGCCATAGATTCCGGTGGCCTGGTAACGCATTGCAACGCAACTGCTGCCAAGCTGTTGGATACCAGCCCGGATGAAATAACGGGCAAGCATATAGGTGAATTCTGGGATAAACCGCAGGCGCTTGAAGTATTAAAAACCAGCCGCGCTTATACAGAAAGAGAGGAAATCTATCATACCCGGCAAAAACATATGCATTTTATCGTTTCAGTGCGACCTATCCCGGGGGAAAACGGTCCGACAGGCGCCGTAATTTCTTTTCGTGATATTGCCGAGGCCAGACGCCTGGTTCATGATTTAAGCGATCACCGGGTCCAGTATACTTTTGATCATATCATCGGGCAAAGCGCTCCCATCCGGCGGGTGAAAGAGCAGGCCATGCAGGTGGCAGGGGGCAATTCCACCGTGCTCATAACCGGCGAAAGCGGTACCGGGAAGGAAATTTTTGCTCGCGCTATCCATGGAACCAGTTCCTTTGATAAAGGGCCTTTTATCAGTGTAAATTGCGGAGCCATTCCGGAAACACTGCTTGAAAGCGAACTTTTTGGCTATGAAGGGGGCGCTTTTACAGGGGCTCACAAAGATGGAAAAGCCGGTAAATTTGAGCTGGCTGTAGGGGGGACCATCTTTTTAGATGAAATTGGTGAAATCCCCCTTCATTTGCAGGTTAAATTACTCCATGTTTTACAAAACCGCTACGTGGAACGGGTAGGAGGCAACAAAAAAATCCCCGTCAATGTCCGGATCATTGCCGCTTCAAATCGGGATTTAGAAATGATGCTGCAGGAAGGTAACTTTCGTAAAGATCTTTATTTCAGGCTCAGTGTTATACCTTTGCATATTCCGCCGCTAAAAGAACGGCGGGAAGATATTCCTCTCTTGGTAAAGCACTGCCTCGAAAAATATTGCCGTATCCTGGATAATAGCAATTTGAAGATCGATCATTCCGTGATGGATTGTTATCTTCAGTATCCCTGGCCCGGTAATGTTCGGGAGTTGGAAAACGCTGTGGAATATTCGGTGAATATGACCGATGGCGAACTAATAACCATGGAGCATATTCCTCCCCGGATCCGCTCTTTTGGCGAAAAAGGAAAAAAACGGGAAGGATTAGATCTGCAGACATTAACTAAAAACTACGAAAGAGATTTGCTTAATGATTATCTCAGGAAATATGGTACTTCGTATCGCTCGAAAATGGACATCGCCAGGGAATTAAATATTAGCCGGGCTACTCTTTACCGGAAGCTGACCGAACTAAATCTTTCTTAAAAATGAGAAATAGAGCGGCGCAATTCCTGGCTGATCCGGGCAGGTTCTTTGTTCCATGGCTGGCAATCGCAATGAACCATAACTCATCCTGGAGTTGCTTTGTTATGTAACCCTGAAATTGCCGGTTAAGCAGGTTCCAAATATACAGGAAGGTGGTTTATATTTGGATAACGAATTAATACGTACCAACTAAAAAGGAGGACATCAATAATGCAAGAAAAAAAAGTGATAGCAGAAGTAATCAGCTCTGAATGTAAACTTTATCAAGAAGGCGACAGGCTGGTGTTCGAAGGACCGCTATTGAACAAAGAAGAATCCGCCAATATATGTGTTACCGCTCTCCAGTCATTTTTCCCTTTTGTTTTTGCTTTGCGCAAGCAAGTTACTCCGCAGGACCTGGGATTTGAAAAAGATGTCGAAGTTCAGTGTCCGGATTATTGTGCCCCGGTAGTTTTCCGCCTGACAGCCAGGTAAAAAAAAGAATATTTGACCATGATGCAAAGAGGGTCAAAAAGGGTTTGGCTAATGGTAGCTGAGTTGATCCTTTCAATGACGGAAAAAAATTCCTAAGATCTTTGATCCGGTTGAAGCCATCCAGGAAGTTATTAATTATCGGTAGAAGGCTTAGCTGAATTAAGCCTGAAATTATTACCGTAACGGTTAATATAAAATGTTGAACAGTTCTTGGATTGAGCCAGCGAACGTGCTTGCTTGACCCTTGCAGAAATGTTAAACTGTTGTTGAAAGTTATTTAACGAATTATAGATTGTGTTTAACATTTTATTGCTCCTTAAACAATTGCCTATTATCGCTTATTCCTGCACTATGTCGTAAAGTGGATAATCTGTCGTTTCAATAAATTAAGAAGGATATAAAACTGGGGCCTTTTGTCTTCCAGTTTCCCTATGTACGTATGTATAATTATTTGACAGGTTAGTTATTCTTTTAACAGGCCTCTCAATTAATTAATATATTAAATATTTAAGGAGGACTAGAAATCATGGAAGAAAAAAATGTTACCTTGAAAACAGAACTTCCAGGGCCGGCATCGAAAAAGCTGGGCGAGGTAAGGGAAAAGAATGTACCAAAGGGGCTTACTTCATTAACCCCGGTCTATGCATCCGAAGCTGAAGGCGCTTTAATTAAGGATGTCGACGGCAATGTTTTTCTTGATTTTGTCGGAGGAATTGGAGTTTTAAATGCAGGGCACTGTCCTCCGGAAGTAGTTAAGGCGGTTAAAGAACAAGTGGACAAGTTTCTGCATACTTGTTTTCAAGTTGCCCCTTATGAACCTTATGTAAAGCTTGCAGAGCAGCTTAACCAGCTTGTTCCCGGTGACTTTCCCAAAAAAACAATGCTGGTAAACAGCGGAGCGGAAGCGGTTGAAAACGCGGTAAAGTTAGCCCGAAGATATACGCAAAAAACCGGGATCATATCTTTGGATTGCAGTTTTCATGGTCGGACTTACCTGGGGATGAGTTTAACGGGCAAAGTGAAGCCCTACCGTTACCAGTACGGACCTTTTGTTCCGGATACCTACAAAATCCCTTCTCCCTATTGTTACCGGTGCTTGCAATATAAGCAATATCCGGGCTGCAATATAGAGTGTTTGGAATTTCTTGAAAGACTCTTTATCACTCAAGCAGAACCGGAAAAAATTGCGGCCATAATTATTGAACCAGTCGAAGGAGAAGGTGGCTTTATTGTTACTCCACCTGAGTATTTCCAGAAGTTAAGAGAAATATGTGATAAGCACAATATACTATTAATTTGCGATGAAATTCAGACCGGATTTGGCCGTACGGGTAAATTCCTGGGCATGGAGCACAGCGGTGTGGTCCCCGATATTACTACTACAGCTAAATCAATGGGGGCTGGATTGCCGATAAGTGGGGTAACCGGAAGGGCCGAAATTATGGATGCAGTCGGTGCGGGCGAAATTGGCACTACCTACGGCGGCAACCCTGTTGCCTGCGTTGCCGCCCTGGAAGTTCTCAAGTTAATGAAAGAGAAAAATTTACCCGCAAAAAGCCAGGATCTTGGAGACAAGATATTTCCCAGGCTCAAAGAACTGCAGGCAAAACATTCCTTCATCGGTGATATCCGGGGGCAGGGTGCGATGGTTGCTTTTGAAGTTGTGAAAGATCCTGAGACCAAAGAACCAGATCCTGCCAAGACAACCCAGATAATCGGCAATTGCATCAACAGCGGCTTGATCGTTTTAAAAGCCGGCATTTATGACAACGTTATCAGGATGCTGGTTCCCCTGGTTGTAACTGAAGAGCAGCTGGCTTCCGGATTGGATATTTTACAATCCGCGATTGAGAAGTAATAACCTGGCCTAAAAAACTGTTTTATCAATTGTGTCCAGGTTAAAAAAGGCTGCCCGCAATGAAAAACCGGTAAATTTGACTGCTTAAGCTTGAGCAGGCTCCATTTTATTGGGAAGTCAAGCAGGTAACAATTTTTTAGCAGGCGCAAAGCCAATTATAATTGCGGGCAGCCCCTATTCAAAGGTTTCTTTCCTGTTTAACTATAATACCTCATTTCTGGGGGAGGTTTGTTAATTAACGAGATGCCTGACCATGAACAAATTGCTGAAAAGGTGCGTTATGCAAAATTACGGGACCGGATTGCCACTCCCGGTGAAGCTGCTTCAATAGTCAAAGATAAAATGACCGTGGCTACGAGCGGTATGGCGAGAGCAGGCTATCCAAAAACATTCCCCACAGCACTGGCTGAACGGGGGCGATCGGGGGAAAAACTGAAAATCGATCTTTATACCGGCGCATCAGTCGGAGAAGAGTTAGATGGCCAGCTAAGTTCCCTGGATATGATCGAAAAGAGGTTGCCTTATCAATCTATAAAATCAATCCGTGATTCTATAAATAAGCGAAAAATAAAATTCATTGACCAGCACCTCAGCCATACAGGCGAGCAGGTTGGTTACGGTTTTCTGGGGAAAATCGATGTGGCGGTGATTGAAGCCCTTGCTATTACAGAAGAAGGGGGGATTATACCGACCACTTCTGTAACCAATTCCCCGGTATATGCCCGGGAAGCAGAGTCGGTAATAGTGGAAATCAATACAGCTCAATCCCCTGAGCTTGAAGGGGTGCACGATATCTATATCCCGGAAAACCCTCCTTACCGCAGAGAAATACCATTATACCGCAGCCAGGATCGAATTGGGTTGCCTCATATTAATATCCCGCCGGAAAAAATCCGCTATATTATTGGTTCAGACATTCCAGACAACCCTTATTCGCTTGCTGTTCCCGATCAGGTTTCGCTAGGAATAGCCCGGCAGCTCTGTACATTTCTGCAGGGCGAAGTTAGGGCGGGGCGGCTGCCGGAAAACTTGCTGCCTGTACAGGGTGGAGTCGGGACCATCGGCAATGCCATCCTGGAAGGATTGGCTGAATTTACCGGGGTAGAGATATATTCTGAAGTATTACAGGACAATGTTTTTAAGCTGATGGAAGAAGGAAAAATATCCGCCGCTTCAGGGTGCGCTATTACCTTGTCTCCGGAAGGGCAAAAACGTTATTTGCCCAGGATAGGGTTATTTAAAGACAATCTTGTTTTACGCCCCCTTGGAATCAGCAATAACCCGGAGCTGATCAGAAGGCTCGGTGTAATAGCGATCAATACGGCCGTAGAGCTGGACATATACGGGCAGGTTAACTCTACCCATGTTATGGGATCCAAAATGCTAAATGGAATTGGCGGCTCGGGCGACTTTGCCCGAAACGGATCCCTGTCTATCTTTGTTACACCGTCAACGACAAAAAATGGCGCAATATCCTGCATAGTGCCTATGGTTACTCATGTCGACCACACCGAACACGATGTTATGGTTGTCATAACCGAGCAAGGAATAGCTGATTTGAGAGGTCTTTCCGCTGAAGAA
>SKMK01000069.1 GCA_007121075.1 Syntrophomonadaceae bacterium
CGGGTAAATACAGTGCCTGTATCGCCGAAAATGAGGAGAATAATCCCTGGAACCCTCTTCATATTGAGCGCGGGTTTTCAACTAAATCAAGTACTGTAACAGTTATGGCCGCCGAGGCGCCGAGAAATATAAATGATCATGACAGCGTTTCCCCGGAAGACATTTTAAGAACCATTGCCGGGGCTATGACGGTAACAGGTTGCAACAACTACTTCCATCAGGGCGACATTGCGGTAATTCTTTCGCCGGAACATGCCACAACAATCACTAAAGAATACCGGCATAAAAAAGATATTAAAGACCGGTTATTTGAATTATGTAAAATCAGCGCTAAAAAGCTTTCTTATAAAAGATTTAAACAGGTTGAGCAGGCAAAAGCTCTGGCGGTTAATTATGATGAGCAAGCGCTAATCCCAATCTGCTCGGCCCCTGAAGATATCAATATCATCGTGGCGGGTGGCCCGGGTAAGCATTCCATGTGGGTGCCTACCTTTGGGGTTACCCGTTCAGTTACTAAAGTAATTGAAAATTGAAGACCCGGTTGGAATACCAGCAGGTCACCGTTCCTATTCCGATAGGATTAAAAGTTCCATATTTGCAGTATCCGGGCGCATGTTGCGAGAAGCCAGTGTAGTATTTTTGCCGCATTAAGTTTTACTTGCCGCCTACCGGAATGCAAAATTCCGGAGGTGAAGATTCTTTTTATATAGAGGACTGCCAGCTTATCTGCAAAAAATTTGAAACCGGTAAGAACTTTAAAACCATCATATCTTTACAATTATGCGGGCCATTTTTTACCGGCCTTTTAACCTTCTCAACGGAGCAGGGGACAAAGACAGGAACGGCGAACTAAAGAAAGCAAAAGCCGGAAACCGGAGAAAACTTCTATCAATTAGCATTGGAAAACAACTACGCCTGGAGGTGCCTTGAAATGACTGTTGTGATTGGTGTGACCACGGCCTGGAGCATAGAAACATGGGGTGAGGAAGCCGACAAGCCGGGGGGTATATTTTATAACCCGGCTTTTTACACCAATGTCCTTTATGAGCAGGGCGCTTTGCCATTTTTAGTTATACCGCCGGTTGAAATAAAAAAGGATGAAGATCTGCAAGCGATGGCGGAATTGACTTTAGACTCTGTCGATGCTTTATTTATGAGCGGGGGCGGGGGCAATCGGCGGTTTAAGGCTCCTGACATGCCCGGGCTAAAAGAACAGCAGCCTGTTCGCTATCATTATGAAACTATGCTTCTCAAAGAAGCCTGGAAACGACGGATGCCGGTAATAGGAGCCTGTCGCGGCCATCAAATGATGATCGAAACTTTTGGCGGCACAATTAAGAGGGAAACAGTAACCGGACATCAGTTTGATGATTATACAAAAACGGCTCATCCGGTTAGCATCACCCCGGGTTCCCGCCTGGCTTCACTGGTCCAGGATGAAAACTGGGCCGTTAATAGTATGCATTGCCAGGTGGCCGAAACTGCGCCGGTGTCTTTCAAAGTTACAGCCCGGAGCCCTGAAGGATATATCGAGGCAATAGAAGCTGAAGATTCTGTGTTCTGGATTGGTTTTCAATTTCATCCAGAAATCATGTCAGCTTTTGATCCCAGGGCAAAAGCAATATTCAAAGCGTTCGTTCAGGAAGCGGAATTGTATTCGAAAAGAAGCTAAAAAGAGGAGGGAGATTTAATCTCCCTCCGTTATAATTTAAGATGCCTTTCTCAGGATTGGTTGTTCTGTGCTTAAAAAAACCATAATTAATCATTTACCTGGATCTCTACATCTAAAAGAGGCGGGTATTGCTGGCTGCCAAAGATGTCGGCATCCCCGGGACTGCCACTTGGCTTTTCCCTGTAGATAGTGTATTTAATGGCGTAAGCAGGATCAAATTCCACGAAGTCAGATATGCGGTTTTCTTCGATCCCGTACAGGCGGGCAATTTTTCCCTTGCTAATTGCACCACTTTTTTTTACCAGTTCATAATTGCCTTTTTCCCTAAAAATGATATCAAAAGTAATTTTATCTGTTCCTGCATTCTTGCTGCGGATTGTTTTTGCCAGATCACTAAGTTTAACCACCTTCATTAGCTCGCTTCCTCCTTAATATCAATCAAGTGCAGATCAAAAAGCTCCATGGGGTCATCAACACTTACTGTATGATTGATTGTCCACCTGTAAGCGGCTGAGGCAGGAAGGACTTCGTCAAAGCTAAAAGCCGCTGTTCCTGCCGTTCCCTTTACTTCTGGAAGGCGTGCATAAAAAATCTGACGGGTTCCGGTCATGGTTACTTCTTCGGCCATTTCCCTGGTTTGTGCCACGCCCTGGCAGACAATACATAGTTCATGGCAGTTGCTTTCTTTTAGCGGTTCCATATTGCCCATAACCCCGTTTTTCCCATAAACATTATAGTAGAGCTCATAGCCTTCCTCGCCAAACCTTTCTTTAACTTGCTCCCTGGCCCAGTCCAGGACCGTGTCAATGTGCTTAATCGTATAAGGATCCCGAACCCCGGCTATGCCGACGAAGCGCTCTCCGACTTTGCTGGATCCTTCAAGCTTGACCTTTGTTTTACCTTCGACCGGAACAAATACAGGCCCGGTAACCCGGCATGTTTTCTCGTCATATTGCTCGTAATGGCAGTTGGTCATATCAATCATGCCGCCGGCGACATATTCGAAATAAGGGTTGGAGCGCTCATACATGGCATGCCCGGCTACTGATGCAACGGTGCAGCGCTGGTAAGGGCTCATGGCCGTTACTTTAACGTCTTCAGCGGTTACTTCACCAATGATTGACTCTTTGGCCCCGTAAGGCTCGGCACAAAAAGACGCGCACTCCAGGGTTTTACCCATGTAATAGGATAGGCCTTCGGGAAATCCGGCTTTAATAGCAGGGGCGGCAAAGATAGCGATATCGCTGCTGCGCCCGCCTATGATTACGTCTGCGCCCATTTCCAGGGCTTTTATGTACGGGTGAATGCCGGCTACCGCAACAATACGATTAGTCTGTTCCAGCTCTTCCAGGGTTAAATTTTGACGACCGTCCAGACCTTCTATGGCTTCCCCCTGGTCAAATTTATTTTTCAGGTATTCTTTAGGAACGTCCGAATAAAAGTAGGCCAGCTTGAAGGGGGCCATCTTATGTTTGCGGGCCAGATCTTTAATGGTTTGCACGTAAAGATCTACCCGGCTCCGGGTTCCAGTGTCACCCGCCGATCCAATAATCATAGGAGCGCCCTGGTTTCTGGCAGCAACCAGCATCATCTCCAAATCATGCTTTTGCCACTCGTAAGGGCTTGCCGAATAATCCCCGCCCAGGGGCCCGGGCCCGATATCACTGCTTCCAGAATCACAGCAGTAAAAATCAGGCTTAGTTTTGGCTCCTATATCAAAGCTTTCTCTTTTGCTGGGCGCAAAGCCCAGATGCCCGTTGGGGCAGATAAACCTCAATGATTTACTGGTCATTTTTTTCCTCCTTATTTACCATGTGCCGTTTCTATTTTACAAGCTCATTCGAGTTAGTAAGAGCGAAATTTTAAATTGCAGCAAAAAATCACCACAGCTTCACCTGGATTTGCTAATATTTTGATAACACATATACCAACATGTTACTACCAGCACCTCATAAAGTCAAATTCCCCTTTTCCTTTTCTGTGCTATGGCTTCGCAACCTGGCTCGCAGCCGGCTGCGAGCCAGGTTGCCTGGGAAAATGATCCTTATTACTAATCCTAATATAGATGACACATGACCAGCCTGCCGCTTTCAATTTCCCGCAGTTCCGGGATTTTGGTATCACAGATTTCTCCAATTTTTTCCGGGCAGCGCGGGTTAAAAGGGCACCCGGGAGGTACATTAATGGGGCTGGGCACGCTGCCTTCGAGGATAATCCGTTTGCGCCTGGCGCTCTTATTAACAACCGGAATGGCCGAAAGCAGGGCCCGCGAATATGGGTGAAGCGGCTGATCAAAAAGGTCTTTGGTCGAGGCCACCTCTACTATTTTTCCTAAATACATAACGGCGATCCGGTTACTAACATAGTAAATAACGCTCAGGTCGTGGGTAATAAATAAATAGGTCAGATTATATTCCTGCTGCAGTTCTTCTAATAAATTGATAATTTGGGCCTGCACAGAAACATCAAGCGCCGATACCGGTTCATCGCAAACAATAAATGAAGGTTGCATGGCCAGGGCCCGGGCGATTCCGACTCGCTGTCTTTGCCCGCCGCTGAACTGGTGCGGATAGTTATTGATATGATGCGCGGCGAGGCCTACCCGATCGAGTAAATCAAGGATCTTTTCTTCCCGCTCAATCGGGCTTTGCATTCCTTTGTGGGCCAGAGGCACGGCTATGATGTCCCGCACAGTTTTACGGGGGTTCAACGAAGAATACGGGTTTTGAAATATTATTTGGGCCTCTTCCCGGAACTTCAACAGCTTATTTTTATTGTAGGCAAGGATGTTTTCTCCTCTAAAATTTACTTCTCCCTCAGTGGGGGAAATAATATTCAAGATCGCTCGTCCCAGGGTTGATTTACCACAGCCGCTCTCTCCAACCAGGCCGAGAGTTTCGCCTTCGTTAATAGTTAAATCCACCCCGTCTACAGCACGTACCAGCAGGTCTTTTTGGCCTCCGATCGTTTTGGCGATAATAGAGCGTCTAATAGGGAAGTATTTCTTTAACCCTGAAAAATCAAGGAGCGGATGATTGTTATTCATTACTGATCCCCCCTTGATCCTTATATTTTATACAGCGCACTTTTCTTCCGCCTTCCAAGATCCTTAGGTCCTGGGGTTCTTTGCATTCTTCCAGCGCGTATTCGCAGCGGGGCATAAAGTTACAGCCCGGGGGTAGGTCGAGCAGGCTCGGCACGTTACCCGGGATAGGTTTTAAGCGCGGCTTGTCGGGAACTATGTGCGGGATGGAACGCAGTAATCCCTGGGTATACGGGTGGAGCGGTTGTTCTATGATATCATCCGTCAACCCCTGCTCAACGATTTGTCCGGCATACATAACGGCAATGCGCTGGCAATACTCTGCAGCTACCCCCAGGTCGTGAGTTACAATGATAATGGCCATGCCGTGTGAGCGGTTGATTC
>SKMK01000047.1 GCA_007121075.1 Syntrophomonadaceae bacterium
GCTGGACCAGCAAAATCTTGACGGGATCCTGGCTGTTGACATCGGCAGCGGAACTCAGGATATTTTGATCTACCGGCCCGGGGTGGAAATGGAAAACAATGTTAAACTGATCCTGCCTTCCCAGACCCGGATTGTGGGCTGGCAAATTAAAAAGCTGACCGAGGCAGGCCGGGATATTTTTATCCACGGCCATTTAATGGGAGGCGGCAGTTCTTCCGGTGCGATCAAGGATCATATTAAAGCCGGTCACAATGTTTATGCTACCCGGGAGGCAGCTTTGACAATTAAGGATGACCTGGAGAAAGTGGCGGCCCGGGGGGTCCGGGTGGTGGATACTCAGCCTGAAAACTGCGTGCCGGTTGAATTCAAGGATATTGATATCACGGCCTTAAGGGAAGCACTGAAGCCTTTTGGCGTAGAGCTGCCTTCCGTATTTGCTTTTGCCGTTCAAGATCACGGGTTTTCTCCCGACCGGAGCAACCGCCAGTTTCGCTTCGAGCACTGGGAAAGGTTTTTAGCTTCAGGCGGCGGCCTGGGGGACTTGCTTTATGATCAAAACAGCCTGCCCGGCTATTTTACCAGGATAAAGGCGGTTATGGAGAGCTGCCGGGAAGAGGCGGGCCAAATCTGGGCCATGGACACCGGTGCGGCCGCCATCATGGGCACCCTGGAAGATCCAAAGGTAAGAGAGGCTGCGGAAAATGGAGGTTGCATGCTGGTCAATGTTGGCAACCAGCACACCATCGCTTTCCTGGTGGTCGGCAGCAGGGTCTACGGGGTTTTCGAGCACCACACGGGGAGGCTTTCCGCCGACTCCCTGCGGGATTACCTGGTCCGTTTTAGAAAAGGCAGCCTGACCCATGAAGAAGTTTTTTCTGAACACGGGCACGGCTGCGCTATTCTTCTTGAAGCCGGATATCATTCCTTCGATTTTGTTTCCGTTACCGGTCCGCGGAGGGACCTGGCTGAAGGTCTTGGTTACATGGCAGTGCCGCACGGGGATATGATGATATCCGGGGCGGCCGGTTTGGTGAGAAGCGTGCTGAATAAAAGGGGTGGAAATTAAAGTCGGACAAGGTTAAAAGGACAGGGGTTAACCAGGCTGTGGAACTGGAAACCATGCTTTGATCAGCTGGCCTGGCTTTTCGGCAAAATATAGCCTGGTACTCTAATCTTTCGGCTGCCGCCTGGCTGTTTTATCAAGGTACATCCGGTCATCGGCGATTTTGTAGGTGTTTTCCAGAGATCTATTATTCCTGTCCGCGGTGGCCACACCGAGAGAGATGTGGAGCGGGAGCTCTGGATCACTTTCATTGTATTCCCTGATATTGGCCCTGATCCGTTCGGTTATTTCCCTGCTTACCGCTATGTCGGTATTGGGCAGGAGCACGGTGAATTCGTCGCCTCCGACCCGGGCCAGGACATCCGCTTGTCGCAGGGACTGGCGCAGGATCTCGGCACAGGTTTTAAGCAGTTCATCTCCCTTGGCATGTCCCAAATTGTCGTTGACCGCTTTCAGCCCGTCCAGGTCGGCAACGATAATGGAAATCGGATAATCCCTGCCGGCTTCCAGGCGGTGCATTTCTTCTTCAAAAAAGGCCCGGTTGTAAAGGCCGGTTAAAGGATCGTGCAGGCTCAAATAATACAACTTTTCTTCGTATTTCTTTTTTACAGTAATATCCTGACTTGAGCCGACGATATAGGCCGGGCGCCCTTCCTGGAATACCGGGGTCAGGGTGGTTTGCCAGACGCATTTACCGCCCGGCAGATCCAGGGTTTCTTCGTAAGTGGTGGGTCCTCCTTTTTTGATGCAGTGCCGGTAGTTGTTTTCCACCTGTCTTCCTTTCTCCGTGCCGAGGAATTCTCGCGGTGTTTTCCCAATAATCTCTTCCAGGCTTATCCCTGTTTTTTGTTGGTGAGTCCGGTTTGTCCTCATAAACTTGAATGTATTTTCATCTACTATCTCTATTAAAAATAGGGCATCCTGGGTCCCGTTAAATACTTTTTCATATTCTTCCAGCAGGGAGCGGTATTTATCTTCGGTTTCTTTGCGGGCGGTAATATCCTCCAGGATACAGTCAAAATAGAGGGGGTTTCCTGTTTCATCTTTAATCAGCTGGGCGGTATCCAGGCACCAGATTACCGTTCCGTCTTTTTTTCTCAATTTAAGTTCCAGTGAAGTGTAGCGGTCATTTTCGATGACCTGATCCGATGCTTTTTTTCTTTCTGCGGCGTCATAGTAGAGGTCGCACATGTTTAATCCTTGTATTTCCCGTTCTGATTCAAAGCCGAAGATATCAAGGAAAGCCGGGTTGACCATTAAGAATTTACCTTCGCTTCCCGGCGTAACCCGGTAAACCCCGACGGACAGGTTTTGTAGCAAGGTCCGGTATTTTTCTTCGCTCTCCTGCAGGGCTATCTCGGCCTGTTTGCGGTCGGTTATGTCGCGGAAAACGCAAATATAGGCCTGTTCTCCGGCAAAGAAGTCCCCGGTAATGTTTACTTCTGCATCGAATACCCGGCCGTCCTTACGTTTGTAAGTAGTTTCAAAGCATTTGTTGATACCGGATAATTTGCCGAACAGGCTGCGTAGATCCTGTTCGGTCATTTCCGCATACCAGTCCCGAGCCAGAAGGGTGGCCAGTTCTTTTCCGGAATAGCCGAGCATATCTATGAAGTTCTGGTTGGCTTCGATTATCCGCAACTCCCTGTCGATAATCACAACCCCGTCGCGGATGCTGTTCATCAAGACCTCGAAGCTGTAGCGGTCATCTTCCCGTTGGAGACTCATCAGTATATTCTCCCTTTGTTTCCCGATCAACAAGTTATAACGCGTATTTTCGGGAGGAATTCCAAAAATCCTGCCGGTGTCAGGCTACTGATTAAGGCAATAACCAGTAAGGGCCGGTTATAGCTTCTACTTTAATTATTCCTGCAGGGGCGGGTAAGGGATCGGTTTTCTGAACCGTGCGGACAGTTCGGTATAATCTTTAATTCTTTCCACTGCCTCCGGTTCCGTTTCTGCCTGTTTTGCTATATTTTCGATCGAAACTCTTTTTTCTAAACCATATAAAACCAAATCCAGTTTATGATATGTAATGGCCAGAGCCGCCTCGTCGACTATGCCCGGAATGAGATCTGGGCTGGGTGGTTTATCAAGGATCCTGGAAGGCATCTCTAGGGAGCGGGCCAACTGTTGGATCTGGCTTTTATAGAGATCAAGGATGGGGGCCAGGTCGGCGGCGTTGTCACCATAGTGTACAAAAAAGCCGGTCAGATGCTCGGTTAAATTGAGGCAACCTGCTGCCAGCAGATTTTCCTGGTCGGCATGCTGGTACAAAACGGCCATGCGGAGGCGATGTTTGAGACGAAAGTTGGAAATGGCCCTGTTTAGGGTTTGATTGTCGGTCCTTTCCAGGGTAACCCGGTAAGGTTCGGTATGGAAAAACCGGTTTAAGAACCAGACAGCCAGGCGGTTTACTGTTTTGCTCCTGGTAGCGCCGGCCACCGCTCCCCGGTAGCAGCCCAGCTTTTCAAGAGCGGGGGCCAGATCGATTTCCTGGAAGCGGATCCCGGTGCAGTTGGCTACCTGCCTGGCGCATTCATAGCTGTCGCGAGCGGTGTCCCGCTCGGGCAAAAAGAGGCCTTTTACTTTCTCCGGTCCGAGGGCGCGAGCTCCAAGGGCGGCAACCACTGCGGAATCAAGGCCGCCGCTGATCCCTACCACCAGGCCTGCAGCCCTGCTGGCGTTGACCTGATCGCAAATAAACCGGTAGATGAAGCCGGTTGTTTTTCCCGGGTCCATCTCCAGGGCAGTGTTTAGGTTATAACCAGGCATCTCGAACCCCCCGTTGCCAGTTAACACCATTTTATTGGGGCAGTATTTCACATCCATTATAGGATAAAAAGGTTTTCTTTCTCAAGTTTATTGGAAAAATCCCGATTTCCTCTATATTGAGCTGTCAGTGGTTTTTATGTTAAGCTATCAGTGAAAAGATTGAGGCAAGTGCAAAAATAATCAGGATACTGGATTGATCATGTTTTAAAGAACAGAGCCGGGGAGGAGTTGAAGTCATGTTAAGAAATTTGCCGGTTATAAAAATGGGGAATTTAAAAATTTATTTTTGTCTAGCCGCGGTTCTTGTAATGGCCGTGCTGTTTGCAACCGGCTGTGCCGAAGAACACCAGGTTGAGCTGGCGGCGGAACCGGAAGAAGGCGGAAGCGCCGATGGAGCCGGAAGCTACGAACACAAAACCCTGGTTACCGTGAAAGCGGAACCGGCTGAAGGTTATGTATTAGCCGGTTGGAGTGAAGACGGTGAGATCGTGAGCGAAGAGAAAGATTACCAGTTCGAAGTGGTGGAGGACAGGAGCCTCGTCGCTCTTTTTGAAGAAGAAGTAGGCTACATTGAAGTGGATCTCTTTTTTGGTGACAGGGAAGCAGTAGAGACCGGCCAAACCGGGGAATATGGCTACGTCAAGCCATTCACGGTTGAAATATCAGATCCGGATGACCCGGAAGCGCTGCTGCAGATGACTCTGGAAGAATTGATCAAGGGCTCGCCTGCGGAAAAAGAAGATTTGGCAGACGTGGTCCATAACCGGCTGAATATCCTGGCGGTCGCTGTTGATCCCGGTGAAAGTGTGGCCGAAGTTGATGTGAGCGCCGAAATGTTTGGCGAAAAGTGGCCGGGCGGCTCACTGCCCGGAACCGTTTTTATGCAGGCGGTGGTCCTGACCGCCACCCAGTTTCCCGAAGTAAAAGCGGTAATAGTTACGGTTGAAGGGGAACTGTGGGATGATAGCCACCGGATCTGGGACAGCCCCGTAGAGCCGGAGGATGTGCTTTAAAAATCCCGCCTGCCTGAAGTGAAAACTCTTCTCGCCTGGGTTTTCATTTCAGGCAGGCGGTTTTATGTAAAACAGGCGGAATAGTAACAACTAGGGATTAAATAAACAGGAGGTGCAGGCAATGATTCATTTTGTGTCCAAGGATCACCATATCTTCAAATTTTCCGCTAAGAAAGATCCCGCCCTGACTCTGAATCCGGGGAAAAGTGTCCGCCTGGA
>SKMK01000034.1 GCA_007121075.1 Syntrophomonadaceae bacterium
CGGTTTTTTCCCCGGGGCAAAACCCGGGATCTTTTTCCACTGTAAACAGCAGCTCATAGTAATTAACCCGATCTTCGTCGTTTTCATCTGTTTCTTCCTCATCCGGGACAGCTTCATCTGCAAGATCGCTTTTGCCGATCAAGTTAGCCGGGTGCCAGCCGTTGCCCTCTTCGCCAGCTTCCATTAAAAAAGATCCAGTCGGCAAGATGAGAACTAAAAAAACTATGATGCATATAATTAATCTTTTCCTGACGTCCATTGTCCAGCTCCTCACGCCGGGATCAAAATTAGATCCTCATAGTAAAGAAGTTTATAAATGTAAAGAAGTTTATAAATATCTGTTTCAGAACTGCCCGGAAATATATAAGTTATAAGTTTACAGGTCTGCATTGCTGCCCCGGCCGGCTATTCCAGCTCACGGTGAATTAGGGGCAGGTCCCGGTTGGTTATAATCCCCTCTATTGGTTCATCGTTTTTCCCGTTCCGGGTGATCAGGACCGCCTCGAGCTTTTTGCCCCGATCCTGCCAGCGGTAAAATAAATCAGGGATCTCCAGCAGGGATTTACCAACGGAAACATATTCGTATCCATCAACTTCGCCGACCAGCTTCATCAAGTCACCGATAGTTGTTTTTTCAATATCAAAGGTATCGTTGGCCAAACTTAAACCCATCCACTGCACGATCATCTTTAAAGTGAGCAGACCGGTTACTTTGCCTTCTTTTAAAACGGGAGCCTGGGTGTAGGTCATTTTGCTCAACTCCCTGATTGCCCTGGCCACAGGCTGATCAACCTCAAACACAAGGACCTCTTTGAGAAAAAGGGGCGCCACCCTGGGAGGTTCCAGCAGCAGACCGGCAATCCGCTCAATACTTTCCACAACATCGGTATTGGGCTCGGCAATTATTTCACCGCCTGCCCGGTCGTGAACAATGGCATTGCGCAGTTCGCTGTATTCTTTTAGATCAAATCGGTATCTTTCGATCAAAGGATTAACCCGGGCACTCTTGTTAACAAGCTCGGAAAAAGGCCGGTGATCTTTTGAGTCCAGGACTCGCTTCATCTCTTTTTCGATGGCCGCATAGGCGTTTAAAAAGCGTTCCGCGTTGCTCTGTTCACCCAAGGCCGGTATCCTCCCTTCCGGTAAACATGGGCCCCATTTCCCTCTGGTTTAACCTGGATCGGAAAAGCCCACCCTCCCGGGGTTAAGGCTTCTTACACATAATTCACCAAAGCGGGGAAAATTCCTGCTCACATCCTTGCCTGATTGTCACCTCGAGCCCTGATTTATGATGTCCCATCAAGGCTTTTTATATGTTATAGTAAAAGATAAACCTGCCTGATCAAGATTTGGGAAGGAACCGTTAAATGAGCGACTGTGTATTCTGCCGCCTTGACAACCTCGAAATTATTGCCGAAAACAACCTGGCCCTGGCCTTTTATGACGGCTGCCCGATCAACGAAGGCCATACCCTGATCATTCCCAGGCGCCACGTTGAAACTTACTTTGACGCAACCCCGGAAGAACATGCGGCCATAATCAGCCTTGTTTTTGAAGTAAAAAATTACCTGCAGAAAAAATACAGCCCCGATGGGTACAACATCGGGGCCAATGTAGGCCAGGCGGCAGGACAAACAGTCTTCCATTTTCATATCCATATAATCCCCCGCTACAGGGGGGATGTCGCCGATCCAAAGGGCGGGATCAGGAAAGTTATATCCCACCGTCATTCAATCCACGGCTCATCCTGCCGAAAAAGATTTAGTTAGTTTATTATTCACCCGGTTTACTGTTTTTCCCGGAATGAGAAAGAATATCGTCGAGAACTGTCAGCAGGGCCGTATGGCCGGTTGGAAACCGTTCCAGTAACCCTACCTGTCCTTCGAGCAGCAGTTCACTTTTTCTAACCATGCCTTCATCACCAAGCAGCCTGCCCAGCCGCAGGTAAGTATCAGCGGCAGCAGCCACGCCGGAAGGTATAGCTCCGTCGTAAGCTTCAACATAAAGCGGCAGATCGGCAATGTTTTCTTCCACGGTGCTAAATTCGAGTTTCCCCTTTTCCCGGTTTAAAAAGCGGTCCATTGCCCCGGCCAGTTCCTGGGCCTGTTCAAGGCGGCGGCCGTCGAGGGTGGCCCGATCGAGCTGAATCAAGCCCCTGGCCAGGAAGGCATAATCTTCCAGGAAGGCAGGGATTGCCCTTTCTCCCTCCCGGTAGCGGCGGTAGAGCTGCCCTTTTTCCGAAACCATTTTCTCGAGGATAAAATCCGCTGCTTGCCCCGCCGCTTCAGCGTAACTTTTATCCCCCAGCACCACTGCTCCCCTGGCGAGAGCCGCAATGATCATTCCGTTCCAGGCGGTAATCACTTTGTCGTCCAGAAAAGGCCTTTCTCGTTCAGAGCGGGCCCGGAGCATTTTTTCACGGGCTTCTTTAATTAGATCGTCCAGCTGCTTTCTGCTCAAACCTTTTTCTGTCCTGAAAGCCTGATCATCATAGGGGCGGTGCAGGACGCTGTTACCCTTTTCAAAGTTCCCCGCTTCGGTAACTCCAAAATAGTCGGCCGCCAGCTCTCCTTTTTCCGGACCAAGCAGGTCAAGCAGTTCACTGCGCTTCCAGACATAGAAAGTGCCTTCTTCGCCTTCGCTGTCGGCGTCTTCAGCTGAATAAAAAGCTCCCTCGGGCGAAACCAGATCATTTAGGACATAGCTGAAAACCTGGCGGGCAAATTCGGCCATCTCGGGATCGCCGGAAACCCGGTAAGCTTCAAGGGCTGCTTCAGCAGTGGTGGCCTGGTCATAGAGCATTTTCTCAAAATGAGGCACCAGCCACTGCCGGTCCACCGAGTAGCGGTGCATACCGTAACCAAGCTGGTCAAATATACCTCCGCGGTGCATCTTTTTGAGGGTATTAACAGCCATAGCCTGCGCTTTCTCCAATCCGCTCCGCTTCATGTAGCGAAGAAGAAACCACAGCTGGTGCGGCGAAGGAAACTTGGGGGCGCCCCCAAAACCGCCGTTTTCCGGATCATAGCTTTCTTCCAAACTCCGGTAGGCCTGTTCAAGCAGGGCCTCGGTGGGGAACCCGCCTGCTTCTTTGCCGCTTAAGCCTGGTGCATCTCCCTCGGCGTGTTTGCGCAGCGCTTCCGTTACATCCCGGGCCGCCTGTTCCACCCGCTCGCGATCCCGGTGCCAGATCTCAGCCATTTTCGGCAAAAACTCAACCAGCCCGCTGATCCCCATCCGGGAATACTTTGGCAGGTAGGTAGCGGCAAAGAAAGGTTTTTTATCTGCCGTCATGAAAATGGACAAGGGCCACCCGCCCTGGCCGGCCAGGGCCTGGCAGGCGGTCATGTAGAGCTGATCCAGGTCCGGGCGCTCTTCCCGGTCCACCTTAATCGCCACAAAGTCTTTGTTGAGCAGCCCGGCTACCTCATGGTCTTCGAAAGATTCCTTCTCCATTACATGGCACCAGTGGCAGGTTGAATAGCCGATGCTTAAAAAAACCGGCTTGCCTTCCTGTTCCGCTTTCTGAAAAGCCTCTTCTCCCCAGGGATACCAGTCAACCGGGTTGTAGGCATGCTGGAGCAGATAGGGTGATTTTTCATTAATCAGCCGGTTCGGCTTCCTTTGATCGCCTTTGTTCATAATGTCATCTCCTTCACTGCTTTTATATTAATACTATAGGTTTTGTATATTTCCCTTTATTATATCACGACTGACAGCTTCTGCACAACATCGGCCACAAAATCGTGCGCTGAAACGACTTTTCCGGGTTCCTGTTTTCACCCCCGGAACAAACCGGATATTTTTTAGATTTTTTTCTCTGAAATAAAGGATTTTCAGTCTCCTGCATTTAAGTATACTCTACTATTTTCTTCTGCGGATCCCGGGTGCCGGATCCTGCCTATGATACGGGAGATTTAAAAAGCTGCGGCAGTTTTTACTGACTAAATGAAAGGGATTGAAGCTGTTTTTTAATTCTGCCACCTGCCCAGGGAAAGGCCGGCCCTCATAAAGGCGGGAGTGGCCGCAAATCTACATTGCCTTAAAAAACAACAACAAACCACTAACAGCTGTCAACTCGAAAGGGTGGTAAAGTTCAGGCCGTCCCAACTCCGGTTATTGTCCCTGCAGTAAGGCTTTGGAGGAGAGGTTGTATTGTACAGTTTAATCAGGAATTTATATATCCTGGCCCTGATCATGATCATCGCTTTTGTCAGCTGCTGGTATTACCATTATCACGGCACCAACCGCCAGCTTCTTGTAACGGCCCGGCGATCAACCGAACTGGCGGTTCACTCCCAGGGGCGTGAAATAAGCAGCTGGCTGTCCAAAAAGGCGAAAACTATTGAAACTGCTGGACATTTCATCGCCCTTGACCGGTGGTCCGATGAACAGATCCTCGCTTACCTGGAAGCCCTGCTGGAGAATAACCAGGGTTTTGATTCAATTTATTTCGGTACCCCTGAAAATCAAATCATCAATGCCAGCGGCTGGGAACCTCCGGAAGACTTTGACCTCCGGCTGCGCTCCTGGTATCAAAAAGCAATTACAGGACACCAGGCAGTTTTTACCGGGGGTTTTTCCAATGCCAGCGGTGATAAAATCATTTTTACCATCGCTGCACCGGTATATGCTGATGAGGACCGGCTGCTGGGGGTAATCGCCGGGGACATCTCAGTGGGTCAAATTATGGAGCTGATCAATGGGCCGGGCGACGAATATTCAGAACTAAAAGAAGGATATTCCTTCTTAATAGACAGCAAAGGGCATATAATAGCCCATCCGGACCTGGAATACGACCCCGCTTCAGAGCTGATTGCGTTTGAAGAAAAATACGCCGGCAGCGACGTAGATCTGCTTGAACTTCCTGCCT
The DNA here is from genome assembly GCA_007121075.1 of Syntrophomonadaceae bacterium. Lineage (GTDB taxonomy): Bacteria > Bacillota > Dethiobacteria > DTU022 > DTU022 > B1SED10-74M. The sequence continues at coordinate 4,874 of SKMK01000034.1, forward strand.
CCGGTGGAGTTAGCCAGATCGAATTGCCTGATCAAGAAGGCTACCTCGCCCACCTCCAGCTGCCCGGCACTGACTGGGGGCTGGCTACTTTCGTCCCCCTGCATGTGCTTACCGAGAGCAGTGCCCGAATCACACCCGAATTCCTGGCCGCCCTTACTGCATCTTTGCTGCTCGCCCTGTTATTTTTAGCCTACCACCACTTTTATGTTCATAAGCCTCTGCTCAATCTGGAAAACCACCTGAACCAGATCAATGTGGAACAGTCCCTGTCATACCGGTTGCCGGTTGATAAAAACAGCGACCTGGCCGTGTTGGGCAACACAATCAACAGCCTGCTTGACAAGGCTCAGACTTATTTTAACAACCTGGAAGAAAACAAGCGGGAGCTTAAAAAAACCAACCGGGAACTGGAAACAATGATTAAAAAGCTGACGACGGCAGAAGAAGCACTTGATTACAGTGAAGAAAAGCTATACTACCTCAGCTATCACGACCAGCTAACAGGGTTGTACAATCGTTTTTATTTTGAAGCCAAGCTGAAGCAGCTGGGCGATAAAACAGAATACCCCCTGACTGTGATTTCCGTCGACATTGACAGGTTGAAACTGCTTAACGACACCCTCGGCCATGATGCAGGAGATCGACTGCTTAAAATTTGCGCCGACATCTTAAACGAAACCCTGGGCCATTCAGGAATTTTGGCCAGGGTCGGGGGAGATGATTTTTCCGCTATCTTGCCCCTGACCGGCCAGGAAGAAAGCGAATGCCTGGCCCGGCAAATTCGCTACCAGGTTGCCCATTACAACCAGAACAACCCGGATTTGCCTTTGAGTATTTCGATCGGGGTAGCCACCACCGAAAAAAGCGGAAAAACTCTAAAAATAATCTTTAAAGAAGCAGAAGACTTGATGTTCAGGGAAAAGCTGCACCACGATCACAATGCCCGCAACGGCATCGTCCAGAGCCTGATGACGGCTCTTGCTGAAAGGGATTACATTACCCAGGGCCATGTCCGGAGGGTGGAAAAAATATGCCTGGCGATGGGGGAAAGAATAAATCTCGGTTCCGGGCAAATGACCAACCTGACCCTGCTGGCCCAGGTTCACGACCTGGGCAAAGTGGGCATACCCGATCATATCCTCTTCAAACCCGGTCCTCTTGATGAAGACGAATGGGCCGTTATGAAACAGCACTCGGAAAAAGGCTACCGGATCGCCTCTTCTTCCTCCGACCTGGAAGGAGTGGCCGACCTGATCTTGAAACACCACGAGCACTGGGACGGCAGCGGTTATCCCCTCGGCCTAAAAGGCGAGGATATCCCTGTCGAGTGCAGGATTCTAAATCTTGCCGACGCTTACGATTCCATGACCAACCACCGCCCCTACCAGCTGGCCATCAGCAGCGACAGCGCCGTGGATGAAATCGAAAAAGGGTCCGGTAAGCAGTTTGACCCAGACCTGGTCAGGGTCTTCCTCTCCATAATTTCTGAACCCGGTTTCAACCTCTAATCAACCGGCTCCCACTTCCCGGCAACAACTACGCCTGCTCTAATTAGCCATTATTTTTTTAATAAAAACTTAATATTTATTCCATGAAACTGCCGATCCTCCCCCTTATACTGAAAGTGCAAGGTTAACAAGACAAATCTACGCAAGGAGGTAAGACAAGGTGAAAAAAGCGTTGATTGTAATAACAATTGTAGCCATAGCTTTGCTGGCCACCTCTACGGCAGCTTTCAGTTTCGGGGAGCCGGGAGAAGGGTTCAGGACGGGGCCGAATGAACCCTGTATCATGGATTCCCTCTCCGGTGAAGAACAGGAACAGTTTATGAAAATAATTACCGATTACCAGGACGTAATCGGCGAATTGCGAGAGAAAATGAAAGAGCTAAGGGAAAAAGGCGATTATGAAGCCTTCCTGGAGGTTAAAGAAGAACGGCTCAAAATAATGGAAGAAAAACAGGAACAGTTGAGCCAGGTAGTACCCGAAGAGTTCAGGGCGCGCTTTGAAACCAAAGGTCACCACAAACGCAACTACGGCTGGGACAACTCTGACTGGGGCAAAGAGTGCGGCAATTTTAACAGACAAAACCGCACCGGCCAGGTGCAGTAGCAGCTTCTAAATAAAAGGGCAGCCGGCCTGTAGCAGAAGCTCAGGCAACAAGAGCAGTCCGGCTGCCGGGGTTAAACGCCGGGGACGGTTTTAAATACCTCGCTCCGCCCCGGGCTTCACATAGATTTAATCCACGGGAACTGCGGCAGTTTGCCCGGTTCCCGTGGATTTCTTCAATTATCTTAAATTACCTTGTTATTAACCCACGTTTAGGTTTACAATGAGCTTAATTCAAATATGATCGTGAGCGATAGGGGAGCGTCATGATGAGTGTTATCTGGGTGCTCGATGATGAAGAAAATATCCGGAACCTGATCAAAAGGTACCTTGAAAAAGAAGGCTACCGGGTAAGAACTTTTAATTCCGCCGAAGAGGTAACCAGCGCCCTGGTCAGCAGCAAACCGGACATGTTCATCCTGGATATCATGCTGCCTGGCAAAGACGGGCTTTCGCTCTGCCGGACAATCCGGGAAGGCTGGGATCTGCCTATAATTTTCGTTTCAGCCCGCGGCGAAGAGTTCGACCGGGTTCTCGGCCTGGAGCTGGGCGGCGATGATTACCTGGCCAAGCCGTTCAGCCCAAGGGAATTGATTATCAGGGTAAAAAATATTTTCCGGCGCCTGCAGCCGGCAGACAGCGATATGAATAAACAAGAGCTGATTTATGATAATTTGACCATCAGCCCGGAAAAAAGGACCGTAACCGTAAATAATGAAGTAATCAATTTTACCGGCAAGGAGTTCGACCTGTTATATATCCTGGCCGGCTCCCCCAGCCGTCCCTTCAGCAGGGAGGCCCTGCTGGAGAAGGTGTGGGGGCATGATTTTGAAGGCGAAGAAAGAGCAATTGATGACACCGTGAAGCGAATTCGTAGAAAAATACGCGAGAAAGGAGCCCAACCCAAACTTAGCACGGTTTGGGGATACGGGTATAAGTTCGATGTTTAGAAGAATTTTTACCGGCTACCTGACTGTACTGATTATATCATTTGTTGTCCTGGCCCTGGCTTTCAGCTTCACCGTCCGCCAGTATCTGATCAACGATACAGTGCGCAGCCTTTATCGGGTTGCCGAAACTCTTTCAACCGGCGCAATCGACCACGGTGTGCCCGGCAGTGGTCATATGCGCGGGGCCTTTTTCAACCTGGCCAACCGCATTGCTTACGCCGAATACGTATTGATCAAACCTGACGGAACTATTCTCGATAGCAGCGATATCGGAGCATACCCGCCAGGTGCCGAGATGCTCAACGAAGCTTTCCTGGAACTGGCTTTCGGGGGAGAAGAAGGCGAGAGCATGGTTGAGCGAGACAGGGTAGCCGTCTCTTTTCCGGTCGTAATGGGCAGCGGGGAAAAGGCTTCCCTGATCCTGTATTCCCAGCTTGATGTCCTGACCCAGCTCAACCGCAGCATCCTGGGCATCCTGGCCTTTGCTGCGGGAGCGGGTATAGTTGTTTCCATCATTGCCGGTATCTTTGCCACCCGGGTCGTGGTCGGCCCCCTGCAGCAGCTGAAAAGCAGGGCCAATGAACTGTCCCGGCGGCAGTTTAACGGCAAACTGGCCATCAATACCGGGGACGAGGTGGAAGAACTGGCCGAAACTTTTAACGAGATGGCCGGCCGCCTGGCCGAGTACGACCGTTCCCAGAAAGAATTTTTCCAGAAAGCCTCCCATGAGCTGAAAACACCCCTGATGTCCATCCAGGGCTATGCCGAAGCCTTAAAAGACGGCATTATACTTGAAGAAGAAAAGAATCAGAGCCTTGACATAATTATCAGGGAATCGCGGCGCATGAAGGCGCTGGTCGATGAATTTATCTACCTGTCCAAGATGGAGACCTTAAACGAAAGTTACAATTTTGTACAGGTTAACCTTGAAGAAGCGGTTAAAGAAGCAGTCGATTCCGTTCGCAGCCTGGCCCTGGAAAAAAATATAGATCTTACAGTCATCGCCGGCGGCGATGACTGCAAGATCAAAGGGGACCCGGAAAAAATACACCGTCTCCTGCTCAACCTGCTGGGCAATGCTCTTAATTATGCCCGGCACAAAATTACCGTATTTGTCAGAGGGGGGCAGTTGATCGTTTCCGACGACGGACCCGGCTTTGAAAGCAAAGATTTAGAAAAGGTTTTCGATCCCTTCTTCAACAATAAGAGCAAAACAGGCGGAAGCGGGCTGGGACTGGCCATATCCAAAGCCATCGTCGAAAAACATCAGGGCGCCATTAAAGTAGGGAACAATCCTGAAGGCGGAGCCCGCCTGGAAGTGGATTTCTATTAACTTTTGCACTGCGCTCTTTTTATTTTCATGCATCCATAATCCGGGCAAATTCAGTGCACAAATCTGGATCAAACTGGCTGTCGGCACAGTTTAAAAGCTCCTGCAGGGCTTCTTTTTTAGTTTTGAGGCTGTAATAAGGGCGCTTGTTGGTCATGGCATCATAGGCATCGACTATGGCTAAAATCCGGCATTCTATCGGTATTTCCACTCCCTTTAGCCCGAGGGGATACCCACTGCCATCCCAGTGTTCATGGTGTTTTAAAATTAAACCAGCAACCCCGGACAGGTAGTTGGAAGAAAGGGCGATCCGGTATCCTTTTTCAGGGTGCTCTTTCATCATCAGCCATTCCTTCTCGTCAAGAGGGCCTTTTTTAAACAGGACCTGTTCCGGTATTCCCACCTTGCCGAGGTCGTGGACCTGGGCCAGCAGAGTCAGGTTGGCCAGCTGGCGGGGCGACAGGTTACATTTCTCTCCCATCTTACGGCAGAACCGGGCCAGCCTCTTGCCGTGGCCGTCGGCAATGAAATCGCGTTTCTCCAGGGCGGCCAGGAGGCTTTTGACGATCTTGCCCCGCACCTTTGAACTGGGAGAAAGCTTATCCCGGTACATTCGGTCGTCGGCTTTTTTAAAAAGTTCCCTGAAAGAAGTGTCGCTGCTTTCAGCCGTCGCTGAACCCAGCGACAGACTCAAATACAGGTCCGGATCTTTTTTGTTGCATTCCTGGACTTTTTTCCTGATCCGGGCGATTACCTTCTCAGCTACTTTTTGATCGGCCCGCAGCAGGATGGCCGTAAACTCATCACCGCCCACCCGGGCCAAAACATCTGAGCCACGCAGGGAGTTTTTCATCACTTCGGCGGCTGCTTTGAGAAGATAATCACCGCGGTCGTGGCCCATGGTGTCATTAATCAGCTTTAAGCCGTTAACATCTGCAGAAATCATGGTTATCGGGTAATCGCGGCTCTTGCTGAGCCGCCGGAGCTCTTCTTCAAAGTAGTTGCGGTTATAGAGGCCGGTCAGCTGATCATGCATGCTGTGATATTCAAGCTGCTGTTGAAAAACCATGCGCCCGGTAATATCACGGGCTACTCCCCGGAACCCGACAATATTTTTATCGTCGTCCCGTATTGGGGATACGGATTTCTCAACAAAAAGGGTACTGCCATCCTTACGCACTATTTCCGCGGTTAAACTGTTCTCCGGCTGGCCGGAAGAGTAAACCTGGTTAAATTTTTGAATCACTGCCCTGGGATCTTTAAACAGCTTTTTGAAGTTTAGTGAGATAAACTCCGTCTTCGTGTAACCGCAGATCCGAAAAGCAGCATCGTTAAAAAAGAGCAGTTTTCCTTTCAGGTCCGTTTCAAAATATCCTTCCTCGATTGAATTCAAAATTTCCCGGTGTTTTTTAATCGAGGTACGCAGGGATTCTTCCACCACAGTCCTGTCCCTGATCTTGCGGGTTACCCCAACCAGGGTCAGTTCATCTTTTTCATTGCGAATGCACTGGGAAGTAACATCACACCAGGTGGTAGTACCATCTTTGCATACTACTTCCACCTCATCCCTGTTCATATGTGGATGGATTTCGTCATTAAAAAACAGTTCCAGGCGCTGGATACCTGTTCCATAAAATACTGGAAGGAAGAAGGCGCCAAAAACTTTTCCAAACTAATATCCATCATCTCGTCAGGATGGTAACCGCTTAAAGCCCTGATCGAGGGGCTGACATAATTCCAGCACCTGGTTTCCACATTATATGACCAGAGCACATCAGGGCAGTGATCGGCTGTAAAAAGGATTTCTGTCGGTGGAGTTTTCGGGGAAGATTCACCTTCTGGCAAACATATTTTCTCACTTCTCCCTTTAATAGCCCGGCACCCCCACCTTGTTATTTTCTTCATAAACTTTTATCAATTTCGCCAAATTTCAGTGATCTCCTCTTTTACTTTGAAGAATTCAACAAAATATTTGGTTAATATGGCCAGATATTAAAAAAAAAGAAGAAATAGCCAGAAGGTCTTAATAAAGGCTTGTTAAGAATTGTGGGCACATTAGGCATAAAGGCATATTAAGTGAAGTTTTATTGATAAGCAAAACAGGGCGGCTATTACAGGGATAAAAGTAAATGAAGGTTCGGGTTATAACTTAGACCAGCTTGAAGTCGATCTTTTCCAGCATTTTATATGCCGCCCGGTCCGGACTGTCGCCCCTGGCCATGAACGACATAAACTCCTCCGCGTTTTCCACGCTCCAGCGGAAGTTCTGCAGGGCCCGGTACAATTTGGGATGATCTTTATTTAAATCTTTCCTGACCACTGTTTTAATATGCTTTTCGCCGCCAAAAGATCCTTTGGGATCGTTCAGGAATTCTAGTGACCAGCGTTTAAACATGGACTCGGGTACCCAGCCGGTTACAGCTATCCACTCTTTTCTGTTGATCGCTTTTTCCAGGGCGTCACAGAGGCCTTCGTTGCTTCCATAGGCCAGCCGAAAGTCGAGCCCGTAATCTTTAATTGCGCGGGCAGCCTGCCGGGTAATGCCCGCTTCTTTTTCTATAGCGTAGATAGTTCCACCAAAGCGCTCTTTAAAAGCATTCAAATCATTGATGCCGCCTGCTGTGACGTAATCGGGGACGACCAGGCCGGTTTTTGCACCGGCCAGGTTGGTACCCAAAACCTCGAGCAGAGCCGGGTGCCGGTCAATATAAATATCGTGCATCCCCGGGGTCCAGCAGGATATAGTGGAATCAAATTCTCCTGCCGCCAGGGCGGTATACATTTCTTCCAGGGAGTCGCCGTCCACCCCGACCAGGATAAGATCCCGGCCGCTGTCCCTTTTGTACCAGTGTTTAAAAAGGTGGGCGCTGGCAATTTCGCTGGTCCAGTTAATATAACCCACTTTGGGAATATTGTAGCGGTCGGTATCCTTCTTAAACTGTTCGATCAGGCGGGTCAGGTTCATGGAAGCATCGCTGATAGCGCCGATTTTTTCCCTCTGGTCCGACGAGGACAGGCGGAGCTGGTCTGAAACCGCGGCCGAGCGCCCGGTAATTTCAGATACGCTTTCCGCGGCGCTTTTTATTTCCACTACCGCCCCGTGCAGGGCTTCGTTGGAGCTCTTAATTTCGCCAACCTGCTCCACGGTTCCGCTGGTAAATCCGGCTATTTCTTCAAACGAGGATCGCAGACCCCGGCCGTGATCTTTCTGGGCCGCCAGCCACTCCCGGGAATGGTCGGTTTTTTCTTTGACCCCTTTCATCAAGGTATCGGCCTCACCGATCAGGCGGGCTATTTCTTCGGCAGCCTTAGCCGAACTGGTGGCCAGATTACCCACTTCCCTGGCAACCACGGCAAAACCGCGCCCGTGCTCTCCCGCTCTGGAGGCTTCAATGGCCGCATTCAAGGCTAACAGGTTGGTCTGCTTGGCAAAACCCTTGATGGTATCAACCACGGTGTAAATATTTTTCGAAAAAGTGGCCAGCTCTTCGGCAGCCTGACCGGCCCCGGCAATAGCCGTCTCATTTTCCGCCATTATTTTTTCCGATTCCTGCAATGTCTCCCGGCTTTTTTCCACAACCTCCCGGCTCCAGCCGGCGTGCTTTTCCAGCTCTTCGCCGGCTTCAACCGCTTCCGACACCAGCCGTTCAATATTCTCCAGCTGGCGGTTAACCTGATCCACCGCCTCTACAACCCGGCTGTTGCCCTCTGATACGCCTTCCAAAGCTGAAGACATTTCCTCGAGGGAACCTTTTATCTCCCGGGTGCTGCGGCTGATTTTGCGGGATGAAAAAACCAGGGCGCTACCCGTTCCGGCAGTTTGGGCCAGCAGGTCTTTAAAATCATCTTTCAGCCTCCCGCTCCTGAGCTCCCCGGCCCAGGCTGGCCGGCTGCCGCCACTAAATAAGAAAGCCCACAGGATAAAAGAACCGCCCAGGGTAAAAAATACGGCCGCTGTGGTAATCCACCAGGCATAGCCGCTCAGGAAGAAAACGATCAAAGCTGCAGGGATGTAAGTTATGGTTATTTTCAAGGCTACAGGAATCCTGGCCAATAGTACATAGCCCCTTTCTGCTGTTTCCAACTGCCTTTAAAAACTGCAGACCCCACACCCGGCGGCCTGTTTTAGGGTTTGCTGTCAGCAAACCTGCTTTTGAAATAAAAATTACCGGCAAAGATAATTCCGGTTCAATTGGGGGGTGACAGCCTTGCTTACCGTCACCCCGTATCCCTAACATGTAAGGCTCAGGCCGGGTCTGCCCGGGCCGACCGATTAGTTCATCAACCTTTTTTCTCGACAAAAGGCCTGACTTTAGGCTCTTCTTCATCCCCGGCAGCTGCTGGTTCAGGTTTTTCGCTGTTGATCGCCGCCTGCCAGGCCTCAAGCAGGGTGTTGAGCATCTTTTCCACTTCTTCCACTAAAGCCGCATCCTTCTTGATATTGGCCTGGACCAGCTGGTAGTGCATGTATTCATAAAGCTGGAAGAGGTTGCTTGATATTTCGGGCACATCCGGGTTGAGCGACCCCATCAGCTCGCACAGGACGTCCTGGGCCCGGCCCAACTGATGGTTCGTTTCCTCGATATAGTTGTCTTCAATGGCCCGGCGGGCCGCTTTTAAAAATTTCAGGGCCCCGCTGTATAACATCAGCAGTAACGTCGCCTGGTCGGCGGTCTCCACCTGGGTCCGGCGGTAATTTTGATAAGGGTTATTCATTGCAGTCATTTATAGCTCACTCCAATCTATATAGTCATAACAAACTTTTAATTATCGCCCGGCTGCTGGTGCATAGCCTCGAAGCTGGCCATCAGCCCGGTCTGTTCCTGGATCCGGGCGATATACTGTTCCATGAACGTAAACTGGCGGACCAGGCGCTGCTCGCGGGTTTCAAGGCGCCGCTCGATCATTTCGATCCGGTCGGCGTACTGCTGCAGTTCCCTATCCAGGGACCTTTCGCGGTTTTGGACCAGCCCTCCCGGTCCGATCATCGTTTTCACCAGGTTCTGCATCTGGCGCACAACCCCGTCCGGCCCCCTGCCCCGCCCGGCCGGATCCGCCGGAGCCTCCCTGGCAAACAACCGGTAGACACTGTCGGCATCTTCCATCAGGGACTGGCGCAGTTTGGCATCATCAACCCGAAGCACCCCTTCTTCGTCGTCGGCCATAATGCCGATTGCAGATAGACTGTGATATTTAATCGGCTTCGAAGGCGGGCTGACTTCTAACGTCAGGGTATCGCCGTGAGCAGGGTCGGTGCGCTGATCAATATCAATGGTCACTCCATGGATTTCCTCGCCTGACTGGAAATCTTTCCCATCGTGGCGCCAGGTCCGAACCCCGTCCCGGTCCCGGTACTCGAGAATAATCTGGTTGGAAGTTCCGGTATACTCACCACTGGCAACGGCGGAAACATCTGCAGTGCCTGAATAAGTAAGAGAATCTTTTAGATGGCTGCTGCCGGGAATATCCGGAACCTGACCGTGGATAACGGTTCGCAGCTGTCTCTCGATCCTCATCAGGTCACCGCTGCCCTGCAGGGGGCCGTCATCTTCATCCTGTAAACGGCGAATAAAGGCATGGGCTTCATTGTATGCTTCTACAAAAAGTGAAATATCTTCCACGGCAGCATCGATCTCCGGGGCAATTTCCAGGGTCGCAGGTCCTGTACCATTGAGGACAACTTCCACCCCCGAAACCACGTCGTTAAAGGTGTTTGAACTGCGGGTTATTTTCAGGCCGTTGTACAGGAATTCCGCATCCAGGGCTTCCTGGGTTTCAAGCAGGTAGTCGGGTCCAGCCGCCCCGGAATCAGGGCTCACCAGGTGCAGCAGCTCCAGAACCCGGTCGGTACCGTATTCTTCTTCACTTTCCCCGCCCAGGGGCACAAAATCGTAGGCCTGAATAAACCCTTCTTTTCCTTCCACAGTGCTTTCCAGGGTCAGTCGGTAATCATCATCCCCGACCCGCACTAGGTCGGCTTCTACTCCGGTTTCCTCACTGACCTGGTTAATCCTCTGGGCAACGGTTAAAAGGGAATCTTCTTCCTTGAGCGTGATCAGAGCGGTTTCGTCAATGTCGCCTTCTTCGCGGATGGCAAAATCAAAGCTCTCAACCGCAAGCACGTCTCCATCACCATCGTCAATTTCCCCGCGCAACCCAAAGATGCCCAGAGGTTGGTCACCGGCTATAGCAAAAGGATCGCCGTTTTGGTTGACGGCCATCCAGTCTTCTCCCTCTTTGCGGATTTCAAACAGCGGTTCTTCCAGGTCCACGTCCCAGCCTTTTTCCGCATAGTAGTCTTCCAGTTCGTCTGTTAAGTCATCGCCTTCATCACCGGTAAATGAATCCATGTAAACTTTGATGGTTTCAGCGCCGCCAAGTTCCATCTCTTCGGTGAATTCAAGCTGATCTATTTCCAGGTAGTAAACATCTTCCTCCTCGCCGCTGATGTAAGCCTGGAAGCCGGCTCCAAAGCTGCCGCACAGCCACTGGTTGGTTTCTGCGGTAAATTGTAGAAAGTCCACTCCTTCTGGCTGACGGCCGGTCCCCAGGAAAAAGGTCCCGTTGTAACCCAGTTCTGCTTCCGGGTCGGCTATGCGCTGGCCGGCTGTTGGCGGATCCATGGCCACGGAATGGTAGCTGGCCAGCCGGGTTACATCAAACCGGTAGGTACCTTCATCTGGTATCCCGCCGATCGAGGCGGTGAGCACATCTTCATTGCTTGATTTGGGCACCGGTGCAGTGTAAGTCTTTTCGTCGAGCAGGGGTGTTAGGGTGCGCTGGTAGGTATCAAGGGCCGAGTTTACTTCCCGCCACAATTCTTTTATAGCCTCGGTTTGTTCAATCCGGGCTTCCTTGCGGAGGATCGGCTGCCTTTCCAGGTGCATCAATTCTTCGATTATGTTGTTGACATCGAGTCCGGAGATAAGGCCTGACGCACTGATTGCCACTTTATACCACCCTCGTTAACAAAGTTTTTTTCTCCTGCAACCCCTTGCTGTTCAGCACCGGGTATCCTGCAGCTTCCCGATGTAGTTCTTCATCGCTGCGGCCATATCCAGCCGCCTCCGGTCGGGAATTTCACGGATGACCTCGTCGCTTTGCTTATCGACCACCTGGATCATCCAGCGGTTCGTGCTATCATGCTTCTGGTAGCGAACCGAACGTTGTGATGCCCTGGGTGTTTCGGGTTCTTTCATTTCCCGCCCTTCCGGGCGCAGTTTCTGGTCAAATTCCCGGCCGGCTTGAAAAGCTCCCAAATTGTCGATCCTCATAGCTATCACCTCGTTTTGCTTTAACCCCGGGTGGTGATTCCTACTTGCCACCCTTACTATAAATATCGTCAGCTGCGAAGAATAATAAAGCGAAAAACACCCTAAAGCAGCAATATTTTAGCCGTTCAAACAGAGGACGGGGTAATTTTACCCCGCCCATTTTTCCAGTTCACAAACCACCAGTTACTGCAGCAGGGTCAGGACCGACTGCGGCTTCATGTTGGCCTGGGCCAGCATCGAGGTTCCAGCCTGGGCCATGATCTGGTTACGGGTGAATTCTACCATTTCCATGGCAAAGTCAAGGTCGCGGACCCGGGATTCGGCTGCGGAGAGGTTCTCCGAAGCCACGGTCAGGTTGTTGATGGTATGTTCAAGCCTGTTCTGCACCGCCCCCAGCTTGGCCCGCTCCGAAGAAACATTCTCGATAGCATAATCGATCTGGCTGATGGCCCGGTTGGCCGATTCCCGGTTGGTAACCAGGATGGTGTCCACCCCTAAAGCTTCCGAGCTCATATCGCCGATCGCCGCCCCCACATCCTGAAGGGGGTTGGCCCCGATATGAAAAACCATGGTATTGTCGGAGAGGTGGACAAAGATCTGGGACGGATCCTCATCTTCCGACCAGCCAAATTCGCCTGTTTCTCCATCCGGGCTGACTGAAATCCCGGCCATCGGATCAAATTTGACATCCACGTTTTCATGGACCACCCCAACCAGCAGGTTGCCGACAATGCGCTCGTTTTCAGCAATGACCTCTGTTGGATCGTGAGCGTTTCTAACCGTAACGTTAAATTCATTTTCTTCTGACTCCTGGAGGTTAGTCAGGCTAAGGGCGTTGATGATGCCTTCATTGCCGCTGAACCTGATTTCCCCGTCACTGCCGGTTACCGCAGACTGGATTACAAAGGTTCCTTTAACGGTGAAAAAGCCTTCATCCTGGACATTGTCATCGGTAATAAACTTGACATATGAATCGGGTTCATCGTTGAAGGTTTTCTGATCCAACCCTTCATGAATAGCGTGGTTTAACTTTTCCTCAATATCGGCAATAGTGTCCGAACCAAAGATGGTGACCGAGGTATTCTTACCGTCCCCAGCCACAAGGTTAATAGTTTGCGGGTCCTGGACCAGGAAGTTGCCGTTGGCATCCCAGAAGCGGTCGATGTCGTAGATCTGGGTGTGACTGCTGGCAACATCACCCACTCCAAGAACATAGCCTTCTTCAACAGCATCATTAAGTAAAGTAGCATCAGCATCTGCCGCAGCACTAACATCAATTCCAAAGGTATCATCAACCATATTCAAATCTAAATAGTTTTCCACTGCAACAGTTTCACCATTACCTGGATCAACATCACCCATATCATCCATTATTGCATCATAGATATCTTGGATTGTAATAGGATCACCATTATCTAGCCCATCACCAGCTAAAGTTACAGTGATTTGGACATCTCCATCATTCCATTCAGCTGCAGCAGTAGCTCCTGAATCATCATTCCCGTTATTTACAAATGAAATTTCAACCGAGTTAACACCATCATCATTTTCCAAAAGAACTCCCTGCAAGTTCCCTTCAGTCCCTGCAATGTCAACCCAGTTTGAATCATCATGCTTCACCTTCATGATGTCTGTCTTCTGCACTTCACCTCTGCCGGCGATGGCTCCGATCTCAAGCTCGTAGTTGCCCCCGCCGACCGCCTTCTGGCCAAACTGATCGATAGTGCGCAGACCGTCCCGCATAAATACCTTGGTGTTTAAGTCGCTGGTGCTGGTCAACGCTGCGGATGATCCATCGAGCAGTTTCTTGGTGTTAAACTCTGTTGAACTGGCAATCCGGTCAATTTCGTTGTTTAACTGCTCGATCTCCCTTTGAATCTCGATCCGGTCCGAAGATGTCAAGGTGTCGCTCGCCGCCTGGATGGCGAGTTCTCGCATCCTTTGAAGGATGGAGTGGGTTTCATTTAATGCTCCCTCTGCCGTCTGAATGAGCGAAATGCCATCCTGTGCATTTCGCGATGCCTGGTCAAGGCCGCGGATCTGGCCTCTCATTTTTTCACTTATAGCCAGACCGGCGGCATCGTCGGCGGCCCTGTTAATGCGCAGCCCTGAAGAAAGCCTTTCCAGAGATTTGTTCAATCTTGTGTCAGTCATGCTCAGGTTGCGATACGCATTCAGCGCCGACAAGTTGGTATTAATCCTCATTTCGATCAAGCCTCCTTTGAGCACTATATCGTCACCGGGCAGGTAAAGTTAACCCTATCAGTTAAATATTTATTAATTTAGGTAATTATTGTAAATATGTGGGAATAGGGAAATAAGCCTGCAGGCTGCTTTCCCCGGGGCTTTGCAGGTGCCCCTGTTAAGGGCCGGATATGAAGTTGTCCCGGCGCTCCCACCCCTGCAGCTCAGCTGCAGGCAAGCGGGGCACAGATCCTCTGTCTGAAAGAGCAGTAACGGCTGGTAAGCCCGCCTGCACTCCTTCAAAGAAAACATATCGTCACCGGGCTGAAATAATTAAGCCCTGACCATTTATACCAGGGTACAGCAAAACCGGCCGGACGCTCTGCCTCTTAAAGCGCCAGCCGGTTTTATATAGTAAGGAGGTATCCCTGGTTACTGGTAAACCTGGGCTGTCTTTTCGGTATCGTTAAACAGTCGGGATAAAAGCAGGTTGCCAATTTTAAGGACGTGGGCAAAAAGCCTTTTACTCCCGGTCAGCCTGTAGAGGTCGTCTACCAGGCGGTGACATTCCTTGTAAACTTCAATTTTGCTTATCGCCGTCGGCTCCGCACCCTTTAACGAATCTGAAAGCTCCTGCATCTTTTTCAATCCCGCCTGCTGTTCTTCCCTCGAGCAGTAATTCTCATCAAACAATTCACGGTAGTTGGTTACAGCCTTTAAGTTCTTTGTGCTTTTCATAGTGTTATTCCCTCCTCCTGACCATAGTATCGTCGGGCCCGGGAAATAATTAAGCCCCCGGGCGGACCGGGGGCCAAAAAACTCATAATTATTTGACAGAAAGAGGATTACTCGCGCAAGGACTGCCAGGCCTGCCTGGCCCGGTGCCGCATGGCCTGACTGCAGTTCTGGTCATTTACCAGCCGAGAAAACCAGAATACGGCATCTTTATTATTTCCCAGCCGCCGGTTAAGTTCGCCGATCAGGTAAAGCACTTTAGAAACATCGCCCTGGTCTGATTTTTCATAAACATCAATATAGTAGCCTAGCGCTTCGTTAAGCATGGTCTTTTCGTTTTCTTCGTCGCCCCTGTAGCGGTAGATCCAGGCCAGTTGCAAATAGAGGCTGGCCATCACAGGATCGCTTTCCCTTTGCATCCTGGCACACTCAAGGGTCCGCAGGTATGCTTTTTCAGCCAGCTGGTTGTCTCTTTTGCCGGTCAAATCCTCCGGTAGAGGTTCAATTTTTTCTTTCATTTTTTTAGCGGGATCTTTAAAATTCTCCAAAAACCCGTAGCCGCACTTCGGGCAGATAAAAACGTTGTAATAGAAGGGGACTTCGTTTTCGTAGTGCACGCAAAAATCGGAATCCGTTTTTACTGTAGCCTGCTTACTTTTCCTGGCCATCAGGGTTTCAACTTCATGGCCGCACAATTTGCAGGTCAAATTTTTGGTCAATAAATCATCCATATGTTATCGTCCACTCCCCTTAACCGTTTCCCAGGCGGTGCCAATGATAGGCGGAAGCGCACTGCTCCCCCAGTTCTTGCTGCAGTGTTTTATAGAAGCGGCGATAAGCGGGAAGAAGGGAAAATTGCATTATCTCCATCGGGCGGGCATCCCTTTCACCCTCGTAAGCTGCGAGCATCATCTTCATCGCCTCGATAACTTTTTCGGACTTGATCCCTAGCTCTCTCTCATCAAAATCAGGCCAAATGGCCAGCAACGCCTTTTTCATCTCGTGTACAGAACTGGTAACATCGGTGTAAAGGACTACTGTCTCTTCAAAGCGGCCCTCTATGATCAGCGTGTTGATATGCTCCAGCCCTTCCAAAGTAGTTTCAGCCAAATCCAGCATGTTCCTGTAAACATCAACGTTATTTTCCATTAATTCTTACCTCCTTCCTGGTGGTAGCGGTTGTTGATCGTGCTTGCTTCTCTGGTCAGGTCATCATGGA
The DNA here is from genome assembly GCA_007121075.1 of Syntrophomonadaceae bacterium. Classification (GTDB taxonomy): domain Bacteria; phylum Bacillota; class Dethiobacteria; order DTU022; family DTU022; genus B1SED10-74M. The sequence goes on from SKMK01000034.1 coordinate 20,675, forward strand.
CCAAATCCTTCAGGGCTTCGGCAACCACGGAGGGCTTTTTATTCTCCAGTTTTTTTGCATACGGCATCAGTGCCGTAGGTCAATGAATCCCTCCCCGGTTAATTAATCCTTCCCTATAAACTATCGTCGGCAATCACGAATCATAAAGAGCATAAAATAACCCCGGCCTGCGGAAAAAAATCTGCCTGCCGGGGAATTTGTTGCTTAGAACCTATTTATTTGTTACCGCCTTGCATCAAGCAAAACGCCAATCAGGCTCTGGATCTGAGCCACTACATTTAATACTTTTTCCGGAGGGAGTTCCCTGATTATTTCATCCTCCCGGATATCGACCACCTGAACCATCCACCGTTCCGAATCTTCGTGGATGACAAAACGCAAATCAAGGTGCATCGCTTCAGCCGTATCATTGAGCTTGCGGATCGCCTCTTCTACTTCCTGCAGCATATTCTTATCAGTCTCGACAGCCGGTTGCTGGGCCCGGTTTTGTTTCTGTTGCTGAACCCTGGTCTGCTGAGCCTCACTGCGCTCAGTTTCCTGCAGCGGGTGCTTCGAGGCCTGGTCCTTGACCCGGTTGAGGATCAGGGGGTCAATACCATCTATTTTCATGGTAATCACCTCTTTAGTTCAAACCCCGGACGGACTGCCTGGCATCTTACCGGAAAGAGGCTGTCTGCCGGTGGTAATAATTTTTGCCCCGCTGTTTCCCCTCCCCCAAATGGGAAGGGAAACAGCCTGCGGGGCTATACTACCTAACTTCTTTACTATCTACAAACGTCTATCTTGGTTGACATTACCCGAGCAGCATCAGGACCGACTGCGGCTTCATGTTGGCCTGGGCCAGCATCGAAGTTCCAGCCTGCTGCATGATCTGGTTCCTGGTAAACTCGATCATCTCCTGGGCGAAGTCGAGGTCGCGGACGCGAGACTCGGCAGCGGTCAGGTTCTCTGCCGCCACACCCAGGTTGTTAATGGTATGGTCGAGCCGGTTCTGCACCGCACCAAGCTTGGAACGTTCAGCCGAAACACTGTCAATAGCGCTGTCGAGCTGGCTGATCGCCCGGTTGGCAGCATCTTGATTGGTAACCAGGATATTGTCGACGCCAAGGGCGCCTGCCCTCATGTCCCCGATGGCAGCATCGACGTCCTGCAGCGGGTTGGCCCCGATCTGGAAGACCATCGAATTATCGGCCAGATGGACAAAAGTTTCGTAAGTCCCTTCAGACGAATTCCAGACGAAAGCATCATCAGTTGCGGATGAAGCCAAATCGATGCCTGCCATAGGATCAAACCTGACATCAACATTTTCATGGACGGCGCCAATCAGCATGTTGCCCGAAATCCTCTCCTGGGTAACTTCTTCACCGGTATGGGCATCGGTTACAGTTACATCATAGAGAGTTTCGCTTGACTCCTGGATAGTAGTCAGGCTCAGGGCATTGATAATGTTTTCATCACCGACAAAAGTGATTTCACCGTCACTGCCTGTTACCGCCGACTGGATGACAAATGTCCCTTCAACACTGTAGAATTCAGAGGCTTCTTCAGCCGAAGCAACATACTTGGCATAAGCTTCCGGGTCGATGGAATTAAATTCTTCCTGTCCCAGACCTTCATGGATAGCATTGTTAAGCTTATCCTGCACATCCTGGATCGTGTCTGTTCCAAAAAGGGTAAATGAAGTTTTACTGCCATCCCCCTGGACCAGGGTGATGGTCTGCGGATCATCTACCAGGAAGTTGCCGCTGGCATCCCAGAAACGATCGATATTTCTCAAGGTAGTACCAGTGTCTGCAATTTCGCCTACTGCCTCAACCCCTTCGATACCGGAGGTGTCCATGGTGATCAGGTCCTGGGACTCTCCTGCAAAATCAGTGCCATCAAACTCGACTACCCATGCACCAGCTTCTCCAGTCACTGTAACCGTCTTATTAGCATCATCTAAAGCATCATTGATAGCTGTTTCTACGGCACTTGGATCTGCATCATAATCGATGGATGCGGTTTCCTCACCATCAACCGTCAAGGTGAAGGTGCCGCCTTCTGCACCTACAAGAGTTATGGTTTGTTGTTCGTTCTGTTGTACGGCACCTTCCAACTCGCTGCCATCAAAAGTAAGCCCGGAGGCTCCTTCTGCAGCATCAAATAAGATGGTGAACGAGCCGTCTTCGCCTGTCACAGTTACACCATGATCAATACCAGTCAGGCCTCCAATCGCGGTTGCCAGATCTTCAGCTGAAATGTCGTAGTCTAAAGGAACCGTATCACTAGATCCTCCATCACCTAACGTAAAGGTGCCGCCATCTGCGCCGCCCAGGTTAAGAGTCTGTTCTTCAGGAGTTACATCAGTGCCGGTGGCAGTTGCATTATCTTCTATTCCTGTTAAGGTTGCCGCATCAGTTGCATTAGCACCCTCATAAGTTACAGTAATAGTGTTCTCTCCAGCTGTATTATGAGTAATTGTAATCACGTTAGCTTCTTCCGTAACAGTGGCTAAATCGGCTAATGTACCATCTCCTCCATCACCTGCCCCTTCAATGGCTGAAACAATTGCAGCTACATCAGTATATTCTTGACCATCTAAATCTAAAGTGTAATCTGTACCATCAACAGTAATAATCATATTTGCGTCGGATAATTCACCTGAGTCCGGATCAGCTGTAGTACCACCTTCTATCTCGGCAGCTGTCGCTTCTGCATAGGCCTGTATCACTTCCAGACCAAGTTGTGAAGCCTCCTGGGTGACCTCTACATCGTAGGCACCGGAATCATTATTAACCTTCATGATGTCTGTCTTCTGGACCTGGCCTTCACCGGGGGTGGCTTCGATGTCAAGCTTGAAGTTGCCGCCCTGGACTTCCTTCTGGCCAAACTGGTCGACAGTGCGCAGGCCGTCGCGCATGAAAACCTGGGTTTTCAGGTCGCTGGTGCTGGTCAGAGCCGAGGTGGTGCCGTCGAGCAGTTTCTTGGTGTTGAACTCGGTAGTGTTGGCAATGCGGTCGATCTCGGTGGTGAGCTGATCGATCTCTTTCTGGATCTCCATGCGGTCTGAAGCGGTGAGGGTGTCGTTGGCCGCCTGGACCGAGAGCTCGCGCATCCTCTGCAGGATAGAGTGGGTTTCGTTGAGGGCGCCCTCTGCGGTCTGGATTAAGGAAATACCGTCCTGGGCGTTCCTCATGGCCTGGTTCAGACCCTGGATCTGGCCGCGCATTTTTTCACTGATGGCCAGGCCGGCCGCATCGTCAGCGGCGCGGTTAATACGCAGACCTGAAGATAATCTCTCGAGGGATTTGTTCAAGCGGTTTTCAGTCCCTACCATGTTCCTGTACGCATTTAATGCAGAAATATTTTGGTTGATTCTCATTATACTCAATCCTCCGTGATTGATTTTTTGTTCGGCATCTGTGCCGTTTTTTATTTCAGCCCTTCCCGTCCGGTTTCAGCTGCTTCTTAACTTTCGCCTCCTTTCCGAAACGGCTTCTGAAACCCTCCAGGGATGAGCAGAAATCCCTGCATTTGCTTTAACCCGGGCTTTTTTCGCTTTTCAGGAGAGCTTTTCCCGGGAGGGCTATAATCAGCCTTATAGATATTATCGGCAGGGGGTAAAGTTAATTAAGGGGTAAAATGAAGTTTTTTAGACTTTTTGGGTCAAACCTAAATCTGATCCAGGGCCGTTTGGGTGAGATTAGGCATTGCTGTACCAATATATATATGTGTAACTCCTGCCCGAAAAGCAGTTTTAGCTGCTTTTATGCTATAATCTGATCGATTTCAGTTTGCAAAGATTCGCCCGGGGGAGATGAGGTAGGGCCGGGTGGAAAAATTTACGGCAAAGGTCGGAACGGTTTTGAAAAGCAACCGGGCAAGCGAAAATAGAATCAACTGCCTTAACTGCCGTCACTATTACATCACGTGGGACAGGAATTTTCCCCGCGGCTGCCGGGCCCTTGAGTTTAAGACCAGGTTTTCCCCGGCCGTGGTGGTTTACCGCTCTTCCGGCATGAAATGCCTTTATTACAGCCCCAAAAAATAACTGCACGGGCCCTAAACCCGTGCAGTATTCACCTGCTATTTTCTTTATTGCCTTATTATCCTCATTATATCGCTACTTCTTTGCCGTTTCCTTCGGGTCGGCCTCGTCCTGGCCGGTAGTTTCGCCTAATTCTGTCGAACGGGGCGCCGGCACTTCACCGTAAGTCTGGTTAGTGAAAGCTGTCCCCTCAAAAATCCGGTAAAGGTCCCGGCGGCGGTCTTTCAGGTGGGTGACGGTGCCGGTGATGCGGTTGCGGCGCAGGATTTCTAAGTCCACATCGCCGATGACCACGGTTTCTATATTGGCGCTGCATTCGCCGACGATGCCGTCACGGGAAAAGGCAAAGTCGGACGGGGAAAAGATGCCCGACTGGGCGTACATGGTGTCGCTGCGGGGCACATGGGTCAGGTTGCCGACTGTGCCGGAAATTACGGTGTAGATCTCGTTTTCAATGGCCCGGGCCTGGGCGCAGTAGCGCACCCGCAGGTAACCCTGGCGGTCGTCGGTGCAGAAGGGAGTAAAGATAATGCGTGCTCCCTTGTCGGTGGCCATGCGGCAGAGTTCGGGAAACTGGGTGTCGTAGCAGATCAAGATGGCGACCTTGCCGCAGTCGGTGTTAAACACTTTGAGCTCATTGCCCGGCTGGATGGCCCACCATTTGCGTTCATCGGGGGTGATGTGCAGCTTGTACTGCTGGTCAATGGTGCCGTCGCGGTGGAACAGGTAGCTGACGTTGTAGAGGAGCTCGTCTTCCTCAACAAAGTGCGAACCGCCGATAATATTGATGTTGTGCTTGACAGCAAGCATGCTGAACAACTTGATATAGTCCTCAGTAAATTCGGCCAGGTTGCGGACCTGCTTACTTGGTATGGTTTCATCCAGGAACGAAAGCAGCTGGATGGTGAAAGTTTCCGGGAAAACGACAAAGTCGGATTCGTCCAGGGCGGCCACGTCGACAAAGTACTCGCACTGGCTGGCGAAGTCCTCGAAGGAATCGATTTTCTTGAGCATGTACTGCACGGTGCAAATGCGAACCGGAAAAGCACGCCGGTAGAGCCGCTTGGAGCTGGGCATGTAGTCGACGTTGTTCCATTCCAGCAGGACGGCATAGGTGCGGGAAGCCTTGTCATCAGACAGGTAATTGGGATTGACCCACTTGAGTTTGAAACCGCTCATGAGTTGAAAGCTCAGTACGGGGTCGTAAAGCTTCTGCTGGATCACCTGCTGAACGTACTCGTTGGCCGACATCTGGTCGGCATATTTATGATAATAGGGAATCCGGCCGCCGACCAGGAAACTTTCTAAGTTCAGGCGTCGGGTCAGGTTTTTGCGCTCTTCATAAATCCTGGTCCCGATATGCAGGCGGCGGAAATCGGGATGAACCATAATCGCTATTCCGTAAAGGTGCTTGCCTTCCGGGTCGTGGTTGCTAATATAACCGTTATCAGTGATCTCATCGAAGGTGTGGCGGTCTTCGTACTCGTTAAAATCGATGATCAGGCTCGAAGAGGCACCGATGATTTTGCCGTCGTACTCGACGCAGAACTGCCCCTCCGGGAATATCTCGATATGGCTCTTCAGCTGATCGCGGGTCCAGGGATCCATGTTCGGAAAACAGATCTTGGACAGCTCCACGATCTCATCGATATCCTTCTCCTCTACCTGACGGATAATCAGTTTCTTTTCAATTTTTGATAGGTCAATACGTTCAGACGTCAATTTCTTAATACCTCCTGCCTACTAAATTAACACAGGACAGGCGTCGTGACAACTTAATTTTTCCTTTATAGAGAGGTCTTTAAGGGGTTTTTGAAGCTGGACAAAAGGAAAGTCCTCGGCTGCAAGAAGGTTGCTCTGCCAGCAGGCAGAACAGCCGCCGGCAGAGTTTCCCGCTGTTTGAGGCCAATAAATTAATCCTGCTATTTTCATCTTTATTTATCCTTCGGCCCGGAGGGATAGACGGGACCGGGGTTGTATTCCACGCTCGGCCGGGCGGCGCGCGGCTGGGGGAAAAGGCTCATCAGGGCATAAACATCGGCGGGCATATCGGTATTGACGTTAATGCCCAACTCGGCCATTTCCCTGACATCGATGGGGTAGTCATGGGTCCAGGTGCCCTGGGTCAGCTTTTCGGCCGTTTTGTCGGCCTGCTCCTCGTCCATGTGCTTAAGGAGAAGGTTTTTAACGGTCACTCTGATCTGGTGCAGAGCTTTGCCGGCCACGTCAGCCAGGATGAAAGTCTGGTCGTCAATATCCTTGGCTTCTTTTTTCTCCAGGACCTTGATCAGGGAAGCTGCCGGGCATTGTCCCAGCTGGGGATCAAGCGGCCCGAGAACGGCGTTCTCATCCATGACCACCTCGTCTGCAGCCAGGGCCACCAGGGTCCCGCCGGACATTGAGTAGTGGGGCACAAAAACAGTGACCTTGCCCGGGTGGCGCAGGAGCGCTTCCGCAATCTGTTCCGAAGCCAGGACCAGGCCGCCGGGGGTATGCAGGATCAGGTCGATAGGTACGTCCTTGTCGGTCATGCGGATGGCGGTCAGGACCTGTTCCGAATCCTCGATGTTGATGAAACGGGTCAGGGGGATTCCCAGCAGGCTCAAAGCCTCCTGGCGGTGAATCAGGGTAATCACCCGGCTACCCCGGGCCTTTTCCAGGTCGGACATCTTGCGCGTCCGGGCGGAGCGGAGCATTTGCTGCTGCAGGTAAGGCGTCAGGGCCATTACGATTATAAAGATCCAGAACAGCTGTGAAAGGTTTTCCATGTTTATTGACCTCCTCAATCTATAACCTTAACTTAACTATCATTAACAGTAGTCGCGCCAGCACTCCCAGAAGGGGTCAGCCCGGTAAATGCGCTTTGGCCGCATATACAGGATCAGGACCATGCCGAGGACAAATCCCCCGATATGGGCCCACCAGGCCACGCCTGGCTGGCCGGAAACAGCAAAAACAAACTGGATCAGGGCCCAGTAACCAAGATAGATTGGGGCCGGGAGCAAGAAGAAAAAAAATATAAAAGGTGGAATAATGGTTAAAATACGGGCCCGGGGGAAGAGGACCAGGTAGGCGCCCAGGATGCCGGATACCGCCCCGGAGGCACCGACCATGGGAATATCGCTGGCGGGCATAAAAAATCCCTGGGCCAGGGCGGCGGCCACCCCGGAGAGCAAATAAAGAATCATGAAGCGCTTAAAGCCGAGCCGGCCCTCAACGGCGGGGCCGAAAACCCAGATAAACCACATGTTGCCGAGCAGGTGGGCAATAGATCCATGCATGAACATGCTGGTAAAGATGGTCCAGGATTCACCAACCGGGTCCTGGAAAAACAGGGCTGGCACGAACCCGAAGTTGTAAAAAAGAACGGGCATCATCTGGGGGCCCAAAGACAGCTGGTAAAAAAAGGCCAGGGTGTTTAGTACAACCAGACCGATGGTGGCAATAACGGCGCCGTGATAGGTAATTGTGTCGCGCAGTGGGAACATGAACCTAAATGCCCCTCTCTCCTCCAGCCGGTTACAGCCGGACTTTATTAATTATATCATATCCTTCTAAAGCTTAAAGAGGCACTCCCGTCGAAAGGAATTGCAGCGGGGGTGTTGAAATATATATAGAAGAAAAATACCGGTCAGGATTACCCTGGCGCACGGTAGACAACAAGAGGTGATAGGATTTGCGTATAGTCGTTTTAGGTGGGGCCGGGGACATGGGCGCCGGAGTAGTCCGCGACCTGGCCCGCTACTCCAGGGCCACTGAAATTGTCATTGCAGACATGAACGAACACAAAGGAAAAAAACTGGCCGAAGAACTCGGAGATGCAAGGCTGACCGTGGAAAAAGTCGATGCCCGGTCCCGGGAAAGCCTGGTTAAGGTCATGAAAGGAAGCGCCGCCGTGGCCGGAACCCTGGGTCCCTTCTACCTGTTCGAGCGTCCCATCGTAGAAGCGGCTATTGAAGCGGGTGCTAACTATGTCAGTATTTGCGACGACCACGATGCAGCCAAATCGGTCCTTGAACTGGACCTGGAAGCCCGCCAGAAAGGCCGCCGCATCCTGACCGGTTTGGGCTGGACCCCGGGCCTGAGCAACCTGCTTGTCCGCAAGGGCTATAACCGGCTCGACCAGGCTTCTGCCGTATGCATTTACTGGGCCGGCAGCGTGGGCGACTCAAGGGGGCTGGCCGTGATCCTGCACCTGGTCCACATTTTCACCGGCCGGGTGGTGTCCTACCGGGAAGGCAAAACAGAGCGGATCAAGGCCGGCTCGGAAAAAGAAACCGTGCAATTTCCATCACCTCTCGGCCAGGTTAATACTTACCATTTAGGGCACCCGGAACCGATTACCATTCCCCTTTACCTGGAAGGCCTGCAGGAAGTTGTCTTAAAAGGTGGGATGGTCGAACACTATATCAACCTGCTGGCCCAGTTTGTCTCCTCCCTCGGCCTGACCAGGAACCGGCTGACCAAGCAGGCCCTGGGCTGGTTTTTTAAGATTGTCACTCCCCTGTTCCCGGCCGATAAAGAACGCAGCCTGTCCGGGATCAGGGTCGATGTAAGCGGGACCAAAAACGACAGGCCATTGCACTTGTCCTTTGGCACAGCAGGCCCGATGCGCAATCTGACCGGCCTGCCTTTAAGCATCGGCACCATCATGATGGCTGAAAACCGGATTCCCCGGTTCGGGGTTTTCGGCCCGGAGGCGGACAATGCCGTCGACTGCGATGCCTTTTTCGAAGAACTGGGCCGTCGGGGTATCAAAATTGAAGAACGGGAACTGTAAAAAAACCGGCTTAACATTAATAACCACCCTGGCGATCAACCACGGCCATGATCCATATAAAGTTTTCATAATTCACCTCTACCACCTGCTTTCCATAAAATTATTTATTCCACTTGTCCTGATGATCATGATTTAGGGCTGTTCCGGGCTTTTTTTTGAATTTTTACTCTTATTGGCCGTGGCAGGAATTTACTGAATGGATCGAGAAAATAAATTTGGTTATAAGTGAGTAAATTTAGCATTTGCTAAACTTTGCGCGAAAATTTAAAGATAATTGAATGGAGGGAAGGATTTGCAGGAACAAACCAGCAAGGCTTTGTCAGGTTTTGAAGGTAAGACCAACGAAGTTATTCCTATGCTGCAGGCAGTCCAGAACGAAATCGGCTACCTGCCGGAAGAAGCAATCCGCGATATTGCCGACATAATCGGCATCCCGGAGAGCAAGGTTTATGGAACCGCCACTTTTTATTCCCAGTTTTACTTCTCCCCCCGGGGAGAACGCACGATAAAGGTCTGCCTGGGAACGGCATGCCACGTCCGCGGCGGCATGCAAGTTATGGAGGCCCTGGAACGTGAAATGGGGATCAACGCCGGTGAAACAACACAGGATTTCAAGTTCAGCCTGGAACGAGTAAACTGCGTCGGTTCATGCGCACTGGCCCCCGTGGTCATGGTTGATGACGATGTTTTCGGACGGCTTGTCCCGAAGCAGGCAAAGGAGGTTCTAGAAAAAAGTGATCCAGAAGTTTGATGCAGTAGAAAAAGAAGCCCTGGAATCTTTGGAAAAAGAGCAAAATAACGATATCCCCCAGATTTATGTCGGCTGTGCCACCTGCGGCAACGCCACCGGGGCCCAATCGGTAGTCCAAACCATAAAAAACAAGCTGGAAAGAGAAGGCGTCAAGGCCGAGATCAAAGAGGTCGGCTGTATCGGGATGTGCTTTGCCGAAGTCCTGGTTGACGTGATCAAACCCGGACGGCCGCGCATTTCCTACCAGGATGTAACCGCGGAAAAAGCCGAAGAAATCATCGACAGCTACATCATCAACGACGACCACCGCCCCGACCTGGCCCTTGGATTTTTCGGTGAAGGCGGCCCGGAAGACGTCGAGAGGATCGACACCGGCGACGTGTTCAAAAACCAGCAGAGAGTTATTTTGAAAAACTGCGGGGTTATAGACCCGGAGAACATTAACGAATATATCGCCAGGGGCGGTTACAGAGGCCTGGCCGAAGCGCTCGAAATGAAGCAGGAAGGCATTATCGGCGTCCTAAAGGATTCAGGGCTGAGAGGACGCGGCGGCGCCGGCTTCCCGGCCGGGCGCAAGTGGGAATCCTGTTTGAAACCCCAGGCCGATCAAAAATACGTCATCTGCAACGCCGACGAGGGAGACCCCGGCGCCTTCATGGACCGCTCGGTCCTGGAAGGAGACCCACACTCGGTGATCGAAGGGATGATCATTGCCGGGTACACCATCGGCTCCTCAAAGGGTTATTTCTACGTCCGCGCCGAGTATCCCCTGGCCATCAAGCGGCTGCGCAAAGCTATCGCCCAGGCCAAGGAGAAAAACCTGCTCGGCGAAAACATTCTGGGCACGGGCTTTGACTTTGATCTGGAAATATTCCAGGGCGCAGGCGCCTTTGTCTGCGGCGAATCGACGGCCCTGGTCATGTCTATCGAAGGCAACCGCGGCTGGCCCAAACCACTGCCCCGCCCCAGGACCACCGAGGAAGGTCTGTGGGGAAAACCGACCCTCTTGAACAATGTCAAGACTTTCTCCGTGGTGCCCCAGATCCTGAGCAAGGGCGCCAACTGGTTCAGGAGTATCGGCACCGAGGGCAGCCCCGGCACGGCTGTTTTTGCCCTGACCGGAAAGATCAACCGCAGCGGTTTGATCGAAGTGCCCATGGGTATCGAGTTGAAAAAAATTATTTATGAAGTCGGCGGCGGCATCCTGGACGACAGGAAGTTCAAGGCCGTTCAGACCGGCGGCCCTTCGGGCGGTTGTTTGCCGGATGATAAACTACACCTGTCGGTCGATTTCGACACCCTGGTCGAAGCTGGATCGATGATGGGTTCAGGCGGTATGGTCGTCATCGACGAAACCACCTGTATGGTTGACGTGGCCCGCTACTTCCTCGATTTTACCTTCGAGGAGTCCTGCGGCCAGTGCGTGCCCTGCAGGCAGGGCACCCAGCAGATGCTTGAGGTGCTGAACGATATCTGCGAGGGCAGGGGCCGTGAAGGCGACATCGAACACCTGATTGAACTGGGCGAGTCGATTATCAAAGGTTCCATCTGCGGTCTGGGCCAGACAGCGCCCAACCCGGTCCTGAGTACGATCCAGTACTTCCAGGATGAATATGAAGCCCATATTAAAGACCACTCCTGCCCGGCCCTGGTCTGCAAGAACCTGATCGTATACCATATTGATGAAGAAAAATGCACCGCCTGCGGGCGCTGCCGCAAGGCCTGCCCGGTTGAGGCGATCAGCGGCGAGAAGAAAGTGCCGCACAAGATCGACCAGGAGTTGTGCACGAAGTGCGGCATTTGCTTCCAGGAATGCCCCGAGCGCTTCAGCGCCGTGGAGCGCCTGACAGGAAAAGAAAATCTGGCTGCTGCGGCTAGAGGGAGGTTAACCGATGTTTAAAGTTACTATTAACGGTTTAGAAACTGAAATCGAAAAGGGAGCAACAGTATTAGAAGCAGCGGAAAAAGTAGGTATTTATATCCCCACCCTCTGTCATCACCCTGATCTTTCCACTTTCGGCGGCTGCCGGGTTTGCATGGTCGATACCGACGGCAAAATTGTCACTGCCTGCCGGGCGCCCGTTGCAGATGGCATGGTTGTCAAAACTGACACGGAAGAAGTACGCCAGGTGCGCCTTTCCAACGTGGAGCTGATCCTGGCCAGCCACAATGAAGACTGCCAGAACTGCACGCGCAACAATAGCTGCCGGCTCCAGGAAGTGAGCGCCTTTGTCGGGATCAACCAGGAGCGAATGAGTCGGATCCGTCGCTCTGTGGAACCGGTTAAGGAGGACGACAGCAACCCCTTCTTCCACCGCGATTTTACCAGGTGCATCCAGTGCGGGATCTGCATCCGTACCTGTGAAGAAATCAACGGGGTGGCGGCCATTCATTTTGCCTTCCGCGGCTTCCACACCAAGGTTTCCGTTTTAGGAGACAAGCCAATCAAGGACTCCAAGTGCGAGTCCTGCGGCGAGTGTGTGGTGCGCTGTCCAACCGGGGCCCTGTACCTGACCAGGCCGGAAACACCGGAGCGCGAGGTGGAAAGCGTCTGCACCTACTGTGGAGTGGGCTGCGGCATTAAGATCGGTGTTCGCGGAGACCGGGTGGTCAAGGTCGACGGGAACCGGGATAACGAAGTAAATCGCGGCGATCTATGCGTTAAAGGGCGATATGGGTTCGACTTTATCAACCACCCCGAACGTCTGAAGACACCCCTGATTAAAAAAGACGGGATCTTCGTGGAAGCTAGCTGGGATGAAGCTCTTGATTTTATTGCCGATAAAATGAGCGACATCAAGGCCAAACACGGGGCCGATGCTTTAGGCGGGATCAGTTCAGCCCGCTGCAGCAACGAAGAAAATTATCTCTTCCAGAAGCTGTTCCGGGCCATGGGCACGAACAACGTGGACCACTGCGCCCGCCTCTGACACGCTCCGACCGTAGCCGGTCTGGCTACAGTATTCGGCAGCGGGGCAATGACCAACAGTATCGATGACATCGCCGACGAGGCTAAGGTTTTCTTCATCACCGGATCCAATACCACCGAGACTCACCCGGTTATTTCTTACCGGATAAGGCGGGCCATCAAGAACGGCGCTAAATTGATCGTGGCCGATCCCAGACGAATTAAGATGGCAGAAAATGCAGATGTATTTCTACAGCTTAAACCGGGAACTAACGTCGCCCTGCTCCAGGGCATGGCCAAAGTCATCCTTGACGAAAAGCTTTACGATGAAGATTTCATCAAGAACCGCACCGAAGGATTCGAGGATTATGCCGAAAAAATTGGCGGCATTGATCTGAACGAAATGGCCGAAATCACAGGGGTCCCTGCGGAAAAAATAACCGATGCAGCCCGGATTTATGCCGGTAGCGATCCGGCAGCCATTCTTTATACCATGGGCATCACCCAGCACACAACCGGCACGGACAACGTCCTGGCCCTGGCCGGCCTGGCCACCCTGACCGGGAACCTGGGCAAACGCGGCGGCGGCGTCAATCCGCTGCGGGGTCAGAACAACGTGCAGGGGGCCTGCGATACGGGCGCTTTGCCCAATGTTTTTCCCGGTTACCAGCCGGTCAGTTCGCCGGAAGCGAACCAAAAATTCTCTGAAGCATACGGTGCTGAAATACCGGATAAACCGGGCATGCCCATGACAAAAATGTTTAAGGCGGCCCTGGAAGGCCAAATCAAAGGGGTTTATGTGATGGGAGAAAACCCGGCTGTAAGCGAACCGGACATCTGCAAAATCACAGAAGCCCTGGAAACGATGGAACTGGTCGTTGTGCAGGACCTCTTTTTCACCGAAACAGCAGATTACGCCGATGTTGTTCTTCCGGCAGCTTCATTTGCCGAAAAGGACGGCACTTTCGTTAATACCGAAAGGCGGGTCCAGAGGATCCGCAAGGCAGTTAACGCCCCCGGCGAGGCCAAAAGCGATCTTGACATCTTCTGCGATCTGGGTCAAAAGCTGGGCCTGAAAGGCTTTAATTACAGCGGCGCCACCGAGGTAATGAAAGAAATCGGCGAGCTGAACCCGAAGTGGAAAGGGATCACCTACGAAAGGCTCGAGGAAGGCGGCCTGTGCTGGCCCTGCCTCGACGAAAACCATCCAGGCACGCCAATCCTGTACGGTGAAAAGTTCCTGACCGGAAGTGGCAAAGCCCAGTTTAAACCAGTCGATTACAAACCATCGGCCGAAGCTCCGGACGATGAATACCCGTTCATCCTCACCACCGGAAGGTCACTTTACCATTACCATACCGGGACCATGACCCGCCGGTCCGCAGGCTTGAGCGATCTTTACGATATGGAAAAAGCCCTGATCAGCAAGGAAGATGCCGAACGCCTGGGCTTGAACGAAAACGACAGGGTCCGCCTGACCTCCAGGCGAGGCGAAGTTGAAGCTGAAGTCAAGCCCGTTTCGGAATTAAAGGAAGGAACGGTCTTTATGACCTTCCATTTCGCCGAAACCTGTGCCAACCAGCTGACTAACTCCGAGCTGGACCCGGTGGCAAACATTCCGGAACTGAAGGTCTGCGCGGTAAACCTGGAGAAGGTCTAAAGTAAGTTTTAAAATACAGGATCCGGGTTCCATGGCGACATTTAAAAACCCGGTTTAATCAAAGTTTCGAACAGCAGTCAAAATAATCCAGGCAGGCTTCTGTCGCATATTAAAAAGTTGTCAGGAAACATGGGCCTGGCAACTTTTTTACCCTTTCCTGGAAAGGATTGAACAGTAAATGCCGGATTGGGTCCACTCCATCCTCTACATCGCGATAATGGCCACAATAATGATCACAACCGCTTACTACACCGAAAATATTATTGCAGTGATCGCCAGCCTGATAGTGGGCCATATATTTACGTCTGCCATTATCAAGCTCATGCCCGGTTTCTGGGGGGATTAATGTCCGGTTAAGCGATTATTATAGTAGAAATACTGGACAAATATGATATAATAGGCAAAAAGGAGATGAGCAATATGTTATCAGAAAAACTTTTAGCCAAATTAAATGAACAGATTACCCACGAGTTTTATTCCGCCCACTACTACCTGGCCATGGCCGCCTACTTCAAAAAGGAAGACTTGGACGGCTTCGCCAACTTCTTCCTGGTCCAGGCCGAGGAAGAACGGTTCCATGCCATGAAATTCTTCAACTTTATTATTGACCAGGGAGAAGAGGCGGTCATTACCGGCTTTAAAAATCCCAGGCGTGATTTTAAGTCGGTCGAAGAGATCTTTAACCTGGCCCTGGAGCACGAGCAGCTGGTCAGCAGCCTGATCAACGATCTAATGGCCGTGGCGCAGGAAGAAAAGCACTATGCCAGCATCAGCTTCCTGCAGTGGTTCGTAGACGAACAGGTGGAAGAAGAAGCAACCATGGGCAAGCTGTTAAACCAGATCAAGCGGGTCGGGGAACAGGGCCACGGCATCCTGATGCTGGACAGGGAACTGGCTGCCAGGAGCTTTACCCCGGAAGGGGAATAAGGCGGGGAGCTCACAAAGAAAGACTTTTTAAAACAGGAGAATAATGAAAAAGCCCTTCACAGTTTTAATCCGGCCGGGGGGCTTTTTTCTAAGTGTCGATCAGGTGTTTTTATTCAACCATCAGGAAGGCATAGCGGTTCATTTCCTGGTCATAGCTGTGCAATACTTCAATTGGATAACCTACACTGCGCACCGTAGAAAATACGTCCACTGCCAGAGACTCGGGGCCGGGCCGCGAGTCTTCCTTATTCACGCAGGCTTCTCTTTCCCCGGTGCAGCTGGCGCAGAGGCGGCACTCATCCATAAACAGCATAAAAGCCTTGTGGTAGCCGGACCAGAATACCTCCCTTTCCAGTTTGAGCAGCTCTTTGCTTACTTCCCTGCTCCAGGCCACCCGATCTTCGGGACGGTCGACCTTTTTAGCCAGATGAAAAATTACTGCTTGCTCGTATTCATTGAAAAAAGCGCGGCACTCCTCAACTGAAGGCACCTGGGGCGGGCAGGATCCCTTTTTGCCGTAACTGGTGCAGCCGAAAATGCACTTGAAACGCACCCAGTGGACAACTTCAATCTGGGAGGCCTTGATCCAGCGGAAATCATCAAAACTGTGACGCTTGAAAATCTCTTCCAGCCTGCTGTAATCAGAAATAGCAACTTCCCCCTTTAATTACAACGGATAAACTGCTTCCTTACTGGTATAAGAGTTGATTAAAGATTAATTAACGGCCCTGCTAATATTTCTGCAGGGCCGCCCTAAATCCTGCCTGGTGAAGGAGATCGCCCTGCAGGGAGATAAGGTTGCCTAAATTGATCAAAATCCCTATTTGCTCTATAATATTTATATAGATAAGGAGGTCCAAACATGAAAATGATGAAAGGTATGCTCATTGCCCTGGCGCCAATAACGATCTTTGCCATTTACTCTTACGGCCTCAATGCCGTACTCCTTATTGTCGTCAGCGTTGCCGCGGCAGTTGCCTCGGAAGCCCTCTACCAGTATACAACTAAAAAACCTCTTAAAATTAATGATTTAAGCGCCGTCGTGACCGGCCTGCTCCTGGCCCTGACCGTCTCGCCTTCTCTTCCCCTTTATGTGGCAGCGGCAGGCTCGGTATTCGGGATTATCATCGGCAAGCAGTTGTTCGGCGGGTACGGAAAAAATATTTTTAATCCGGCCCTGTTCGGGCGGTTGTTTATTATCTACGCCTTCCCGGGAACGATGACTCCCTGGCTGGCTCCTGTTGACGGGACGGCCACGGCAACCCCCCTGCAAATTGCCCGCAGTGAAGGCGTCCTTACTCCCCTTCAGGACCTGTTCCTGGGGACTGTACCCGGAAGCCTGGGCGAAACTTCAGCACTCCTGATCTTGATTGGCGGAGGCTGGTTAATCTACCAGCGTTATGCCAACTGGCGCATCCCGGCCAGCTGCCTGGCCGCTGTAATCCTGGTTTCCCTGTTTACAGGGCAAAATGTGCTGTTCCATCTCCTTTCCGGGAGTTTACTCCTGGGCGCGTTCTTCATGGCCACTGATCCGATTACCTCGCCAAAAACTCAGCCCGGCCGTTACATTTTTGGCTTCGGGGTGGGCTTGATTATCATGGCTATGCGCCTGTGGGGATGGTTGCCGGAAGGAACAACTTTCGCCATTATTGGCTTGAACCTGTTCGTACCCCTGATCAACCGGTACACCAGGCCCAAGCCTAAACCCAAAACAACATAACAAAGCAAAGGTCATCCCAAAAACCCGGGGGACAGCTTCCCCGGGTTTTTTTTGCACGGCCTGTAAATAATCTGTTAATTACAGCTTCGCCTTGACGATAATAACTACAGGAAGAAAGATATTTGAGCAATTTCAACAGGCTGGAAAAGCCGCTAAAACAGGGGGTATAACCATGGAAAAACTGACTGTAGGAATTAAACAGGCCGCTTTTCTTGCAGGGTTGGACCAGCTGATGAACAAAGCCTGGTTGTGCCTGGCAGGATCAGTATTATTACTGCTCGTCCTTGCCCGCCTGCCGGAATGGATCCTGCCCCCTGAAACCCAGATTTTCCTGGTACCGGCCGTGGCCATTATTTCCATCGTGGCCGCCTTTTTGTTTAATTATGCCGGTTTAATCGTGGCCCTGGCCGCAAACTTTTCAGCCACAGCCCTGCTTTATAACCGCTGGGCGGCTACGGGGGAAGAAGCGATCCCGGTAATTATTGCCCTGCTCATCTATTCAACCCTGGGCGCGCTGATTATCTCCTTTTTCAAAGGAAAAGAAGAAACCCACCGTCAAAATCTGGAGTGGATATCGACCATCGACTGCCTGACCGAAATTTACAACCACCGCTACTTTCAGCAGAGGCTTACCGAAGAATATGCCCGTTCCAAACGCAGCAAAACGCCCCTGGCCCTATTGTTTATCGACCTGGATAATTTCAAAACCTTCAACGATCAAAACGGACACTTGCTTGGCGACCGGGTGTTGAAAAAAACAGCTTCTTTCCTGAAAAAAGAGGTCCGGATCCACGATATTGTTTGTCGCTATGGCGGAGACGAGTTCGTGATTATACTGCCGGACACGGATGCAGAAGAAGCCGGCCTTCTGGCAAAACGCCTGGTCAAAACGTTCAATATGCAAAAATTGCCCGGCCGGCCCGGCACGAGGGTCAGGCTGAGCATGTCAATCGGGACCTCATCGTACCCGGACCGCAGCAGTGATATTAAAGAGCTGGCCCAGCACGCCGACCACGCCCTCTACCTGGCCAAGGAGGCGGGCAAAAACAAAACCAGGGTCTACGGCAATGATCACCCTGAAGATAAAGGCAAAACCAAATCAGCCAAAACCAGCTTTAGTTACAAAGCCTGCAAGCACGCCCTGATTTCAAATTGCCGGGCCATGATGAATGGACCAAAGGAAAAATATGATAACACGATCATAATCGGCATAGCCCTGAGCATCGGCCATACAGGGTTTGATGACAGCACGCTGCTGTCCTGCGGCAGTAAAAATGTGAAGGTTAAAGTACATTAAGGCAGTTCTTCCAGGAACAACTCCAGCTCCCTGACATCCACGGCCAGTCCCATCACCTCGGAAGGATCGGAATTACGCAGGGTGGCAAACACAATCCCCACCACTTCGCCATCTTCATTGAACAGCGGGCTGCCACTGCTGCCGGGGTACACTGCGGCCCTGACCACCAGGAAGGGTAGATCCCGGCTGGGATTTTCCGAGTGGCCAATCAGGAGGCCCTTGTTGGCTATCCGGGCAAATTGAAGCGGGTTGCCGATCACCAGCAGCTCCCATTCAGGTGGAGGCGGCTGTGCTGCCAGGGAAACAGCGGGCAGATTTTCTCCCTCAATCTCGACTACGGCCAGGTCCACGTGGGGCGATACTTCCCAGCCCCTGGCGATAAAAGTGCCCCGGCCCGGAAAAGAAACCCTCACCACTGAAGCATCTTCCACCATATGGCGGTTGGTTACAATTAAACCTTCAGGATCAATATTGAAGCCGCTGCCGCGCCTCTGCCCCCCGGGTGCGCCGGCGGCCGAGTCGACATAGATCTGGACCACCGCGTTCCTGGTTTCCTCGACTACGGGGTGATCCGATAAGGCCCATGACTCCTGCAAAAATTCAAGGGCGGGCCCGGCAAAAACCTGCAGCCAGCGGGCGGTTACCGAAAACAGGAACGCAACGGCTACAATCAGGGCTGTAATCCCCATAATAAACCGGCGCCTCCTGTAGCGGGCGGCAAGGTCTATATCTTCTTCCCCCTGCTCGTATTTGCGGTTTATCTCTTCAATTATTTCCCGGTCGAGTTCATCGAACTCACGGTTGTTTTCATCTCCGCCTCTGTCCCTGACAGCTGTTCACCTCTTCATTTACAGGTTAGCTTAACTTTCCACTATTATCGCTTATTTTTTTCTTTTTATAAACACTATTTATTATAACCATGTCCCAATTTTTTTAATACGGGCCTCATCAATTACTATCCATTGCTATCCCAAGAAGATTGTTGTATGCTCCAATCCCAGCTGCTATAATATGATGTAAATAACAGCCAAACGAGGTGAAAGGCCTGTCTTAACTTATGCAGGGTAGGAGCAGGCTCAAGATATGGATAAAGATATCAACAAACAGCCCTTTCGCTCCGGCGAAAAAGAAGCCTTAAAGAAAAAAATCCACCGGGCCCTCGTGGAAGCCAGGAAAGCCCGCTACCACGGGGACGAAGAAAAAGCCCGCGAAATTGTCCGCCAGATGATGGCCGAAGCCGCCCCGGCAGCCCAACGGGCCAGCCGCGAGGGCGGGTTCAACTGGGTAGTGGAAGCGCTTAAACCGCTTGATGATCTGATGCTGCCCGACGATGATCCCAACGGCTGCTGAAGTTTTTTCTTTGTGAAACGGGAGCCCCACTTTTAGATGGAAACAAACAGCGCCGCTATGATGGCTACCGCTATCGCCACCGGGATGGCAATGATGATGACAAAGTGGATCACATAGGCGCCGATGCTGGCCCCGGTGGAAAGGCCGTGGCTTTCCCGCAGGGCAATTACCTGCAGGACGATTACCCAAATTGACAGCCCGAAAGTTACCAGGCCGCCGAGGATAGCGCCTACAGTGCCCACAAGGGTGGCAATAAAGGTAACAGGAACGCTGATGATCATGGGAAAGTCAGCAAAGGCATATGCGCTGAACAGGTTCCAGTAACTGCCCCTGCCACCAAACAGCCTGGCCAGAAGGTGCAGCAGGGCAGTAATGATAAAAATGGAAACAACAGCAAAAACCAGCGCCCCGGCAATAATCACTGAAGAAGGTATAAAGACCCCCAGTTCAGCCATTGACTCTTCCAGGACCGCAAATCCCCCGTCGCCGAATATATTGGAAGCCATGACCAGGAGGGCCACTCCCAGGTAAACCAGGAAGGCAGGCCCAACCGGTTTTTCCCGGGCAATTTCATTTAAAGTGCGGACCGGGCTGGCCAGCACGCCGTAAAGCCACTCAAGCAGTTTTTCTCCCATTGACAATAATGCCTCCTTTTTATACTGATTCCTTGTAAAGCTGTTTTACTTGCATCCCCTTATCTAAGATTAAAAAATGAGCCAACACCTGTCCTTCTTTTCTTATAGGGCAAAGCTTACCCTGCAGGCTGCCCGGGTATCCGGGCAGGGCGGTTTCGATTACCAGCCTCTGCAGCAGGTCCCGCGCCTTACCGAAAAAATCAAACTTTTACCTGACCTGGTAGCGGATCTCGGGAGGTACGCCTTCCCGCAGTTTTTCTAAAAGAATCAGCTCCGGATCAATGAAAGACCGTTCCAGGGAAGCAAGTACGCTATAGCCGTAATCAAAAAGCTGGGTCAACAGCGAAGGGGCCGGAAATTCGTAGCGAACCGGAGTTTCCAGGTTGTTCAGTTCGGCCAGGTAGTCGATGGCTTCATCCACCCCACCCAGACGGTCAACCAGGCCCAGATCTTTGGCCTGGCTGCCGAGGAAAAGTTCACCGGTGGCCAGTTTCCTGACCTCCTCAACATCCATATCCCGGCCTTCGGCCACTTCGTTAATAAACTGATCGTAAGCTTCGTCAGAGATGTCCTGCATAATCTGCCTTTCTTCTTCGGTCAGGCTCCGGTTGAACATATCCTTGTGCTCGCCCGATTTTATAGTTTCCACATTTATGCCCAGCTTGTCATAAAGCTCCTCTAAATCTATGATACTGCTGATCACCCCGATCGAACCGGTTATTGTTCCCGGCTGGGCCACGATCCCCTGGGCCGGGGCAGAGATATAATAACCCCCGGAAGCAGCCATGTCGGCCATGGAAACTACAACCGGTTTTTCAAACTCCCGGACCATGCCCGCTATTTCCTGCGAGGCCGCTATCGAGCCGCCGGGGCTTTGTACGCGCAATACAACCCCCTCGATGCCGGGATCTTCTCCTGCCCGCTGCAGCTGATTATAGACATAGTCGGGGGAAATCCCGGCGGCAAAAAAACCGCCCATACTTTCCTGGATCGGTCCCTGCAACTTGATGACCACGATCCGGTCTTCCTCGGCGACCGGTTCTCTCTTTGGGCTGACCCCGTCAATTAAGGGTAAAGCCAGGACCGCGATCACCGCCACGGCGATCAAGGAAATAATAATGATCTTTTTCTTATCCATTCTCACACACCCCTGCTCTCATAATAATCCATTCCATGTAACATTAGACAGCAGCTTTCCAATTCCTGCCCGAAATTATTTAAGCCTGGACGGCACCGCAATTATTTAAAGCAGCCTCCCCCGGCGAGAATATTTAGACAATGATTAGAAATAATGGTTGTGCGCAGTGCCAGCCTGTGATAAAATATACTTAACTGATATAGTTACAAATCAAGAATACTCTTGAGGAGGTAATTACATGGGCGAAAATAACCTGGCAGAACAGACTTTAAATTTAAAAAACCTGGTAGATTACCAGGACGGATCAATTGTTAGCAAAGAAATCATGAAAAAAGACACGGGTACTGTTACTCTCTTTGCGTTTGACCGGGGTCAGGGACTGAGCGAACACACCGCCCCTTTTGATGCCATGGTCTGTATCCTGGACGGAACCGCCGAAGTAATTATCTCGGGCCAGTCTCACCAGGCCCGGGAAGGCGAAATGATCATTATGCCGGCCAACAAACCGCATGCCCTTAAAGCCAATGAACAGTTTAAAATGATGCTGGTTATGATCCGGTCCTGATTCCTTAAACAGCACCTGCTTTTTTTCCGGAACAACTTAAAATGGAGGTTAAATAAATGTCTTTCAAAGTAAACGACAATGTAACCTGGGTTGGAAAAATTGACTGGGAACTGCGCAAATTCCATGGCGAAGAACTGAGTACCCACAGGGGGACCAGCTACAATTCCTACCTGGTTCAAGGAAGCGAGAAGACCGTTGTGATCGACACGGTCTGGAAGCCGTTTGCCGAAGAGTTTGTAGAAAACCTGAAAAAAGAAATTAATTTGAATGAAATTGACTACATCGTTGCCAATCATGGTGAGATCGATCACAGCGGTGCCCTGGCCGAACTGCTCAGAGAGATACCGGGCACACCGGTTTACTGCAGCCAGGCCGGCGAAAAATCACTACGGGGCCACTACCACCAGGACTGGAATTTCCATACGGTTAAAACCGGCGACAAGCTGAGCCTGGGCGACAAAGAACTGATTTTCGTAGAAGCAAAAATGCTCCACTGGCCTGACAGCATGTTTTGTTACCTGACCGAAGACAATATCTTGTTTCCCAATGACGCCTTCGGCCAGCACTATGCTTCCGAGCATATGTTTAACGATCTGGTGGACCAGGACGAACTCTACAGTGAGGCCATTAAATATTATGCCAATATCCTCACTCCTTTCAGCAAACTGGTCGCCGCCAAGATCAAGGAGGTAACCGGGCTCAACCTTCAGGTCGACATGATCTGCCCCAGCCACGGCGTTATCTGGCGTAAGGATCCTCTGCAGATCGTTAATAAATACATGGAGTGGGCCCAGGCCTACCAGGAAAACCAGGTCACCATTGCTTACGATACGATGTGGGACGGAACCAGGCGGGGTGCCGAAGCAATTGCCGCCGGCATTAAGGAAGCCAACCCGGATATAACGATCAAACTCTACAATGCCGCCCGGTCCGACATAAACGATGTAATCACAGAAATATTTAAATCCAAAGGGATTGTAGTGGGTTCGCCGACCATAAATAGGGGGATCCTGCATTCTATCGCCGCCCTGCTGGAGATTGCCAAAGGCCTTAAATTCCAGCAGAAAAAGGCCTGTGCTTTCGGTTGCTACGGATGGAGCGGCGAATCAGTAAAAGTGATCACCGGGCTGCTTGAAGAAGCCGGTTTTGAGCTAATCAACAGCGACGGCTTAAAGATATTCTGGAACCCGGACGAGGAAGCAGTTGCCAATGCCAACGCTTACGGCCGGGAAATTGGAACTGCTCTGGCCTAAAAAGGCTCTGACCGCATTCAGATTGATCAAAGTTTAAGTGAAGGATAGCGTTGCAAGGGGGATACGGTTTATAGTAGCCGTGCCCCTTTTTAATGTCCCTGTCGGGAGCGGTTATTGCCGATCCCGTTCCAGTAAATATCAAGAAGATCCTTTAATCGCTTTTCTTCCACCTCGATATTGTCTAAGACTACCATTTCCCCGATTACCATGTGGTTCAGGGCCAGGAAAAAACGGCCGGCCAGTTCGACATCCACATTGGGACGAATCTCGCCAAGCCTGATACCTTCTTTAATTAAGCCGGTTACGTTTTCAATCAATTCCCGGCGCCGCTTCAAGATCCAATCCTGTAGCTCTTTAAAGCTCTGGGGGCGCTCGTTAAACAGGAGATGGAGTTTCCTGCGGTTCTCCTTAATCAGATCAAGGTGGTTGACGAAAATGTTTTCCATAGTCTGTCTGGCCGAGGTAACCTCCTCAAGGTGAGCTTCAAATAATTTCAGATAGGCATCGGCACAGTAAGAAAAGCATTCCTTGAACAGCTCTTCCTTGCTCGAAAAATATTCGTATACTGTCCCCTTGCCCACTTCGGCAAGCTCTGCAATTTCAGTTACCGTGACCTGGTAAAAATCTTCTTCCAGGAATTTTTCCACGGCTGCGTGCAATATCTGCTTTTTCTTGGACCCTGCTTCTTTATGGTTGATGCGGCTTTCGTCGAATACCATCGGCATTAACTCCCTTTCCCTGGATCTCTTATCTTCAATAAAAAATCAACCTGGTGAGCCACCCGGCAACCCAAACCGGGATCAGCCCCTTATGTATATTATTATGGCAGCCCCGACCCTAACCATTGGGATCGACTCCCCGGGTAAAGATAACGGTTAGCGGATCACTAACAGAGGTTCCTGGCCCCCTGCATTGAGCAGGGTTAAAATCAGCGCGGCCAGGATCAGCACCACCACCATGCGCAGGACGGCCCCGACCAGCACCCTGTCTTTCTTTTTCCAGTTCTGCCGCCTTTCAGGCTTCCGGGCGCCGTATTCAGTATTTTCGTAATAATCGGATGAGCTAAGGCCGCTGCCGGGTTCTCCGACCGCGTAGGCAGGGGAGGCTTCAAAACCGTCATTGACATTAAAAGCACCTGCAGAGATTATACCCGGATGCTCCCTGGTAACGGCCCTGTAAATGGAAGGCACGGCCAACAGAAGCAGGATGGTTCCCGTGATCTGACCCCCGATAATGGCAATGGCCATCGGGGCCTGCAGTTCTGCTCCTTCCCCGATGCCGAGGGCCAGGGGGAAAAGCCCCAGCACAGTGGTAGCCGTGGTCATCAGGATCGGGCGGAGGCGGGCTGCCGCCCCCTCGATAATCGCCTGCTTAAGGGCTAGGCCGTGCAGTCTTCGCTGCTGATTGATATAGTCAACCATGATAATGCCGTCGTTGACCAGGATGCCGGACAGGACAATCAGACCGATCAGGGCCGGCACGCTGATGTTATTGCCGGTTATGATCAAAGCAATTACCGACCCGGCATAAGCCAGAGGTAGGGTGCAGATAATTATAAAGGGATGAAGCAGGGATTCAAACTGGGCCGCCAGTACCAGGTAAACCAGCGCCATAGCCACGAAGAGGACCAGCTCCAGTTCGTCCAGCACATCACCCATCATCACGGCGCTGCCCGCTGCCTTGATTTCATAGCCGGGGGGAAGATTGATCTCCTCCAGTGCTTCTAAAGCCACAGTCGTTGCCGTGCCCAGGTCGAGGCTTTCATACTGGGCTTCAATCTGGCCCACTATCTCCCGGTTTTGCCTCGGTATGCTACGGGGCCCAAAAGCTTCTTCCAGTTCGGCCACTTCGTTGATCCGCACGTACTCGGCGGCGGCGGTGTAAAAACCGACCTCGCCCAGGTCTTCAATGGTCTTGATTTCCTGTTTTTCATAACCGAGCACTATTTCCATGATCCCGTCGGCAGTTTCGATCCGGCTCACCGGTACTCCTTCCAGGGACTCCCTTACCGCCCCGGC
This sequence comes from Syntrophomonadaceae bacterium, assembly GCA_007121075.1. GTDB lineage: Bacteria > Bacillota > Dethiobacteria > DTU022 > DTU022 > B1SED10-74M. The sequence goes on from SKMK01000034.1 coordinate 45,707, forward strand.
TACCTGGGCCAGGGTCACCCCTTTCTGCAGCGCTTCGCTGTGATCAAGGCGGACGTGGACTTCGGGGCGATTTTCTTCCAGCGAAGACTGAACATCGCTAAACTGGGAATGGGCGGACAATATTTCCACCGCCTGCCCGGTTATCTCCATCACCCGTTCCAGGTTTTCGCCGCTGATCACCAGGTCGAGACTGGTCTCCAGGCCGGCTGAATCCAGTACGGACTGGCGGGAAAAGGCAGTTTCCGCCTCGTAGGGAAGGCTGTCTGCAGCCTGCCTGACTTCGTCGATCACCCGGTCAATTTCCCCGGTGTATTCAGGTTTAATATTCACTCTGATCCGGCCTTCATTGGAAGATCCACCGCTGCCTGGCATACCCATGAAACCTGATCCTCCCACCCGGGCCGAATAGCTTTCCACCTCAGCCCTGCCGGCAAGTATTTTTTCAAACTCCACCACGTAAGAGTCGGTCCGATCAAGGGTGGTGCCAGGGGGCAGGGTAATGTTGATTGAAAAAGACGATTCCTCGGGGTTGGGGAACAGCTCGGTTCCCATGGTCGTGAATCCGAATGCCCCGCCGGCCACAAACACCAGGGCCAGGATGATCACCCACCAGGGGCGGTTTACGGCCAGTTTAAGCATGCGGCGGTAAAAAGGCAGCCGGGACGGTTTTGATGGTTCAGCATCGAGACTTTCGCTTCTCTGCAGGGAACGGGAGGCCAGCAGGGGTATTACGGTCAGGGCCATAAACAGGGAGGCCAGGATAGCGCAGCCAACGGTCAGGGCAAATTCCCAGAACAGCTGGCCGGCCAGTCCGGTAAGAAAGACCACCGGGAAAAAAACGCTAATCGTGGTCAGAGTGGAAGCGGTAATCGCCCCGGCCACTTCCCGGGCCCCGTTGATCGAGGCCTCGGCCGGCTTTTCACCAAGCTGGTAGTGACGGTATATATTCTCGCTGACCACGATGGCGTTATCGACCAGCATCCCCGCGGCCAGGGCCAGCCCACCCAGGGTCATCAGGTTAATAGTTATATTCGTAAAATAGAGCAGGGTAAAAGTCGCTATAACAGCTGCCGGGATGCTCAGGCCAATAAACATGGTAGTGCGCCAGTTTTTCAGGAACAGGAGCAGAACCAGGATGGCCAGGGCGGCACCGCCGAGCAGCGACCGGGCCAGGTCGACCAGGGCATGCTCGATCTCTTCAGCCTGGTCAAAAATAGTGTTAAACCGGATCTGGGAAAAAGAACCAATACTCTCTTCGGAAAGTTCATCCAGTGCTTGCCGGACCTGGCGGGCTACGGTAACGGTATTGGCATCCCCTTCTTTTTGAATTGAAAGGCCGATGCTCGGTTGCATGTTGTACCGGGAAATGGAAACCGGCTCGTAAGTATCCTGCCCTATTTCGGCAACCATGCCAAGCGTTACCGGGATGATCGGAAAATCATCGCCCAGATCTATTCCGACAAAAGGGTTGCCTCCCGCTCCACCCCCGGCCAGGTTGCCGCCCATCATCGCCGCCGCCAGTTCGGTCAGCAGGTCTTCTACGCCGCGGGAGGCATCATCAAGCCCCCGCCGGGCCTGGCCCTCGAGATCAGAAATCCAGTTTTCCAGGTCGGGAATGGAAATAAGCGGCTCCCGACGGATCTCGGGCCAGTTTTCATGAAAACTGATCAAAACATAATTGGCAGTGGCTGCAGTGATCAGGGGATGAATTTCAGCCAGCCTTTCCAGTTCAGCAGAGGTAAGGTTATAGTTACCCGGTGCGGCCGGGTCCAGGGGGACAATAACCCGGTCGTTATCCCAGACAGCATACTCCATGAGCCATAAGTCGGCGAGGGTGATGGGGCCGCTTTCAACAACATCCGTCAGATCCAGGCCGGCCGGGACCACCGCTTTGCCCAGTGAAGAAAGGGACAGGACCAGATGCCTGCTTTCCGGTCGGTAGGTGATCTCGGGATTAACCGTAAAGAGGCGCATGCTCTTTTCGAGGTCCACATCTTCCCTGCCAGCTGCCCCATCCTTTACAGGCAGGATAATGCTCCCACCCACAACGGTGGCTCCGTTAAAATCAAAGATGTCGTCCCAGTACAGTTCCCGCACCGGCATTCCGCCGGAGCCGCTGCCGGTAAAGCCGGCGGTTTGTTCTTCAATGATCCGGTTTAAATCAACATTTATCTCCTGGCCAACCAGCTTCTCCAGTTCTTCCTGGTCAATTTTAAAACCGACGATCAGGTCGGAAAGCATTTCCGGTTCCGCGTACCGGCCCAGGAAACGCAGCCTGACCCGGCGGTCTTCCAGATCGATGATCCCGGCCGGAAAATCCATCAGGCTGGACCGGAGCACATTGGCTACCTGTTCAAAGGAAACTTCGTATTCAGACATTTCCCCGGGGTTGGCCCGGACAAAAATATCCTCCTCCACCCCGCCCTGGATCTGCACCTCGGCCACACCGCGGATCGATTCCAGCCTGGGAGCGGCCGTTTTTTTAAGCCAGGCAGTGAGCCGGGCCGGATCGTCGGCGCCGCTGGCCGAAATCTGCATGATCGGCATCAGGGTGGGATCAAATTCGAGGATCATCGGGAGCCGGGTCTCATCGGGCAGGCTGACCAGATCCATGCGCATCCGCACGTCTTCCCGCAGACTTTTCACGTCGGCTCCCCAGTCAAACAGGACGATCACCAGGGACAGGTTTTCCTGGGAAATGGAATTGATGCCGGTAACCCCGCCCACCGTGGCGACGCTTTCTTCGATCGGTTTGGTAACCAGCTCCAGCGATTCCTGGGGGGAACTGCCGGGAAAGGGAGTAATAACAGCCAGCACCGGGGCTTCAATTTCCGGCAGCAGGTCAAGGGGACTCTGGTAAAGGCTCACCAGCCCGATCACCAGGATCAGGATCAAAATGGCCCCCGTGGCTACGGGCCGTTTAACGGCGAGTTTGGATATGTTCATCAGTTCTTTCTCCAGTGAAGCAACACCGATCGGGACCTCTATGCAAAAGTCCGGGGACCGGATTGATTTTGTCCGTCAATTGGACCGGTACGGGCGGAACGTAAACAATACCGGCCGACCGGTCAGTCAGTCAAAGCTATTATAGCACAAAAAGGTTAACCTGACCGTTAAAAATCAAGGTTTATATTTTCAGATTAAGGCTGCAACAGCCGGGCGGCGGTTTGGGTAAGCAGGTCCCAGGCTTCGCGGACATGCCTTTCTTCCGTTGCCCTCTGGCCGATGGCCATCCGGATCGCATAACGGCCCTTGAGCGAAGTATGGGTCATGAAAACCCGGCCGGATCGGTTTACTTTTTCCAGCAGTTCGGCGTTCAGGCGGGCCAGCTTTTCCTCATCGGCCCCTTCTATTTTCAGGCGAAAGCAAACCAGGCTGAACTGAACGGGCGCCATCACCTCAAAGCGGCTGTCTTCTTCCACCCACTGCCGGAAGAGGCTGGCCAGGCGAATGTGTTCGCGGATCATGTCTCGCAGGCCTTCCACCCCGTAGGAGCGGATCACAAACCACAGCTTTAGAGCCCGAAACCGCCGTCCCAGCTGGATTCCCCAGTCCCGGAAATTTTTCACCTGCGCATCAAGGCCGGTTTTTAAGTACTCGGGGTGGATCTCAAAGGTGCGGATCAGGGCCTCTTCATCTTTAACAAAATAAGCGGAGCAGTCAAAGTTGGTCAGCATCCACTTGTGGGGATTGACCACAAAAGAATCAAAGTATTCGGCCCCGGTGAGCAGATCTTTTTTCTCATCAAGCAGGGCTGCCGTGCCTCCGAATGCGGCATCGACGTGGAACCAGAGTCCGTAGCGGCTGCAAATTGCCCCGATTTCGGGCAGGGGATCCACCGCAGTGGAAGAGGTGGTGCCGAGGGTACCGATTACACAGGCCGGCTCAAGCCCTTCTGCCCGGTCATTTTCAATCGCTTTCTCCAGTTCTTCCGGGATCATGGCAAAATCATCATCGGTGGGAATATGGCGCAGGGATTCGATGCCGTAACCGGCAATTTTTACCGCCTTGTCGATGCTGGAGTGGCCCTCTTCAGAAGTGTAGACACAGAGCGGGCGGTCAAGACCGGTCAGGTTGGCTTCGAAACCGGTCGCTTTCTCCCTGGCGCTGAGCAGTGCACAGAGGGTGGCCGTGGAAGCAGTATCCTGGATTACCCCGCTCGTTCCTTCTGGCAGGCCGAGCATGCGGCCGAGCCACCGCATGACCACTTCTTCGAGTTCGGTCGCCGCGGGAGAAGTCTGCCAGATCATGCACTGCGCCCCCAGGCCGGCGGTTAAAAGTTCGGCCAGGACCGATTCGGGGCTGTTATTGGCCGGAAAATAAGCAAACCAGCCCGGGTGCTGCCAGTGGGTAATGCCGGGCATGATAACTTCCCGGAAGTCTTCAAAAATTGTTTCCATCGGCTCGCCGGCAAGGGGCGGCCGGTCCGGCAGGGCTGCTTTTATTTCACCGGGCCTGACGGGAGAGCGAACCGGGTATTGTTCCACTTCTTCAAAATAGTCCGCCACCCAGTCAATAAATTCGTGTCCGTAGTATCGGAAAGTCTCTTTATCCATTAGTGATCATCCCTCCTTGCAAGGTTATACACAGCTGTTCCCAGGTAAGCAAAACAGGCGGGGTAAAACATAACCAGGGCCCCAGAACCGTTAAGAAAAAGTTCGCTGACGATAAAAATAGCTACCACAACCCTGGCCAGAAAAATGCGGCGGTTGTCGAGCGGCCCGGTCCCGGTATCGTCAAAAGCCCGGGTTTTACCTGGACGCAAAGCCAGGATGGCAGTTGAGATGACAACCGCCAGGGCGGCTGGGCCGGTGTAAACATTGAAACCGGCAGCATAATCATGTTCGGGATAAAAAAAGAGGAGCATTAGTGCAAACAGGACCAGGGCAAGAAGGGCCGCTGCTGTCTGGTTTTTTCCGGTAGAGGCCGTTGCAGCATCGATCCCAAAGGCGGCGGCCAGGACCGGCAGCCCGGTTAAGACTCCGTTGTTGAACAGGACCGTCCCCAGCACCAGGAGTATGGCCAGATCAAGTGGTGTAGCCCTGCGGCCGGTGGACCCGTTTATAAGTCTGCCGAGGAGCAGGACAAAAACCAGGGAAATCAGGGCCGGGGGTCCTAAAATAAAGGCGGCAACCATGGTCAAAGGCAAACCCGCGAAAGCAGACCACTCGCGAATGGGATCCAGTTCCCGGCTGATGGCCCAGCAAAGGAAAAAAGCAAAAGCAGATACCGCGGCAGCACCTATGGCTTCCAGGAAAGGATCGGCCAGAGCCAGGCGGTAAAGCAAGATGCCCGCCAGGACGGTCAGGGACAAAAGCACCACAAGGCGGTTGGTACTATAGCTAAAAACAACCGGCCGGCCGAGCGCTGTCAGTTTGCTTATGATAACCACCCCTCTTCAGGTTAATGCAAAACCCTGGTGTTCACCTGGATCAGCATCCCGGCTGCTTCAATCCTGAGGCTCAAGTCTGAGGCTCCCTGCGGTAAACAATTTTCCCGCCGACAACACTCAAATCCACCTTCAGATCTGCAATTCGGGGCGGGTCAATGGCGGTTATGTCATCCGACAGGGCCACAAGGTCGGCCAGTTTCCCCTCGGCAATGCTGCCTTTTTCGTTTTCTTCAAAAGTACAGTAAGCTGAGCCCATGGTGTAAATATATAGGGCTTCCCCCAGTTCCAGGCACTGGGCGGGATTCCATCCGCCGGGAGGATTGCCATTCCGATCCTGCCTGGTTACGGCGGCATGGATCCCTTCAAGGGGCTCATAATTTTCCACCGGGCAGTCGGAGCCGCCGGCCAGCCTGATGCCCCGATCAATGAAGTCTCTCCAGCGGTAGGTCCAGGCGGCCCTTTTGGGGCCCAGGTGCCGGTCCACCAGGATATAATCGGAGGGAATAAAGGAAGGCTGAATATCGGCAATCACTTCCTGGTTTTCAAACCGGTCCAGGATCCTGGGACCGGCCATGGAGGCATGAATAACCCGGTAGCGCGGATCCGTCCGGGGGTGGCGCCTGGCCGTTTCCTGGTAAACCTCGAGGACCATTTTGACCGCCGCATCGCCGATAGCATGCACAGCACATTGCATATCATGCTCAGCGGCCAGGCCGACCAGCTCTTCCACTTCCCCGCGGGCCAGGACCGATACCCCGTATGTGTCCGGGCTGTCCTCGTAAGGAGCGGAAACCAGGGCCGTGCGGCCCCCGATAGAACCGTCCGTCAATAGTTTAAGCGGGCCAATTTTGAAATAATCACCACCCTGGCCGGTCCGGTGCCCCCGGCCGAGAAAAGACCGCAGCTGCTCCGGTTCCGGGAGAAAGGCCTGCAGGTTTACCCGCAGGGGCAGTTCTCCGGCCGCTTCCAGCTCCCGGTAGGCATCGATCAGGACCGGGGCAAGTTCCCCTCCCACGCTGGCCAGATCGTCGGTCTGCACCGAGGTCAGCCCGGCCGCCAGAAAGGCGGCTGAAGCCGATTTGATCAGGCTTTTCAGCTTTTCCTTGTCCAGGGGCGGCTGCAAACCGGTCACCAGGCTCATCGCATTCTCTTCCAGCACCCCGGTAGGCACTCCGCGGGCATCGACTGCGATATTGCCTCCCTCCATCGGCACCGCCGCCCGATCGATACCGGCTTTTTTCAAGGCCTCTGTATTGGCGGAAAGGACATGAAGGCAGGTGCGAATTATCGCTACCGGGTGGTCGGGTGCGGCCTGATCCAGATCTTCGCGGGTGGGGAGGCGCGGATCGGAAAAGAGGCCCTGATCCCAGCCCCAGCCGAAGACCCACTGCCCCGCTTCCACACGGTTTTCCCTGACAAAATTACGGACGGCTTCCACTATTTCGTCTACCCCGCTACAGTGGCGCAGGTCGACCTTTTCCGCAGTCAGGGCATAGCCGATCAGGTGCATGTGGCTGTCGTTAAAGCCCGGCAGAAGGGCCCTGCCCTTTAAATCGACCATGGTGGTCCGATTCTCCTGCAGGTTTATAAGATCATTGGTCCTCCCCACGGCGGTGATCCGGTCGCCGGTTACCGCCACGGCTTCCGCTTCGGCCGGTTTTTCCTCCATGGTTATTATCCGCCCGTTATAAAAGATCAAATCACTCAAAACGGTCCCTCCCCCGGTTTTGTATTATCACAGCTCAAAAAGTTCGCTGTGGATATTTAGCGGTGAAACATCCAGATGCTTGAGTTCGTTTATCACGGCCCTGCTCATAGCCGGGGGACCGCAGATATAAAATTCTTTGTTATCCGTGGTTTCAATATAATTCAGGATCAAAGGCGCTTTGAGATGGCCCTTTTCCCCCTGCCAGTCCGGTTGGTTGGACATGACCGGGATTACTTGCAGGCCGGGCATCTTTTCCTCCATCTCGGCCAGCTCATCCCCGAAGCAGAGGTTTTTCTCGCTGCGGTTGGCCCAGAATATGGTCACCTTTTTGTCCAGATTTTGATCGGACATGTAGCGGAGCATACTCATAAACGGCGTGATACCAATACCGCCGGCAATGAAAACCGGTTCGCCCCGACCGTAATTGAGAAAGCTGAACACCCCGTAAGGGGCATCAATAAGAGCTTGGTCTCCAACCTTTGTATCTTTTATGGTTTTTGTAAAATCGCCTAGCTCCTTGGGGGTTATGGACAGGTATTCGGCAGTGGGGCTGGCTGATATGGTAAACGGGTGGGATGATGAGAGTTCACCGTTTCTTAACAGCTGGACAAACATAAACTGTCCCGGTTTAAAATCAAGGTAGGGCCCTTTAAAAAACAGGCTCCAGATATCTTCCGCTTCCTGCCTGACTTCAACTACCTCGTAAGGATTGCGGCGAATGGAAAAGATTCTTATGGCCCGGTAAACAACTACGACCAGGAATAAGGCCGATAAAAGCAGTAAATAATAGTAAAGCAGTGACCCGGACGGGGCGTTATAGAAAGAGTGAACCATGGCTAGGGGGAATAAGAGGTAATTGGCCAGGTGAATATTGCGCCAGGTTTCATAGGCCAGGCCGATTTTTTTATAGGTGGAAGCCACCCCGGCCGTTATTATAAATCCCAGCAGGGCGACAATACCGACCAGTAGGATCAGCTCAAATAATATTTCACCGTACTGTTCAAGGCGGAAAATAATGATCAGCACCACGTGCAGTAGGACCAGCATCAGGCCGGTACGACCGAATACACGGTGCCAGCGGAACATCCTGTCAAGTCCAAAACCGTCCTCCAGCATTTTGATCCTGGATACCAGCACAAACTGGAGCAGTATAAAGGTCAGACCCAGCAGGGCAAAAAGCAGGCTGATATAACGGAGATAAAAATCACCAAAAAGTCCCCAATCAACCCTTAATAACCAGGCCAAAACGGCGAAAAGAATGAGAAAGGCAGTAATCAAAGACAGGCGTTGTGATTTCATTTTGCAACCTCCCCGGGGAATGCCCCATAAAACTTAGAAGCCTTTAATCTTATTTTATAAAAAAGTGACAATAATTACAAACAAAGCAGAACGGGTGAGCCTGAACAAGGCCGGTAGGGCCAGAGCCATTAAAAAAAACTGATCAATCTTGATTTTCTCACTTTTTTCATTTATAGTATAATTAAGGAAGCTTAAAATAACAACAAGCTTAGTGTTTTATGGAATATTGCGTTTTCTCAGGCGTCAAGAATAAACAGCAAAGGGAGAAAAATCCTGCTGAGCCCCCACAAGGCCATACCTAACAGAACCCTGTTAATGATCATCCTGCTGGTTGGATGGATCATTTTAGTAATGTACCCCAACCCCTTTTACCTGGCATCCAGCATTTACCGCTTAAAAAACCCACCGGTAATGCCGGGCATGGTGAGCGAATATGCCCGGGATCTGAAGAACAAGACGCCCATGGAAATAGAACAGTTTGTATATACCAGAATACCCTACAGTTATGACTGGGAAGTTTACAGCATGCCCTGGTACTTTCCCACCCTTAATGAAGCACTATCCAGGGACAGCGGCGACTGCAAGGCGCGCTATCTGTTGTTTGCTTCCCTGATGGAGGAACTGGACATTCCCTACCGGAAAAACTTTTCTTTAACCCACATCTGGGCCGAATATGAAGGCAAGCCGCAAACCGCCCTGGAAAATACAGATGAATCGATGCTGACAATCGATGAAGAAGGCAGCCTTAGCTTCAGCCTGCCCCGCCCGGAACTGTCCAGGGTCCGGCGCAGCTTTGTCCAGGCTTTCTGGGAAGTAATGCCCGTGGGAAGGAAGTATCTCCTGTTTACCGGGTTTCCTTTAATTGTCGGCTTTTCTTACCTGCCTCTCCCGAAATCAAACCGGCTTTTACCATCAGTCAGCTTCCTTTTGCCCGCAAAGAAAAAAGAGTTGTCTCGATTCGCTCAACCAGAAAGATAAATTACTCCCTTTCATAATGTTTCATTTTGTTGAGCCTCTTACCCTTCCTGTTTTTCTTGTTCTGCCTGCTTGATGGAAAGCGATATCCGACCGCGCTCGCGGTCGATGGAAAGGATCTTTACCGGCACCGCCGCTTCAATCTGCAGCACTTCCAGGGGATGGCTGATGTAGCGGTCGGCGATCTCCGATATATGGACCAGGCCGTCCTGGTGGACGCCGATATCAACAAAAGCCCCGAAGTCGACAATATTGCGGACGATGCCCATCAGGTTCATACCCGGTTCAAGGTCGTCCAGTTCTGTTACCGCTTTTAAAAAGACCGGCCGGGGCAAATCTTCGCGGGGGTCCCGGCCGGGTTTACGGAACTCTTCCAGGATGTCTTTAACCGTCGGTTCACCGGCCTCAAGCTGCAGGGCCAGGTTGGCCACCTCTTCTTCAGAAAGCTCCGGCACTGCGCCGGTTTGACCCAGGGTTTCGGGGCTGATTCCCAGGCCAGCCATGATCTTTCCGGCCAGTCCGTACGATTCGGGGTGCACCGCGCTCCTTTCCAGGTAATTGTTGCTGTCGGGCAGGCGCAGGAACCCGGCACACTGTATAAATACCTTTGGCCCAAGGCCGGATACTTCCATGAGTTGATCCCGGCTTTCAAAAGTGCCGATTTCATTTCTTTTGGCAACAATCTTTTCCGCCACAGAGGAATTGATGCCGGCCACATAAGCGAGCAAGGCTGCCGAAGCGCTGTTTAAATCAACACCCACGCTGTTAACACAGCTTTCAACCGTCCCGGCCAGGGCGGAATCCAGTTCCCTGGCCGGCATATCATGCTGGTACTGGCCGATTCCGATTGCTTTGGGATCAATTTTGACCAGTTCGGCAAGCGGATCCTGGAGGCGACGGGCGATGGACACGGCGCTCCTTTCAGCCACGTCAAGATGGGGAAACTCTTTTTTTGCCGCGGGGGAAGCTGAGTAAACACTGGCTCCGGCTTCATTGACAATAGTGTATTCCACGGCCAGGTCCTGTGCTCCGATCAGCTCTGAAACAAAAGCTTCGCTTTCCCTGGAAGCAGTTCCGTTGCCGATAGCGATACAGTCGATCCGGAATTTTTCCAGTAGTTGCAGCACTTTTTTAGCGGCTCCTTCTTTATCGTTGCGGGGAGCGGTCGGAAAGATGGCCGCCGTTTCCAGAAGTTCGCCGGTTTCGGAAACGCAGGCTAGCTTGCAGCCGGTCCGGTAACCGGGATCCCAGCCCAGCACCCGGCGGTGCCGGACCGGGGGGACAAGGAGCCGTTTTTTCAAGTTTTCTTTAAAAACCACCAGGGCTCCTTCGATTGCCTTTCCCAGGAGGTCGTGCCACATCTCCCTTTCGAGGGAATGGTGGATCAGGCGCCGGTAGCTGTCGGTGGAAGCACTTTCTATTAATTCCCGGCAGGCCTGCCCCTGGCTCGGATCGATGTACCGATCCAGGATAATCGGATAGACTTCTTCCTCCGGTACAGTCACTTTTAAATCAAGAGCCTTCTCCCTGGCGCCCCGGTTAATGGCCAGGATCCGGTGCCCTTTAATTCTAGCCAGGGGTTCCCGGTAACCGTCATAGTCGTCATAGGTGCCGACTGTGACATTGTCTTTTTTGTTTACTTCGATAGCGGCTTTGCTCCTGTAGATCTTCCTCAGGGCTTTGCGCACTGCGGCATCATCAGAAATAATTTCTGCGATTATATCAGCAGCTCCCTGCAGAACGGCCGCGCTGTCGAACAGGTTTTTTTCGGGATCGAGGTATTTTTGTGCTTCTTCTTCCGGTTCGGGCCACCCCTCCAGGATGGCCAAAGTCAGAGGTTCAAGCCCTTTTTCGCGGGCAGCTGAGGCCCGGGTCCTTTTCTTGGGCCGGTAAGGGCGGTAGAGGTCATCCAGTTCCGTAACCGTGGCCGCTTTTTTGATCTGCCCCTGAAGATCTTCAGTGAGCGCCCCCTGAGCTTCGATCAAGCGCAGCACTTCTTCGCGCCGCTGTTCAAGGTTGCGGTAGCCGGTCAATTTATCCCCTAGCAGGCGGACCTGCTCATCGGTCAGCCCGCCGGTCATTTCCTTGCGGTAGCGGGCAATAAAAGGCACCGTGTTTCCTTCATCCAGGAGGTCCGCCGTCTGGACCACCTGCTTTTCGGATATGTTTAATTCCCTGCTTAAGCGTTTATAAATTTGTTCTTGCATGGTGGTGATTCTACTCCCCGTTCTATAAATATACTAGTGAGTGAATGTAATATGTAAATAATCCGGGCTTGTCCAGGTGGCCAACCATTAATCCTTTGGCTTTTGCAGGGGAATTTTTTTCCGGCACAGCGGGCAATCTTCAGGGGCATAAGATTCGATCTCCATCGAAAGGAGGGTTTTAAGCGGCACCCCGAAATCAACCTGCCCGGAGGTGCGGTCGATCATGATCGAAACCCCGGCAATCTCGGCGCCGGTGCCGGCCAGCAGGTCCAGTACTTTTTGAACCGAGCCGCCGGTAGTTATCGCATCTTCGACAACAAGCACTTTCTCGCCCGCTTCTACCCGGAAGCCACGCCGCAGGGCCATTTTCCCCTCCCCTGTCCGTTCGGCAAATAAGGCCCTTGCTCCCAGGGCCCGGGCTGTTTCATAAGAAAGGATCACCCCGCCCATGGCGGGCCCAATCACAGTATCGATGTTTTCGTCCCTGAAAGGCTCGGCCATCAGGCGGCAGACTTTTTCTGCGTGCTGCGGGTACTGCAGAAGCTGGGCACACTGCAAGAAACAGGTGCTGTGCCTGCCGGAGGTGAGCAGAAAATGCCCTTCCATGATCACCCCGGTCTGCTTCAACAGCCCAACCAGGTCATCCTGATCCAGGTTAAAGTCTTTCTTCATAATTTTTTCTTCCTCCCTTAAAGGTCAACACCCATATCTGTCAATAGCCATATCGGCCAGTATGTTTCGGACAGCCTCCAGAGGATCCGGGGCCCTGGTAACAGGCCTGCCCACTACGAGGTAATCGCCCCCGGCCCTGATCACCTGGGCAGGAGAGGCGATCCGGGACTGGTCGCCCGGGTCCTCGCCGGGACCCCTGATGCCGGGGGTAACCGTTATAAAGGATCCTTTAATATTCTTTTTAACCGGCTCGACTTCAAGGGGAGAACAAACTACACCATCCAGCCCGCAGTCCCTGCTCAAACCGGCCAGGCGGACCACCCGATCGGCGGCGCTGCCGGGACAACCGGTTTCAGCCATTTCCCGGTCGTCCATGCTGGTCAATACAGTCACGGCCAGGAGCAGGGGTTTATGGGGCAAACCTTCTACCGCCTCCCGGGCGGCGGTAAGCATCTTCCTGCCCCCGGCGGCATGGACGTTGAGCATCCACACCCCGTGCGAAGCAGCGGACCTGACCGCGGCAGCCACCGTGTTGGGTATATCATGGAATTTGAGGTCGAGAAAAACCCGGCTTTCCCCGGCCAGTTTTTTAACCAGGGGCGGACCGCCGGCCAGAAACAGCTCCAGGCCCACTTTGAAGCTAACTCCAAGCGGGGCAAGCAGGTCAACCAGTTCCCCGGCCTGTCCCGGCTCGGAATAATCAAGGCCGATGATCAGCTGTTTTGAAGAAATTCCCGCTCGCCGACCTGATCCGGTTTTGGGCTTTTTATTATCTGTCACCGCAACCCTTCCTTTCATCTTCTTCATCTTTTCCAGCCCCTACCCTGCCCGGTTCTGAGTCATTTAAGGGCACTTCGAAGCTTTCAAATATGCCTGCCTGGGCCTGACGGAAGCAGTTCAGGGGCGGGCAGCCCCTTCGATTTCGTGCAGGTTTTTCAGGCCTTCTTTCTTCATGTATTCCAAAAGGCCGGTTTTGATTTGCGAGGGCAGGTGGGGATCATAAAACAGGCCCGTTCCTACCGCCACCGCCCGGGCCCCGGCCATGATAAACTGGAGGGCATCGTCGGCCGTGGTAATCCCACCGATGCCCAGGACCGGTATTTTTACCACTTCTGCAACCTGCCAGGCCATTCTCAAGGCCACCGGCATAACAGCCGGCCCGGAAAGGCCGCCAAAAATATTGCCCAGCAGGGGCTTTTTATGAGCGGTGTCGATCAGCATCCCCGAAATGGTGTTGATCAGCGAGATGCCGTCGGCACCGGCCTCTTCGGCAGACCGGGCAACGGCGCCGATATCGGCAACATTGGGCGACAACTTGACCAGGAAGGGCAAGGAGGTCTTGCGCCGCACGGCTGCGACCACCCGCCCGGTTGCAGCCGGATCGGTCCCGAAAGCCATGCCTCCGGCCTTGACATTGGGGCAGGATATATTTAATTCCAGGCCGTCAATTCCTTCCACCCCTTCCAGCCCGGAAGCCACCCCGGCATATTCTTCGACAGTGCAGCCAACCACATTGACCAGCAGCCTGGGGCCGGGGCCGCGCAGGCGGGGCAGGTCTTCTTCCAGGAAGCTTTTCAGTCCGGGATTTTGAAGCCCGATCGCATTGAGCATGCCCGAAGGTGTTTCCGCCACCCGCGGAGGAGGATTGCCTGCCCAGGGCTCCAGTGAAACACCTTTAACTATGATCCCGCCTAAATCTTTAAAACCGGTCAATTCCCGGTACTCATGCCCGTAGCCAAATGGGCCCGATGCCGCCAGGATCGGATTTTCCAGGGCAATACCAGCCAGGTCGACTCTTAAATCCGGCTCAAAAATTTTTTCAGCCATCAAAGATTACCTCCTCTGCCGGAAAGACCGGGCCGTCCCTGCATACCCGCCTGTACCCGCCGGTTGTGGCCACGGCACAGCCCACACAGGCTCCAATACCGCAGGCCATTCTTTCCTCCAGTGAAAACCAGGTTTCAATTTTTGCCCGGGAGCAGATTTCTTTGACGGCGGCCAGCATCGGCCGGGGTCCGCAAGCAAAAACCGCCCCTGCTTTTTCGATCCGGTTGGAAAGAAGATCGGCGGCAGTGCCTTTTACACCCCTGGAGCCGTCATCGGTGGCTTCCATAACACTTAAGCCCGGCAGATCCAGATCGGTATCGGGACAGACCAGAAATTCGGACGAGCGGGCACAGTAGAGCAGGGTCCGCGGCGCTGCGGTTGATGCTGCCAGAAAAGCAAGGGGGGCAATACCCGCTCCTCCGGCTACCAGGAGAGACCGGGGCGGCAAGTCCGGGAAGCCGCGTCCCAGGGGACCGAGCAGCTTCAAAGAAACACCCGGGGTAGTTTCTGCAAGCAGGGCCGTGCCCTTACCCTTGATTTCAATTAGAAGAGAAATTTCGCCGCTCAAAGTGTCCGCCCTGTAAACACTGAAAGGACGGGGCAGCATATTGCTCTGCCCGGGAGACATAAATACTTGCACGAACTGCCCGGGTTTGACAGAACAGGCTAGATCAGGCGCATAAAAGCTCAGCCGGAAAAACCCGGATCCAATAGGCCGGTTATCTAAAACTGGGCAGCTTTCCTGCCGGTATTTACCCCTGGAATTCTCTTTCAGCCACAACACCTTCTTTCATGGTTATCTCGCCCCCGACAATAGTATAGACCGGCGCCCCCTTGAGGTGCTTACCGGCAAAGGGAGTGTTGCGTGATTTGGAATACCATTTTTCAGGGTCGATAATAAATTCGCGGTCCAGGTCGATGATGGTCACGTCGCCCGGGCTGCCCGCTTCCAGGGTGCCGCCGGGAAGATCAAGGATTCTGGCCGGTGCACTGGTCAGCTTTTCCACCAGCAGGGGCAGGAAAAAATCTTTGACCCTGCCGGAAGACAATTCGTCCAGGAGGAGCGGCAAAGTGGTTTCCAGGCCGGCTATCCCGCAGGGGGCAAAGTCATATTCAACATCTTTGTCATCCGGGTGGTGAGGGGCATGATCCGAGGCAATAGCGTCGATGGTCCCGTCGAGCAAACCCGACCACAGGGCCTGGCGATCATTTTCGGTCCTTAGAGGGGGATTGACCTTGGTATTGGTGTTGTAACCGGAATTCTTGACCAGACGGTCGGTAAGTAAAAGGTGATGGGGGGTAACCTCGGCAGTTACGTTTAAACCTTCAGCTTTGGCGCGGCGCAGCATTTCCACGGACCCGGCGGAGGAAACATGGGCAATGTGGAGCCTGCCGCCCGTAATCTTCAAGATCAACAGATCGCGGCTGATCATGGCTTCTTCAGCCGCTGAAGGAATACCCCTTAACCCCAGCACAGAAGAGACAGTTCCTTCATGCATCATTCCCCCGGCAGAAAGGTAGGGGTCTTCTTCATGGGCGATGACCACAGTCCCGATCCCCGAAGCATAATGCAGGGCGTTGCGCATCATCATACCACTCTTTACCGGCCTGCCGTCGTCGGAAAAAGCAGCCGCCCCGGCCAGTTTCATCCGGCCGAGCTCGGCCATTTCCCTGCCTTCCAGGCCCCTGGTCAGGGCCCCAATCGGATAAACCCTGGCCGCTGCTCCGGACGCTTTCCTGCGTACATATCCGATCATGGAAGGATCGTCACCGACCGGATCAGTATTGGCCATCACCGCCACGGCGGTAAACCCGCCCGCTGCGGCCGCCCTGGCTCCGGAAGGAATATCTTCTTTATATTCCTGGCCGGGATCGCGCAGGTGGACGTGAATGTCGATCAAACCAGGGGTTACGACCAGTCCGGCGGCATCGATTTCCTCCGCCCCGGTTGGGGTTTTGAGGGCCGGTTCCACTTTTTCCACGATCCCGTCTGTGATTAACACATCGGCAGTTTGATCATAGCTGCGGGCCGGGTCAATGACCCTGCCCCCTTTAATTAAGAGCTGTTTCATTGTTCCTTTGTCCCTCCCAGCAAAAGATAGAGAAGTGCCATCCGGACGGCAACACCTGAAGCGGCCTGCTCGAGGACGACAGAACGGGGGCCATCGGCCAGTTCGGAGCTGATTTCGATGCCCCGGTTCATCGGGCCGGGATGCATAACCAGGGCATCTTCCTTAGCCCGGGCCATCTTCTGCGGTGTTATTCCGTACAGTTCAGCATATTCGCGCATGCTCGGGAAGAGCCCGCTTTCCTGGCGCTCCTGCTGCAGCCTGAGGGCCATTACCACGTCGGCACCTTCAACCGCTTCTTCCAGGTCAGTATAATATTTGACTCCGAATACATCCAGGTCCGGGGGCATTAGAGTTGGAGGCCCGGAAACAACCACCTCTGAACCCATCTTCTGCAGGCCCCACAGGTTGGAGCGGGCCACCCGGCTGTGACGGATATCGCCGACAATGGTAACCTTCAGTTCTTCCAGCCGCCCTTTCTTTTCCCAGATGGTAAACATATCAAGCAGGCCCTGGGTGGGGTGCTCATGCATACCGTCACCGGCATTGATGACCGATGCTTCCACGTTTCGGGCCAAATAATGAGAAGACCCGGAAACCGGGTGCCTCATGATCACACATTCAATGCCCATTATCTCGACGTTGCGGACCGTGTCTTTCAGTGTTTCTCCCTTGATCAAACTAGAAGAAGATCCGGCCACGCTGACCGAATCAGAGCTCATGTACTTCTGGGCCAGCTCAAAACTGGCCTTGGTCCTGGTACTGGGTTCATAAAATAAGTTCAATACAGAACGGCCACGCAGGGTGGGCACTTTTTTGATTTTCCGCTGCATAATTTCCCGCATGGAACGGGATGTTTCCAGGATCAGGGTTATTTCTTCGGCAGAAATTTCTTCCAATCCCAAAATGTCTTTGCGCCTTAAAGTCTGCACCTGGCAAATACCTCCTCCGGCAATAAGCTTACAGGAAGCCCTTTCAGATATAATCAGTCGGATTTTTTCTCCAAAATATCGACCCGGTCTTCCCGGTCGATCTCATTTAATTTCACTTCTACCACCTCGCTGCGCGAGGAAGGCACATTTTTGCCCACATAATCGGCCCGGATCGGCAGTTCGCGGTGGCCGCGGTCGATCAGGACGGCAAGCTGGATCCTGGCCGGCCGGCCCAGGTCGATCAGGGCGTCCATGGCCGCACGGATCGTGCGCCCCGTAAACAGGACATCATCGATAACGATTACATGCTTGCCGGATAAATCAAAGGGGACATCGGTGGTATGAACTACGGGCTGGTCGTGCCTTTCAATCAGGTCGTCGCGGTAAAGGGTAATGTCGAGGATACCCAGAGGAATATCAACACCTTCGATTTCTTTTAAATACTCCTTCATTCGCCTGGCCAGGGGGATACCACGGGTATGGATGCCAACCAGGACGATATTTTCCGTTCCCTTGTTATGCTCGATAATTTCGTGGGCGATGCGGCGGAGGGCCTGCTGCATCGATTTTTCATCCATAACGGTTGCCTTGTGGTGCAGCGCCATCTAATCACCTCCTTCCCCGCCCCGCCGGGAAGCAGTGGGCGGAAGGATCCCGGGCGCATTAAAAAACCGCCCGAAGCAGTGGGAGCGGGCGGTACATGTATTCTGAAACTGTCGCTCCCTTGCCAGCCTCACAGGACTATCCTTAAAGGGTGCCTGACTGTAAAAAGTGTAGCACCTAACAGGAACCCTGTCAAACTTTTTCTGTTCCTGCTCCTTTGCCGTTACCTTTCTCCGCAGGGAACGGCATTTCCTTTTTCAACTGCCGCAAAAAACGGTGTGTTCTATAATTTCCGCTTAAACCGGTGACATATAAGCTTCAAGAGCCTATCCTGCGGGTTTTACTTTTAGCTCTCCATTTGGTTTTCTTCCGGGTTTAATCCTGATCATCGTTATCATCCTCCGGCCCAGACTGTTCATTTTGATCAGGGCCGTTTTCGGGTTCCTTTTCCTGCTCCCCGGGATCTTTGTTTTCGTCCGGTTTTTCAGGATCTCCTGGATCTTCAGGATCCCCGGGATCTTTGTCTTCGTCCCCGGGGTCCTCTTCTCCGTTTTGTTCCGGATCAGGTTCCGGCTCTTCTTTTTGATCTTCATCGGGTTCAGGATCCGGCTCCGGCAATGGTTCCGGTTCTGGCTCCGGCTCCGGTTCTTCGGGTTCGGGGGCAACCGGACCGGGGAGGGTAACCTGGGCTTTCTGCTCAACCGTAACCCCAAAAATCCGTTCAATAATATTCACCCGTTCCGTTTCATCGATGACCAGGTACCAGATATTTTGCCCATCCCGGTAAGAAAGCTGGCCGCTCCCGCTGAAAACAGCGGTCTCAATATCGGCCGGATCAACACGCAGGCCAAACAGGCCCAGGCCCAGGAGCTGGGGCAGGCTGAGATCGGTATCTACGTTGCCTTTAACGGCCAGGAAAAGGCCTGGAAGGCGGGGAATATTGGCCGGTCTTTTAAACTGTTCAAATAATGCGATCAGGATGTTCTGCTGCCGTTCGGTGCGGCCCCGTTCGCCGCCCTGGAAACCGGCCCTGTTGCGGACGTAATCCATAAATTTTCTGCCGTCAAGACGCTGGTATCCCTCTTCAACCAGCAGCCGGCCGGTTCCGAATTCATCGCGCACTTCAATTTCGACATCGTAATAGATGCCGCCGATACTATCTATAATCGTTTCTGCACCTTTAATATCAACAACCACATGGCCGTGCAGGGGCACGTCGCCCAAAAAGTCTACTATGGTGTTAAGAGTGGTGTCAATTCCGCTCCGGTAGCGGTTTTCTCCTTGCCCGGCCCGGTAATGGCCGTACATAAATGAATGGTTAATTTTGTCGTAAGTGCCCGTACCGTAAATTTCCACATAACTGTCGCGGGGAATGCTGACCATGGACACTTCGCCGGAGCGGAAATTAAAAGCTGCAATTAAGATTGTATCGGGACGGTATATATTCTGCTCTTTGTCGGGTGAAACGGTCCCGTCAAAACCAAGCAGGGCGATATTGACCGTTTCACCGCTTAAAAAACCGGGACCGGCCGCAGGCGAACCGAACAGCAGGGCCGGGAAAAAAGCGATCACCGTCCCTGCGGCCAATATCAATATCAGCGCTATAAGAGCCAGCTTAAAAAAAGAAAACTTCTGTTTCTTATCTTTCTTCATGCTCCTGTTTTTCCTGCTCATGGGGTTTACCGCCTTTGTGTTTGATGTCCGTACAGGACCGGGTAACCCGGCCGGCCTGGGATTGTTTTTAGCTTTTAAAATGTACTGACTTTATCTACCGGAAAAAAGCGCAGGACCACCCGGCCCTGGATATTGCTGATCGGAACCGGGCCGATCTGCCTGCTGTCACTGCTCCGGTTCCGGTTATCGCCCATGATATAAATATGATCTTCAGGGACTTCAACCGGATCAAAACCGGAGCTCATCTCCCCGGCAACATAATCTTCTTCCAGCCTGCTGCCATTGCGGTAGACGTAGCCGTCTTTGTATTCGAGTTTATCGCCGGGCAGGCCGACCACTCTTTTGATCCAGAGATGTTCGTTATACTCGCCCATAATAATTGATATGATCGGGTTTTCCCTGATTCTGTCCTCAAAGGTCCGTTCATTGTCCACCCTGCTGTCGACGATCAGGATATCGCCGTGATCCGGTTCGGCGTTAAAAATATAGGGAGTTAAAAAGACCAGGACCCGGTTTCCCTGCCGATCGAAAGTCGGTTCCATGGAAACGTCGTTGATGTTGTAAGTCTGGACGATCAGGGTGCTGATCAGCAAAGTGGCGACGATAATGAGCAGGAGCTGTTTGACCCAGTAAATCGCCGCGGAAATGTTTCTCGGGGTGTTCTGTGTTTCACTCATATCCGGGTTTCCCTCTCATTCCCATTAATTTAATCCTTATAGATTATAGCATTGAAAAAAGAATAATGTCAGGGGTGTAATTGGCACTTAATTAGCAAGAAAGCCCGGGAATCGAGCCGGGCCGCTTTATCCTGTAAAATCTGGGATGTTTATCATTATTCCACCAGTTTGTTGTTGATGGCGTAAATGGCCAACTGGGTACGGTCATGTAAATCCAGTTTCTCCAGCAGATGGGTGACATGGGTTTTAACGGTGCGTTCGCTGATATATAAATCCTCTGCAATCTTCCGATTGCTGAAGCCGCGGGCGATCAAGTGCAGTACTTCCATTTCCCGCGGGCTGATCTGCTTCCGCTCTTCCTTCTCTTTTTTACCGGCCTGCATTTCCTGCATCATTTTGGACGCAGCCATCGGGTGAAGGGTTGGTTTCCCAGATGCGGCACTGCGGATAGCATTCGCCAGCTCCGAAGCCGAAACATCTTTGAGCAAATAAGAAAGGGCCCCTGCCCTAACCGCCGGCAAAACCAGATCGTCTTCGGCCTTGCTGGTCAAGACCACCACTTTTGAACCAGGACTGGCTTCGAGGCAGAACCTGGTCCCTTCCACCCCATCCACGTCAGGCATAATCAGGTCCATCAAAATGACATCGGGGTTTAGCTTTCCGGCCAGCAGGGCCGCTTCCCCGCCATCTGCCGCTTCTCCGGCAACTTCGATGTCGTCTTCCACTTCCAGGTAGTACTTCAGGCCTTCCCGGACCATGCCATGGTCGTCTACCAGCATTACCCTGATCATTGCTGTTTTCCCCTTTCATTGTGATCCGGCCCTTCTTCAGGCACCGTTATGGCAACCATTGTCCCCTGGCAGGGAGCACTTTCTATTTCCAGACTCCCACCAATCGATTTTACCCGTTCGCTAATCCCGGACAGGCCGACTGCTGTAGGACGAATACGGCTTTCCGGGTTAAAACCGGACCCGTCATCATTGATTTCCATTTTGATACCTTGTCCAACCTGGGCCAGGCGAACTGCAATTTTTTTCGCACTGGCATGCTTGCTGACATTGTTCAGGGCTTCCTGGGCGATGCGAAACAGGCTTTCTCCGATCAAGCCTCCCGGGCGCACGGATGGATCTATGTCGGTTGTAACCAGCCAGCCTTCACGTTCTGCCGTTTTGTTGACATACTCTTCCAGTGCGGCCCCCAGCCCTTCATTTTCCAGGGTAACCGGCCTGATCTGGAGGATCAACTCCCGGGTCTGGCTGTGGGCCTGCCTGGCAAGCTGCTCAAGCTTTTCCATTTCAGCAGATAGCTGCCTGCTCCCGGAGGTTTTATCCCCTTCTAATTCATCTTTTTCCAGGCGCTTTTTAAGGGCTGCAGCGCGCATTGCCAGCACAAATAATTGCTGGTTGACCGTATCATGCAAATCACGGGCCAGGCGCATCCTTTCTTCAAGGGCCGCTCCCCGGCCGGCCTCTTCGCCTAGACGCCGGTTCTGCTCGGCCATTTCCCGCAGTGATCCGACCGCATTTTCCAGCTGGCCGGCCATGTGGTTAAGCTGTTCTTCCAGCCAGCCCACTTCATCCCGCAGGCCAACTTCGACCCGGACCCGGAAATCTCCCCGGGCTATCCGGCCGGCCATTCGCCCCGCTTCCCACAGTCTCAGTTTAACAGAACGGGCAATCAGAGATCCGGCAACCGCACCAAACAGCCCCACCAGGATACCGGCTCCGAAGCCGAGGGCCATAGAGGCATACAGGTCCAGGCCATAGTATTTCCCAAGCTGGTAAACAGCCAGCGCCACCAGTGGACTGCCGGCGCCGACCAGGATATAGATATAGGCCTGCCGCCACTGCAGGCCTAATGTGCGTTCACTTTTCAATTTGATACCCCCGGAACAGCCGGCATATAGAGCACCTGCATGTCTCCGAGCCCCATCCTGGCCTCGATTTCAATCGAAGCAGCGGCATTCTCCGCGTTAATTTTTCTTTTCAAGGAGAGTCCTCCGATTCCTGATTTTTGTTCACCGAAAACATCCAGTTCCCCGACTCCGACCGAGGCATTAATATCTACATTAACGCCGTCCGGGACCCTTATTGTTACATCTCCAATCCCTGCTTTCAGGTAAACCCGGTGATTACCCGGTTTGACATTGGCGGTGGTAAAATCGATTACCACATCTCCGATACCGTGAAAGAACTCAAGGTCCTGATCAAGGGTCCAGGGAACCCGGCCATGATAAAGATCACCGATGTGCCGCAGGCTAGAGTAGGCTTCTTTATCCGTATCATGATCACCATGCCGGAAAAAAAGTTTCCTGAAAAACAGGTTCCGGTCCCCAAGCAATATCGACAGCCCTACGGCCACCAGGATCAGGGGCCAGCCAAACCGGGCAATGTCGCCACCGCTGATATCAGTTATCCCGGCACCTGAAAGGATCCCGAACAGGCCAATTCCGCCAACCCACAATCCCAGGCCCAAAGTGACCCAGGAGATAAGGCCAAAACTGATACTTTCCGAGAGTATTACAATACCAAGCAGCAGCAGCACCGTAGGCCAGAATGCAAACCCGAAGTCATAAACTCCGAGAACCTGCAGTAAAACGAGGACCCCAAGAACTACGAAAATTAATCCCCATAACCGCTTTTTCATTTCAAGCAACCCCTTTGTTTTTTCGTTTGGCGGCCTGTTCCAGTATTCCTGCCGCTGCTTAAAGATTAACAGGGCCCTTTATTAAAACAAAGGTTCTGCAGAACGATCTTTATATCGTCCTAAAGTATGATTTTTACCTTTTAAAGAATTATAACACAGGAGCGGGTAAGCAAGACTGAATCCGGTCCTGTGTGAAAATCTAAAAAAGGCGAAATTAAAATTGGGGTTTATTGCTATGCTTTAAACAGCAAACTATGGTAAAATCAGAGGTGTGTTTTGCTGATTTATGCTGTGAGGTGAGGCAACAACCATGCATAAGATGTTTTACCCTGAATCAATCGTCATCATCGGATTATCTTCAAAATCAAGCAATATTCCCAGGCTTACCCTGGAGAATCTACTGCGCTGGGGCTACCGGGGCAGAATTTTCGGGGTTAACGAAAGAAGCGAAGACGTCCATGTAGACGGCATCAAGATGTTTAAAAATATCGAGGACCTGCCCGAAGTCCCGGACATGGCCTACTGCATGACCCCGGCTAAACTGATTCCGGGTATGATGGAGCGCTGCGGCGAGTTTGGCATCAAGAGGATGGCCATTCCTTCAGGCGGCTTTTCCGAATACAGCGATGAAGGAAGATCACTGTCCGAAAGATTGATGACTCTGGCCCGCAAGTACGGCATCCGCTTTGTCGGGCCCAACAGCGTTACCGTGGCCAATACCGACAACGGCCTCTGCCTCCCATTTGTCGCCCTCCACAAGGCCCCAAAAGGCAACATGTCTATCATTTCCCAGAGCGGCGGCGTAGCCCTGACCATGCTCAACTACCTGCAAGATGAAAAGATCGGCCTGGCCAAGTTTGCGAGCATTGGGAACAAGCTTGACCTGGACGAAGTCGATTTCCTGAAGTATTTCGGCCGGGATCCGCAAACCGAAATCATCTGCGTGTACCTGGAAAGCTTAAACCGGGGCCGGGAATTTATAAAGGTGGCCGAGAAGATTGACAAACCGGTAATTGTTTACAAGGCCAGCACCACCGAAACGGGCAACCGGGCCGCCATGAGCCATACGGCGGCCATAAGCAGCGACGAAAGCATTATCAATTCAGCCTTTGAAGAAGTCGGCGTGATCCGCATCGAAAACTTCCTGGACTTTATCGAAGTAACCAAAGCTTTTCAGCTGCCCCCAATGAAGGGGCGGCGGATCATGGTCATGAGCCCGGCCGGTGGCTTTTCGGTCATGGGTGCCGACCTGTGCGAAAAAGCCGGTTTCGAATTTGCCGATATGGGCAAAGATTTTTACGACAGCCTAAAGCAGTTCAGCAACGCCGGGGTAATCAGGTTTTCCAACCCGCTTGATATGGGTGACATTTATGACCCCCAGCTGACCGCTCACGTGATTTACTCGGTCATGCATTCCGACCGGGTCGACGGTTCCATCTACATCAGCCAGAGGCCGCAGATGCCCTCAGGTGACAATATCTTTCAGAGAATGTTTTTATCCGACCTTTCCAAGGAAGCCTGGGGTTCAATCCTTTCATCAGGCAAACCCCTCGGCGTATGTCTTTTTGGTCCAACCCGGATCATCCAGCAGAGCAAGCGCTCTGTGGAATTTCCCATCTTCAACAGCCCGGAGGAAATGATCAAGGCCCTGGGACTTCAGATGAATTACTACCAGAGAAAAACCTGGGGCCAAACCCTGGATAAATACACTCCTCCCCACGGCATCGACCGCAAAACGGCACTGCAGTGGCTCACCGATAAAGAAGGGGATTACGGTGAAGAAGCCCTGGAACTTTTAAACGCCTACGGTCTGCAAACCGCCCCATCGGCAACAGCATCGAACAGAGATGAAGACGCCACCCTGGCTGAAGAACTGGGTTTTCCGGTAGTGATGAAGGTTGTTTCCCCCGACGCCCTCCACAAATCTGATGCCGGCGGGGTTTTGCTTGGCCTGGAAGACCCTCAGCAGGTAACCGAAGGTTATGACACCATCCGCCGGAACCTTCTTGCCTACAAGGAAATGGCCCGGTTTGAAGGAGTCAGGATCCAAAAAATGGCAGAAGAAGGCTATGACATGTTCATAGGGGGCAGGCAGGATCCCTCCTTTGGCCCGGTTATATTTTTTGGCATGGGTGGTATATATGTTGAAGCTTTCCAGGATATAGCCAATGTCATCTGTCCTGCCGGGAAAGAAAGTGTGGAAAAAAGGATTCGGAGATTAAACGCTTTCAAAGTACTCAAAGGCATACGCGGAAAAGCACCAGGCGACACAGAAGCTTTCGTCGACCTGGTGGTTCGCACATCCAACCTGCTGACTGATCATCCCGGCATCAAAGAGCTCGACATTAACCCGGTCCGGGTTTTCCCTGAAAAAGGCGGAGCAATCGCTCTCGATGCCAGGATTCGTTATCAACCTCAACCGGTGGGGAAAACAGCTTCAAACCGGGTTTAACCGTAATTTCCTGTTTGACACTCAACGCCGCCAAAAAATCATCTGCGGTTGTTCCTGATTATGCCGGAGCAGGGAATAACTTCGATCCCTTTTTGCTCGAGATCATCGAGAAGCAGGTTCATGCCGATCGAGTCACTGGCGATATGGCCGGCAATAACCACGTTGATATGGTGCTTTTCCGCCTGTTTGCGGTTTTTCTCGCTGATGTGCATTCCTACTATGGTCCCTACTCCCGCCTGGGACAGCCTGGCATAGGCCTTTTCGGAACCGCCGGTGCCACCGGTCATGTCCACCAGGACTTTGCCGGCGCGGCGTTCCTTGTTGCCAATGAAGATATCGGGACCGGCCCCATGTTTGCTTGCCTCGGTGTATTCTGGAATATCCTTTAAAAGCTTCAAAATATCGTCCAGGGTGCGCGGTTCCTCTTTGTCAAACAAATCCTGCAAAAATGCCGTAACCTGGTTGTCGGCTACAGTGTGGGCGCTCATTATGGCAATGTCCAATATTTTTGCCGCATCGATGGCCCGGTTATGGTTGATCGGCATTAACCCTCGTTTGACCTCACTGATCCGTGAAGACATAATACCCTCGGCAACGTTGATCGGAACTCCGTACCGGGCCAGGATATCTTCCTGCATATGCATGACATCGTGCAGCCTGGACAGGGCCTTGCCTTCCGGGTGGTGGGTCATGATTAAATCGACCGGCCGGCCTTTTTCGGCCAGGCGATCGGCCAGGAGGACTTCCCCCACTTCGATATCGACCCCAACCATTATTCTTTTTACTTCGGCCTCCGGGTCACCACACAATATCCGCGTATCGCTGTAGGGGTTGCTTAACTTTTCCTGATCATAACTTTCTTTTTCTTTCTCCTTCATCTCTTCGAACTTTTTCTTTTCCCTGTTCAGTAATTCTTCGATTTCTTCGCGTTTCCGGGGATCCTTTTCCATGCCTTTCTCGACCACAAAATCATATATTTCCTTGATTTTCAAGTTGGTAACCGCTCCTTTTTAAGGTTTTATATTATTCCCGGTTACTCTTTAGGCCTGTTCTGTGGTGAAGCCGGGTAAAACTTGTTATTTATGATGATGCCAGTTATCACTTACCGGCAATCCTGCGGATTTCTTCCAAAAGACGGTCTATTTCTTCTTCTGTATTGTAGGGACAAAGTCCTGCCCTGACCAGGCCGCCACATTGATCAAGGCCCAGTTTTTCCACCAGGCGGATAGCGTAAAAATGCCCATCCCAGACAAAGAGGCCTTTTTGGCCCAGTTCGGCGGCCACCCGGCCCGCATTTATTCCCTCGACGGTGAAGGAAATGGTCGAGGTGCGCGGGTAGTCACGAGGCGGTCCGTATACCCGGACCCTTCTAATCGATGAAAGCTCGTCAAGCATTTTTTCCGCCAGGGGCTGTTCATAGCGTTCCATCGCCTCCATTCCGGCCAGGACATTACGGCGCCGCCCGGATAGATGTTCCTCACCCGCTATTCCAGTCTTTCTTTCCTGGCGGCCAAACCGCTTGCCCAGATCGGCAATGAAGTGCACCGCTTCAGAGGCTCCGGCTATGCCTTCATGGTTGAGGGTCCCCGTTTCGATCAAGTGGGGAATCGAGTCGGACTGGGTCCGGAGCCGGTAAGCGGGTAGTTCAGAGAACAGATCTTTTTTCCCGTACAGGATCCCGATATGAGGGCCGAAAAACTTATACGCCGAGCACAGGAGATAGTCGGCGCCGATTTTTTTTACATCGATAGGACCGTGCAGGGCATAGTGCACCGCATCGACAACACTGATCGCCCCGGCCTCACGGGCCAGGCGGATTAATTCTTCCACATTGTTTATGGTGCCGACACCGTTCGAGGCATAGTTGAACGCGGCCACGAAAGTGTTTTCCGAAAGCTTATCCCGGTAATCCTTCATATCAATGGTGCATGTTTCAGGGTCCATCTTGACCTCGCGGATTGTGTAGCCTCTTTCCTCCAGGTCCAACCATGGACCCCGGTTGGCCTCGTGGTCAATCTCAGTAATTATTATCTCACGGCGCCGGCCCGGCCTGCGGGCCAGGGCCAGGGCCAGTTGATAATTCATGGTGGTCATATTTTGCCCGAAGGCAATCTCGTCAGGCCCTGCTCCCAGAAAATCAGCCATGGCTAACCTTGCCTCTTTGATTACGTGATCCGAGTTGCTGCTGGTAAAAAACTTTCCTCCTGCATTGGCATTGCAGTGAACCAGATAGTCGGTAACGGCATCAAGGACCCTCCGGGGCACCTGCGTCCCGCCGGGGCCGTCAAAGAACGCCGCCGGATAACCGTTTACCTTTAGCGAAAGGGCCGGAAATTGGTTCCTGATATATTCGAGATCGTAATATGGATCTTGATTTAGGCTCATCATTTACACCTCTTCTTTCCCGGGTAATTTAATAACCAGACCCGTGCGAAGCTTCTCAAATCGGTCTTTAAATCTGTCCAGTAACCTGGCTTCAGCTTTCAATCCAGTGCAGTGGCCGGTGTGTATTTGGCCCACATCCATCCCGATCAGGTTTTCAATGGTTTTGTCGATCCTTTCATCTTTAGCATCAATCAGGTGAAATCCGCCAATAATGGCGGCAACCTTGTTAACTCCCGTTAACCGGACAGCAGTTTCAACTATACTGATAATCCCGGCGTGGGAGCACCCGGTAATAATGACCAGTCCTTCCTGCATGATGAAAATAATGGAAGTATCATCGGCCATCCAGTCTGGAACCTGCTTACCTTCCTGCAGGGTTAGCAAGGAAAGGGTGGGCGAGGCCTCAAACTGAACCCGCTCCCTTATTTCTCCGGTACTGACGGCGCCCGGCATCAGGAGCAACGGTTCCCCGGTCAGGAGCATTTCTCCTCCCGCCTTTCTGATCGCTTCAGAGCTGTTTTCCGGGCCCATTCCTACAAGCCGCAGGGCTGTCTTAACCGAATAATTAGGGCGAAAAATAGAAGGATGAGCTATTACCGGAATCCTGCAGCGGTCGCTTGCCTCCAATATTTTCACCAGGCCTCCAGTGTGATCATAGTGGCAATGAGAAAGGACTACCAGGTCTAGATCCCGGGGTTCTTTACCCAGAAGCTTCATATTGCCCAAAACCGGTCCGGCAGACTGCCCGGTATCAAAGAGAATCGTCCGATCCGCTTTTTTATCCTGCCTGTAACCGGCTTCGATCAAATACGATACCCCGTGCTGGGACAGCAGTCCGGAATCATATCCGGCATAATCATCCATGAGTACCGTAACTTTTAAGGTGTCAAGAAAACCATAGTCCGTTTTCACCCAATCAACTCCTTCCACTACTTTATTAAGCAAAGAGGCTGTAATCTTTTCATCATTCTATAAGCATTGATCTATTTCACTGGTTTCTAATCTAAAATTATATCACAACCAGGCGAGGCAGGAATTTTACATACAGGCAACGAATTGCTGATTAACCGTTCATATTTACAGGATTGAAGATCCAAGAAAAACATAGTTTTGCTTCCGGATACTCACCTCGAAGGAGCCTGCAAGGTGGCTGAAAAAATGCGCCGGACCATAGAGGGATGCACATTCACCGGAAAAATGGAAGATCTGCGCCTTACCGCCAGTTTCGGATTAGCATCATTAGATCATAATGAAAACGCTACATTTGATAGTATTTACCAGAAAGCGGACAGGCCTTTATACGAAGCTAAAACCAGCGGCCGAAACCGGGTGGAACTTGCCCGATAAAAGCCAGAGGAGGAGTTTATATGAGTTTTGGTGATGAATTTCAACGCCTGAGCAAATATTTAAGAGAGTCACTGAAAGGAAAAGGACTGGACTGGGGAAATAAACCGTCCCTGTATAAAAAATACTCCGGGGCCAAGGAGACAGCTGAGCTTCCCGGAGCCGAGTGTGAGGGCGGCAAACCCCTGTACCAAACTATACAGCAGAGGCGATCTGTCCGAAATTATCAAGATACTGCCGTAGACGGCAAAACTCTCTCCCAGGTGCTGTGGGCTGCCCAGGGTATAACTTTAGCCACAGAGTACCACCAGTTCAGGGCCGCCCCTTCGGCCGGGGCTCTGTATCCGATCGAAACTTACTGTGTGATCAATAATGTTGAAGGTTATAAGCCCGGCCTTTATCACTACCAGGTTCCTTACCACACCCTGCTCCTGATCAAAGAGGGCAGTTTCGGCTCAGATTTGGCCCGGGCGGCACTCGGCCAGAAAATGTTGCGCGATTCTGCTTTTAATTTAGTCTGGGCTGCTGTGATCGAGCGGTCGAAATGGAAATATGACCAGCGCGCCTACCGCTATATTTACCTTGATGCCGGACATATTGCCCAGAATGCCGCCCTGGCAGCTGCAGCATGCGGCCTCGGCTCCTGCCAGGTAGGCGCTTTCTTTGATGAAGAAGTAAACCGGGTTATTGATGTCGACGGAGAAGCCGAATTTGCCATATACATGTCTTCGTTCGGCATCCCCAAAGTGTAAAAATATCGGGGATTCCTTAATATTTAGAACTCCTCCCGGTTTTCACGCCCCTAATTATTCGATTTTAGGAGGCCTGAGATGGACTGCAAACGGGTAGAAATTTCATTTAGTACCTCCAGCCGGGAAATGCTCTACGACATTACCAGCCGGGTTAAGCAGGTAGTCCGGGAAAGCGGATTGCAAAATGGCCTGGTAAATGTTTACGCCCAGGGGGCGACAGCGGCAGTGATGATCCAGGAGGGGTGGGACGACAGCGTCCAGAACGATGTAGTCAATCTGCTGGCCAGAGTAATCCCCCGGGGGATCTGGGAACATGACCGCCAGGACGGCAATGCCGACGCCCACTTGAAAGCCGGCCTGGTCGGGCCCAATGAAACAATCCCTCTCCTGGACGGGAAAATGGGCCTTTCCACCTGGCAAAACATTTTCTTCTGCGAATTTGACGGCCCGCGCCGGAAAAGGACCGTTTACGTGACTGTGATCGGAATATAAAGCAAGAGGTAAGAAAATATTTTTAACGCAGGCAAAAAGTAAAATAACATAAATTAAACTGAGCCGCGGGAATTAACATATGCAGCTCAGTTTAATATATATCTTTCCTTCAGCCGGGCCTAAATTGATCATTAAACAGGGTTTGTTTTTCTAATAGTGAACATCACCATCGATCCTGAAAACAACATCTCCGGGCTCAAGCTCTATTTCTTCGCTAAAAACTACCCGCCAACGATCATCACCATCAAATGTAGCCTTGTCACCCAAAATCCTTACTTCTTCAATATTAGCTATATAATATCCTAACTCGCTATACAGGGCACCTTCACCAACAATTACGTCTACGATTGAAAATCCCCACGGTTCATGCCAGGTCTCCTGAACCTCATACCAGTCCGCATAATCGGTTGGCCTCGGAGTCCGGAACTTTACAGTGGCGACTCCTTCCAGGTACATTTCCAAATCCGGGTCTGGCGGATCAACCACGTACTTCTCACCTTCTTGTTCAGGATCTGCAATTAAATCATCATAACTCAGGCCGTCTTTAACCGCTTCACTATAGTGAAGAACATATTGATTTCCATTGATTTCCATCTCGATCCAGACATCCAGATGGTTCTTCAATGCCTCTGTTATTCCGGTAACAGTGGCATCATAAAGCGCTTTTTTGTCCTGCCAAAAATATTCGATAGCCTCTTCGTAATCAACAACAATAATTTTTCCATCCGCACGTTCAAAGTAGACCTTTTCAGGGACACTAACTTCATTCGCATAAGCAGCAGCTGAGAAAGCAATAAGTAAAACCATCATTACCGCCAGGCTTATGGCAGTCTTTTTAAATAAAACCATTTTACTTTTTCTCCCTTCATTTTTTTTATATTTTTCCAAGCAAACCCGGCCCCCATAATTTTTCCTTTCAACCCACCTCCCTATCCA
The DNA here is from genome assembly GCA_007121075.1 of Syntrophomonadaceae bacterium. Taxonomy (GTDB): domain Bacteria; phylum Bacillota; class Dethiobacteria; order DTU022; family DTU022; genus B1SED10-74M. The sequence continues at coordinate 76,749 of SKMK01000034.1, forward strand.
ATAATACCTTTCTTCGGATCACAAGAAGCACAATTCAATCACCGATATTGATTGTTTCTTCCTGAACCCGTCCCTCATCTTCGGCAATTATTTCTATAACCAGCTGTTCTCCTGCGCTGTATCCGTCCAGTGAAATTTCCCACATATTATCTTCAGGGCTATATTCCATGGTTCTTCCTCCGATAACAGCACTTAAATCTTTATCTTCGATGTCATCAAGCAAATAAACCCTAACATGGGTGATGCCAAATACATCTGTAAAGGCGGCTGTTCTGTCCAAATCAATCAAGTCTGCTTCTTCCTCAAAGCCTCCACCCATATTTTCGTAAAGCAAACTGGCCAGACCCAGAGCCAGCACTACTGCCAGGGCTATAAAAAGAATCCTGACCTGTTTTTTCTTTGTTTGCTGCTTGTTTTCCCTGGCTTTTTCAAACCTGGACATAAATAAAACACCCCTTGAAGTGCAAATAAATTTATAACCATAACAAGGGATAACATTATATCAATTTTCTGTTAATCCTGTCAACTGATTCTTGTAAATTTTATTACTTATTTTCAAATAGATGGCAGCATTGGAAACAAAAATCTTAAAATAATAGCATCATAGATCAAATTTAACCTGGGTTAAGAAAGGAGAAATAAGGCAGGTTCCTGATGATCCAAAAGATGATAATCAGGGCTAAAATAGACCATAGCCAAAAAGGGGCAATCTTGAGGTCGGAAGGTTCAAAATTACGGTCAAAAACCAGCCTGGAAGCTGTAACTGTACCGTAAACAACCAGGGGAAGGCTTAAGACGGCCAGGGTATTGTATTTCAGGGCCAGCTGCAGGCGGCCGTCCAGGAGGTGGCCTAAAGCCCTGGTCCCCCCGCAGGCCGGGCACAGCAGGCCTGTGGCCTGTAAAAATAGGCATTGATGGGGGCGAACCAGATCACGCAGGCCGGGGGTAGTCACATAAAAATAAACCACCACGATCATGACCAGGGCAAAGATGAGCAGGGTCCGTTCTGCCCATATTCTTAGAGGTGAGTTCAAAACAGTTCCATCCTTTGCCGAAAAACGCTTTGCCAGCAAAACTTGGGCCTAAAATCGAGGCTAGAACTGCATCATCCTGAGCTCGCGCTGAATTATGGGCATGAGTTCACGCAGTAAAACCTGGCCCACAATAATAAAGACAATGCCCAGCACGATCGAAATTGCCCCGAGGATAATCCCGGCCAGGGCAAACTGCTGCTTTTGCTGGTAAGCCAGTATTCCGCAAATTAAAGCCACGATACCGAGCACCACAGAAATGTAGGAACAGCAGAGAAATAAAAGGACACCAATGATGCCTGCTACCAGGGAAATAATACCCAGTGTATTGTTCTGGGATCCTACCGCTACCGGCCTCGTATCAGTCATCGACTGCACCTCCACTGGTTCAATTTATTTACTGTAATAATAGTTCTTGTTAAATTCAGATTTTCCTTTAATTAGAGCGGTTTAATTAAAGTTTTGGTGGAGGCGGTTAATCACTGCCTCCACCAATCGCTTTCGTTATTTTCATCTCCGCCATCACCCTGGCCGCCGCTGCCCTGGTTGCCGGAGCCGTTGTTAGAATCACCGTTATCCGGCTCTTCCGGAGGATCATCCGGGGGATCATCCGTCTGGTCATTTCCATTGGAAGGCTCATCCGGTTCATCGCCATCATCCGGGGGCTCACCGTTCGGATCATCCTCAACTGGTTCACCGTTATCCGGTTCACCGTTATCCGGTTCACCGTTATCGGGTTCATCGACCGGTTCATCATTTTCATCTTCATCGGGCTCTTCCGGCTCCGGAACCTGGTGTCGATCACAGGGGACTCTGGGCGCATACTGTTCGTTAAAATAATCGTACCTGACGCTTCCGGCTGACCGACAGGCTTCAGTAGCTCTCAGCCCGGTAACAGTGCATACTTCCATCCTCACTATACCGTCAGGGCGGTTGAAGTCCCTGATCTCAAGGTCCTGAAAAGCCTCCAGGAATACTTCGCGCAGGAAAGCGGTAGAATAACGCCAGCCCTGCTGGATTCCACCCATTTTCGGCTCGTCGTAACCCATCCAGAATGTGGCGACTACGTTTGGGGTATAAGCAGCCAGGTAAACATCTTTCCAGTTTTCCGTTGTGCCTGTTTTAGCCGCTACAGGCCGGTCAATCTGTAAAGCCCGGCCGAGGTAAACTTGTACAAAATCCTGCAAAATATCATTGACCAGAAAGGTACTCTGGGGGCTTAACACCTGGGCGGGGTTTATTTCCCGTTCGTAAAGAATACCTCCCTGGCGATCTTCAATCCTTTCCACGGTGTGCATATCGACCTTGACGCCTTCATTGGCCAGGACCCCGTAAGCCTGGGCCATTTCAATAGCTGTTACTCCCCTCGTAAAGCCGCCCAGGGCCAGGCTGAGGTTATCAATTTCATCGGGTACAAAGGAGTTTATGCCCATTTTTTGAGCATAATGCACACCTACCCTCGGGCCCAAGTCTTCGAAAGCTCGCACCGCAGGGACATTATAGGAGTAATAAAGGGCATCCCGGGCCGGTATCCAGCCCCGGAAGCGGTTATCAAAGTTCTTCGGCTGCCAGCCTTGTGGCCCGGTATAGGGCGAGTCATTAAGGGTCGAACCGGCGCCGGCCAGCACTCCTTCTTCAAAAGCCGGCGCGTAAGTAATGATCGGTTTGATCGCCGATCCGGGCTGGCGATGGGTGCTGAAACGCAGGACTTCATCGACATTTTTCTGGTAATCGCGTCCTCCTCCCAGGGCCCTGATCCGGCCGGTGGTCGGATCGGCCAACACAATAGCCGCCTGGGGTTGGGGAACGCCGTCTTCCTCATCTATGAATTCCTGCAGCTGTTCCCAGGACAGGTCGCGTCCTGGCGGGAGCTGGGCAATCGCTTCTTTTACCCGGGGCATATCGACATAAATTGTAGTCGGATAAAGGTCATCCCGGTTCAAAACAGTTTCTACGTGACTTTGCATTTTGGGATCAAGAGTTGTATAAATCCTCAGGCCGCCGGTATAGATCGCCCGGTAAGCTTCTTCCCGGGTTTCGATTGAGGGTATGGCACTTAGTATTTCTATCAGCTCATGGTGGACTACATGATCGACAAAGTGAGGATAGGGATACTCGGGATCGCGCGGTTCCGCATAGTCAAGTTCTTGTGCCAGCGCATCCCGGCGCTGGCTTTCCGTAATATAGTTTAACCTTTCCATGCTTGAAAGAACGGTCTGCATCCTTTCTATCGACCTGACCTCATCATCAATAGGGTTAAAATTGTTTGGAGAACGGACAATACCGCCCAGCATTGCCGCTTCAGCCAGGGTTATCTCATCAACACTTTTATTAAAATAAGTCTGGGCCGCCGCCTCAACACCATAAGCGCTGTTTCCAAAGTAGATCCGGTTCAGGTAAAGTTCTAATATTTCTTCCTTGCTGTAGCTACGCTCAAGCTGCAGGGCCAGCCATATTTCCTGAACTTTGCGCCTGTATGTCTTTTCCGTTGTTAAAAAAGCATTTTGGGCCAGCTGCTGGGTAATGGTACTGCCGCCCTGAATAATCTCACCGGCCTGGAAATTGGCATAAGCCGCTCTTATACTGCCGGTAACATCAAAGCCAAAATGATCATAAAATCGTTCATCCTCGATGGCGATAAACGCCTGCCGGACATGGTCCGGCACATCGTCAAGGCTGACTACAATCCGGTTTTGCTCTTCGTGGAGGACAGTTATTTCATTGCCCTCGCTGTCAAAGAGATATGAGGTTTCCACCGTAGCCAGGCGGGCAGGATTAAAGGGCGGAGTTTCATTGACATAATGAATTACAACCGCCGCCGTAGCCCCACCTCCAATAAGAAAGAAGATAATCAGCAGGGCAAAAAGGACTTTCAAGATACTCCCCAGCCGGACTGTCCGGCTGTTAGTCTTAGCTGTAGCATTTTTTGTTTTAGTATCCATGGGGACTTTCTTTTCAGCCACTAAACCTAAATCCTCCCTTAAATTACACTGGATGCTCGAAAAAACAACCCCAATTTGCATACTTCAAATCTTAGCAGTCGCTTCAAACCACTACCAAAACAATGCAAAAAGAGGTTTATTGTATAAATCTTATTACAATTATATCATAGTTGTCACTATCCATACCCGGTAGTGAGCTGCCAGGATAAAACATGCCTCGACGACCACCCGGCAAGCCATAATTCCTCTCTCATAATTATGACCACCGGAATCCTTTTAAGGTTCCCCGAAGGTTATAAATTTATCAAAGGGTCACGGGGCGCTGTCTTTGTTTTCCTTATCGGCATAGGGATTTTCAAGCTCCTGGTTGCAATAACAACATTCTATGGTGTCTTTTTCCCTTTCCGGACAGGAACTGTAGAATTTGCGGTGGCAATGCGGGCATTTCCATTCAAACATTTAATCTCCCTCCACCCATGCTTTAGCAACGGTTTCCCGAACCGGTGGTAAAGACAGAATCATTATTTTTTAGGATCACTACTTAACAAAAAACCACTCGCCTGATTCTCCTTGTATTTACCGCCCTTTCCAGTGCGGTTCTCTCTTTTCCATGAAAGCGGCAATTCCTTCCCTGAAGTCTTCGGTTTGCAGTAAGTTTCCCAGGGCTTGCTGTTCAATCTCCAGCCCCGTTTCCAGATCAGCATCGATCCCCTTGTTGATCGCCTCCTTAATTTTTTTAAGTCCGACCGGGGGCTTGCCGGCCAGTTTTTCGGCAAACTCGCTCACAGTCCGGTCCAGATTTTCCTTGGGCACTACCTCATCGGTCAAACCAATACTTTTTGCCTCAGTGCCGTTAACGGCTTCACCGGTCAAAATCATCCATTTGGCCCTCGAAACGCCTACCCGACGGGGCAAACGCTGAGTTCCGCCCCAACCGGGTAAAAGGCCCCGGTTTATTTCGGGCAGGCCTATTTCAGAATTCTCGGAAGCAAAAATAAAATCGCAGGCCAGGGACAATTCACAGCCTCCACCAAGGGCATAGCCATTAATCATGGCAATAACCGGTTTTTCATATGCAGCAACCAGTTCCACGATCGGTTCCACCTGGGCAGTTTCTGAAAGATCCCAGCCGGCTGAAAAACAGTGGGTAATTTCCTGTCGCCCTTCTTTTTCCCTGATCCTGGGGTTGCCGGTAATAACCAGGACCCTGATTTCATCATCCTGCGCTATATCTTCAAGGGCCTCTTTCATCTCCTGGCCCAGGGTGCTGTTAATCGCATTCAGGCGCTGTGGACGGTTAAAGATTATTCGCGCTACATGATCTCTTTTTTCTACGATAATCGCCTCATAGGCCATCCCGACACCTCTTTCATTAGATTATTTACGCAATATAAAAACTTCTATATTAATCTATTTATTCCTGCCGGGGGCCGTCAGATTGCCATCCACCCGATTATTGCTTTCTTCCCTTCAAAACGGGCTCAATCCTGCTTTTTAAAGGCTCGGGAACATTTTTAATTTTATGATCATCCACTTTTTTTATAACTGGGCTGTTTACATTTACAATCATGGCCAGTTCTTTTGCGGTCAGACCCTGTTTCTTACGCAGTTCTTTGACGGTTTTGTTGCCAAAAATCCAAAAGAGCATCACTTTCCTCCCCTGGTTAGATCCCTGCACTGAATAGCATTATAAAGCCTATGGCCATAAAATAAAAGACTATCCCCAGGGCGATCACAGCCAGTATTTTCTCGAAAACATCAATTTTTTTCTGACGTTCCAGGCAGTTGGGACACAATGGCATTTTTTCAAAATGGAACAACGGAAAATGCTCCCGTTTGTAACCGCCCCTGATCGGGTGATTGGTTACTTCCCGATCATTAACCTGCTTGGCGCATTTATGGCATCTTTGTTCTTCATTAGTCATAATTACTCACCTTTACAGAAACTCTTCCTGTAGACCTGACATTTCTTGCGGATCAAAAGGCCTGAAGCTTAAGGGCTCTCCTTCCAGGGCCGCCCTGCTCTCTTCAAAAGTCCGGTGCGGGTTGTTGTAAAATATACCGAGAGGGATTTGCTCGCCCCACTGCCGGGACAGATCCATGGCAGCAGACCAGTCCCGGGGATCTTCGATTTCCGGGAAGTAAACCCGCTTTTTATACCAGCCGCGAGTGTTAACCTTGTTGAACGATGGGCAGGGCTGCAGGATATCGATCAAGGCATAGCCGCTGAAATTAATGGCCTCTTTCATGGTTTCTTTAAGATGTTCTTTTTCACCGCTGAAACAACGGGCTACAAAACCTGCTCCCATGACCAGGGCCAGGGAAAGCGGGTTTAGGGGCGAGACCGTTACCCCCTCGACCTGGACCCCGGTTACCATGCCGGGATCGCTGGTAGGGCTGGCCTGCCCCTTGGTCAGGCCGTAGACCTGGTTATCGTGGACAAAATGGGCAATGTCGGGATTGCGGCGGATATTATGAATAAAGTGGTTGCCACCCTCTCCGTAACTGTCCCCGTCACCTGATTCTACAATTACTTTTAAATTATGGTTAGCCACCCTGGCCCCCACTGCCGGGGACAGGGCCCTGCCGTGTAAGCCGTTAAAACCATTTACCCGGATGTAATGCGGGATTTTAGCCGCCTGACCAATTCCTGATACCAGCAGCACCTGGTGCGACTCCAAGCAGTGTTCCGCCAGGGCTCCGGCCAGGGCTTCGCGGATGGCAAAATTGCCGCACCCTGGACACCAGGCTGTTTCGCCAATAATGTAGTGTTCAGCTTTACAGGTCATCTTGCACCTCCTCCACAATTTCACGGGACAGGAAAGGCCTGCCGTCATATTTCAGGATCAAACCGCCGATCGAAAGGCCGGATTCCCGGCGGATCAGGGCAGAGAGCTGTCCACCGGCATTGTTTTCGACACAGTAACTATTTTCTACTTCGGCAAGCAGGCTGCGCAGCCTTTTTTGGGGGAGTGGCCACAGATCGCTGAAATGGAGCATGGCCGTTTTTGTTCCCAGGGCGATCAGAGCATCCACTGCCTCCCTGATCACTCCGTAAGTTGAGCCCCATCCGATTAATAAAACTTCCGGGTGGGGATCACCGTAAAGATCTGGCTCGTCCATTTCCTCGGCCAGGCTGTCTAGCTTGCGCATCCTCTTTTCAACCATGGCCCTGCGGGTGGCGGCATCTTCGATGATATTGCCTTTTTCATCGTGTTCGTCGCTGTCGACCAGGACCACTTCATTTTCGAATTGCCCGGGCAGGGCCCGCGGGGAAATCCCGTTATCGGTGATCCGGTAGCGCTGGTAGGGTTTTTCTAAACTGCCTTCTTCGGCCAACTGCCGGTTGTATCCGAGACGGCTGAAATCGTAAGGTTCGACCGATCGGTGCGTATCGGCAAAATTCTGATCGGAAAGAAAAAAGATCGGGGTCTGGTAGCGATCGGCCAGTTCAAAAGCCTTGTTGAGGCGATAGAAGGCATCTTCATGCGAAGTAGCACTTAACACCGCTCGCGGAAATTCGCCGTGCCCGCTGTGCAGGATAAATTCAAGGTCGGCCTGTTCCGTCCGTGTAGGCAGGCCGGTTGCAGGACCGGGCCGCATGGCCACCACAACAACAATCGGGGTTTCGATCATCCCGGCCAAAGATACTCCTTCCACCATCAGGGAAAAACCACCGCCCGATGTGCAGGTCATGGACCTGACTCCGGTATAGGAAGCGCCCAGGGCCATATTTATGGCCGCTATTTCATCTTCTGCCTGCTCGACTATTACCGGGTAATCCGGGCTTTTCCCGGCCAGGTAATTCATAATGCCAGTCGATGGGGTCATGGGGTAAGCCGATAAAAACCGGCAGCCGCTGGACATGGCAGCCATACCCAGGACCTGGTTACCGTCGATAAAAAGTTTCTTACCGTCTTCGTTTTTAGGCGGCAAATCAAAGCAGGCGCTGCAAAACCGGGCCGCCGCATCATAACCGGCTTTCAGGGCGGTGATATTTTTACCGGCAACCCCTTCTTTGCCGGCGAAGGTGTCTTTCAATAATTCTTCCACGGTCGGAGTTTCAAGGCCTATCAGGACCAGGAGGGCTCCGACGGCCACCGTGTTGGCCATAACCTTCCCGCCTGCTTCCTCGGCCAGCTTTTGCAGTTCCACAGGTATGCCTCGATTTTCATTTTCGGGAATGCTGAACAGCTGCGGGTCGTAAATAACTCGCCCCGAAGGGGTCAGATTGTCGCGATGGAGGTTGTAGGTTTCTTCATTTAGCGCCACCAGGATATCAACCGACTCCACTGTGCTCCAGGGGGTGCCCGGGGCAATCCTAAGCCTTGAAAAGTTATGCCCGCCCCGGACCCGGGACATATAATCCTTGGTATAAATCAACCCGAACCCTTCCCTGACCAGGGTTTTGCCGAGCAGGTTCATAATCGTTTCCATTCCTTGGCCGGCGGCTCCCCCGATGAGAATGTTTATTTCCATAACCGACACTCAACTCCCTTTCAATCAGATTTTAAATTGCCGTTTTCTGCCTTCATATTTATGATGTGTGTTTTTTTATCTTTCCCGGGCAATTTATTAATGAAATCCAAGAATGCATTTTCATAATAATATCATATTTAGGACCTGAAACCATAATCAATGATGCTGAAAGCTATTGGTAGTAGAGGTAACTTGCGGGCAGTTTAAAACAAAAAGTTCAGGGCCTAAAAAAATTATCCAGTAAATCAATAATTTTCTTCGGGATTAACCGCCCTGTTTCGGACGCAGTAATTTTTCAAAAGGTTCTTGTGGCATTTATTAAGAACTTATAACGGACCTTGGACCCAGTTGACCCAGGCCAGAAGAACTAATCCCAACAGAACCAGGATCAGGCCGCTGATGTAGGTCAGGTAGCGGGTATACTGGTTTATCTTCGGCAAGCTGCGAGCCAGACCGGTAAAAGTGCCGGCGGCCAGCAAGGGGATCCCATGGCCCAGGCCGTATATAAATAGCAGGCCACTGCCGTAGAATGGTTCGGCCTGGACGGCGGCATAGGTAACAATTACTGCTAAAACAGGGGTGGCACAGGGGGAAGCGACCAGGCCGAACAGCATACCCATCAGGATCGAACCGCCCGGGCCCACTTTTTTTACCGGGATATTTTTTAGACCCGGCAGATTAAAAGTCAGCACGCCCAAAAGCTGCAGGCCCATAATCAGCGCTACGGCGGCCAGGATATAATACCATACTTCCCCGATCTCACCAAATACCCGGCCAAAAGCGGCCGCCGCGAAACCGAGTATAGCAAAGGTAACAGCAAGGCCACTCACAAAGGAGAGCGAGAGAAAAAATCCCCTGGAACGGGAACCGCCCCCGTAGCCCCCGATATAGCTAATTAGGAGCGGCACCATGGACAGGATGCAGGGGCTGATACTGGTTATCAAACCTCCGAGGAAAACCAGCCCCAGGGCAAGAAGAGACCTCTGCTCCACCGTCCCGGGAAGCTGTTCAGAAAAGAAATAATCAAGGCCGGTTAACTCCCCGCCGGCACCTTCACCGATAAGGGGATCGACCCTGGCCTGCATATCTTCAAAATCAAACACACCCGCCTCTTCCTGAACAACCTCACCGCCGGAATCAATGAAAACGAACTTGGGGATGTAGTGGACCTCAAACCCTGCTTCTTCGATCAGCCGGTCGGTACCGGGGTTGTCAAGATCGGCAACTATAAACTCCACCGTGTCTCCATAATGATCTTTTAGAGCCATGATCACGGGCTCCATCATTACACAGGCACTTCACCAGCGGGCATAAAACTCGATTACAACCGGCCTGCCTTCATTAATAGCTTGATTATAGGCGGTATAAGGATCTTCTGTAGTTTCAAACTGTTCATCAGCAGAACCTGCATTTCCATCTCCCCCGGGAGCAAATACTGCCAAATCTGAAATCAAGATAATTGCCAGGACAGCCAGAGCAACTACTGTAAAAACAGTAAATTTATATCTTTTGGACAAAACAGACCCTCCATAAAGCACATAATTCCTGTAATAATACTATATTATTATAACATAGAATAACTATACATCTAATAATGGCTCCATTACTTTCTAAGAAGTTTGGGAGATTATCTTTTTAAGGTTCGCCACCAGCAAGAAGCATACAAGCGTAGCAGCCAGGCCAATTATAAAGCTGAGGTTATAACTGGTTGTTAGTTCTACCAGGAAAGCGGATACCATGGGGCCCAGGCTACCCACTATGCCAAGGGCGGTAAATATCATCCCATAACAGATCCCAAAATTCTCAAGACCAAACAAGTCAGCCACAGCATTAGGATATGAGGTATACAGACTTCCGTAGCTCAAACCGAGAAAAGCAGTACCCAAGACCAGGGCCGGCCATCCCAAACCACTTAAGTAAAGGAGCATTGCCGCCACCATCATCAACAGGGCCACTTTCATATTGCCGAGATACCCGAGCCGATCACATATTGCTCCCCCGATCAGTCTGCTTGAAGCATTGGCAACAGCAAACAGGGAAACCAGCAGATATCCCCATCCCACCTGAAAGTTAGTTCCTGCAATTTGTACCAAATGCCCGATAAACATCATTCCGACCCCGCTGGTTAAACCAACCAGGGCCCATAAGATCTTAAAAGAAGGCTCTTTAATTGTGAGACGCCAGTCAAAATCGATCGGTTTCATATCGTGGTTGGCCGGGTAATTATTCCAGGTATTTGGATCAGGTAAGGAAATAAAACGTGAAGAAATAGTTATTGCCGTTATTAAAATTCCCCCGCTAAGAATAAACGCATTTACAATTCCGGTATAGTCAAGTATAAAATTGATTACCGGAGCCCAAACCAGGGAACCGGCTCCAAGGCTCATCAAGACCAGGCCGGTTATCAACCCTCTTTTGGCAGGAGGAAACCATTTAATAGCCGCCGGTGTAACGGCTGAATAACCAAAAGCTGCTGCAACTGCAAAAACCACCCCGAAAGAAAACACCACTCCCAGAGGGGTGGCGGTCAAGCCGCACATTATAAGGGCCAGGCCGGAAAAAATTCCGCTCAGCAGGGTCCCTTTCCGGGGACCGAAGCGATCCTGAAAGCGGCCTCCAAAAATCATCGCTATTGAAAATACCAGCACTTCCAGGGTAAAAGGGGCCATCGCTTCCGCTTTGCTCCAGCCCAATTCTTTAATTAAACCGTCTGCAAAAACAGACCACGCATAGAATATACCCAGGGAGAAATTAATGATGGAACCGGCCAGTGTAACCCTGGCCCCTTTGGATAAAACTATTGTCAACACCACCGCATCTAATTATTCCAGTCATAGAGGTGTTTCATAATATCACGACGCGATACGATGCCGACCAGATTTTCTTGATCGTCGACAACCGGAAGCCGGTTGATATTATGCTTAACCATCAGGGTGGCTGCCGATTCCAGGCTCTGATCCGGTTTAATCGAAATAACCTCTCTGCTCATCATCTTTCCGGCCTCAAGGGCCATCGCCCGCTGAAGTTCATCTACAAACTTTTTGGGGCTGCCCAGGTAAATTAAACCGCCAAGAATTTCGAGGTAGCCGGGGGCTTCAATGCGGGAAGCGCGCCTGATTAAATCACCTTCGGTAATCATGCCCACGACTTTGCCTTTCCCGTCCACAACCGGAAGCCCGCTGATCTCGTTTTCCTGCAAAAGTTTAGCACATTTTTCCACTGAATCGTCGGTGGAAACTGTAATTACGTTTTTACTCATTACATCTTTTATTTGCATTTTGAAGAACCCCCTTTTTGTTAGGTGTAATTTCTATTCTCCCAAAACAAACTTCTTTATGGTCTTCATGTAGTTGTCCGGTTCGACAAACATGATGTCATTGTGATCGGCACGGGGGACAACCAGGATCTCTTTTTGATCCGTTCCCAACGTTTCGTAAAGTTCTTTTCCCTGCTCCAGAGGCACCAGGCGGTCCTGTTTGCCATGGATAACCAGGGCAGGAAGCTTTATGGAACCGGCCAGGCGGCGGTTTTCTTCCTCCAGGGCAGACAAATCGCCCGGCGAAGGAAGCCCGAGGTGTTCGATCAGTCGGGCCACGCTGATAAACCCACTTTCAATAATCAGTCCCTTTAATTTCCCGGGAAATTTTGCCGCCAGCTCCAGGGCAGAAATACTGCCCAGCGAGCGGCCCATAACGTACCACTCATATTTTTTCCCTTCAGACGGCAGTTCATGATAGACATGGTCGAATA
>SKMK01000025.1 GCA_007121075.1 Syntrophomonadaceae bacterium
CGACCTCTTGGTCCCGAACCAAGCGCGCTGCCAAACTGCGCTACGCCCCGTTTCTGTTCCAAGATTATAGCATAGAGCCTGGGAAAGGACAATAGTTTTAAAGCTGATAGCATAATGGGGTCCTGAAGGGGCTTAAATTAGATAGCAAAACTATCATAAAGTAAAAACCGGGTAATGTTTGTTGGGGCAAAGTTTTTGTATGAAGGGTTGTTTATAATTATCAGGGTTAAATTTTGAATAACTTTATGAATTCAAATATTCTCCATCCTGGTTCCACAAATTAATTATTGTCCATTTAAGCGATAGCTTGAGAAAAAATTAACTTATGTAAATATTTGCAATCTTGTTGACATGGTTGCTTAGATTATATATAATAAATTCACAATAATTTTAGTTTAGCTTTAGACAGGTTAGACCGGAATTGTAATCTGCAGGCTTTGATCCCAGGATTAACCAATAACTATTTTCAGTAAAAAGAAGTTAGTATTTCGGCCACATTGCAAGGTTTGGGCTGATTGTGTATAAAATTTAAAATTCGTTGACAAGTTAGTGTACGGAGGGTATAATGTCACCATACTTTTCTGAACTAATTATTTGCAGCAGAGCCATTACTAATCTGGAAAGCGAGGGTTCTTACAATCTTACAATACGTATTAGTAATCGGTATAATACTACTTATTTCATGGGGCGTCCGGTATCTTTCATTTCGCCTGCTTCAAAGTGAATCAAAGAAACGTAATAATAACCAGGTAAAGGAAGATTAAACTTCAGTCAAAGGGAGGGAGAGTAAATGGCCAATGCAGTTTTGTTTATCGGTGCTTTTTTGACAACAGCTCTCCTCGTGGTGCAGATGATCCTTAAAGATGCACGCAGGAAAGCAGGTTAAGTTCAGGTAAAGCTATCTAAGGGTAATCATGAAATTTTTGCAGACCGGATTTGCTGGTTATGTAGCTAAGGTTTGACGGTATAGTGCGATATAATCTGAATATAAATGTGAAGAAAAGAACAAGCTTGCTTGGTCATAAAAAGCTGCCCGCATTTTTTGCGGGCAGCCGGTTTTTGCAGGAGTGTGGATAAAGGAGTCGAATATTTAGCGATTATTTAAAGGGAGGAATAATTGTGTGGCCTCTCTTTACCTGTTTTATGCCATTATAGTTATCGGGGTGAGGACAATGAAAAGGCGGGTTAAGGTTGGTATTCCACGGGCCCTTTCATATTATTCTTTAAAGGCTTGCCTGGCGGTCTGTGGCGCTTTTTCAGGTCGGGTGCATTGTCAGTAGGCGTCAGGAATCCCCTGACCCAGGCCTATGCAGCTGTGAGCGGTACTTTGAAGCAGCGGAAATACCAGGGGGTATTGTTAAAGGGACTTAAACCGGCAGTAGCTTTTAAGGTCATTTCAGGCTCAAAAGATGTGCCTCCCAAAAAACTTCCATCCGACCCGGTCTTCAAAGCTGCCGGTCGAACCAGGGTGGCTTTTCTTGGATATCCGTACGCTCTATATGATCCTTTCATCAGTGCCGGGGTTTACGATAAATTAAAAAAATTGGGGGTCGAGGTAGTAACTTTTGAACAAATTCCCCTGCGTGAAATGCGCCGTTATTCAAAGGTAATGCCCCAGAATTTTTTCTGGTATTACAGCAACCAGGTTTGCTGGACCGGCCTGTATTTTCTTGACAAAAAGAATATTGACGGCATCATCCACGTGACCACTTTTGGCTGCGGCCCTGATGCCATGGTTGATAAAACCCTGGAACTGGAAGCTAAATCAGCCGGTGTACCCTTCCTTGGTTTGGCCATCGATGGTTTGGCCATCGATGGCCATCCCGGTGAAGGAGGTGTGCAGACCCACCTGGAAGCTTTTGTCGATATGTTGTGGGCAAAACGACAGAAATACAGGACGGGTTGATCTATGCGGATCTCCTTGTGCCTGATATTCAGACCATGCTGGAAATCGGTGGATAGGACTCGAAGATTATCATCCTCCATCACGGTGTGGTGGTCGATTTCACCATGAATACTGTCTGTGCGGCCGGAACCGGATCGTTTTTAGATCACCAGGCTGCAAGGCTGGGTATCCCAATCGAGGAATTTGGGGCCCTGGCTCTAAAAAGCAGGTATCCCAGCCATATAGCAGGGCGTTGCTCGGTTTTTGCCGAATCGGATCTGGTTCACAAACAGCAAATGGGACAAGGAGTTGAAGATATAATCAGTGGACTGTGCGACGCCCTGGTCCGCAATTATCTTAACAACCTGGGCAAAGGTAAAGAAATCCTGGCCCCGGTGGTTTTCCAGGGTGGGGTTGCTGCCAACGAAGGGATCAAAGCTGCTTTAGAAAAAGCTCTTGATCTGGAGGTTGTCGTTCCCGGGTACTATCATGGCATGGGGGCAATCGGTGCAGCGATTCTGGCCCGGATGGCTATGAAAGATAAAGACTGCTCTTCTTTCCGGGGCTTTGCTTTAAGTGAGTTTGATTACCAGGCCGGCACTTTTGAATGTGACGGCTGCCCCTAAATCTGCGAAGTTGTAAACCTGTCCCTGGAAGGGAAGCTTTTAGCCCGCTGGGGTGGCCGGTGCGGCAGGTGGGATGAACTGCCTGCAGAATCAGATCAGGCTGTTAAACAATATTTCTCAGGAAAATTGTTGGATTTATAGATGTAACATTTTAAATCACTGCAAATTTTAGAAGATAATTGATGGACTTTTTGCATTTATGGTTTAACTCCTTGATCTGATCTATTGCCGATTTTATAATATTGTAATAAAATAACTACAGAAAACCAATCGACATATTGATAATTTTATAGAGACGTGGACAAAGGTGGTGATTAATGAAGAAAGAATGTTAAACTTTATACTGTCTTTCCTAAGATTAAATATTAAGGGGGTATATTGACGTGAAAAGGTTGTTGGTTTTGTTGATTATACCGGCGCTGCTTTTGGGGTTTATGATCGCCGGTTGTGAGCCTGAAGAAGTGGTCGAGGATCCCGTTGAAGAACCGGTAGAAGTGGCCCAGGAAGTATCTATTGCCATTGGTGCAGAACCGGAAAGCCTGGACCCGAATAAAATGACTTCAGCTCCTGCGGCTACGGTTTCTGAACATATGGTAGAAAACCTGATTTACCTGAATGAAGACGGTGAACTGGAACCGGCTCTGGCCACGAACTGGGAAGTTGAAGATGATGGTTGGTCTTACTTGATTGAGCTGCGTGAAGGGGTTACTTTTCATGACGGCGAACCCTTCAATGCCGAAGCGGTAAAATATAATCTTGACCGTTTCATGGGCAAAGGTGAATTCGAGGGAGAAGAAACAGCCATCTTTGCATTTCTCCTGGGTGAAGTGGACGAAGTTGAAGTAGTGGACGAATATACCATTCGAATCCACATGGATGAATTGTTTGCGCCGCTTATTACCCACCTGTCTCACTCTTTCATTGCCATACACAGTCCTGCTTCAATAGAAGCCTTGGATGAAGGGGAAGATATTGAAGCTCCGGTCGGAACCGGTCCATTTAAGTATGCCGGTTGGGATCGCGGCGAACAGATTGTCATGGAAAGAAACGAAGATTACTGGGGCGATGTACCCCAGCTTGAAAATGTGACCTTCAAGTTCGTTCCTGAAGGCAGCTCCCGGGTGATCATGCTTGAAACCGGAGAAGTAGATGCAGTAATGGATATCCCGTTTGCTGAAATTGAAAGGCTTGAAGGAGTAGAAGGCCTCGAGGTGGTATTCGAAGACAGTGTTCGCACCGTTTATATTGGCTTAATCATGGAAAGCGAATTGTTTAAAGATAACAAAGAATTACGCCAGGCTTTAAACTACGCGGTTGATAAACAGGCCATTGTTGATGCCATTTTTGCCGGAGCATATGAGCCTTCCTCAGCGCCGATCGTGCCGGCTGTCTTTGGTTATCACCAGGTAGGCCCTTATGAGTACAATCCGGAAAGAGCTATGGAACTGATGGCTGAAGCCGGTTATGAAGATGGCTTCGAAATGGAACTTTTCCACCCGACCGGACGCTATCCAATGGATGCAACCGTGGCAGAAACAGTGCAGGGTATGCTGGCAGAAGTAGGTATCGAGGCCAACCTGACTACCTACGACTGGGGCACTTACCTGGAAGTGATTAACCAGGAAGACCCTGCTGATGCAGAGCACGATGCTTATATGCTCGGTTGGGGCACTGTAACCTGGGACGGCGATTACGGCCTCTATCCTCTGTTGCATTCCGATGAGTG
This sequence comes from Syntrophomonadaceae bacterium, assembly GCA_007121075.1. Classification (GTDB taxonomy): domain Bacteria; phylum Bacillota; class Dethiobacteria; order DTU022; family DTU022; genus B1SED10-74M. Next base: position 4,238 of record SKMK01000025.1, read on the forward strand.
GCCTCCGGCGAGCAACCGGGCTTACTATGCAAACGAAGAAGCAGATGCCCTTCTTGAAGAGGCAAGAAGAGAACTGGATCCGGACGTGCGTGAAGATCTGTATGCAGATGCGATTGAAATCATCTGGGACGATGCGCCATGGATCTTCCTCTATGATCAGGTCCAGGTGAATGCCGAGCTTGACCGCGTTGAAGGGTTAATCCACCACCCGCTGGAAAACATTTCAGCCTGGGATGCATACATTGTAGAATAAGAAGTCCTGAAAGTGCTGCCGGGGATTATACCCCGGCTTAGGGTAAGTTAATTTGTATGGGGGCAGGGTGAAGTGTAAGTATCAGATTTACAATGACCCTGCCCCTTAACTGTCTAATTAATTTCATGGGTTTGGTAGTGCTGGTCTGATTAGATTCAGTTTAGCTTTGGTATTTATTTATTTTTAGCTATGGTTTATAATTGACGAGATTGAGTTTCCGAGGACAATTTTTTTGGGGGTTAACGATAAGTGTATGGTTACGTGATCAGGAGACTTTTGCTTGCTGTACCTGTATTAATCGGGGTTTCGATACTTGTTTTTTCCATTGTTCGATTTATTCCCGGCGATCCCGCCCGTATAATTGCCGGTGTCCATGCCAGCCAGGAATATGTGGAAAGAG
>SKMK01000040.1 GCA_007121075.1 Syntrophomonadaceae bacterium
GCCTATAACCTGTAAATTAATATTTGCTTGTTTATCTATCTGGGCGCCGCTCAGGAAAAACAGATCACAGCCGCCTCTTTGGATTAGATCAAAAAATTCGGCCCGTTCGGTAAAAGGTAATTCAGTGCTGCCCAGGATGGCAAGATTAATATCCGGGGCGTGGTGCTCCCCGGCCAGCAAACAGCCCGCTGCAGGCAGCGGGGAAAGGGTTCCTACATTGATGTTTTCCCCGTTTTTAATTTCCCTGGAGATAACCGCCGCCATTAATTCCTGCACGGTATACCCCTGCTCCGGGATCATTTTCTCACCTTCCTCCAGGGCCTAAGCTTTCAAGGTACTGCTGATGGCCCTCCAGGCTGTATATGTATTTGTCCAGGTAGGCCTTCCATTTTTCCGGATCTTTTGCAGCAGCCACATACTCCTGCATGTGGGCGCTGTCAATGTCATAGTAGCCGCTGCAGGAGGCAGGATGGGCACCGCAGGGAGCATGAGCCACTGCTGTGATAAAATTGGCGGGTATAAAGCTCCAGTTGCGCCTCCACGTTAAATTATCTACCAGCTCTTCCACAGTGGCAATTACCTCCCGGCTCGCTGCCTGGGCAAGCAGTTTGCTGCTCTGGGAAGCGTCGGCCATAACATTGCCCTGCCTGTCGGCCTGGTAGGCGTGAAAGGCGGCAACATCAGGGACGATCGCTGGAACTGCGGCCAGCTTTTCTTCCCCGTTATAAGGGTTTTTGATCACCTTAAATTCTTCCCTGATCCGCATGTAATCGCTGCCTAAAATTCCTCTAACCGGCATAAAGGGCAGCCCCATGGCTCCGGCCCGGAGCCCTGCGAAAAGCGCCGGTCAGACATGATCAAGAATGGTTATAGTTCCCGATTCTGCCGCGTTTCGAAAATGAGGGGCCAGTCCGTATTCGCCGAGTGAAATCTGGGCGAACTCCACCCTTTTGACCATCCCGGCGCCGATCAGCATATCGGCGCTGATTGCTCCTGAAGGTGCGCAAAGCAGCCGTAAATTCCTTTTGGCCTGCCTGATAATCTCCCTGACCAGGGCCACCGGGGCCATTTCCATGGTCCCTCCAACAGCCAGGTGATCTTTTTCTGATATCAAGGCGGCGGCATCCCGCAGGTCTATTAGTTTACTAACGGCCATCAGTAGTTCCCTCTTTATAAATAGGCCAGGGGATGGTTTGGCATATTAAAATCCATTCCCCTGACCTGAAGTTAACAGATTCAAGCGGGTTGTTTATTTGATTCCTTTGTATTTTTCCCGTAGCACTTTTTCCATGTCTTCGCTGAAACCAAGCGGCTTGTGTTCCTTTAAAATACGTTTCGCTTCTTCGTTGGCCCGGGTGAAAGAATCCTTGGAGCCTTCCGCTTCCCAGACACTGCGCTGGCTGCGATCGGCATGGGTGGGAATATAGAACTCCTTGCGGACATGTTCGAAGGTGTGGGAATGGTCCAGGAAGTGCCCGCCGGGGCCGACTTCGGCAATAACATCTCTGGCGATAGTATCTTTATTCGTTTCGATGCCTTCAACAGCCCTTAAGGCCATCCCTACGGAATCGTTATCGACGACCATTTTTTCATAAGACAGGGTGACGCAGAATTCGAGAATGCCGAAAGCGTCATGGATATAGTTGCACCCGGCAAGGGCTACAATCATGGCCGTATTGGCGCTTTCGTAACCGGCCTGGGCATCGACAGCTTTCGAATCGGACATGCCGCCAGTTCCATAGATCGGAACTTTGTAGTACTGGGCCATCTGGGAACAGCCGGCGTTAATCAGGGCGGATTCGATACAGCCGGCCAGGTAAGTCCCGCTCTGCATGTTAATGGTGCTGGCCACGCTGCCGTAGATAGTGGGTGTGCCCTTGTTAACCAGCTGGGCCAGAACCAGTCCTCCCAGCGATTCGGCATTGTTGATGGTAACAGTCCCGGCCATAGTGACCGGTGAAGTCGCACCGGCCAACGGCTCAGCCGGGGTGGTAACCGGAAGTCCGCGCTTGGCAACTTCAATCAGGAAATCACTGTAAGTGTTCTCCATCTTCAAGGGGCTCATGATCAGGGTGATGAAAGACACAAAGGGGCGTTCTTTGAGCTTTTCTTTGCCACCGGCAATTTCTTCTGCCATATCAATTACCGACATCAGCCCATCCATGGTGTAAATACCGCCCATGACGTGTTTGGATGTATTGGCGAAAGAATGATAAAACCTGTTAACGTCCACGTCTTCAATGGGGACATCGCCGGCGTAACAGTTGATCAGGAAAAAGGCGACATTATCAAGGGCATCGGTCATCTTGGCATAACCGGCAACGTCTTTTACCCCGGTGGGGCGTTTTTTCCCGGTATCGACATCCAGGGTATTCAGGGCGGTGCCTCCGGTACCGAGATAAACATTGGTCCCTTCCAAAACAAGGTCATTTTTTTCTTCGCGCCCGCAAAGGACCACTCGTGATGGTGCAGAGTCAACAGCATCTTCAAGCATTCCCCGGGGGATCTTTACCACTTTATTTTCCTTGTCCACTTTGGCGCCGTTGTCGGCAAATATCTGCATAGCTCTTTCGTTGTGAACCTGGATGCCAACGTTTTCCAACAGATAAACCGAGGCCTCATGGATTTCATTCATATCACTTTCACTGAATACCTTGTAGCTTCCACCCTTATACTGCTTAAACATAATAAATATACTCCTTTCGTTGATAAAAAGCCTTTGATTACTGGTTTTAGATTTTTTCTCACTGTTATTGTTATCTAATTTTATAAACCGGGCTTTCAGCGGCTCTTCTAATATTTAACGGCCGGAAAAACAGTTGCTGTTTCGGATTATCTTCTCTCTGGCGATTTGGTGGCAATGATTACAAAACAGGCTCCAATCAGCCTGGTTTTTTACTGCGATGTTTTTACCTTGATCGGTACATATTCTTTATCATTTTGGTCCGGCTTTTTATGTGCCGCTCACAGTTCCGGTTTTTGCTTTAAAGCAGTTGTAACCACTCTCCTTTCCATACTATTCAGGATCAATAAAGGCACTCCTGAGGATACCCTGTAACCTTGAGTGAAAAAGGAAGCTGCTGGAAGTTATGGCAGCACTCCTGGTTAAGTTGAGGTAAGCCTGCGAGGGTTGATGTAGTGCTGTCGCTGGTCTATAAAGCAATAAAACTGGCTGATCAGTGAAGGCAAAAGATCAGGATGGTTAATGTTTCTGCCATAGGTTAAAAAAATTGCCCAAACCGAAAAACTTTGGGGTTGGCTATATTATATGAATACAATCTTCTTCTTTTTAATAATGGCTAACTGTTTACAAACAGTAATTGCCAAAAGGTCCCGTTAAAGTATTTTCCTATCTCCATATCCTAAATTGTCAAAGACCTATTTACGGGATTCCTGGGTCGGGTGCAGATTCGATAGGATCTCAATTTCATTGCCTTATAAACCAGTTATGACAACCTTACTATATATCATAAGCTAAAATGGGCTGAATGACAAGTTGTTTCGGCACATCCGGCCGTGTCAAGCCCATTCCGGCCGGCTTAAATGCTCGGTGAAGGGGCTGTCCGGTAATCTTTTTGTGCTCTGGCCGGCGCTTCTGCGAAGTTGTCGATAACTGCCATCTGCCGCCCGCCATATTCCACCCCGGCGCAGCGGCCGGTATCCTTGTAAATAGTTTCTCCCCTGTTTCTATCTTTAAGTTCCAGGTAGACAAAACCCTGCAGGTTTTCGTGGACCAGGGGGATCATCTTCTTTCCGCGGGGGCCGTTTAGAAGGATAAAATCTTTGCTTTTGGTTTCAGTTTCAATAAAGAGGCTGTAGCGACTGTTGTCCAGGCGCAGGGCCAGGTCGGTCCCCTTCTGCTCGACCTGAACTTTGCTCCGGTTCATCGTTGTAAACTCATAAAAGGTTTCTTCCACGTACAGGCCCGCCAGGAACCCCCTGAAAGCAGTCATTAAAAAGGGGATATGGCCGAGGGAAAAGCTCAAAGAAGCCCTTTTATGCTGAAAGTGGTTGCTCTGAACCCAGATCCATGAAAAGGGGAAGGCGGAGCCCCAGTTCTTTTCAATGTAGCCTTTGCCGCCGCTGAAATCAATCATCCGGCCGTTGATATCAAGCCGGCCCTCCACATCAAAATCCATGGCACAGACCTGGCTGTAGCACTGCATCCGGGGGATATAGTTGTAAAAACCCATGCTCCCGGGGCTTAAGAAGCTGTCCGGCCAGTCCAGGTGTTCTTTGAAATGAAGCTCTCCCGAAGCGGCTACCCGGGGGCGGTTCAGGTCAAGGGTGAGCCCTTCGCGCCCAAATCGGTTTTCCCCGATGGCCAGGGCAAAATACTTATGATCGGCCCGGAAATGATCCAGCGGGAAGCGCTCGTAACGATAAGTTCTGTTGATCCCGTCCACCACCTGGATAAAGGCGTGGGAGTACTCAGGCTCGGAACTGAAAAAAATCCCGGGGATAAAAGCGAAAACATTTTCCATCTTTTTATCGACCAGCTTGAAGTACCAGCCTTCAAAGTACTGCCGGCCCGTCCTGCCGTGATAAAGGTCCGGGTTGCGCAGGCTTTTTAAGTTCATAAGAAATCACCTTTAACTAATTATGATATAATGCTTGCAGAAAGATCAACCTTTAAGTCTGATGCTTATTAAATTTTTCCGGATCCCTGAATCCCCTGCGCTATATCCGCTCCATCTGGGGCGCCTGGAAAACGGCATCGCCGCCATCCTTCTGTTGGTCAGTGGTTTGTCCGCTGCGCAGACCACGGCCGTCGTGGTCGATTTGGCGGTCCTGATCCTGGAAGTGGTCATGATTGCCAGCCTCCTGAAAGCGCTGCGCGCAGAAGTGGAGCCGGTTAGCGTTTCGGCCCCGGAAAGTCCGGTTAAACAGACCGGTCCGTTTTAAAGGGAGTGTTTCTTGGAAATATTCCCGGGCCCTTAAGGGGTTTAGAATTTATGAGTTCCAGCATCTGCAGGGGCCGCGATCAGATCGCAGTCCGGCCTCTTTTATAGGGGCGTTTTGTGTAAGTGCGTTTTATGCGCTTTACCGGTTACGGGACCAGGATGTCAATCATCCCGGGCAAAATTGTATATTCCAGGCTCTCTACTTCAAAAGGGAACAAATCGCCGTCCGAGTGGGCCGGGGATGGTGGCTGCAGCCGGACGCTGATGCGGGTGGCATCGATTTCCCAAACCCCTCGGGCTTTGACAAATTTGCCTTCGGGGGTCATGGTTTTGGGCAGCAGGCCCAGCAGGCCAAGGGTTGATTTTTTCTCGACAAAAACAGCGGTTAACCTGCCGTCTGCCGGGTCGGCGTGGGGGGCCATGTAAAAGAGCCCGCCGGTCCGGGGGGCGTTGCCGACAGAGATCAGGCTCAGGGGGCCCTCGTAGCTGTTCCCGTCCCACTTGATCCGGGCCTGCCAGCTGGGATTCTGCACAATACCCTTGATGGCGGCCACCAGGTAGCGGGGTATCCCCTTTAGAAAAAGCATCTTGTGCTGGATTACGCTGATGTACGGTTCCAGGCCGAGGGCGGAGTTGTTGATAAAATATTGTTCCCCCGCCTTGCAGACATCGAGGGCGCGGGTTTTGCCGCCGGCGATAACGAGGGCGGCTTCCATCAGATCAAGGGGCATGTTCAGGTTGCAGACCAGATCGTTGGCCGTCCCCAGGGGCATGATGCCCAGCACTCCCAAATGTCCGCCCTGTGTGGCCCGGGCGATCCCGTTTATCGCATCGCCGATGGTCCCGTCCCCCCCGGCGGCAATAATTGGCGAAAAGCCGTCCCGGACCGCCTCCTCTACCAGTTCCACTCCGTGGCAGCGATATTCCGACACCGCCAGAGAAAAATCGACCCCCGCCTCGATCAAGGCCCCCTCTGCCTCGGGCCAGCGCTTCTCTGCCCTCCAGCGGTTGGAATAGGGGTTGAGGATTACTTTGGCTCTCATTTCATATCTCCTGCCTTTTAAAAGAAATGGGGATGGTGTAAAATTATTTGGGCCCGGAGGCCCGGGATCGCAAAGCTTGAAATATCCTGCCCAACCATGGGCCAATAATCTATCTTAATATACCCGATTTAAGGAATATTTGTCAAAATCTTTTTGAATATAATGAATCTATTGTAAAAACCCAGGCAATTTGACAAACCAGGCAGGTGAAAAGAGCATTTCTATTGAATTAATAATTGTTATAGTTGTTGTATAATTAAAACAGATGCAGCTTTTAGAGAGATGGAGAAAGGCGGACCAGAGACATGAAAATTTTTCACGGGAAAATAATTACCTGCGACTGGGAAGGTTCCGTATGTGAATACCTGGTTGAAAACGGGGGGAAAATTATTTACGTCGGGGACCGGCTGCCGGAAGCTTATTCTGAAATTGACGAGAATGTGGAGTTTATCGAGCTCGGCCGCCAGGCCCTCCTGCCCGCCTTTGGGGACGGGCACATCCATTTTTCCAGCTGGGCCCTGTTCAACTCCACCTTTGATGTCCTCCCTGCTTCCTCGATCGCAGAGACCGGCAAAATGATTGAACTTTACGCCGAAGAGGATCAAAAGGCCAAAGTGCTGTTTGGCTTTGGCCATTCCCCCCACAAAATCCAGGAAAAAAGGCTAATCACCCGCACCGAACTCGATCAGTTCGTTAAAGACCGCCCCGTATTCCTGGTTTGCTACGAGGGCCACTCAGCCGTGGTCAATACCAGGGCAATCGGGATCCTGCCCTTTAACATCCGCAACCTGCGCGGGTTTGACCTGGAAACGGGGCAGGTTTTCTACGAGGCCTTCCAGGAAGCGGTCAATTATATATCGGGGAAGATGCCCGTTACGACCCTGGCCAATTATATGCTGCAGGGCATGGACGATCTGGCCGCTTACGGGGTCGGCCTGGTCCATACCACTGAAGGGCTCGGTTACCCGCGGGATCTGGATGTCGACCTGGTCCGGTTCCTGTCCGGAAGCTCCCAGCTCCGGTTCCGCGTTTACTTCCAGACCATGACCCTGAAAAAGGTCCTTAAGCGCGGCCTGCCCCGGGTGGGGGGCTGCTTTGAGTGCGCCCTCGACGGTTCCCTGGGGACCAGGGACGCCGCCCTGCTTGAGCCGTACGCAGACGACGACCAGTACCGGGGCCTCCTCTACTACAGCGACGAGCAGGTATATAACTTTGTCAGGGAGGCCAACCGGGCCGAACTGCAGGTCCAGCTGCACTGCGCCGGTGATGCCGCCGTTGTCCAGGCGGTCGATGCCATTGAAGCGGCTTTAAAAGATTATCCCCGGGAAGATCACCGTCACACCCTGATCCACGCCCCCCTGATCCCGGAGGGGACCCTGGAAAAGATCGCCGGGCTGGGCATCGGCATCACCATCCAGCCCGCTTTCCTGGTTTCTGATGTTGAACCCGCCGAGTACGTTGAAAAACTGCTTGGCGAAAGGATCAACCGGATCTGGCCCCTTAAAAAGATGCTCGCCATGGGCCTCAATGTCAGCGGCGGCTCAGACGGCCCTGTCCTGGAGCCGGATCCCGTTACCGGTATTTTTGGGGCCTGCAACCACCCCATTTCCGGTTACTCGGCAGACATAGAAGATGCCCTCTCCATGTATACGTACAATATCGCCCACACATCCTTCGATGAAAACGAGCGGGGCAGCCTGGAAGCCGGCAAGGAGGCGGACATGGTGGTTTTAAGCGACAACCCCCTGGAAATGGAAACCGGCCGGCTGACAGATTTAAAAGTGGAGAAGCTCTACCTGTCCGGCGAAGAGTACCAGGGCCTGAAGTCGGCCTCCCAGGCTATTATCAAGAGCTTAAAAAACCGTTTCCGGGCCGGGTGATCTCTGCCTTTTTCCTTTTCCTTCCTTCGCTATAATCCTTTGGTAGTAGTAATAAATTCCTCTTTATTACCACTCGATATAGACCTTCTGTGTGATGTAATTTTTGCGGCAAAAGGTTATAAATAATTTAAACCTTAAAAGCTTTTACGAGGGGAAAGGGGATTTAGATGCGAAAGATACTTTTGGGGGTTGTTATTGCCGGTATTGCCCTGGTTATTTTTATTTCCGTGCGGCCTTTTACCAGTGGTCTCACCCTCACTCCGGAACCCCCGCAAACAGACGTCCCGGAAGAAGAGGTGGTATTAGAACCGGCCGGCTTTTTTACCGTCCGGCAGGGAGAAAGCTACATGGCTTTGCTGGTGACCAACAACATGAGCGAAACGGTTGCCTTCAGCATCGGCCACGAGCACGGCCACCTTACCTTCAATCCCCGCGATGATCGGCTTGCTCCCGGCAGGACCAGGGAAATTGATCTTTTGGTGGGGCACCAGTGCCCGCCCGGGGAGATAGAGCTCCCCGTATACCTGCGCGCCGAGGTAAACGGGGAAAGGTTCGGTTTGGAAACTGTTATTGTGCTCGAAGTGACCCCGGGCGAGCTCTCCATGACTGGCAGTAACGGGGAAATTGAAGTGCTCTGGAACGGTGAACCGGCCCCAAGCGGTGTACTGGTTACTTACCGTCTTCCCGGCGAAGAAGACTGGCGGGTCTGGGGCGAAACTCCACGCCTGGCCCCTCCCGATCACCTGGAGGCCGGCAACCATGACTTTGAGTTCATGGCCCGGTTGGGAGAAGTAGAGTCCCCCATCGAAGTATTTAAAATTAAGGTAGAAGAAAAGGTGGCCGAAGAAGAAGAGGAAGAAGAGCCGCCCAAAGAACAGAAACCGGCCTCTGCACCCAGTGCTGAGCCCGACGAAATTGAACACGGCAACATTCCCTGGGACGGAGGGACCTACACCGGCCCGATCAAAAACGGCCAGCCTCACGGGCGTGGCCTGTGGACCCACCCTGATGGGAAAAAATACCAGGGAGAGTTTGTAGAAGGCTCCATTGAAGGCCGGGGTGTCATGACCTTTCCCGGCGGGGTAGAGTACAGAGGCGATTTTAAAGACGGCATAGCCCACGGCGAAGGCACAATGACTCATCCCCACCACGGCAGTAAGTCCGGAATATGGGAAGATGGCAAGTATATGGGTGAAAAGGAAGTTGATGATTCAGGCGATTGGTATATAAATTAATCAGTTCTGGGCCCGCTCAGATGGCCTGGTTGGTTTTGTGCAAACCCTTGGATACCGCAAACAGGGCTGCCTGGGTGCGGTCTTTTAAATTGAGTTTTTCCAGGATCGCCCCGACATGTTTTTTTACTGTGTGCTCGCTGATGAACAGTTCACCGGCGATCCCTGAATTGTTCAGCCCCCTGCCCAGGGCTCTCAGAACTTCCAATTCTCGCTGGGTTAATTCTCCTACGTCCGGTTTTTTGCTGTAGCGGCCCTGCCCCATGGCAAACTGGACCACGGCCGGGTCAAAATATTTCCGGCCCTGGCTGACGGTATGGATGGCTGCGATTAACTCTTCCGGCAGGGCTTCCTTCAAAACATAACCGTCCACGTCTTCTTTGATGGCCCCCTGGATTTCTTCTTCCGTGGAATATGAAGTTAAAATGATGAAACGGGTATCCGGGCAGATCTCTCGCCCTTTCCTGACGATGCTCAGGCCGTGTTCATTCTGCAGCCTTAAATCGATCAGGGCTACTTGGGGCTGGTGCTCGCTGATCAGCTGCAGGGCTTCTGTGCCGTTTGAAGCACACCCCATCAACTCTAAATCTTCTTCCAGGCGGACGGCGGCCTCAATTCCCCTGCGGACCAGGGGGTGATCGTCAACCATGATCAGCTTTATTTTCATTAGTATCTTTCTCCCCTTTTTTATGTTATTTCGGTTCATGTTTATTCCACCGATACCGGTGAAGTAGGAATCATGCAGCTAACCTCTGTTCCCCGTCCCGGCTTGCTGTCTATATTCAAGTTGCCCTGCAGGGAAAGGGCCAGCTCCCGCATGTTGACGATGCCCAGCCGGTTTCCGCTGGTATAAAGGTCGAGGCTGCTCTGCATGTCAAACCCGTTTCCGTTGTCGCATACTTTCAGTATGGTCTGGAAGGGGGTAATGTCCAGCTGGACCAGCAATTCTGAGCATTTACCGTGGCGCAGGGCATTGCCGGTTGCTTCCTTAATAATGCGGTAGAGGTTCCTGCAGATGGCCGGGTTTAGGTATTCGGCGCTCCCGTTGACCGTATGCTTGATATCGACGGCATTCATCCGGGCCATTTTCTCCAGGTACCCGGTAATTTCACTGATGAAAGCTTCATTGGCTTCCTCGCGGGGGTTGAGGCGGTAAATCAGGGCCCTCAGTTCGCGAGCGGTTTCAGCGGAAAGGTTTTTAATGTCTCTCAGGGTTTCCTGGTGGAAGCCATCCAGGATCTGACCAGTTTCCCTGGAAAGGGCATCGATGCTGTAGACAATGCTGAACAAGTTTTGCGAGATTGTATCATGGATCTCGTTGGCAATCCGCTTTTGTTCATCCACAACCAGGAGCTTCTGGGCAAACATTTCTGCCCGGGTCCTGACCACGGCGATAGCGCTCAAATCGGCCAGAACCGACAGGATCTGGATTATTTCATCGGTGCTGAAAGTATTATTCGATCGCAGGCAGGCCAGCATGCCGAAGCAGTGAGCCCCGGTTTTTACCGGAACGCTGATCAGCTGGGCTTTGTCTTCCAGGTTAGAGTTGATTTCTACTGATACCGGTTGCTGGTTGGACTGCAGGTCCGACCAGATTCGGAGCAGGGCCGCCTGCCAATCTGCTTCAGGAAAGACTTCCCGGGGGCCTTTGACCGAGTAAATAGGATAATATTCATCACTCTGACCATCTCCGGAATTAAGCATCCAGAAGATGGTTTTGTCGGAGTCGGTCAGGGCCCTGGCGTAAGAGGCGAAAAGATCGATCACCACCCGGGGATCGTTCTGGCTGGATACGGTTTCGACGGCTTCGTAAACGGCCGATATATGCTGGAGCACCCTTTCTTTCTGCTTAAACATGGACAGCCACTCCGTGGTCTGCTCGGTAAAACGGACAAACAGGTACAGGTTTTCAGCAAAAGAAAGGGGGTTGATCCTCGGTTTGAGCCACCCGACGAAAACGGCGGTGATAGTTTTATCCTCTCCCCTCAAAGGTAGGGCTATCCAGCGCCTGTTTTCGCTAATCACCGGCCTTTTCGCCCTTGCCGCGGAAAGCTCCGTCCAACGCCTTTCCAGCTCATTTTGGATCATCGTTACCGCAGAAGAGGTTTTATTTTTGCCCGGCCCTATAACCTGGAACAGCAAGGATGGTTCCAGGTTATCATCTCTCCGGTACCCCGATTCAGGATAAAAGTCGGCAGGCGGGATCAGCACGGCGGCCTGGCGGAGGGGAAAGATGTTCAAGACGGTATTGACCAAAGTATAGTAAATATCTTTCGAGTTGTTATAGGAGACCGCCTCCCGCTGGAAGTTGGACAGCCCCTTGAAAACCTGGTAGTTTGCCGATAAATTTTCCTGGGCCGACATCAGTTCCTTCTGCTGGCTGCTGCGTTCCATCAGCCTTTCTGACATCATCATGTGCATCCGGGCATACATGTGGATCACCACGGCGATAACGACCAGGTTTAAAATCGGATGATAACCGCTGGCCAGGGTTTCCGACCTGGTTATACCGGGGAAATAGAAGTAGCTTTCAAAAACAAATGTCCCGGCAAAGAGGAGGCCAAGCAGCAGCCAGGCCAGGCTGAAAGAAAAAAAGGCCGATGACACGATAAAGGGATTCAGGGCATACCACAGGAAGGGGCCGTTGAACCCACCGGTAAAGGCCAGCAGCAGAGAGATGCCTGTTATTTCCACCAGCACCAGGGCAGTTGTAACCTTCGTATTTTCCCAGAAATGCTCGTACAGGAAAATTAGCAGGATGGCTACAGCCAAAACCAGGAAGATCATGCCCAGCTGGGTATAGAGATGGTAGGGGCCGGGAGACCACAGAAACAGGACCGATGAAAGGGCCAGGGAGGTAAAGCGGTACAGGCGCAACAAGGTGGAGATCCTCATCTCCATGAGCATGCTGCGCAGGCGGGCCAGTCCCCTTGCTTCTTCAGAGGGCTCAGACAAGGGATCAACATCGCCCATGACCGATTCCAGGTCTGCTTCTGCTTTCATTTTTCCCCCCCTCGCAGGAAGCAACAACAAAGTTATGTAAAGCTTGCTACTTCATAATTATATCTTAATTTGGCTTAATATTCATTAAATAATTCAACATTTCTATCATAAATTCCTGTTTAAAATATGCGAATTTTCGTAAGCTCTGTTGCAAAAAAGCGCACCTTTTTAAAAATGCCTGGCACAGGCCGTCTACTACTTATTTACCATAAGGATCTACTACCCTGGTAGCATGTAAATATTAATTCTAATTGTTAATATATAGATAGTTAGATAAAGCGTCAAAACAGTATCCAGGTTTGGCCGGAGGGTATAAATATGGAAGAAGCATATAACCGCCCCGGGCAGACTCCGGAGAGCCAGAGCGATAATGGCATATTGAAAATATACACCCTGGGCCGGTTTCAGGTTTGTCTGGGAGATCAATATTTATTTAATAGTGTCGGGCGTTCACAAAAACTCGGCGAACTACTGATGTACCTGATAACCAACCGGGGCAAACACATTAATCCCGAAACTATTTTTGAAACAATGTGGCCGGAGCACGACTATAACGATCCCCGCAATGCTTTGAAAAACCTCGTTTACCGCCTCAAAAAAACTTTTGAGCAAATGCAAATTCCTGATGCCAGATCTTATATCAGTTATTCTTACGGCGGCTACGGCTGGAATACCGGCGCCCGCTACTGGCTCGATGTTGATGTCTTTGAAGCCCTCTGCCAGGATGCCCGCAGCCTAATCAGGCTTGATCCTTTCCAGGCAGCAGGTAAATACCGTGAAGCTTTATCCCTCTATCACGGGCATTACCTGCCCGAGTGCCAGCACTGCCACTGGGTTTTGCCCAAGCATCATTTCTACCGCCGCCTTTTTATCAGGAGTGTTTCAGATCTTTTGTCTTTCCAGAGAGAGCAGCGCCTTTTTTCGGAGATGGTTGATGATGCGGAATGGGCCCTTGCAATTGAAGAATTTGATGAAAGCATCCATCTTTCTTACATGGAAGCCCTTCTTGAAGAGGGTAAAACCGCCCAGGCCCGGGTTCACTACGAATACATAACCGCTCTCAATTATTGCGAAAGCGGCTCCAAGCCTTTACCGGCCATGCAGCGGATCTATAGAAGAATAAAAGACCAAAGCAAAAAAGCGGTGTTCGATTATAAAGACATGCGGCAGATGTTGGTGGAAAAAGATACCGGCACAGGGGCTTTATTTTGCGATCCGGAAATTTTCCGCTTATACTGCCGCCTGGAAAGGCGCCGGGCCGAGCGGGACACCCGTGCAATCCAACTTGGACTCCTGACCCTGGCCGGCCCGGGCAAGAATGCTGTCCCCGCTGATATGATTAAAAAGGCCATGGAAAGCCTGCGGAAGGTTCTTTCGGTAAGGCTGCGCAAAGCTGATATAGTTACCCCGTGGAATGATAACCAGTTTACCGTTTTGTTACCTGGTATTACAACTGAGCAGGCAGAAAACCTGCTCGAGAGAATACGCGAGGACTTCAAAGCAATTAGCCATGTTGATGGTTTAACCCTGCGCAGCACCGTCCATTCTTTCCTACCATCTGAAATAACTGCGTTTAAATAAGGTTCTATTTTCTCCATGCAGCATATTTTAAAAAAGGCCGGGAATATGTCTTGCTTCCTCAACTATTTTTAAAGGCAAAAGAAAAACTGAAATAGAAAAGAAATATGCCCCGTGTAGGGCAAATCCCTACAGGGGGCATATTGTTGCTAAGAGATATGCTCTTTAGGTTGCTTCCCTGAGGTGGGCAAAAGCCCTCAGCCCGTCTGCACCGGGCAAAGGCATCAGGTTTACTACGCCGAAGATCACGTTAGCCGTGCCCAAAAACTCCAGCCCTGCCCCGTAAAAGAAAACAGCAAGGGCTAGGTTAACCACCGGGCCGGATAATGATACAATTGAGCGCTTGAGCGGTTCGTGGCCGTAAGGTTCCCATTTGAGGCCGATCCCTCTCAAGTTTATTACCATGCCCTGCACTTTGCCGGCGCGGGTCAGTATTATAGCGAGGGCATGACCCAGCTCATGAACAGCAATCACAAACAATACTGAGACAATTATGGACATCTTGTTTCTCCACCTTTCTACTGATGAACTACTGATGATTTCTGACGATAATGGTGGAGTACAAGATAAAAGCCTGTTTCGGCAGCCTGGCAACCATACCCTTACGGGGTTAGGCCCATGACTTTGCGTCGCTTCCTTTCGGAAGTTTTGCCATTATCGTCAGGTTTTGACCTGTATCAGAGCTATTTAACTTTTCAATTAACATTATAACACGAACAGGAAGTTTTGACCACTAAATTTGTGACCGGTTTGTAATTATTTCTAATCCCCGGGGCGTATATGATCATTCAACCGTTGAGCCATCTTAAATACTTCTCCGGTAGCTTGGAAATTAAACTGTTAATTAATAAAGTGAAGACAGACTATATTTGGATACTTCCGGCCTTTATATCAAGTAATTTTCAAAGAAGGGATTACTTATGAAGGTGGTCAGGGGTTCGATATAGTCTAATATACTATAAAAGAAAGGTGAGAAACTTATGAGAAAATGCTTGGTTCTGATGCTGGGAGTTGTGCTGTTGGCAGGGATTTTCAGCGGTATTGTAGTGGCAATCAGCAATGATAACGACGACTTAAGCATACAAAGCGGAGAGACTACCTACTATATTTACGGCTATAAATTTTGGCACAGCGAACAAGAAAAACTAAACGGGTGGACCATCTACCTGGAGAAATGGAATGAAGATTTAGAGAAATGGGAGCTGATTGATTCCACTGTGACAGAAACTTACAAAAGTGAGGATGGAGTTTACTTATTCAAAGACCTTGAAGCCGGCAAATACCGGATTACCGAAGAAGTCAAGCCCGGCTGGTATTTGGTTAGAACCTGGCCTGAGACTGTAGACGGCGCCCACATTGTCGAGTTAAACCATCCGTCCGTCGGGCCTTACAGCTTCTGCAATGATAAGCTTCCATCAACAGACCCGCTCACCCCGGGCTACTGGAAAACTCACTCCAGGTACGGCCCCGCGCCTTACGACCATACCTGGGCCACTGTTGGCGAAGACACAATATTCTTCTTAAGCGACCAGACTTATTACGAGGTGCTTTGGACGGAACCTGCAGGCGGCAATGCTTACTATATTTTAGCCCACGCCTACATCGCGGCCAGGTTGAATATTAATAATGGAGTAATTATGCCTGCTGAAGTGCAAAGCGCTTTTGACGCCGCAACGATTCTTTTCAACACCTATACTCCCTCCGATGTTGGCAGTTGGAGAGGGAGCCAGGGGGCCAGGTCTGATTTCATCAGCCTTGCTGAAATCCTTGATGACTTTAACAACGGGCGGGAGATAAGCTCGATGACAGAAACTGCAGAAGCGGATGAGCCGGAGCCTGCAGCTGCCGGTTCAGAGGAAGGTGATTCGGAAGAAAATTGGTTTGAAGATATCGGCAGTAAGGATAATGATAATTCAGCACCCGGTTGGGTTCAGGATGTTGTTAATAAAGACAGGGGGAATTCAGGAAAAAGATGGTTTGAGTAAACCACTATGAACCCACTGCCTCCAGGGCCCAATCATTAGATTAACTTTAGGCAAAGAAATATTAAAAAGGGGAGAGATCGGCTGCAGGTCGCTCCCCTCTATTTATAACATTTTATGGGTTTTATATACTCCTATAGGAGTATATAAAAATGCTACTATAATGTAGTATGAAAATTCATACAGCGTGTTATACTGGAAATATAAATATACTTACAGGTAAGAGCTACTGACTCCTTTTCCATCCTGCAGGCTGGAGAAAGGATGTATCAGTATTCTAAGGTTTGGATTGAGGTTTACTTGTGACTTTTGTGTGACCGGGGTATGACTGGTATCTGTCCCCGGGGTGCTAAACTGTACTTACGAACTAGCTAAGCACCTCTATCTATAAAATATGGAAGCGATGAAGGCCCGGTATAAAATGGACGCTTTAACCGGGCGGGAGCGAGTAGCGTAACCGGCCAGGATTGGAGGGGGTCGGCTTTTTTGTCTTCAGTAATTTTTCAAGGGGGTGTGGTATAAGCA
>SKMK01000006.1 GCA_007121075.1 Syntrophomonadaceae bacterium
AATTCAGTGTATGCTGATTTAAACAGGCCCTTTCCCATGGTTAAAACGTACCACAGATGGTTGTAAATGTCTAGTAAATATATGGTAATTTATACTTTTCTTTAGTGTTTTTTTCGGTTTTCAAAGAACAATTTTGCAGGTGCACTTAGGCGATGCCTAAGTAGTAACGATTAAACATAGAGGTAAAATGTAGGGAAGATAGTTAAACAATAGAGGTAAAATGTAGGGAAGATAGTTAAACACTTGTGGGGTGGGTAAGTATGTTATTAAATAAAAGGCTATTTACTTTATCTGCAGCACTATTTCTTTGTTTGAGTTTTTGCTCCTGCTCTTCCAATGAGGGATGTCTTACAGAAAAACCAGAAGAGGCGTTGGGTGAAAGCGAGTACCTGCAGGTTTATGAAGACAACGCAAAAGCCTGGTTTTTCCTGGCTGATTCTGTACGGCTTTTTGTGGAAGAAGAGAGCGAACCGGTATTAGAAGTGCTGGTTTGCATCGATTACAAACAACAGAGAGTCACTGAAGTAGTGCTTTGGTATGTCAGGGTTGAAGAGCCCCAATATAAAGCTACACGAACTGACAGTTATGACCAGGATGAGGGCTTTGTTCTTGATAGCTGACAGATATTTTATGACTGGATTCCGTGGGAATCCGCCGAATCGAAATCACCGGAAGAAAAATTGATTAACGCAGTTTTATATCATGCCAGACAAGTTGGTTTGATTACGGAGGGCCATTAGCATGCTGAATCTAAACTGCATCGCACTACCGGGGAAGAAGACTAATTTTGTTCCAGGTTATAACTGACAGAAACAAATCACTGAACTAAACAAATGTTGACAAGCACTTGAATAGCTCAGAGAGCAAGAGCCGAACTACCCTTATCATAAGGGTAGGGCCTAAAAAATAATTATATTTGCAGGACTAATAAAAGGCTTGTCGAATGATTATCTTAACACATATTATTAATAAGCTTAATAAAAAATGTTTTAGATATTAGACGGTAGAGATAGGGGCTATATCACTTCTGTAGGAAAGTGGCCCTTTTTTTGCGTTATTATAAGGAAGCTAACCATAATCCTCTTGAAGTATAAAACGGGTTTCATAGCAGCGCCCACTTCCACTGGGCGAAACGGTGGGCTGACAGCACAATATTTTGAGGGATTAGTTAGCTCTGTTGAAATGAGGTGGTGCTAAACAAGCATCTGTTTTAATTTGATGACTATATTGTACAAGGAGAGGAGAACTAAAAAATGCATAGAAAATTGCTTTTCATTGCTTTTGTGTTGATGTTTGTCGTGGCAAGTTCCATTACTGGGTGTGGAACTGCTGAAGATGCTGCCCCGGATACTGATGATGTCGTATCAGTTGACGATCCTCAGGCCGATCTTCCTGAGGTAACGATGACTATAGGTCACACCAACCCTGCTGACCCGACACAGCATGTCCATGCCGGCGCGCTGGCTTTCAAAGATTATGTTGAAAGGGAATCACAGGGCAAAATTACCGTTACTATTGTTCCTGCCGGTGGACTTGGAGACAGTGCCTCTCTCCAGGAGCAGGTAATGCTTGGTGAAATTGAAGGGGTTAGCGACCAAACTGAAGGCGCGCTTTCGATTGTTTATCCAAATATTCAGGTTCTTGCCATACCATATCTTTTTGATTATGTAGACCAGGCTTTAGAAGTATTCAGAGGTGAGTTTGGGGAAAAGCTTTATGAAGACTGCAGGCAGAAGACAGGTATGCGAACCATAGCTGTATGGGACAACGGTGGTTTCCGTTGCTTTACCAACAGTATAAGACCAATTAGAAATCCTGATGACATGGACGGTTTAATGATGCGCACCATGGAAATACCGGCGCATATGGAAATGGTATCCGCTCTGGGTGCAAATCCGGTGCCGGTTCCCTGGGGTGAGCTTTACTCGGCACTTGAAACTGGAGTGGTAGATGGTCAGGAAAATGCTATCCCGACTATTATTATGGGTTCGGTATACGAAGTGCAAGATTATCTTGTACTTGACAACCATGTTTATTCACAGGAGCATTTTATGATCAATGACGCTTGGTTTAGCGATCTTCCACAGCTTTACCAGGATATTATCCTTCGTGGTGGGGAAAAAGCCGAACAGGCGGGAGCCAGGGCAACCAGGGTTCAAAGAGAAGTTGGACTTGAGTTACTCGGTCGGCACATGGAAATTTACAATCCAACAGCAGAAGAAATTGCTCTCTTCCGCGAAGCAACTCAAGAACCAGTGATCGAGTACATCAGGGCGAGTATTGATAACCCTGAACTGGTTGATGAAATTTTGCAGGCTGCCCAAGAAGCTTTAGAGAGAATGGGTTATACACAGTACAGGTAATTAAGACAAACCGGTGGAGTCCTCAATATCTCCACCGGTTTTTTAACCTGCTTGAAATGTGACTTTTATCATAAACTTTCTGAATTAGGTTACTGGTTGGAGAGGTTAGAAGTTTATCTTAAAAATGGCTATGAAGGTTACAATTTTAAGTCTGGATCAAGCGAGTTCTGCTTGTAATAGGTTCCAGTAATTTTATTCTAATCTATCGCAGTGAAGTTATACCCCGCAGTAAACTAAAAAGATGATGGAATATTAAATGTCCGGTATATGGACTAACATGAATGACCGGGTGGTGATCTTATGAATTTGTTAGAGAAGCTTGAAAAATTTAGCGATAATATCAATATTGTTTTGGAGCGTATTGCTGTTTTTCTGATGACGCTGATGACCGGCATCATATTGACTCAGGTTTTTGCCAGGTATTTTTTCAGTATCGGATTACGCTGGTCAGAAGAAATTGGCAAATACCTGATGATTTGGATGGCTTTGCTTGGAGCGGTGGTAGTATTTTACGAACAGCGCCACATAGCTATTGACTTTCTTGTGGCCAAAATTTCAAATTTGCGTCCGATCAAAATTTTTCACCTGGTCCTGGCTTTAGCCTTATTTGCGGTAATAGTATGGCAGGGAGTTCCCTATGCAATATTTGGGCTTAAATCAATTTCACCTGCTACCGGAATAAGTCGCTTTTGGGTATATCTTGCCCTGCCAGTCAGTGGTGGCTTGCTCTTTTTCCAAGGGTTCGTGCTGCTACTAAACGCCTTAGCTGGCAAAATCAAGCAACACACCTACATTGATGAGATCCAGGAAAGCATTGAAGCACATTGCTCGCCTGATGAGTTGGATTAACCTGATAGGCTTGCCCTGGCGCGATGGAGGGATATCCTTAATAAATAGCAAGAAAATATGGGCCGTTTTCTATTACCTAATAATTTCCATTTTGAGCATCATTAGGAGTTGAGTATATATGTCGTTAGTCGGTTTAATGGGTTTGTCCTTGCTTATCTTACTGCTTATTGGGGTGCCTGTAGCGATTACTCTGGGTGTCGTATCGGTCAGTTGGTTAATTATTGAAGGCCGTTCCTTGCAGATGGTTGTAGCAAGAATGTACTCCGGGATAGACCTTTTTGTGCTTATGGCAATTCCCTTTTTTATGCTGTGTGGAGAACTAATGAATTGCAGCGGAATTACAGATAGAATTATAAAGTTTGTTAATATGCTTGTTGGTAGAGTCAGGGGCGGTTTAGCACAAGCTAATATCTATACGAGCCTGCTTTTTGCTGGCATAACCGGGGCAGCTATATCGGATGTTTCCGCGCTTGGGTCTGTTTTTATACCGGCCATGGCTAAACAAGGCTACACCCGTCGTTTCTCGGCGATGATTACCGCCGCTTCCTCGATTGTTGGGCCGATTATTCCACCCAGTATTATCATTGTCATGTATGGAGCTGTTACCGGCACTTCAGTTGGAGCTATGTTTGCGGCAGCTTTTATTCCCGGCGTGTTCTTAGCCTTGGCCTTGAGCATGATGGTTGCTGTGACTGCAAAAAAGAGGAATTTTCCCAAGGTGGACAGCAAGTTCGAGTTAAAAGAGTTTGTGCTTACCTTCAAAGACACAATATTTGCTTTGCTTATGCCCTTAATTATTATCGGGGGTATTTTGGGAGGAATTTTTACCCCCACCGAAGCGGCGGCAGTTGCGGTTTTATACGCTTTGATAATCAGCTTGTTTATCTTTCGTTCCATTGATGCCAAGAAAATTTATGCATCACTAAGTAATGCCATGCGCACTTCGGCCATGCTTTTTTTCATCATCGCCGTTTCAAGCATTCTGGGTTGGATGATTGCACGTGTTGGCCTGCCCGAGCTGCTGGTAAAAAATTTACTGTCTTTAAGTGAAAACCCGCAGACAATTTTACTGCTGGTGGTATTCTTCCTTCTATTTATCGGAACCTGGATGGAGACAGGGGCTTCCACGATTATTTTTGCTCCAATTCTGGCTCCAGTAATGGCCATGGTCGGTATCCATCCCGTTCATTTCGGTATGGTTATGATCATTACTCTCAATGTTGGGCTGATTACCCCGCCCTTGGGTGTGTGCCTTTTTGCCGCAGTTGGTGTCGGTAAGACGCCTTTCGAAGGAATCGTCAAGGAAATTTGGCCGTACCTCCTGATTGATCTTGCGGTTATAATAGTGCTGGTTTATGTTCCCGAGATTACTTTATATGTGCCCCGTCTGCTCGGACTGATAAGCTAAAGCGAAATTATCCTTTAAAATCATGGCGGTTGTCGGGGACAATAAATATTTTCGTAACAACAGTATTTTAGGTCTTTGCACATAAGAAAAATTGTGGTAAACTCAATATAAGTTAATCAGTGTGCACACAGATAATAGTTGAAAGAGTGCCCTCACGTAAAGGTGGCATTCTTTTTTTTGCCCCGTTAAATACTTCTGAAGGAGTTGTTGCCATAGATATTACTAATATCATATAGTAAGCTATGAAATTATTTTATAACATTAAAGGGAGGTAAAAAAATGAGCACAGTTGAAAAGCTTAAGCAGGCTGTAATGAATGGAAACAGGGAGGATGCCGAGCAGCTAGCCCAGGCGGCGCTAAATGAGAATGTAGACTTGGTGGACATGATTGGCGAGTTGAGTGACGGTATGGGTATTGTAGGTAAAAAATTTGAAACTTTTGAGGTTTTTCTGCCGGAAATGATCGCGGCGGCAGATGCAATGATGGCAGCAATGGATCTCATTACCCCTAAACTGCAGGAGCAGGGTGTAGAGCACAAGAAAGGTAAAGTTATACTCGGCGCGCCCGAAGGGGATATGCATGAAATTGGTAAAGATATTGTCAAGACAATTCTTAGTGGTAACGGTTATGAAATTATTGACCTTGGAACGGATGTTAACTCGCTGACTTTTATCAAAACAGCTCAGAAGGAACAAGCCGACATTATCGCTATTTCTACCCTGATGACAACCACTATGCCTGGAGCGACAGAAGTTATTCAATTGCTTCGCGACCAAGGTATCAGGGATGAGTTTAAAGTAGTTGTCGGCGGTGCTCCCACATCAAAGGAATGGGCAGAAGAGATTGGCACTGACGGTTGGGCTCAAGATGCATTTGGTGCTTTGAACCTGATTAACGGGTTGATGAATAAATAAAGCAAATTCAAGATCAAAGACAAGGAAGGTGTAAATATGGCCTATAGACTATGGGAAGTAATGAAGAGATCAAAAAATGGTGAATTTATGGAGGAGAAGGAATACCTGCATAAGCGCCTGATTCCCGGAATTGCCGGGGTAGTTAAAAAGTATAATATTAAGTATGATCGTTCTAATCCAGTTCCCTCTGACGACGAGCTGGCTGACCGGATTTGGCAGGCAGCCAGAGAATTTTTCCTTACAGTAGGAGTTTACAATCAGGACACCCATAGGATCATCAAGTTCAGCGAAGAGGAACTTAACGAAGCCTTGTATAGCGCTCCTTCGCAGCACTTGGTTGGTGAAGGAAAGGACGCTCGTATTTTCGGGCACCGGCAGGTTGAAGACAAAAGACCTCCTTTTGTCATTTATAGTCCCGATATCACTTATGATGAAGAAAATTTTCTTTCGATTTGTCTTGCTTACTTAAAAGAGCCCTTGCTTGATGGGCTATGTGCTCCTGTTTTGGAACAGTTCATGGGAATGAAAATCACCTCGAGGCACCCTGTGGAACTAGGTGGGAGTATGCACCATGCTATGTCACTTCGGGAAGCGGCACGTCTTGTTGGGCGCCCAGGTGTATTTTTTGTAGCAGTAGGAACCGCTGAATCCGACGTAGGACAAATTCACGTCAGTGATCCAAACTGGGGTATAAGACCCAGTGATGGCCGCCTGGTCGGATCGATTACCGAATTTATGACGAATAACTCCATGCTTAATAAAGCCACCCACTACCAGCAATACGGCTCGTTTGGCGGTAGCCTGACCGGAGCCATATTTGGAGGGTATGCCGGAGGTGCTGAAGGCACGGCAGTTCTTGAAACCGCGTATCACCTTAAGGGCCTGATGGTTCACCAGTGCCAGTTCCAGCAAAATTTCCCCTTTCATCTGAAATACGGTGCAAATACTACAAGAGAACTACTTTGGGTGGTTAGTATGTATTCACAGGCAATTGCCCGTAACACCCATCTAGTTCAGGATTCCAATGGATTTTCTATTGCTGGCCCTGGAACGGATATGCTTTACTACGAAGCGGCAGCCCATTCGATTGCGAGTACAGTATCGGGTGCGAATCTTTGGGAAAATGCTCCAGCCATGAACAAATATCACAACAGAGGCACTCCGTTGGAGTGCCGGCTAAGCGCTGAGGTAGGTCATGCGGTAGCCGTTCAAGGTATGACTAGGAAAGAGGCCAACGAGATTGTTAACAAGCTACTTGCCAAATATGAAGATAAGGTTGACAATCCGCCCCTGGGCAAGACATATCAGGAAATGTATGATATCAACCGCGCCGAACCTCATGTGGAATACATGGATCAGTTCAAACGGATCAAAGAAGAGCTGTCCGGTATGGGGATCAAGTTTCTTTTTTAAACAGATAAAGGGATTAATTTAACAACAAAAAGGGGCGCCTGCGGGTTACCGGCAACCGGGCCCAGGCAGATTATTTGCCGGCGGGCGTTCCTTTTAATTATTCTTGATTACGGGCAAAGTAGTAAGGGAGGTTTTATGTTGAAAACAAAATTAATGACGGGCAACGATGCTATTGCATATGGCGCCTTGCATTCCGGGGTTAAAGTAGTGTCAGGTTACCCCGGGACACCTTCGTCTGAAGTGATTGGCGGTCTTTTGAAAATGGATCTTAATGATGTCCACGTTGAATGGAGCACCAATGAAAAGGTTGCCATGGAAGTTGCCGCTGCAGTCGCATGGACCGGGCAAAGGGCACTTTGCACGATGAAAATGTCAGGCTTGAACGTGGCTTACGATTCCTTTGCATCAGTCGCTTACTCGGGATGCACCGGCGGCTTGGTTGTCTATGTAGCAGATGATTCTGGTGTGAGTGCTGGTATGTGTGAGCAGGATTCTAGGGGCTTTGCTATGATGTCGGATACCCCTGTTTTTGAACCCTCAACTGTGGAAGAGGCTTACGAACTGACGAAATATGCCTTTGAACTTTCTGAAGTAATTGGTTCCCCCGTTTTTTTGAGGATGGTTACTACGACTGCACAGTCCTGGGCAGGAGTTCAGATTGAAGAAAACTTCAAACCCCTTGACCGTAAACCTTTTTTAATTAAGGACATTACGAAGTACACTAAGGCCGGAGCACAGATCTGCATGGACCAGCATCTCGATTTGATCAACCGTTTTGAAAAAGCCAGAGAGCAGATTAGCAAGAAGAAAATCAACACTCTTGAACTCTCACAAGATAAAGGAGGCGTAGGGATTATCGCTTGCGGTGTAACTTCCTCATATCTAGAAGAGGGTTATGAATTAGCGAAAGAATACGGGTTTGATCGTAGTGCGGTGTCGGTGTTAAAAGTTCTGGCGACGATGCCTTTTCCAAAGATTGAAGTTGAACAACTGATGAATCATTGTGGTTCAGCTTTAATTGTTTTAGAAGAGCTTGAGCCTTTTACAGAAAAAGAAGTCTATATTTTGGCCTGTAAAATTGGCTATAAAGGTGAGATTGTCGGCAAGCTCGACGGTCATTTTAGCAGGATTGATGTTTACACAGCTGACCAGGTAATCAAGGGACTGAATACAGCTCTGAACTTGAATATTCCAGAAGATATAGTTAAGTCGCAAACTGAAGCAGAGAAAATTGCTGCAGCAAGGCCGATTACTAATTGTGCGGGGTGCCCTCACCGTGGTAATTTTCTGGCAATTAATCAGGTAATCCGGAAGCTAAAACTTAAAAAAGATGAAGTAATGGTAACCGGGGATATCGGTTGTACTATTCTTGGTATGAACTCTCCTTTTGATACACTCTGGACGGAACTGTCTATGGGCGCCAGTATCGGCATGGCCCAGGGCTATTATCACAGCGGGTTAAAAACACCGGTGATCGCCACTATAGGTGATTCAACCTTTTTCCACGCGGGTATCCCGTCACTTATTAATGCAGTTCAGCACAAGGTTCCGATGACTCTGATTATCATGGATAACGGTTGGACTAGTATGACGGGAATGCAGGTTAACCCCGGTACAGATGAATCTTTTCAGCAGAGAGGAAACGTCAAAATAGACCTCGAAAAGATTATACCTAACTTGGGGGTTGAACACTTCTTCATTGTTGATCCCTTTAAGCTCGATGAACATGTGAAAATCCTAGAAAAAGCAATTAGCCTTCCAGGGGTTAAGGTTATTCTCTCGAGGCAGGAATGTTCTATTCAGGCCCTACGCCGTGGTGTACAGGTTGGTGAGGTTGAAGTTACAGACAAGTGTATTCTGTGTAAAAGATGTGTGACAATAACCGGTTGCCCCGCAATCACCCTGGGCGAAGAAGCCATTGTGATCGATGAAGTGCTCTGCAATGGCTGTAGTCTATGTGCTCAGGTATGCAAGAAGGATGCAATTGAAACGAGGTGCTGCTAATATGAAACTCGATATTTACCTGGTTGGTGTTGGTGGGCAGGGCATATTGACTATAGGCGAAGTTATTGCGGAGGCTGCCTTGGAAAAAGGTATACCTGTTAATTTTTATCCAACAAAAGGAATGGCCCAGCGGGGCGGTTTTGTCAAAGCCCAACTTCGTCTCGGACAGAACCCGGTTGGACCGAACATAGCAGAAAAGGGAGCGGATCTGGTTATAGCCATGGAGCTTTCCGAGTCATGCAAGGCGGTGCGCTACCTCAAACCTGGTGCAGACTTTATTCTTTTGGGAAATGTTTGGAAGCCAACTAAAGTAATGTTGGGTAAAGCCGCATATCCTTCCCCAGAAGAGGTTGGCGAAAAAGTTGAATCTGCCGGTGGGTGTTTAAGTTTCATTGATCCGACATCCCTGCCAAAATTCGAGGAGGAACCTGTTCCTGAGAACGTTTTCATTCTCGGAATTGTACTGGCCGGGACCGATTTAGGAAAAATGATTTCTGCCGGAACCGTGCAGACTGTCATTGAAAACAGATGGGAACGGGGCATTGAGCGAAATTTGTTTGCCTTCCAGGAAGGGTTGAAATATTACAATTAATACTTGCTTGCGGTTACCAGAGTTACGATTAATGCTATCGTAATATTCTTAGTTGGCAATCTTAAATATTTAGGCAAAAAGGGGTAGTTAATGAATAGCATTATAAAAAACTACATTCAAAGACATCCTCGCTCAGCCAGGTTGGCTGAACAGGGTAGTACTTTGATACCAGGTGGCGTAACCCATGATGTTCGATACCTGTTGCCCTTTGCCCCATTTATTGATAGATCGTCAGGTCCCTTGAAATGGGACGTAGACAATAATGAATACTTTGATTTTGTACTTGGTCACGGAGCGCTGATTCTGGGTCATGGTAATGCTCTCGTGGAGAAGTCGCTTTTTAACGCTCTGGGCAGGGGCACCCATTTTGGCGGAGAAGTTGAAAATGTTATAGCCTGGGCCAAACTCGTTAAGGATCTGATTCCCTCAGCGGAAAAAGTCAAGTTTACCAGTTCAGGCACAGAGGCAACCATGCTGGCTTTAAGATTGGCCCGTGCTTTTACAGGTAAGGAAAAATTTGTAATGTTTTGCTTACACTTCCATGGGTGGCATGATCATGTTGCAGTTATGGGAGGCGGTATCCCCGATTGTATAAATTCAGGGAGGGTAATTTTACCACCAAACAAGCTGGATCTTTTGGAAAAAGTATTAAGCAAAGGCGATATTGCTGCTGTTATACTTGAACCGACAGGGGCTGCTTATGGTGCTTTTCGTTTGAACAGTGAGTTTAATGCCAGTCTAAGGGAGCTTACCAGTCGCTTCGGGGTGCTGCTTATATATGATGAAATTGTCACCGGTTTCCGGTTGTGCCCTTCCGGAGCTCAGGGTTTGCAGGGGATCAAGCCAGATCTAACCACGCTGGCAAAATGCCTCGGAGGCGGTTTGCCAGCTGGGGCCGTAGTCGGAAGGTCAGAAGTGATGGATTTGCTTTCTTTTGGCCATGATCGGGCCTGGAATATAAATGAAAGAGTTTACCACCCCGGAACTTTCAACGCGAATCCCCTTTCTGCAGCGGCCGGGGTTGCTGCTTTAAAACTACTGAGCAACGGTGAACTGCAGTATAAGGCGGCAGAGGCCTCAAAACGATTATGCCGCGGTCTCAACCGGATTTTTGATCAACTAAACATAGCTGGCTGTGCTTATGGAGATCCTTCAATCTTTCACCTTTTACTTGGGGTTGAGTGCCCTGACATTCATGAATGTGATCGTTTAAATTGTACACTTTCTGCTGATGCTTTTACAAAACTTCCATTTACCAACGCTTATGGGTTTCTTGACTTAAAACGGGCTAGTACTATAAAAATCTCCCTGCTAAACAAAGGTTTGGATTTAATGGGATGTCGCTCGGGATTCCTTTCTTCGACTCACACTGATCGCGAAATCGAAAAGGCGCTTGAAGCTTTTGAAGAGGCATTTACTGAACTAAAGAGGGAAAAGATTCTGTAATTATTTTTTTATATACCCATGCACCGTTATTTTTTAACCGAGAATATTTAAACTTGAAAGACTGGAAATAATTAAAATCTGGCTGAAGAAAGGAGAATGATATTGAGTATAGATTGTCTTTTTTATCCCAGAGGTGTAGTTATTTATGGTTCAATGGCAGAAGGGAAAATGGGCAGTGTTTTTGCAGGGAGGCTGCTGGATGGTGGGTACAAGAAAGTTTTTGCCGTGAACCCGAAAAACCAGGGTTACGGAACCGCTGTTCCTGGTTACATCTCCGCCCGTAACATTAATGCTCCTCTGGATCTTGCTGTAATTGCCTCCCCGGCAGCTACTGTTAGCCAGGTCCTTGCCGATTGTGGGGAGGCGGGAGTAAAAGCAGCCGTAGTTATTACCTCCGGGTTTTCTGAAGCCGGAAACAGTGTGGGTGAAGCAGAGATAATTAAGACAGCACGCCGTTACGGAATTCGCCTAGTTGGCCCGAATTGTGCTGGCATTATCAACACCGGATATAATCTTTTCCCTACTATGGAGACCGCTCCACCCAAGGGTAAAACAGCGCTGGTATCACAGAGCGGAGCCCTTGGCGGAGCAATCCTTTCCTGGGCTGAAGAGCAGGGTCTGGGGTTTTCCAAATTTGTCAGTTACGGCAACGGGGCAGACCTCAATGAAGTCGATTTTATGAATTACTTGGCTTCTGATCCGGATACTAAAGTGCTTGCCCTTTATGTGGAAAGCGTCAGCGATGGAAGAAATTTTATGGAAGCGGTTGACAGGTTTACTAGGCTCAAGCCACTGGTGGTGATAAAGTCTGGTCGCACAGGGTCGGGTCAGCGGGCAGCGCTATCTCATACAGGTTCAATGGTTGGTTCGGATCAAGTTTTTGAAAGTGCAATCATTGAGTGTGGAGCTGTTAGGGTTAAAGATATTGAAGAAATGTTCGACCTCTGTAAAAGCTTTACTTACATGCCCCCACTAAAAGGGAGGAAAACAGTTATAGTGACCAATTCGGGAGGTCCGGGAGTCCTGAGTGCAGATATAGCTGAAGAGATCGGTCTCGACATAGCCGAATTGAGTACTAATCAGCGGGAAACTCTTTCCGGGTTTTTAAACCCTCACTGTGGGATGAGAAACCCCGTCGATCTTACTGTCGAGGGCACTGAGGAAGATTACTATAAAACCCTGATTACCCTATTAGCCGATTATGATGCCGCCTTGGCAATTAACGTGGGTACGCCGACACTTGATTCAAATCCTTTAGCCGAAGGTGTTTGCAGGGCTTATATAGAAAGCGGGAAGCCGATATTTGTGAACTTCATGGCCGGGAAAACAGTTGATTATTGCCTGCCCTACTTGGAAAATTGTGGCCTGCCAAATTATGCCACGGGGGAAAGGGCGGTTAAAGCTTTAGCTTACATGGCCGATTATTACGAGCGTAATCTGCAGAGACGGAGCCCCTTAACAATTAAAGAAAAGATCTTGGTATTGCCGGAAAAGGGCCAGATGCTCGAGCCTGAAGCGATGACATGGCTGAAAAACAATGGCATTCCCACTCCGCCCTTTATCTTTGCGTCAACCAATGAAGAGGCTGTACAGGCTTCAGGGGAAATCGGCTACCCGGTCGTGATGAAAGTTGTGTCTCCGCAAATTATACATAAGTCCGAGTTCGGTGGAGTTGTAGTCAATATAAAAGACAATGGGGAAGCTTCTGCTGCTTTTGAAAAAATCAAGCAGAATGCATCCGGCAAGGACTTCAAGGGTGCTCTGGTCTACCCTATGATTTCAGGGGCACAAGAAGTCTTATTCGGTCTTTCACGTGATCCTGAGTTCGGGCCGGTTGTGGTATTCGGACTAGGCGGGATTCACACTGAACTGTGGAAAGACATTACCATGCGGGTAGCTCCGGTTGATTTTGAGAGCGCTATGGCAATGATTCGCTCAATCAGATCTTATCCTCTGCTCAATGGTTTCCGCAATGCGGAGTCAGTTGATCTTACTGCCCTTGCCGATTTGCTGGCCAAGGTTTCCAGATTGCTCTTTATTTACCCTCAAATTGAAGAAGTTGACCTTAACCCGGTTTTCTGTTTCGCCGATAGAATTTTAGTGGGCGATGTACGCGTGATTAGTAAAAAGAACGACAGCCGATAAATATTTCGGGTTGTGCAGTCGGCTTATTTAAAGAATTGAAAGGTCAGGCATTTTGTAAATGATATTTTTAATCTATGCAAAGCATTGGTATTTAAAGGTCATCGAGGGTCTGATTATTAGTCGCTTAAAGTCAAACTTTGTCGATCAATTCGATCTCCTAGTATGGAATGCAATATAAAAACATATAAGGGAATAAAAAATAATCTGCGGCATTTTGTCGAATTTTAAAGCAGCCCCAATAAAAATGACAAAAGACAGATCCCCAGATCCCTATAAAGCAACGTGCACTAAAGTTTTTCATATATATTAACAAATTCAATAGGTTTTATGCAATGGTTATTTTATTTAAAAGATAGTGCTTGGTAACAAACACAAGTGCAAAATCGAGGAGGCATTTCTCCTCACCTTCGGTTAGAATGTAGTTAGGGTTTCCTGAACAAACCCTGTTTAAAAAATATTTCAAGCATAAATCACTGCCAGGCGATTCGTAATCTTTGAAAAAGCAGCCTTGAAATGATGCAAAACGCTCTTAGATAACAGGACAAAAAGAAGCCTCAGCCTGCGTTCCAGGTTCATCACCAAAAACTGCAGAGCGATAACAGTTTCGCTAGTCTCTTTAAGCTTTTCCAAGACCAGGTTCAGCCCGTAACGTCTTTTAGCTAACCCGAAGGCACCTTCTATCGCGTTACGTTTTCTGCTGTCGAGCCTGGCCAGCTTCTTTTGCGCAGCGCTGATAACTTTCGGGGGCCGGCCGAGCCTGGGACCGCTTAAACGGATCCCATGCTTTTTGCAGTAGCGTAAATTATCCCGGTTACGATAAACGGCGTCAGCTCCGACTACCAGAGGATAATACCCTTTTTTCTCCCTGTATGCTTCAACAGCAGGTATAAAGGTGTCACCTTCATGGTAGTTGCTCCAGCTTAAGTTTTCTATGAAAGCATAGCCATGTATTAAGTTGATACTGAAGTTAGCCCCAAATTCGATAGGTGTTTTGACCTACCCTTGACGATAGGCCTAACATGAGGTTGATTGATGCTGACGATGCGGTCTTTGACAGTGTGACTTTTTTGCTCATACATCTGTTTCAGCTGGTCATAAAGGGTTTTAATCACTGCCAGTTCTTGTTCTTGGCGACAGCTTAAAGGGGCACTGTCACTTAATCCTTTTAGTTTTTTGATATGTTTAAAATTCCTGACCAGATAACGTAGTTGTTGGCCAACGGCCTTGCGCATATTATTTGCTTTCACTTTTCTTTTCTTGCTGATGGCCAGGTAGCGTTTACGAGCTTTTTGCCGGTAGATGCGCGGTTTCTTCATGGTCCCTTTAAAAGGCTCATAAAGTGTATCAATGATCTTTTCAGTCTTTTCCCTGGTTTCGTTGAGCAAGCTGATATCAGTGGGATAGCGGATATCAGCCGGGGCACAGGTAGCATCTATGAGCATGACTCCTTTGTTTTTTGGTTCATCATCATCTTTGTCTTCTTGCTTTTGGATGTTTGCAATCATTTCATTTATCTCGTTGATATTTTCAAAACCAAAGCGTTTACGGAAATAAAACATTAGGGAAGGGTAAAAAGGTTGTTCCTGAATATATTCTTTAAAACCAAGGAAATATTGAAGGTAGGGGTTCTCTTCAATCTGGTAGACAGTTTCTTCATCACTGTAGCCGCATTTTTCTTTGATAATCAGAGCACCCAGAGCCAGACGGGCCGGCTTGGCAACGTTACCGACATCATTAGGGAAAAGTTTGGCATATTTTTGTTCGATTTCATCTCAGGGGATAATAGCGGCCATTTTAACCCCAGCGGTTGTCAGCTTTCAGCTTGCCTTCAAAAGGTAGTTTGAAATCGTCAAGGGTGAGTTAATCATCTGGTTTTTTATACAAAATTTTTCACCTCAAATGCAAGTATTTTGAAGATCTGTGAGAGTTTTACTTGCACTTATTATAGCATGAAAATGGCTGAATTGCTATATATTACGGGCCTTTTCAGGTTATTCAGGAAGCCCTAACTACTGACGTAAACTTGGCGTTCCCTAAATGGTCCCAGGCTTGGACGTCCAATAAAAAAGTCGGGTAAAGCACTTAAAAAAAGGCTTGGCAGAATGAGCTTGACCGTATCCTCATCATAGGTAAGTTTGGTGAAGGTAAACGACGATACGGGCTTGACCTGTTTAAAGAGAAATTAAAAGAGACAACCGAAACAACCATCATGATTAACCTGATTATTATGAACTTGGCTAGGTATTACCGTGATCGTTTTGTCTTATTTTCAAGGAGCGTATTTCTCGCAACCAGGAGCTATTTTCAAAGCTTTGCCCTGCGGTATATACCCTCAGGAGATTATTTATTTGTTTAACTAGAGCTGTTAAGAAAGCCCTAAATAGATTTATTTATCCTGTAATTTGTGGTAATATGTAGAAAATATGCGGATGGTAAAAAACTAATTCCCGGCCGGCGTTTTTCGGGCCGGGGCCTGCCTTAAGATATATAAGCTTAAACTGGCCTGGGGAGGAATTATTATGAACAGGAAAGTTTATACTTACCCGGATGGCACAACGTATAACGGTGAATGGGAAGGTAACAAAAGGCACGGTTATG
>SKMK01000059.1 GCA_007121075.1 Syntrophomonadaceae bacterium
CCTCTTATATACGGGGGATCTCCGTTGATGATTTCCAGGTCGGCTTCAAATTCGTTGGCAAACTCAACACTGTAGGTGGCAATCACTTCGTCCGGCTCGAATTCCCGGCAGCTGCCGCTTAAAATGGCCAGGATCTCTTCCATTTTTTCCAGTTCTTCCGGGTTAATATAAATCACTTTTTCATAAACCATTTAGGGTACCTCTATGACCTTGATGCGGACCCTGCCCTTTCATGCCCAGCTTATCTGCCGCTTTCTTGGAGAGGTCGATAATCTTGCCTTCTATGAAGGGCCCGCGGTTGTTAATCCTGACCACAACCGAGTCTTCGTTATCCAGGCGGGTCACTTCTACAAGCGTATCAAAAGGCAGGCCCTGTTGAGCCGCCGTCATTGTATGCATGTCGTATGTTTCGCCGCTGGCGGTAGGCCCGTCATGGAAATTAGAACCATACCAGGAAGCAATCCCTTCCTGGGCCCAGCCTTTATGCTCCGGGCTTCCGGTGCTACCAGTTAATATAACCGCGGAGTAAGGCAGATCAAAATCCGGTTCTTCCCACAGGCATTAACCTTCTGCGCGGTTGCGGTTACCGGTGGCGACTTCCCAGACAAGCCCCTTCCCATTATTTATTGTGCAAGCATCCTCAAGCGAGAAAGAACTGGTTTCCAGGCATTCAGGTTCCGTATTGTCTGTGGTAAATCCACCGACTCCAAGGGCAAGTAAAAACATAAATATTGCTCCCAGGTTAAGGACAATTGGTCTACTGTTCAACTTTGATCATATCCTTTACAAAATGTAAAAATCTTTTACAGATTTTTGAAGATGCTCTTCTTTTTGTAGACCAAAATCCCGGGTTTGTCAAATCGATTTAAAAGCCATTTATCCAAATATCCCGGAAATTCTTATGCAGTCTTAAGTAAACAGGGCTTTCTTCCGGCGCATCCCGACATTCAAGACAATACCGACGGAAACCAGTTTCACCAGAATGGAGTTGCCGCCGTAACTGAAAAACGGCAGGGGAAGGCCTGTAACTGGAATCAGGCCGATATTGATCCCGATATTGACTATAACCTGGAAAGCTATCATGGCGGCCACTCCCACACATAAAAGGGCCCCGAAGGAATCTGCGGCCACAGAGCCGATATGTAAAATACGGTATATTAAAAGCAGGTAAACCAACAGCAGCAGAAGGGCTCCAATCAAGCCCAGTTCTTCTCCCAGCACTGAGAAAATAAAGTCTGTATGCTGCTCCGGTATGAAGTGAAGCTGGGCCTGGGTGCCCTGGAAAAAGGCAACCAGGCGCATCCTTTGGTACTCAAAAAGGTCGGCGTAGAGCAGGGGAACCGGGGCCACCCCGGCAGCGGAAATACCGGCTAAAATCTTTACGGGGACAGCGGCCATAATCAGCATGGCAACAAAAATGAAGACCAGGGCCAGCGAAGTACCCAGGTCCGGCTGGATAGAGATCAAGAACAGCGCTACCAGCAGGCAGCAGAACATGGGCGTCAGGCTGCGGACTCTATTCAGCCGGTTCGAACGCTGTGCCAGCAGGCGGGCCAGGATAATAATTAAGGCAATCTTGGCCCACTCCGGGGGCTGCAGATTAATAAACCCCAGGTCAAGCCACCGGGTAGCACCCCCGGCTTCCCACCCCAGGTAAAGGACGGCAGATAAAAGTAAAGCGGAGGCCGCGTAGATGACCCAGACCCATTATGCTCCCAAAGCCAAACTCTTCAGCATGCCTGGTAAGATCGTCTATTCCAAGCCGCAAGGCCGTTTCGTAGAAAAAGACATTGCAGGATCTGATCAGGGCCCTGGAAACATTGAGAGAGCCATGAGCTATCTGCCTGAAGCAGGTTTTTGTCGCTCCGTGCCGGCTATAAGTACCTCCACAGTATATTATTTCTTCAGGGCGCACCGTCTCTTCTTCAAGCGCCGCCAGCGCCGGCACCATTTTAAAAGTAGAACCGACCAGATATACTTCTTCAATAACTTTATTGATCAGCGGGCGGTCCTCATCCCGGGCCAGATCGGGAAAATCTTGTTTAAAAGTATTTAAATCATAGCCGGGATAACTGGATATGGCCGGGATTAATTTATAGGCTCTCAAGCTTTCTCCTTTCCCCCTGCATTAGGGTCATCTTACTTACGCGCCACTCAAATCTTTTTATCGGGCAAAATAGCAACCGTTTTAAAAAGTTGATGTCCTCAAGCGCTTTGCCCGCTCCCAGGGCAACGCTGTCCAGCGGCTTATCTGCCATTAAAACAGGAATCCCGGTTATTTCCGCCACAATTTGTCCAGCCCCTGCAGAAACGAACCGCCCCCGGTCATCATTGTGCCTTTTTCCTTAATAGTGCCAGGGGGACTAGTGCCAGGGGGACGGGGTTGTTGGCACCTTTATGATGTTGCCGGCGGTTTCGCCATCAGTATTGTTTATTCAGCCATATATAAGTGAAACATTAAACCCTCTATGGTAGAAATGAAAAGCTTAAGCGAACAAAGTTTTCATTGCGCCCTCCCCAGGAGGCCTTGCGGGGTTTTTCACCTGAGTGTGGAAATGATAATTCGCATTTTCAGAGCACACTATTTTATTAACAGTCCGGTAATGACCGGTCAGTTACATACTTATTACCGGGTGATTCTGCCGTAGAGGTACCCGCCAAGCACAAGAATTGCCCCGAGAGAACCACTAATTGCCGGGATGATCATTACCGTTTCTGCACCGTGAGAAGCCATTTGTTGAAGCATTTCAGGACCGAGGAGAGGGATTTCCTCCTTCACCCTCGGTAGAAGCATCTGCCCAAAAAGTTCTAAGAATAACCTAATCCACAGCAGGAAGGTAACGCTGAAGAATGCTACTGAAGTGCCAAACCATTTTAGCCCCCCGGGGACGTTGGCAAGCAGTATACTGCATATCAATGAAAAGGCAAAAATGATAGGGGACAGGTATTGGTAGATCCCCCTGTAGCTCTGCATGGTAGAAAGTGACTGCTCTATTTCTGCCAAAAGCTCCTCGTCTTCCTCTTCAATCAGGCGCACGATATATACCCGATCCGGCAAGTCCATCTCCACCATCAACTTGTCTACAAACAGCTCAACCTCCCCTTCGGGCAGGCCCAGTCTCTCTTTTGCAGGCGGGGGGAGGTTTTCTAAAGAGGCAATCATTTTCTCTCTAAAATCTTGCTTATCTTCCCTCATAATGATGAGCGCGGTTAATTCATCCTGTTCTCCTTTGGCTACAAAGATAAAATCATGGATTACAATAAGCAGTTGATCTTCAATCCATTTTTCATCAAAGGTATCGGCAAGGGAGGAGGTGATTAGAGCAGCCAATTTTCGCTCTGCCTCTTTTTCTAGTTTGTTCAGGTTCTTATCTATTTCTTTATCAATTTCTGCAATTACTTCTTCGATGATCAATTTTGGCAAGATTTCCTGCAGTTCGGTATGAATAGTGGAAGCCAGCCCGGTTTCATCGATTAGCTCCTGGTAATATGATCTGTTTAAAACGGTTCTCTCTGCACTCATTCCCGCTAGATAAACCCAACCGGTAAATATAACAATAAAGGCTATCACCAGCAGAAGAAATATTTTTAATCCGCGCACCTGGCTCACCTACTTTTTTTGCCGTGTGGTCGGTTTAACCGGCAGGGATTTAAAGCTTGACCGGTCATAGATAGGAATTTGCTTTTCTGTTGAGGTTATACTACTAAGCAATTCTGCAAAATGTCAAGCCGACCCGTCTCCCAAATAGCAGACTTCCGGCCTGATTCGCCACGGACAGAGGCGAGGCAGACGGCATTTAAGGATCATCTTGGGGTTTTTACGCATGCCCCGGGATTTGTTGGAGTAGTAACCTTGGGTAACGGACCATCTGCTCACCCTTGCCCGGAATATGAGATACCAGTTGAGCCAGCCAGTCAAGGGCCAGAAGTGTTTTAGAGGAACTGCCGTCTTTGGCCTGGTAAATTACCCTGGCCAGGCTGTCTGCCGCTTCAGATTCTGGCACGTAAATCATCCGCTCCTTTAGAGATCGGGGCCCTGACAATGTATTGGGCCAACCTTTCTAGTCCGCTTTGGTCGTCCGGGTCAGTTGGTCAGCTGCAAAAGATATTAAACCCGCTGTTATGCCAGCCAAGCAGTTTGGCCAGCAACCTGCGGTCATACATGAAATATCCTCAGCCTCTTGGGAATCGAAAAAACCCACTGCCTGTGGGGCACCTTTTTTAATACCGCTGTATACAACCATTCACCAAATTCCACCACCCGCTTCTGGTGGCAGGGCCCTGAACGACTCCAGTAGAAAACGCAGAGCTGTTAATGTCAGGTAATCGGGGTAGCAAAACGTACACATTCTTGAACAAAAATCCTTATTTTATGGGCTTGTTAAAGGCCAGATGTCAAACTCAGGGTGGGACAGCTTTCAGCGTCAGTTTCCCGCCTTATAATCAAAGTTAAGCTCGGATCAAATAATATGAATCCTAAATTTTTGAGCAGAGTCCGGCCGTAAAGGGTCTCATATTTTTGCCCCCGAAAAGCAGATTCGAAATCCTCACCTTGAAACATTTTTTAATAACTTGGAAACATATTTTTATTATTCAGCAAAACGGCGGCAACATCACTCCGCTATAATGGTCCACAGTAAGAGGGGGTCATCAATTTTTCAGATGGAAGGTGATCAGATTGCTTTAAATGAAACCGGGCGCTTTTTGAATCTCTCAAGCTGAGACAGTAAAAGCGTTAAAGTTAAAAGTACAAAGCAAGCCGCTGCCCAGGTTGTTATCAGGGAAAATGACCCGGAGGTGATAACAGATGTGACAAATGAACATGGAGCAGCACTTGATATAACAGTTCCTGAAGTTAACAGTTAGTTGTTTTCTGAAAGAGCTTTAAAACTACTTGCTAGGAGGAAGTTAAAATGAAAAAGTTAATGACTGTAACGCTGGTGATGTTGTTTGTCTTCGGTTTATTGGCAGGAACAGCCCTTGCGGAAAATAATGAAAATCCCGCAGCGCCCGCTGTGGCAAATGAGCTACTAAGAGAAGCAGGCGAAAGCAACCGCTATGGCAGTGGCCGTGACGGAGGAAACTACATTCGTGATGTAGCCCACGAGATGGGCAGCCATGATGAAGATGAAAAAAACACTGATTTCCATGGAGTTGAGAAATACAACCAGGAGGCATACAAAGCAGCAGTAGCCGCGTTCCTGGTTGAACAGGGGGCGGATGTTGAAGTCCCTGACCCTGATGAAGAAGAACCGACCC
The DNA here is from genome assembly GCA_007121075.1 of Syntrophomonadaceae bacterium. Classification (GTDB taxonomy): domain Bacteria; phylum Bacillota; class Dethiobacteria; order DTU022; family DTU022; genus B1SED10-74M. Next base: position 5,260 of record SKMK01000059.1, read on the forward strand.
CTGAAGTTGATCCGGGCACGGTCCTGAACATGGATACAGAAGAGACCTATGACGACATCCAGAGTGCAGCCGATGATGCAGAGGCAGGAAACACCCTTTATGTCGGTGAAGGAACCTATGATGGTTTCAGGTTGGATGAAGCCCTTACCATCATCGGCTTAGACAACGTGACAGTTAATTCATCATACGTTGAAGGAGAGCCGAGACCCAACGGGATTTTTGTTAATACCAGTGGTGAAGTAACCGTCGAAAATATCACCTTTACCAGGGGCGAGATCGAGTTAGATGATTACCCCCAGGGCATCCTGACCAGTGGTGCTTACGATCCAGCCCTGGATATAAGCGGCAACGAATTTGCAGATCTTCACATGGGCGTCTACTTTAACCCGGGCGCTTCCGGAACCATCACAGAAAACAGCTTTACCGACATCAACCACGCCGCTATCGGTATCGACTCGGATGCCGGGGTGGAGATTGCCTACAACACCATTACCAATGCCTCGATCGGCCTGCAGATATTCGGAGAAAATGTAACCTACCATCACAATACCTTCGAAAACGTCGAGACCGAGGTAGATGATCAAAGCTAGACAAACGCCAGGCGATATGGGCTTTGCCCATAAGCAGGAAACAGCTCCGCGGGTTAGCTACGGCCCGCGGGGCTTTACTTATTCGGTAGCGCTGGGAGGATAAAACTTTGTTTAAAAAAGATAACCTGGAAACGCCCCCCGATAAGATCAATACCATCATCGGTAAGGGCACTTCTGTAAATGGCAACCTCAACGGCAAAGGGTTAATTCGGATCGACGGAGAAATGGAAGGACACATAACCAACACAGCTGACGTGATTATAGGTGAAAGCGGTAAGGTCAACACTGAGTTAAAGGCCCGCAATATCACTATAGCCGGCTGCTATAAAGGGATTTTGGAGGCAGAAGGAAAACTGGAGCTGAAAAATACCGCCACCTTCAATGGCACCCTGAAAATAAAAAAATTGCTGGTTGAGGAAGGCGCTTTTATTACAGGCACCACCGAAATGAAACGCGATGACCAATGTGGTGGTTAAACGAAGAAGCCCATGTCCGGGACGTTTTCCAGATAGCTGATTACCTACAGAGTCTTCCACACTGCATCCCCCGGCCCACACGAGGCCAGACCCATCGATGCGGTTTGTATTCCTGCAGACGAATGACCATACCTTCTCAAGGTTTCCTAAACAAGCCTGCACCAGATTATGAACCGGGTTAACAGTTTAAGTGGGTTGTTTATAGCCCGGAAACTTCTTTTGAGGGTTTAATTCCCCCTTTAAAGCCATATCCTTCTCATTGCTTTCACCTTTTATTTGAGTTATGTTATAAATCCTAGAGGAGTGATAGAATGGCACTTTTAGGTAAGATCCTAATTGCAGACGACGACCAAAACGTGCTGGAACTGGTCAAGCTGTACGGTGAAAGAGAAGGTTTTGATGTGATCTGCATTAATAATGGCGATACAGCGCTGGCGGCTTTCGAACAGGAAAACCCCAACGTGGTTATTCTTGACATCATGCTGCCGGGCGTGGACGGGCTGACTTTATGCCGCAACTTAAGGTCCATCCGCATGATCCCGGTTATTATGCTGACCGCTAAGGGCGAGGAAGCGGACCGGGTTCTGGGGCTGGAAATGGGCGCCGATGATTACGTTTCCAAGCCTTTCAGCCCCCGGGAATTGATGGCCAGGGTTAAAGCGGTCCTGCGCCGGGGCCAGCCGGTTGATGCGGCTGCAGCCGAAAAGCTTAAATTCCCGGGGCTGGAAATTCAAACCGACACCAGAAAAGTGCTGGTGGACGGGCAGGAAGTAAAAATTACGCCTAAGGAATTTGATCTCCTTTACTACCTGGCCCAGAATCCCAGGCGGGTTTATTCCAGAGAAAAATTGCTGGAAGCGGTCTGGGGCTATGACTACTTCGGCGAGGACAGGACGGTGGATGTCCACATCCGCAGGCTTCGGGCTAAGCTCTCGACACTCGCTCATGACTACCTGACCACAGTCTGGGGAGTAGGTTACCAGCTCACTCCTCCCCCCGAAGAGGAGGAAACGACACCATGACTGATGACCGCGGCTCGGGTCGAGAAAAGCTGCAGGCAGCGGTTCGGGCGGCACTTGGCTACTGGAATTCCTTCTGGCGTTTGCTGCGTGAACAGCTCAACAAAAACATATACACCCGGGTTATCTTTACCAATGTAATGGTCTTCGCTGTCGGCTTGGTAGCTCTGATGATCTTATCAAGCTTCGTAGTCAAGCAGACCACCTATGAGCTGGCCGAAGAAGAACTGCTGGACAAAGCCAAGCGGGTCAATTACGCCTTCTCCGAGTTGACCGACGCACTGTGGGGAACTCCTTTTGCGGAGCATACCAACGGCCAGGCCCAGGAGAGACAGGATTTCATAAAGTTCCTGGCCGATATCTATGACACCAGAATCACCATCTTTGACAAGGAAGGCACTATTAGCGACACTTCAGCCCGGCAGGAAGTAGGCCCTGGTAGCAAGGTGGAAGATGACTTTTTGAAAGCATTGAATGAAGACGAAATCACAATTGTCCGTACAGGGGGACGGGAAACAGGCCGGCTGTCCCTGGCCGCTGTGGTGCCTATGGATAACGACCAGGAAAGCAGTCAAGATTGGATCCTGCTGGAGGGCGGGGCGGTTAACCTGGACTTCACTTTAAACCGACTCTACCTGGCCCAGGTGATCAGTGGAGCAGTGATCCTGTTGGCCCTGATCGTCTCCTCCATTTACCTGGCCACCAACATTTCCCGGCCTCTCTCCCGCCTGGCAACCAGCATTGGCGATATTGGCAACGGCAGCAGCGTCTTGAAAATCGAAGAGCGCTCCTTGGATGAAATTAACACCCTGTCCCAGCAGTTGAGTAAGCTGGAGCAGAAGGTGCAAAAGATCCAGTCTGAAAGCCATAAAATGGAAGAGGACCGCTCCCGCTTGTTTGCGGAAATTTCCCATGAATTGCGCACCCCGCTTACATCCGTACAGGGTTTCATTGAGGCCATCCGCGACGGCATGGTCCAGGACCAGGCTATTTTTGACCGCTACCTGGATACCATTCACCAGCAAACAGCCCATATCACCAGACTGGTAGATGATATTTTGGCCTTGAACCGCCTGGAGAGCGGCGCGGTCACTATCGAAAAACTGCCGGTGGACTTGACTGCCCTGGCCCGGGGGGTGGTCTCTTCCATGGAAGATGCGGCCCGCAGCAAGAACAACTCGCTTCGGTTGGATATTAAAGCTGAAAACGCCGTTATGCTGGGGGACGCCGACCGGATGGAACAGATTATCAGAAATCTGATTAAGAACGCCATCAACGCAACTGAAAACGGTACTATCAGGGTCGGTGTGGAAGCCGGGCCTGATCAAGTGCTGCTGACCGTAAAAGACAACGGCACTGGCATTTCATCTGAGGACCTGCCCCACATCTGGGACCGTTTTTTCAGGGTCAAGACCCAGCGCGGCGATAATATCAGGGAGAAAGGAACCGGCCTGGGTCTGGTTATCGTCAAAAAACTGGTGCATTTACAAAATGGCAAGATCGAGGTTGCCAGCCAATTGGGGCAGGGGACGACTTTCATCGTTAGTTTCCCGCCTTATAACCAGGGTTAAGTGTGGGTCCAATAATAAAATAAAGGCCTAAATTTAATGACAAGGTCCCGCGGGTTTTGTAACCCGTGGGGCTTTGTATATAACAGGTTTGGGAGAATGAAAATTTGTTCAGATAGAAAAACCTTTAGTTATGATGTAAAAGCGTCTAATTGGAACCCAAAGTTCTGCATAAAAACTTTATTTTGATTAAGTAACCTGATCTTTGTTAGACTAATACTACTTCACGAGGTGGCCGAATCAGGCTGGATTAGCCTACCGGATGTAACCGGAATTGGTGGCCAAGCACACCGGAATAAGCAACCTCTTCCGCCCGGAGTATATTCATCTTCTATTCTTTGCGTTAAAATATAAAATACAACAAACCATCTTGATTAACGCTGGTTACCAGGCGGTATTGAAATTAAAAACTAATATCAGGTTGGATGCCAATAACCTGTCATGGCCCGGTTAGGTAAAGGAGCTGGTTGAGTGGTTGGCAAAATAATACATGAACACGATGTACTGGTGGTAGGTGGTGGGTTGGCCGGACTCAGGGCAGCTGTTGAAGCTCATGATAATGGGGCAGACGCCGCGGTGGTCTCCAAGGTTTACCCGCTTCGCTCTCACTCGGTTGCGGCCCAGGGCGGCATCAACGCAGCTTTGGGCAACAATCCCGGCTCAAAAGATGACAGCTGGGAAAAGCACGCTTTTGATACTGTCAAAGGTTCTGCTTACCTGGCCGATCAGGATGCTGTTGAGGCCCTCTGCAGAGAAGCACCCGCTTCGGTTATAGAACTTGAACACTGGGGAACGGTATTTTCGAGGGACAATGAAGGCAAACTGGCCCAGAGACCGTTCGGAGGGGCCGGAGTGCCAAGGACCTGTTACGCTGCCGACCGGACCGGGCACAATCTTTTGAATACCTTGTTTGAACAGGCAAGTTCAAGGGGCATCAAATTTTACAATGAACATTTCGTTACTTCACTTGTGGTAAATAACAATAAGTGCGCAGGCTGTATCACCATCGATATCCAGACCGGTGAGCTGCACGGGTTTTCATCTAAATCGCTAATCCTGGCCACCGGCGGTTATGGAAGGATTTATGAGCGATCGACAAATTCACTTATCAATACAGCCGACGGCCACGCCCTGGCCTATCGTTGCGGCGCGGCCCTGAAAGATATGGAGTTTGTCCAGTTTCATCCCACTACCCTGTACGGTTCGAATATCTTGATCACGGAAGGAGCCAGGGGCGAGGGCGCCCATCTTATAAATTCAGAAGGCGAAAGATTCATGTTTAAATACGCCCCGGAAGCAAAAGAACTTGCGCCCAGAGACATCGTCGCCCGCTCTATCATGGAAGAAATAGAAAAAGGGTTGGGTTATGAAGGTGAATATGTATACCTGGATCTCAGGCCTTTGGGAGCCGAAAAAATTAAAGAACACCTGCCGGGGATCAGGCAGATAGCCCGGGACTTTGCGAATCTGGATCCGGTTGAAGAACTGATCCCGGTCCAGCCGGGACAGCATTATTCCATGGGCGGCATTAATGTAAATATAGATGGTGAAACGAATATAGAGGGCTTGCTCGCAGCAGGCGAGTGCGCCTGTGTTTCCGTGCACGGCGCAAACAGGCTGGGAGGCAATTCACTGCTGGAAACCCTGGTTTTCGGAAAGAAAGCCGGCAAAAGAGCAGGCAGTAATGACCGGGAATCCGTTCGTCTATCCAATGTAAAAAATGTATTGGACCGGGAACAGGAACGGTTGGAAACTATTTTTTCCGGAAAAGGAGAAAATACTGCAGCTTTAATGAAGGAAATGAAAAAAACCGTGTACGGCAAATTCGGCATTTTCAGGAATGAAGAAAAGATGCATGAGGGGTTGAACAATTTATACCGGCTGCAGAAGCGTTATAGTGGTGCAGGGTTGAATCACAGGGGGAAAAAATACAATCAAGCATTACTTAAATTTTTAGAGCTGGGATATATGCTTGAGATAGCTGAAGCTGTCGCCGTATCGGCCCTAGAAAGAAAAGAAAGCCGGGGATCGCATTACAGGGCGGATTTCCCCAATCGTGATGATGACAGTTATCTAAAACACACCATATTTATAAAAGATCATAAAAACAGGCCATCTATAACTTTTTCGCCGGTCAGGAGTGGCTTATTTCCTGTAAAGGAGCGCGATTATTGATGATTATAAGGATATCCAGAGGCGCGGGTGATAAATATGATGAATACAATGTTAAAGTCAGCCAGGAAATGACTGTCCTGGACATACTTTTTCATATCCAGGGAAATATCGACGAGACCCTGGCTTTTCGGTATTCTTGCAGGGGGGCAGTTTGTGGCAGCTGCGCGATATTGATTAACGGCATGCCGCTGCTTGCATGCAAAACTCCGGTATCAAGGATTGATGAGCTTAATAATGTTTATGAGGTATTCCTGCCCAAAGAGGGCAAGGTCCCCGAAGACGGAATGCTATTGGAACCCATCCCCAAACTTCCGGTATTAAAGGATCTGGTAGTGGACTGGGAACCCTTTTTTGAACATTTTCGGAAGCTGGAGCTTGAATTGAAGGAGTATAGCAACCCACCCGAAAAAGAATACCTGCTCGGAAAAGATCAGGTGAGAGAACTTGAAAAGTACTCCAACTGCATCTCTTGTGCATTGTGCTGGAGCGCATGCCCCATGGTTGGTGATGTGGAAGGTTATCCAGGCCCTGCCGCGCTGGCAAAATTGTACCGCTTTTACCTGGACCCGAGGGAACCTGGCAATGTAGGGAGGCTATATTTTGCAAACCGGGATTTCGGCTGGTGGGCATGTGATTTTTACACTAATTGCAGGAAAGTATGCCCGAAGGGAGTTCCACCAAACATCGCCATAGGAAAGGCGCAAAACCAACTAAAAAATGAGGAGGATAAAAAATGAGAACAGAAAAGGACACTGTCGGTGAAATAAAAGTGCCAGACCAGGCTTACTATGGGGCGCAAACCCAGAGGGCACTTAACAATTTCAAGGCCAGCGAGAAACCGTTTCCCGAGGTCTTTATCAAGGCATACCTGCTTTTGAAAAAAGCCTGTTCCATGGCTAATGCAGATTTTAGTAAACTGGAAAAAAGCAAAAAAGAGGTCCTGGTGGAAGCCTGCGAACGTGCTGAAAGCATGAGGGAGCAATTCAAAGTAGACATCTTTCAGGCAGGAGCAGGCACTTCGTTCAACATGAATGTTAACGAAGTGGTGGCAAACGTAGCAGCGGAAATCCTTGGAAGGACCAAAGGAGATTACAGCCAGATCCACCCCAATGACCACGTTAACATGTCGCAATCGAGCAATGATACCTTCCCGACTGCTTCGCATATTGCAGTTATCTGGAAAGCGGATGAACTGCTTGAAGTATTGGACGATCTTGCAGAAGCTTTTAAAGAAAAAAGCAGGGAGTTTTCTGAAATAATTAAAACCGGTAGAACCCATCTAATGGACGCTACTCCCGTTACAGTTGGTGATGAATTTGGCGCCTATGCCTCCGTTCTCAAACGTGCTGCAGGTTTGCTGAGGGAAGGAAGAGATATGTTGCTGGAGGTGCCCCTGGGTTCGACTGCCGTCGGTACCGGCGCCAATGCTCCGGAGGGATTTAAAGATAAAGCCTTGGAGTATCTCTCCAGGTTTACCGGCTTACCTCTGAAAAGATCAAAAAATCCTTTCGAGGCTTTGCAGAGCAGATTCGGGCTTTCGGTTTTCTCCGGCTATTTAAGCGAGCTGGCAAAAGAATTGAACCGCATTGCCAACGATTTAAGATTGCTAAATTCAGGGCCGGTCGCGGGTCTGGCGGAAATAAAACTTCCCCCTGTGCAACCAGGGTCTTCCATAATGCCCGGCAAGGTAAACCCCGTAATGGCGGAATGTCTTAACATGATTTGTTTCAGGGTTATTGGAAATCATGGCACGGTTTCAGCGGCTTCCCAGGCCGGTCAAATGGAACTAAATGTTATGACCCCTGTTATGACGACCAGTATCCTGGAGTCACAGAAACTGTTAATCAAGTACCTGCCAGATTTTCAAAAACTGTGTGTCGAAGGAATAAAAGCAGATAAGGAAAGATGCAGAAATTTGCTCTTGTTGAATCCTTCCCTGGCAACTTTGCTATCAACTGATATAGGATATGAAAATGCGGCAAAACTGGCGCAAGAGTCACTGGAAAAAGGAATCCCTGTTCCTGAACTGGCGGTTGAAAAGAAATTGATCTCAAAAGAAAAAGCAAGGCAGTTGTTCAAAAATACTTATGACATAGAACCTTAAATTTTATGAAAGAAGCCATTACCAGGCTTCGAAAAACCCATAAATAGTAATTAATTCTCCGTTGACTATTAGAACACGCCCTCAACAGATTATCAACTGGGGAGAAGTAGAAAAATTTTGGAGATCAGGGTTGAAATGAATGGTAATGGCCGTAACAAGCTGCGGAAACAACTTACTTCCTGAGTTCGATTTTCTCCCGCTCTATTTTTAAGTTAATCAAAGATCCAATCCCCCAGAAAATTACAGCATAGACCAGCATGGCTATGATGGTGTGGAATTCAAATACAGATTCAGCTTCCAGGCCGGGACTGATAAACTCCCTGAAGATCCCTTCGAAAGGTGCGAGCAACACTGAAGTTAAATTATACAAAAACGAAACAAAAGGATTGTTAGGGTTAGCTCCCAATAATCTAAACAGAAAGCGAAAACCAAGAATAACCTGGATTACACCGAGGATGTAATACAAAACAGACCGCGCAGTGATATAATTTTTAATCCGTTCTTCGATTTGGGCACGAGCTTCATCCATCAGTAACACCTCCTTGATATTTCCTTCCTTATAAACATAGTTGCAGGTTTCAGCTGATTTACAAGAACCCTTGAAAACTCGAACCTACTGAATAATTCTACAACGTTGCCGGTTTTCCTTTTATCTGACATCTTTACCCCGGATTTGTTTATCTTTATCAAATAATTGAACTGGATTAAGGATAACAGGATCCTCTTTATTAATTATCAATAACCACTCCGGACTAAAGTTCATCAAGCATTTCAAAGATTACTGTTTTAGATGTAAAGAAAACCTCCCTGCTAGTTGAATATTTGTAAAAAGCTTTGCGTATAACGAAGCTTCTGGTCTTGTATAAAAAAATAGGAATAAGATCACTGCATGATGCGTATTTTACTAATAGATTTTTGAGCAATCGGCCGGATATCATAATAGTGATAGATTTTATCGGCAAAAAATTGTGCTACTGTTTCAATAAGCTAACGATATATCAGGCATTAATTACAAAAAACAACCCGGGAAAGCTAACCTGTTGCGACCTTTAGTTTAGCGAGAAAGGATTGGGACGTTTGGCTGTAAAAAATGATGGCGCATCTTCAAAAAAAAGTTTTCTGCCCCGAAAACCAAGATTTTCGATTCTGGCAAGAAGAGAAGAAAAACTTGCCCTGAAGCTTTTATTGCCAACTCTTCTTATCATTGGCATTATCGCTTTTTATCCATTAGCCCACGTTTTTTACACCAGCTTTACAGACCGGATATTTGCCGGCAGAGAAGAAACCAACTTTATCGGGTTTGACAATTACCGTCGCCTGCTTAGTGTTCACATTGCCACTCTTGATCCTGTCATCGACGAAACAACCGGAGAAATAGTGGTTGACCCCGAAACAGGCGAAGTAGTATACGAGAGACCGATAGACATATTGCCCCGGGAACCGATACGTTTTCGTGAAGTAAACCAGTTTACCCTGTTTGGCACGCGCTACGTCGTTGGTGCGACCGATCGCAACTTCATTCTGGCGTTCTCTAATACCTTTATTTTTACAGTTGTATCGGTGTTTTTAGAGCTTGTCCTGGGGTTGGCCATAGCCCTTGTAGTTAACAGTAAGTTTAGATTCAGAGGGCCCATGCGGGCCGCCATGCTGGTACCGTGGGCGGTTATTACAGTCGTTTCGGCCCGCATGTGGGAATGGATGCTGGCTCCTGGCAGAGCCGGTATGTTTAATGCATTTTTTGACTGGCTTGGTGTAGTAGAAAGGCCGATCGCTTTTTTGGCTATAAGCACTTTCCAACTACCGGCGATGATTGCCGTAGATGTCTGGAAAACCACACCGTTTATGGCCCTGTTATTGTTAGCGGGATTACAGACGATGCCTGAAGATATATTTGAAGCTGCCGAAATTGATGGGGCCAGTAAGGTGAGGCAGTTTTTTACCATTACTTTGCCGCTCTTGAAACCGGCCATAGCTGTGGCATTAGTCTTTCGCACTCTTGATGCGCTAAGAGTTTTTGATATATTCCAGGTTATGCTGGGTCAGAGCCAGTATTCGCTTGCCAGTTATAATTATTTCCAGCTTGTAGCCAACAGGAATATGGGACTTGCTTCAGCAATCGGGGTACTTATATTTTTCCTTATTTTTATATTCGCCATCTCTTATATTAGAATGCTGGGAGTTGAACGAGAATGAAAAAATCCCTCAAACCTTATGATATATTAAAACGGGTTGGCTTTAATTTTATGATAATTTTTGTTTTGCTATACTTGCTGTTTCCATTTTACTGGGCAGTCAACTCGTCGTTAAAAACCGAGTCCCAGCTGTTCATGACTCCGGCTACGGCTGTGCCCCGTGATCCCGCGACCCTGGAATTTTCCCCGACATTACAGAACTATTCAGTTGTGCTGCGAGATGGTCAGTTTTTACGCGGTCTGGCCAATAGCACTATTGTAGCCACTGCTTCCACCAGTTTGGCTTTAATAGCCGGTTCTTTTGCTGCTTTTGCCCTTGGAAAACTCCGTTTCCGGGGCCGCAGACC
>SKMK01000001.1 GCA_007121075.1 Syntrophomonadaceae bacterium
AAACAATAGGTCATCGCCGCCGTCAATGTCGTCTTGCCATGGTCCACGTGGCCAATCGTCCCTACGTTCACATGCGGTTTCGTCCGCTCAAACTTCTGCTTCGCCAACTAAATGCACCTCCACTATTGATAAGCAATACTTTGATTAATTAATTTTTGAGCAATGCTCTGGGGAACCTCTTCATAACGGTAAAACTCCATATTGTAAACACCGCGCCCCTGGGTGTGAGAACGTAATTCAGTGGCGTATCCAAATACCTCGGAGAGCGGAACTACTCCCCGCACTATTTGCAGGTGGCCTTTTGGCTCAGTGCCCAGGATCCGGCCTCTCCGCCCGGTTAAATCGCCAATAATATCGCCAAGATACTCTTCCGGCGCTGAAATTTCAATTTTCATAACCGGTTCCAGGAGCACCGGTTTTGCCTTTGACATAGCCGTTTTAAAAGCCTTGGAAGCGGCAATCCGGAAAGCAAGCTCCGATGAGTCAACCTCGTGGAAAGAACCGTCCACCAGCACCGTTTTGACATCGACAACCGGGTAACCGGACAGTACACCATTGTGGGAGGCTTCCTTGATTCCATCCTCAACAGCCGGGATAAAATCTTTCGGAATCGCCCCGCCGACAATTTTATTTTCAAATACAAGGCCTCCACCGGACTCAAGCGGTTCCAGTTCGATTTTGACATGCCCGTACTGTCCGCGGCCGCCTGACTGACGGATAAAGCGTCCTTCAGAAACAGCTTCAACCTGGACAGTTTCTTTGTAAGCCACCTGCGGTTTGCCCACATTGGCCTGGACTTTGAACTCCCGCAGAAGGCGATCAACAATAATTTCAAGATGGAGTTCTCCCATCCCCGAAATTATAGTTTGGCCGGTTTCGTTGTCGGTATAGATCTGGAACGTCGGGTCCTCTTCAGCCAGATGCTGCATGGAAACCGTCATCTTGTCCTGGTCGGCTTTTGTTTTCGGCTCGATGGCAATTGAGATGACCGGCTCCGGGAACTTGATATTTTCTAAGACAATCGGTTTATCCATTGCACAGAGGGATTCCCCGGTGCTGATTTCCTTCGGTCCGGCCAGGGCCAGGATGTCGCCGGTTTTGGCTTCTTCGATCTCTTCCCTGAAGTTGGCATGCATCCTGATCAGCCTGCTCACACGCTGACGCTCTTGCCGGGTAGCGTTGTATACGACAGAACCCTTTTTCAGGGTTCCTGAATAAACCCGGGCAAAAGCAAGCTTGCCGACATAGGGATCGACCATGATTTTAAATACCAGGGCGGAAAAAGGTGCATCATTGGCGGGAAGGCGAAAATCTTCTTCCCCGCTTTTCGGGTTAAACCCTTTAACCGCTCCCACTTCTACCGGGGAAGGAAGATAGTTGATTACTGCGTCAAGCAGGGGTTGAACACCCTTGTTGCGATACGAAGAGCCACAGAGCACCGGGACCAGGTTGTGATGGATCGTCGCTTTGCGCAGGGCCCTGTAGCACTCTTCTGCGGTTATGTTTTCGCCGTTAAAGTATTTTTCCATCATGCTGTCGTCGTAATCGGCGACTGCTTCGAGCAGCTTTTCCCGGTAATCGCTTACCATTTCTTTCATTTCTTCAGGGATCTCGGTTTCATTACTGCGGGTACCGAGATCGTCTTCATAGGTAATGGCCCGCAGGTTGATCAGGTCGATAATACCTGTAAAACTGCCTTCTTTGCCGATGGGCAGCTGGATTGGAAGCACCTGGGCCTTAAGCCTGTCCTTCATCTGCTGCAGGACGCTGAAAAAATCTGCGCCCACTGTATCCATCTTATTGATATACGCCAGGCGGGGGACATGGTAGCGATCGGCCTGGTGCCAGACAGTTTCAGATTGAGCTTCTACACCGCCCTTGGCGCAAAATACGGCAATTACGCCGTCAAGAACCCGCATGGAACGCTCAACTTCTACGGTAAAGTCCACGTGCCCGGGTGTGTCGATAATATTAATCAAATTATCACGCCACCGGCAGGACGTAGCGGCTGAAGTTATTGTTATGCCCCGTTCCTGCTCCTGCGCCATCCAGTCCATGGTCGCTGTCCCGTCATGGACCTCGCCCAACTTATGGACCCGGCCGGAATAAAACAGGATCCTTTCAGTAGTGGTGGTTTTGCCGGCATCAATGTGGGCGGCAATCCCGATATTCCTGATTTTATCCAGGCTCTGTTCAACATTGAATTCTTTTTTTGCTCCGTTTTTTATTTCTTTGCTCATGTCACCCCTCCTCTCCTAAAAATTTTGGAACCCTGAACTATGGTTCCGGTATATAATTTCGAATTTCCATTAACAATCATGATATCTTTAACCAAAAGGGTTATTACCAGCGGTAATGGGCAAAAGCCTTGTTGGCCTCAGCCATCTTATGGGTATCTTCTTTTTTCTTAATGGCGCTGCCGGTTCCGCTGGAAGCTTCCATCAACTCTGCCGCCAGGCGCTGGGCCATGGTCTTTTCAGAGCGTCCGCGGGCAAAACTGATTATCCAGCGGATGGCCAGGATGTTTTTGCGGTGAGAGCTGACTTCCACCGGTACCTGGTAAGTCGCACCACCTACCCGGCGGGCTTTTACTTCCAGGACAGGAGCCACATTGCGGACGGCAGTTTCAAAAACTTCGTGCGGTTCTTTGCCGGTTTTGTCCTTGATTATATCAAAAGCGCCATAAATAATATCCTGGGCGGCTCCTCTCTGGCCGTCGTACATTAATTTGTTAATAAACCTGGTCACCAATTTACTGTTATAAACCGGATCCGGCAGGATTTCCCTTTTTGATACAGGGCCTTTACGTGGCATTTTCGATCACCCACTCCTTACTTATTTACTGCGTTTTCGGCTTTTTAGTGCCGTACTTGGAACGTCCCTGAGCCCTGTTTTCCACTCCGGCTGTATCGAGGGCACCCCTTACCAGGTGGTAACGAACCCCGGGTAAGTCCTTGACCCGTCCTCCCCTGACCAGGACAACCGAGTGTTCCTGCAGGTTATGTCCGATCCCGGGAATATAGGCTGTCGCTTCAATTCCATTGGTCAGGCGGACTCTGGCAATTTTCCGCAAGGCTGAATTGGGTTTTTTTGGGGTGGTGGTCGAAACCCTGGTACAAACACCCCTCTTTTGCGGTGAACGATCCAGCGCCGGCGCTGTTCTTTTCTTGGTTACCTGCTTACGGCCTTTACGAACTAACTGGTTTATTGTCGGCATTAGTCCACCTCCTTTATTTTTCCTCTAAAATGGCAGCAGTTGCTGCTTTAACTTTAATCCCAAACATTTTACCAAGCCGGGCCATCGAGTCGACCCGATGCAGATCAATGCCCTTTGCCTCACAGGCAGATACTACCGGTCGAATCACTTTGTCATCTGCATCCCCGGCAATGAAAACCCTTTGGACCTCTCCTTTTTCCAGGGCTTTGAGGGTTTGCTTGGTGCCTACGACCTTATACCGGGAATTATTAACCAGATCTTCTGCTACTTGATCTTCCAAAGGAAAGGCTCACCATCCTCTGTTAAAACCTCTCCAGTTAGCGCCCTTAAGGCGCACTTTAAGATTTTAACACCGTCTACAACCCTTGTCAATCAAATTTTTACTTTTTTACCCCGGCAGTCATAACCCCGGGCCTTGACACCCGGGGTAGCAGCAGAGGCATTCGAAGAACTTTAGTCTTCGAACACCTCCGGATCCTCTTCCAGTCCTTCCGGCTTCTGGTCACCGGTGGCGGTCACTGCTGTCTCTTCGGTATCAAGGCCAAGATCCGCTTCCGGTTTGGCTTCTTCTTCAGGCTCCGGTTCCACGCCAATAGGCCGGACTTCAATATTGCGGTACCGGGACATTCCGGTGCCGGCCGGGATCAGTTTGCCAATAATCACGTTTTCTTTCAAACCGAGGAGCTGATCCTGGCGCCCTTTAATCGAAGCTTCGGTCAAGACACGTGTAGTTTCCTGGAAGGAAGCCGCCGACAGAAATGATTCTGTAGCCAGGGATGTCTTTGTAATACCGAGGAGAAGCGGCCTTGCCACAGCCGGACGACCTCCCTCGGCTTCAACGCTTTCGTTAATTTCATCGAAAACGTGGCTGTCAAGCATTCCGCCCGGCAGCAAGTCGGTGTCGCCGGGTTCTTCCACTTTAACTTTCTTGAGCATCTGACGCACAATAATCTCGATATGCTTGTCGCTGATATCAACGCCCTGCATCTTGTATACCCACTGTACTTCCTTGAGCATGTAAAGCTGAACTCCCCGCACACCTTTGACTTTTAGCAGTTCATGCGGATTAATAGAACCTTCGGTCAACTCGTCGCCGGCATTTATCTGCCGGCCGTTTTCAACCTTGATCCGGGCCCCGTAGGGAATGGGATAAACCCGGTTTTCGCCGTGTTCCGAAGTAAGCCTGATCTCCCGCTTGTAGCGGGTTTCAATAACTTCGACTTCCCCGCCTATCTCGGCAATCAGCGACTGTCCTTTCGGTTTGCGGGCTTCAAACAACTCTTCCACCCGGGGCAGACCCTGGGTAATATCGTCTCCGGCCACACCACCGGTATGGAAGGTCCGCATGGTCAGCTGTGTTCCCGGCTCTCCAATGGACTGGGCGGCAATGATACCCACCGCTTCGCCGACATTGACCACCTTGCCGGTGGCCAGGTCGCGGCCGTAACACTTTACGCACACGCCGTGGCGGGTTTTGCAGGTTAACACCGAACGGAACAGGACTTCCGTGATATTATACTCGAGGATCTTCTGGGCCATTTCTTCTGTAAACATGGTGTCGGCCTCGATCAGGACCTCGCCCGTTTCAGGATGATATACCGGGTCAAAAATATAGCGGCCGATAACCCGGTTTACTGCTTCTTCCAGGGTTTCGTCATTTTCAAGAAATTCACTCAGCCTGATCGACTGTCCGGTGCCGCAGTCTTCTTCCCGGACAATGACATCCTGCACAACATCAACCAGCCGGCGGGTCAGGTAACCCGAATCGGCGGTTTTCAAGGCAGTATCGGCCAAACCTTTGCGGGCGCCGTGGGTGGAAATAAAGTACTCCAGCACGGTCAGGCCCTCGCGGAAGTTGGCCCGGATCGGTATGTCGATGATCCGCCCGGCCGGGTCGGCCATCAGGCCGCGCATTCCGCCAAGCTGGGTAATCTGGGATTCGTTACCGCGGGCCCCGGAATGGGCCATCATGTAGATGGGGTTCAATTCGTCAAGGCCGCTCATCAGGGCAGCGGTCACTTCGTCCTTGGCCCCTCCCCAGATTTCAATGACCCGGTCGTAACGTTCTTTCTCAGTAATCAGGCCCCGTTCATATTGCTGCTCAATGGCTTCAACTTTTTCTTCGCCGGACCTCATAATGTCCTGTTTCTGGGTAGGGACCATAATATCGCTTACCGCTACGGTAATCCCGGCCCGGGTTGCATAATGGAAACCGAGGGCTTTAATTTCGTCTAAGATTTCCGCCGTCCTGGTATTGCCGTACTGCCTGAAACAGCGGGCAATCAGGTCGGCCAGAAAATCTTTTTTAATGGCTTTGTTACGCGGCAGATCTGCAAGGACCTGTTCGGGTTTAAAATTCTTGATTGGTACAAAGTTTTGTTCTGGCAAAGAATCATTAAAGTCGGCATTGTTCATGTATGGAAAATCCCTGGGAAATACATCATTAAAGATTACTTTGCCCACTGTTGTAAGCAGGTATTTTTTACGGCGGACAAACTCACGTCCCTTGAATCCGCTTGCTTTGACAAAGATGCGGGCCTGCAGGTCGATGTATCCGAGGTCATAAGCGGTAACCGCTTCTTCTGGATCTGGAAATACCTTCCCTTCGCCCCTGGCCCCGGTTTTTTCAAAGGTCAGGTAGTAGCAACCGAGAACCATATCCTGGGTTGGTGTCGTGACCGGCTTTCCTTCTTTCGGGTTGAGGATATTATGGGCGGAAAGCATCAGCAGCCGTGCTTCTGCCTGGGCTTCGGCCGAAAGCGGTACATGGACGGCCATCTGGTCCCCGTCAAAGTCGGCGTTGTATGCGGCACAAACCAGGGGATGAATCTGAATCGCCCGTCCTTCAACCAGAACCGGTTCGAAAGCCTGGATGCCGAGACGGTGCAGGGTTGGCGCCCGGTTTAAAAGCACTGGATGATCCTTGATCACGTCTTCGAGCACATCCCAAACTTCGGGACGGACTTTTTCCACCATCCGCTTGGCGCTCTTGATGTTATGCGCTTCGCCGTCACTAACCAGCCTTTTCATGACAAAGGGTTTGAACAGCTCCAGAGCCATTTCCTTCGGCAATCCACACTGGTAGAGCTTTAGTTCCGGCCCGACTACAATAACCGAGCGGCCCGAGTAGTCGACCCTTTTGCCGAGCAGGTTCTGGCGAAAACGGCCCTGCTTGCCTTTCAGCATGTCGCTGAGCGATTTGAGGGGCCGGTTACCGGGGCCGGTTACAGGCCTTCCGCGGCGCCCGTTATCAATCAGGGCGTCCACCGCCTCCTGGAGCATCCGTTTTTCATTCCGGACAATAATGTCAGGTGCGCCCAAGTCAAGCAGCCTCTTCAGGCGATTATTTCGGTTAATCACCCGCCGGTACAGGTCGTTTAAGTCCGAGGTGGCAAACCGGCCGCCATCAAGCTGGACCATCGGCCGCAGGTCGGGCGGGATAACCGGAATCGCATCCAGGATCATCCAGGATGGATTATTTCCAGACTGGCGAAATGCTTCAACTACTTCCAGGCGCCTGATAGCCCGGACTTTTTTCTGGCCGCTGGAGCTGACCAGCTCTTCGCGCAGCTCCTGGGCAATTTGCTCGAGATCGAGCCTTTTGAGAAGTTTTTTAATCGCTTCAGCGCCCATCTCGGCTTTAAACCCTTTCCCGCTCTTAAAAAGGGCCTGGTATTTATCATAATATTCCCGGAATTCGCCTTCGGTTAAAAGCTGTTTGTCGCTTAAATAGGTTTCACCGGGATCTATGACCACGTAGGCAGCAAAATAAAGTACTTTTTCCAGGGCCCGCGGTGACATGTCAAGTAGCAAACCCATCCGGCTCGGAATGCCCTTAAAATACCAGATGTGCGAAACGGGGGCAGCTAGCTCGATATGGCCCATCCGCTCACGTCTCACCTTGGCCCTTGTTACCTCAACACCGCAGCGATCACAGACAATGCCGCGGTAGCGGACCCGTTTGTATTTGCCGCAGTGGCATTCCCAGTCTTTTTGAGGCCCGAATATCTTTTCACAGAAGAGCCCTTCGCGCTCAGGTTTCAGGGTCCGGTAATTTATGGTTTCCGGTTTTTTAACTTCACCTCTCGACCAGGCCCTGATCTGTTCCGAAGATGCCAATCCGACCTTTAAGGCATCAAAGTTATTAACATCCAACAAAAAGATCTCTCCTTTCGCCAGGTTTTAACCTGTGCTACTAGTAGATGCTTTCCTCATCTTCTTCCAGCTCTCCCGATTTTTCTTCCGGCTCTTCGCCATCTTTACTGCTCTTTTGCCTGGAAGATCCAGGTTTTGACTGATCGTCTTCATCACTGCTATCATCTTCAAGTTCTTCCAGCTGGTCTAAAGAAACTTCTTCTACATTTTTTTCCTGGAGATCGGCCGGCCCGGTAGCATCTTCTTCATCATCTCCGCCACCTTCCACCTTCACATCTTCCAGGTTTAAACTTTCAATGTCTTCCTCTTCAATGCTTTCGCCTTCCTCCTCTTCTTCATCCTCTTTCTCTTTTTCGCTTTCATCTTGCTTGTCTTTCTGGTAAATGAAGCGATCAAGGTCGTCTTCATCCGATTCCATTCCTTCAATATTTACATCAAGCCGGCGATAATCACCTTCGTCTTCGCCTTCTTTAATTTCAACCTCTCCGGTTTCCTCACTTAAAACCCTGACATCCAGGGAGAGGCTCTGCAGTTCTTTAACCAGGACTTTGAACGATTCCGGCACGCCTGGCTCGGGGATATTTTCTCCCTTGACAATGGCTTCATAGGTTTTCACCCGACCGACAACATCGTCGGATTTGACAGTGAGGATTTCCTGCAATGTGTAAGCTGAACCATAGGCTTCAAGCGCCCACACTTCCATCTCTCCGAACCGCTGGCCTCCAAACTGGGCTTTGCCGCCCAGTGGCTGCTGGGTGACCAGCGAATAAGGCCCGGTTGAGCGGGCGTGGATCTTATCGGCAACCAGGTGGGCCAGCTTGAGCATATAAACATAACCGACCGTAATTTTCTCATCAAAGCGCTCACCGGTGCGACCGTCGTAAAGGATCGTCTTACCGTCTTCAGGCAAGCCGGCTTCCCGGAAGCACTCGAAAACATCTCCTTCGGATGCGCCATCAAAAACCGGAGAAGCGATACTGATGCCCAAACTGCTGGCCGCCCAACCGAGGTGGGCCTCCAGAACCTGCCCAATGTTCATCCGTGAAGGAACTCCCAATGGATTGAGCACAATATCAAGGGAAGTCCCATCAGGCAGGAAAGGCATATCTTCTTCCGGCAGGATCCGGGCAATTACTCCCTTGTTTCCATGCCGGCCGGCCATTTTATCCCCTTCGGAAACTTTTCGTTTTTGGGCCACATAGACCCGAACCAACTGGTTCACCCCCGGTGACAACTCGTCGCCATCTTCCCGGTTAAAAACTTTTACATCGACCACTATACCTGATTCGCCATGCGGAATCCGTAAGGAGGTATCCCGTACTTCCCTGGCTTTTTCGCCAAAGATGGCCCGCAGGAGTCGTTCTTCAGCGGTCAGTTCGGTTTCTCCCTTGGGGGTAACTTTGCCGACCAAAATGTCCCCGGCCCTGACTTCAGCTCCGATCCGGATTATACCCCGC
Source organism: Syntrophomonadaceae bacterium (assembly GCA_007121075.1). GTDB lineage: Bacteria > Bacillota > Dethiobacteria > DTU022 > DTU022 > B1SED10-74M. The sequence goes on from SKMK01000001.1 coordinate 8,830, forward strand.
CCGTCGAGATCTTTTAGGGCCTCTTCGCCGACATTGGGGATATCGCGGGTAATTTCTTCCGGGCCGAGCTTGGTATCCCTGGCTTCGGACTCATACTCCTCGATATGAATGGAAGTAAAAGTATCTTCCTTAACCAGCTTTTCGCTGATCAGGATAGCATCCTCATAGTTATAACCTTCCCAGGGCATAAAAGCGACCAGCACGTTGCGGCCCAGGGCCATTTCACCCATATTGGTGCAGGAACCGTCGGCGATAACTTCGCCAGCTTTCACTTTCTGGCCCCGCCTGACCATGGGGTGCTGGTTGATGCAGGTTCCCTGGTTGGAGCGCTTGAATTTCTGGAGGTAATAAACATCAATCCGGCCGTCAAACCCGGGAACCCGACCTGTTTCAAAACGTTCCCTGGTCCGTCCGTTAATCATGTAATTTCTATCATCGCCGTCGTCATCACGGCGGACATAAACTTCGTTGCTGGTAACCCGAACCACTTCGCCATCGGCCAGGCAAACCGCAACCGCTCCTGAATCCACAGCGGCCTTGCTTTCCAAGCCGGTCCCCACAAAGGGGGCTTCGGTCTGAAGCAGGGGCACCGCCTGGCGCTGCATGTTGGCTCCCATCAGGGCCCGGTTGGCGTCGTCGTTTTCCAGAAAGGGGATCAGGGCCGTTGCCACACTGACCAGCTGCTTCGGAGAAACGTCCATAAAGTCAACTTCATTGGGATGACGCATAACTGTATCGTAATAGTAGCGGCAGATAACCCTGTTGGTGGCAAAACGGCCGTCTTCATCCAGCTTGGCGTTGGCCTGGGCAATAACAAAGCGGTCCTCGTCGTCCGCGGTAAGGTAAACGATCTCTGAAGTGACCCGGCCTTCTTTCTTATCAACCCGCTGGTACGGGGTTTCGATAAAGCCATATTCGTTGATGCGGGCATAGGTGCCGAGCGAACCGATCAGGCCAATATTGGGGCCTTCCGGGGTTTCAATTGGGCAAATCCGGCCGTAGTGAGAGTGGTGAACGTCACGCACTTCAAAACCGGCCCTCTCCCGGCTCAGACCCCCGGGGCCAAGAGCGCTGAGGCGCCTTTTATGGGTCAGCTCAGCCAGTGGATTGGTCTGGTCCATGAACTGGGAAAGCTGGCTGCTGCCGAAAAATTCTTTGATCGAAGCAATCACCGGTCTGATGTTGATTAAAGCCTGGGGTGTAATCGCTTCCACGTCCTGGATGGTCATCCTTTCGCGGACTACCCTCTCCATGCGGGATAATCCGATCCGGAACTGGTTCTGCAACAGTTCACCAACGCTGCGCAGGCGCCGGTTGCCGAGGTGGTCGATATCGTCGGCATGGCCAATACCGTCAAACAGGTTAAAAATGTAGTTAACTGCGGCAACAATATCAGAGGTAACCAGGTGCCTGGTCGATAAATCAACAGTGCCGTTGCCGATTACCAGGTGGATCCGGTCACGGTAAGTTATTTTCACCCTCTGGATGTTGTTTTCGTCAATCACCCGGGCCGCTTCTTCATCAACTACAGATCCAGCCGGGAAAAGGACCGTCCCTTCAGCGGGATCCCTGACATCCTCGGCCAGTTCATGTCCGAACAACCGCTCGGTCATCGACAGTTTTTTATTGGCTTTGAAGCGGCCGACATAAGCGAAATCATAGCGCTTGCCGTCAAAGAAAAGCGAATCAAACAGGGATCGCGCATTTTCAACATTTAACGGTTCGCCGGGGCGAAGGCGCTTATATATTTCAAGCAGCGCTGATTCCTCAGAATCGGTATGGTCTTTATCAAACAGTTCATTGAGCCGTGGATCATGGCCCAGCACTTCCTGTATTTCTTCATTCGTTCCGTAACCGATGGCCCTCAGGAGCACCGTTACCGGTATTTTCCTGGTTCGATCGACGCGCACAAAAACTCCCTCAGTGACATCTGTTTCGAATTCGAGCCAGGTCCCCCGGTTGGGTATGATGGTAGCATTGATCAGCTCTTTCCCGGTGGCCCCGGTCGGGTCGGGCTGCTTCTTGAAATAAACTCCGGGAGAACGGACTAGCTGGCTGACGATGACCCTTTCGGCACCATTGATAATGAAGGTTCCGTTTTCGGTCATCATCGGAAAATCTCCCATGAATACTTCCTGCTCTTTTACTTCGCCTGTTTCCTGGTTGATCAAGCGCACCTTAACCTTTAGAGGCACGGCATAGGTGGCATCCCGTTCCTTGCAGTCTTCAACGGAATACTTTGGCTCTCCAAGCGAATAGTCAAAAAACTCCAGGACCAGATTGCCTGTAAAATCCTGAATCGGCGAAAAATCATCAAATATTTCTTTAAGGCCCTGTTTAAGAAACCATTCAAACGAGCTACGCTGGACTTCTATAAGGTTCGGAAGATCAAGAACTTCGTTGATGCGGGCAAAAGAACGCCTTTGTCTCAAGCCAGTTGCGACGTTAGTGGACATTAAAAAAAATCACTCCCCCTGATACCTGGTTTATGATTTAAAACCGGAAAAAAAAGGCTGCACCTTAAAAACAGCCAATATCCTCTGTTTCTCCTATGGGTAATTTGTCACCATTAAGAAGGCTTGCCAAGTTTCACTTAAAAATACGCATAGTGGTAGTACTAGACAAATATAAAGTTTATCACAAGCAGACAACGATGTCAACGGGTGCAGGAAAGAAATTTAAAAAAGTTTTATATAACGAAAAGGCAAATCGGCCTGGCTCCCGGGTGTGACCCTACAATCTTCGCAGATCCTACTTTAACAAAAGCAGGTTCACATTTCAACCTTTCGAGTTTTATAAATATATCTTGATCACAGATCACAAAATAATCCGGCTTGCAGAAGAAAATTATCAACGTAAATAAAAGAGGAGTGTCAATAAACACCCCCCAAATTAAACACTCTGACTGATTGCCTGGAGATAATTGTGCCCGGGCACAGTATTTAAAATCAAATCTGCTACTTCAGCTCAATCACACCGCCGGCTTCTTCAATTTTAGCCTTGGTTTCTTCAGCCTCTTCTTTGTTTATTTTCTCTTTAACCGGGCTTGGCAGTTCGTCTACCATAGCTTTAGCTTCTTTAAGCCCCAGGCCGGTCAACTCACGGACCACCTTGATAACCTGGATCTTCTTGTCACCGGCCGAGGTAAGTATAACATCAAACTCGTCCTTCTCTTCTTCCTGGACTCCGCCTTCAGCAGCGGGAGCAGCGGCTGCTGCTACCGGAGCAGCAGCGGTAACCCCAAATTCCTCTTCCAGAGCCTTAACCAGATCCGAAAGTTCCAGAACGGTCATCTCCTTGATCATTTCCATAATTTCATTTACTTTGTTTTCTTCTTTCGCCATTTCCACTTTACTCCTTTATTAATATGATTATATTTTTCAGGACTGCCGCATGCAGCACCTGATATTTCTGCCTGGCACAAAACCTGTTACCGTGCAGTTAAATTAAGCGCTTTCTTTCTGCCTTCGCACCGCGTCAACCGTGTAAACCAGCTGGCTGAGAGTTCCCTGCAGCGCCCCGACCAATCCTGAAATGGGGGCCTGGACTCCGCCTACAACCTTGGAAAGCAGGATCTCGCGAGAGGGAATCTCGCCCAGCTCCTTGATCCTTTCAGGGCTGACCAGCTGCCCGGAAAGAACTCCGCCTTTAATAACCAGTGCTTCGTTTTCCCTGGTAAACTCGTTAAATACCTTGGCCGCCGCTACCGGATCTTCATCGGCGTAAGCAATGGCGGTTGGCCCTTCAAAAAAATCTTCCAGCTGTTCAAAACCAGCTTCCCTGCAGGCCCATTTATTCATGGTGTTCTTGGTTACTCTGAACCGGCACTGTTCATTTCTCAGCCGCCTGCGCAGGTTGTTGATGGCCTCTACATTCAAGCCCCGGTAATCTGTAACCACAACCAGATCGGCCTTTTTTAAAGCCTCGGCTATCTCATCCTTCATTTTTTCTTTTTCTTCCCTGGTGAGCAATAATTTCACCTCCTCCGACCAAATAAAAAAGGTTTTCCGCAGACTGGAAAACCCCGTTTTAACCTGGTTAATTATAATCAAACCCCTTGCCCTCAGGTTGATGCTGGAGATAACTTTCCTGGACAGGAAGCCCGCTGAGGGCTATTAAACCGTACAGTTCCTGCCGTCTACGGAACAGCTCTTATGCAGTTGTCAGCTTACAATTTTATCGTTTAGCTTTTCGCTCCTACACCCTGGTTAACTTTTATTCCAGGCCCCATGGTTGAACTGACCGTAATATTCCTGATGTATTGCCCCTTGGCTGCAGCCGGACGATCTTTCATCAAAGCGTCCAGGACAGTCTGGAAATTTTCGACCAGCTTGTCCTGTTCAAAAGATACTTTGCCAATCGGCACATGAACATTGCCGGCCTTTTCGGTCCGGTATTCTACCTTTCCGGCCTTTATGTCGTTAATGGCCTTGCCAACTTCAAAGGTAACCGTACCGCTTTTCGGGTTGGGCATCATCCCGCGCGGGCCAAGGATTTTACCCAGCTTGCCGACAGAACTCATCATGTCCGGGGTGGCCACGGCAATGTCAAAATCAAGCCACCCCTCCTGGACCTTGGCCACCAGCTCATCTGATCCGACATTATCGGCCCCGGCTTCTTCAGCTTCATTGATTTTCTCACCCTTGGCAAAAACAACCACCCGAACCGTTTTTCCGGTTCCGTGCGGCAAAACCACCGATCCGCGCACCTGCTGGTCGGCGTGCTTCGGGTTTACCCCCAGACGAAAAGTCGCTTCCACCGTTTCATCGAAGGAACGGTTGCTCAGTTCTTTTACTTTTGCCAGGGCTTCTTCCGGTTCATACTTTCTTTCGCGATCAATCTGCTCGCGTGCTTCCAGGTATTTTTTTGCTCTTTTAGGCATGCTTTTTAACCTCCCGTGGTCTGCGAGCGCCTCCGCTCTCCCACTATGTATATTGCTTCATCCCCAAGTTCAGGTGCATTTATATGAATAAATGAACCTTGCTTTGCCGGACTAAAGCTAGTTTAGCCTTCAACAACTATGCCCATACTGCGGGCAGTACCGGCAATAATATCAGCTGCAGACTCAACATCGTATGCATTCAAGTCTTCCATTTTCTGCTGGGCAATTTCCCGGACCTGATCGCGGGTGACTGTTGCCACTTTTACCCGGTTCGGCTCACCGGAAGCGGTCTCAATGCCGGCCGCTTTTTTGAGCAGCACGGCAGCCGGCGGGGTTTTGGTGATAAAATTGTAAGACCGGTCTTCATAAACGGTAAGTTCAACCGGGATAATCAAGCCGCCTTCGTTGGCCGTCCGCTCGTTAAATTCTTTACAAAAGGCCATGATATTAACCCCGTGTTGGCCGAGAGCCGGTCCAACCGGCGGTGCAGGCGTAGCTTTGCCGGCCGGTATCTGCAGCTTTACCTGAGCCAGTATTTTCTTCTTTTTAGCCATTACATAAACCTCCTCACTGTTACTGCCCGGTAGGTCGCACAGCGCACGTTAAAATTTTATTACCTGGTGGAACTCCAGCTCCACCGGCGTTTCACGTCCAAACATGGAAACAGACACTTTAACGGTCCCTTTTTCGTGGTTTATTTCTTCAACTTTGCCTTCAAAATTCTTAAAGGGGCCGCTGACCACGCGCACAACCTGGTTGATATCAAAGTCGATGCGTGGTTTGCCTTCCACTACTCCAACCTGGCGCAGGATATGGGTGATTTCTTTTTCGCTTAAAGGAACCGGCTTGGAGCCGGGCCCTACAAAACCGGTAACGCCGGGCGTGTTGCGCACCACGTACCACGAATCGTCATCCATTACCATTTCCACCAGGACATAACCGGGAAAAACCTTCTTCTCAACCGTCCTTTTCTGGCCGCCGCGGCTGGTAATTTCTTTCTCAGTGGGGACCATGATCCGGAAGATCTTATCCTGCATCTCCATCGAATCGACACGGCGTTCCAGGTTGGTTTTTACCCGCTTTTCGTACCCGGCATAGGTATGAATTACAAACCAGTCTTTTTTAACTTCAGCCTCTTCTTCACCGTTTACGGTTTCTTCGGCTTCGTTCTCGGGAGCCTGGTTCATTTCATCACCGGCTCCGGTATCTGTTTCAATGTTCATGTCATGAGGGAACATGTTTGCCCCCTTCACTCTCCTTGTCCAGCCTTTAATTTCAAATATATATGAGTACCGGTTTTATCCGGATAATCAGCCTATCACCAGCTGCAGAACAGCAATAAAGATGCTGTCCATGATCCAGAAAAAAATGCCGATTACAACTACGGCGGAAAGGACAATACCGGTAAAAACCCCAAATTCACGCCTGGTGGGCCAGTTGACTTTTCTCATTTCAGACTTGACTTCCTGAAGAAATTTACTTACTCGCTTAAAAAAACGCATTGTTTAGACCTCTTCCCGAGATAGTAGTTTTATAAATCCGGTTCTTTACCCCTTGGAAACTAAATAATGCTACTTGGTTTCTTTATGCAGGGTATGCGCTTTACAGCGACTGCAGTATTTTTTTACTTCCAGGCGATCCGGGTTGTTTTTTTTATTCTTACGGGTTGTATAGTTCCGTTCCCGGCACTCCTCGCAGGCCATATGGATAGTAACTCGCATTAATGCTCCCACCTGTCTCTTAAATTCGCAATCTAAAATGTATCACAATTTGTATAAACCTGTCAACAATCCTGCATAATTAGGAGGCGGGTTATCAACCCCGCCCCCTAATGGTTTTTATTAGAGGTATTCAGTACCCGTTCAATCCCGTTTATTCATAGATCGAGGTGACTACTCCGGCGCCGACGGTGCGTCCGCCTTCACGGATTGCAAAGCGCACTCCCTCTTCAATGGCGATCGGGGTAATCAGCTCAATATCCATGTTCACATT
>SKMK01000068.1 GCA_007121075.1 Syntrophomonadaceae bacterium
CCACCCTGAATTATCTCACCCCGGTGGAATTTGAAGCGAGGTGGTTTAATCAACTGAAATTAAAAGAAACCGCTTGAAATCCAAGCACTGTAGTACCCACTGAACCGGGGCAACTCCACTTTCCAATTCTTCTTTTAACAGAGCTTTTAAAGAAGCATGGCGGAATACTTTTTCCGCTCCGGCAGCATGGATCTTATCTAAGGTTCTGGCCAAAGCGTCATCGTTAAAGTCACTGCTTTTAAAGCCTTTACCGAAGATGAGCTCGACATCCATCTCGGCATAGTTCTTTTCTCCCAGGCAAAGTGGGCTTCTGCCGAGCAGGATATCGATAATCATAGCCAGAGCGTGGGTTCCGGGGTCCACCTGGCACTGTTTTTAGTCCCAGGTAACGGTTTCGTTAATGGATTGTACTATGCCCAGTTCCCTGCTTAAAGCGGCAATCAGAGGTGCCGGGCCGGCTTCCCTGACATCAGGGTCCATTTACTACACCTCTGTCTGGTGTGCTATTTTTTATTCGACAAAGGCGTTTTATGTACCTTCTTGTAAATGGATTTTTTTTAAATGTTTTTTCAAAGATCAAGGGTGCGGAAAGTCAGGTCGATGATTATCATCCCGCCCATAACCACGTAGTTCAGGGCCAGGAAAAGACGACCGGGAGGTCGATATCAATACCGGGACGGATTTCATTTAATTCCACACCTTCTTCTATTAAATCGATAATTCCACGGAGAAGTTCCCGTTGTCTATCGATCACCCAGACCTGCAGCTCCTGGAAGCTTAAAGGCCTTTCATTAAAAAGCAGGTGCAGCTTGCGCCGGTTGTCTTTAAGCAGCTCAAGGTGCGTTTCAAAATATCATGCATGGTTTTTTAACCGATGCTGACCCGGAAAATGGTGGCGAAATGTCTTAAGATGTGTCTCGGCACAATGAGAAAAACTTTCTTTAATCTTACTATAAGCGTTTCCTAGTTCAATAGAGCAGTTGAAACAGGCCAAGGCTGAAAACACCCAGAAATATCGAAGCCACTAACCCCGAAATTAAGGGCTTCAAACCAAGTTTTTTTATTTTTGTTAAATCGGTTGTTAACCCGACTCCTGCCATCGCCACAACAATTAGGAATTTAGTAAGCTGATTAAAAGCGGTCAGCGTAGTTATCCACAAATCAGAATCTATGAGTATAATATCCCCTACAGTTTTTAAGACTGCTAAGCCCAGGAAACCCAGGATAAAAACTGGAAATGCTGAAAGGATCCTGGAAACAACCTGATCGCTCGCCCTGCCTCTTTGCCCAACCTGGACAAAAATAAAGATAAGCGGCAAAAGCATTATTGTTCTTGTCAGCTTAACAATCGTAGCCACCTCTCCCGCTTCATTACCAATGGCAAAACCCGCTGCTAAGACCTGGGCTGTTTCATGAATAGCAACACCGACCCATCTGCCATATTGAAACTCAGTTAATTGTAAAAACGAACCTATAACCGGGTATACAAATATGGCCAGCAGGCCAAAAATGGTTATCGTTGCAACAGCATAGGTTATATCGCTGTCTTCTGCTTCATCAATGATCGGAGCTGATGCAATAATAGCAGATGTTCCGCAAATAGCAGTGCCTACCCCTATCAGCCTGGCAAGAGACGGCCGAATATTTAGCAGCCGCCACATTAACTCCATCAAGATCATGGCGGCAATAATAGAAATTATAATAACGGCAAACACAGACAGGCCGGTTCTAAACACTGCTGCAATGCTAAAGTTTAAGCCCATCAGGACAATAGCTACTTTTATAATCTTATTAAAGCAAAATTCAACACCCGAAGCAAAAACTGCCGGTATTTTTATCAAAGCCCTGATCAGCAGCCCAAATATTATGGCGATCACTACTTCGCTGATTACTTTTTCTTCATTAACTGCGAGCTGATTAGTAAAAACTATAGCAGCAGCTGCAACGGCCAGTGTAAATATCAGCCCTGGCAGGATTAATCCACCCTTTTTAACCAGGATGCTCTGGTCGTCCTTACTTAAATTGGCCATACTTAACCTCCTTTCAAGATTTCAAACTTAACTGCCTGCAAGCTTTAATCCCTCTGCTGATGAGATTAGCCAGATTGCCTGATCCGGCCGGCCAGGGCTGCAGCCATATCGCTGGTTCCGGCACTCCGCCTAAATCGGCAGTCAGGTCGTTGCCATCTTTTATCTATGCGGTCAGGGCCTTTTCGATGCGGTCAGCAGCTTCTCTTTCTTCCATATGCCGCAGCATTAATAGGACAGCCATGATCATAGCTGAAGGGTTGACGTAATTTTTCCCCGCATACTTGGGAGCGCTGCCGTGAACAGGCTCAAAGAGAGCAGCCTGATCACCGATGTTTGCTCCCGGGACAACGCCGAGTCCGCCAACCAAGCTAGCACAGAGATCTGATAAGATATCACCATACAGGTTGGGCATGACCATAACATCATATTGTTCCGGCTTTTGGACAAGCTGCATGCCCATATTATCAACAATCCGATCTTCAAACTCCAGGCTAGGGTATTGCCCGGCTATTTCCCGGGCTATCTCCAAAAATAATCCGTCGCTTAGTTTCAAAATATTGGCCTTGTGAACAACAGTCACCTTTTTTCTACCATTGTCGCGGGCATAATCAAAAGCAAAGCGAACAATCCTTTCAGAGGCTTTACGGTTATAATTTTTATGCTTTCCGCTGCATCGGTTCCAACCATTTGCTCTACTCCGGAATACAGAATACAAGTCCTCGGTATTTTCGCGGACTACAATCAAGTCGATATCTTCATACCGAGACTTAATGCCCGGAAACATTTTTGATGGGCGCAGATTGGCATATAAATCGAGTTCCACCCTAAGGCCTACATTAATACTGCGGAACCCTGAACCGATCGGGGTAGTCAGCGGCCCCCTCAGGCCGACCTTTTTCTTTTTTAGGGATTCAATTACTTTATCAGGCAGCGGTGTGCCGTATTCTTCAAGTGCGCCCTCCCCAACAGTAACTTCATCCTACTTGATTTTAACTCCCGCTGCTTCAACTACTTTCAGGGTGGCTTCTGTGATATCCAGACCGATACCGTCACCTTTAATTAGGGTTGCTTCGTGGATCATATTCCTCTTCGTATGTGTAGAAAGTGTTTCCCTTTTCCAAGGCAATGATATGTTACCGACTTCCCTCCATGGGCATTACCCCAATTCATCATTACTATTCAGTAATCCGACTACTTACCCATTTTTTGGTTTCCTCACTTTGTTATTACCCGCCTGCCATACTTCTTTTTCTGAAGAATGGGTAAGTCCTCCCAAGTTAATGCACCATAACTGTGTTTAGTGTGCCAGGCTCTCCGACCCCGTGGGCCGGTCCACTCTCTCCTTAGCAACTGGGCCGGTGTTGCCTTCTATAAAGACCACTATACCAGCCTTCCCGTTTTATAGGGATTTCGGGGCTCTATCACTTCAACTAATGCTTCCGGCCCACTAATTTGCTGTCTACGCTTAGGTCTATGAGTCACCTCCAATAAATCTCAAGACTCGCTATGAGTCGGCTGGCTAAGCCTTACTCAGTGAGGTTTCCACCCACTACATGATGCACCCTTAGCTTGGCGTACGGTTTTTCCCTCTTCCGGCATTACCCGGCCTCATTAGTACTGCGACCCCCTCCGTCACCCTCCCGCTTGTCGACCCACTTCTCAGGTGCTCTGGTTATAGGGCTTACTTTGCTTCCGCTGTTTCCAGCCCAGAGCGGGTAGGGCTTCCCCAGTTGCTTAGAACGTCCTGTGCTACCGTGCAACCACTAACACCCCGCTGGAGCAGGTCTGACGTATCAGTCAGCTTTCGCTTGACGTATGCTGCCTTCGCCAACTGCTCAACAGCTCGCGGCCTCCAGGGTTTATGTTTTCGAGGCTATCTGTGTGTTTACTTGCGTTGTAGCCCGGTAGCTCACTCACCGCTCTTTAAGCAGCTTTGTCGGCAGACTTCGATGCTTTGGTCTCCCGTCGCACCGCTGCCCAAGTTAAAGGCTCTGACTTTTTATCCTGGCGGATCTATCTCCCGCTAAACGCCCCAGCCTGCGCTGTGTATACGAACAGTTACAATAATATTTTAATTTACCTCACTACAATTACTGAACATTTTTCTGCTTGCTGGACTACTGCATTACTAACACTTCCTAATAAAACTTTTTTCAATCTACCTAACCCTCTGCTGCCAATAACAATAAAGTCAAATTCTTCTCCACAACCAACCTTAACAATAGTTTCTGCTGGATGTCCTTCTTTGAAAATAGTACGTGCCTGTAAACCCTTTCCTTCAAAAAACTTTAAAGCATCTTGCAAAAGCTTTTTTCTTTCATTTTTATTTATCTCTTGCAACATTCTAAACTTCTCCATGTCCTCTTTTGTGGGGGTATAATCTTCTCTCATTGGCAAACTTGAAAAATCAAGTTTATGATCATAAACATGAATTATAGCTATTTCGTCAATTTTACATCCACCGGCAATTAATGAAGCTTTTTCTAAGCCCATATTTCGCAGGTTCCATAATCGTATTTTATGACTGCAAATGCATGAGCAAATAATTGTCGAAAAAGCAAAAAGATCTAATATTCTGAGAAGGTACTTTTCCACCCGATGTCGAATTTAATCTTAAACTGAAGGC